>NZ_OY762269.1:2342500-2942500 GCF_963665245.1 uncultured Paludibaculum sp.
CCCTAATTCCTTTGGTTTCAGCGTCGAGTTTTGCAAGAGGCTCGCGTGATGAAGAATGCTTAATGGTGAATTTGGAGGGAGAAGTGGGGGGAGACCGGCGGCTGGGCCGGTTGGTGGCGGTGGATTCGGGGCGTGATGACCTGCGGGACCGAAGGGCGGTTGCGGATGGTACCGGGGAGCGGCGTAGGGGGCGGTGGAGACGATCCGGGGTACTGGGGTTTCGGGGGCGTGTTGACGGACAACGTTTGGGGGAGGACCAGCGGGAGGCCGATCGGGCTGGTTTGCGGGGCAGCCGCGGTCTTCGGATCATCGGCGCCACGTTGAATGGAGGGATGCCGGGAGAGATGGGCCTGGGCGGAACTGCGATAGTGCGCGCTCTTCTCCGTAAGGGGGATTGAGGGCCAAATGGAGCCCGAGGAGGCTGGCGGACTCCTGGATTTCCGACCGTGGCCGAAGGCCGGTTCCGGATGGGCGAAGGGCTGGGAAGAAGCCGGACGCTACGGAGTTTATCGTTACTAATCCGGCAAGATAGCCTGTATATGGCGCCATTCTCCGAGTCGCGCGTCGTACGGACGGAGCGACGCCAATCAGCGTCGACAGGCTGACTTTCCGTTCCGAATCCGAGGTGCAGCGGTATAATTGGCTGTCATGGCCTTGGACCAGGACATTCTGAAATTGGGTGCCACAATGCTTGGAGGTGGCGCCGCCGGCGCGGTTATTACGGCTGTAGTCACTTCCTACCGGAACCGTATACAGCCCGTTCGGTATCGAATCAAGACAACTCCGGTATTCGCGAAAGCACCGAAGTCGTCAACGCTCGAAACCGTCGTGACGATCAAGGAAAACGGTAAGGAATACGGTTTTGCCAGCCTTTACCTGACGGAATTGACGATCGTGAACTCGGGCAATCAGAACGCCAAGGAGTTCACAATGGGCATAACGATGGGGGAAACTAGCCGTATAGTAAACGCGCACTGCGAGTCGCCGGATCGCCACCACCGGGGAGACCAGTTGGACCCGCTTTCGCCAGCGCAACCTAAGCAAGCGGTGGACTTTAGGCTAATACCGTTCAACCGCAAGGATACCTACCTCTTCCACCTTCTTTCAACCTGCACGGGTGACTTCGAACCCGACGGAATCAAATTGAGCTCGAGCGAAGCCGTGCGATTCCTGCCAAGGTTTGACATAGGTGAGACCTTGGGCCGCAGCGCTGGCGAAATCATATTAGAAGTCCTGAAGCAATCAATATCAGTAAGATTCAAGTAGCGATGCGGTGGTTGTACCCTTGCTGTTCTGACAGGCCTCTTCTCTCGTTTCTTATTGATTGCTTCTCAGAACAGAATCGCTAACAAGCGCGAAGCTGCAATTAGCGCCCAGGGGCTGCGAACACGCGGACTGTGATCTCATGCATCTAGGCGCCTAGGCGCCAAATCTCGGCTTGATTTGCTTCGATTTGCGCCTTCACGTCCGCCGCGGGAGCGTTCCAGACCTTTGCAAGCAGATCGAGCCCCGTAATAACGTCTGTCGGTTTCAACGCATGGTCCTGATGTTTAGCGAATGGGCCATCCGTCTCTAGCAGGACACGGTTTCTTGGCATGGCTGCAACCCGTTGAATACCACTAGAGTTCTGCAATTGGGGCGGCCCCACTGAATACCAACAGTCTAGGCAAGTGGCAAAATCGAGTGCGGCACGCGTGCCGGTGAACCAATGAAGTATGGAGACACCATAACCGGGCGAGGCCTCCAGTGCTTCTATTACCCTTGTTGCCGCTCTTCGGCTATGGATGGTGAGCACCCGTCCGCCCACCCTCTTGCACGCCGTCAGAATTCGACCAAACGTCATCAGTTGGAGTTCGTAGTGTTCTTGATACTGGGGCGAGCCATCCAGGCCGACCTCTCCTACATAGCGCGACTTCGGCAGTAACGATTCGAAGAGTGAGATCTCCGTTCGTCGCAGATGAACAAGTTCAGGATGGAAACCAAGGGCAACTTCGATGTTCTCGAACGTCTGTAGACGCGTCCGGGTCCCGTGCCAGGCTTTCGGAGTTGTTGTCACGGCCAGCACCCAGATGTTCTGCTGTGCGGCCTCCCGAGCCACAACTATTGGGTCCGGGTAGAGATCGACATGACAGTGCATGTCGGCAATCACGGGAGAGCCCTCGTCACAAAACCACCAACCTCGTTCAACCCACGGACAAAGACGTCCGCGAATTCTGCTCGCAACGCGTTTTCCTCCGGCATAGGCCCCGTTCGTCGAATCCACTTGCCTGGAGCCGAGAGCATCTGATTATAGGCGAGTCGGACGGCAATGATGTCCTCTTGATTGTCGGCGCCTGACAGTTCGTGAAATCGGTAATCGGTCGAATCCACGAGACCGGCAGCATCGAAGGCGGCGCGGCGTATCAGACACGGCAAACACCTCCCGCACTGTTGCGATTTGCGCTTCCATTTGCCGCATGAAACCGTGATATGAGCGAGTTTCTGCAGGGCGTTGGAGTCCCTGCAA
Organism: uncultured Paludibaculum sp.; assembly: GCF_963665245.1. Lineage (NCBI taxonomy): Bacteria > Pseudomonadati > Acidobacteriota > Terriglobia > Bryobacterales > Bryobacteraceae > Paludibaculum > uncultured Paludibaculum sp. The sequence continues at coordinate 2,345,007 of NZ_OY762269.1, forward strand.
TCTCGCATCATCTCGCCTTTCGTTCTTAATTGATACGGGTTGAGAATCTGAATGTTCAGATCGGCTTTCGACAGAATACTCTGTATACCGCCAATAAAGTGAGGGTGCGTGGTCCTTGTACTGAGGCTGCCAAGCCGGCGTGCCGTAAGTGGTACATTCAGCGAAATGAACCCATTCTCCGGCAAGAATACAGGCACCGGCGCTTCTGCCGGCTTCAGTCGCAGCGTGGAAGCGATGAGCGTTGCGAGCGCCAGAAAGAGGAGGGAGCGCGCACGCATCGACGTCTCATTCTCGTGAGCCCAGCGCGGGTCGGGGTTCGCCTGGAAATGCCTGTTCCCGAGGAGGCTCAATCTGGTCGCGAGTGCTGCCTGCTTTTCGGCGTCTTTCGGGTACGCGCAGCTTACGAAGTATGGCTTCAGCCCAGAGGCCGTCAAATCGAGGGCGCCGATGAAACTGTCCAGGCCACCGGAGAAGAGACACACCGCGTCACAACCAGCATCCTTCCACACCATCCTTTTTTGTCCCGGTATCGCTGGGCCGTTGGGCTCGAAAGTGAGGTGCCAAAGATCGCCCGTAAGGAAGCGAAGCGTCTTCTCGATTTCGCCAGATACTTTGTGCCACGGAGATGGGTCGAGTAATTCAACCGTGAGATCAATCTCTCGTGTCCACCCATCTGCAGCATCCGCGCGCTTAACAAACGAGTCAGCAGCGATGACGCCGAGCGACAACGATAAAAAGTCCCAGGCGGTTCTGCTTGGCTGTCGATGCAATTCGCGGCACTCGTTAATGATGGGATGTCCGATACCCGCCAACTCCGGTGTGCCCGTGGTGTAGAGAAGGACCGGGAGGAATCCAGCTTTTCGTGCGCTGACAGCGCGCTTTGGTGAAGATGTGCAATACAATCGGTTCATTCGACGTAGTCCTCGAACGTCCGTAGCACGGTTGAAAACAATTTACGGACAATACCCTCAAATGCACCCTGTTTGAGATTCTGCAGACTCGACGAAAGCTCCGGTCGTCCCTCCTTATCTACAACGACACGGATCAACTCACGCAGTTCGTTCTCGCGATTGATAAGGACAACCGGATCTGTCGCTTTGTCAAACGCATCGCCGGACTCGGCGACTACCTTGAGGTACACCTCTTCTTCAGCGTATTTGACGAGGAGTTCGTCCAGCATTTCCAATGAAATGTTATCTGGATCGAATTCCGGCTGATCGCCAAGCACCGCGCCCAGGGCCTCGTCCAGCGCCGCACGAATGGCCTCATCGTCAGTCGTGCCAGGCGGGCAAAGAGCGTTGACGATTCGATCGATGGCGATGTCGGTTGGCTGTCCGGCGAGTTCAGCAACGTTAAAACCAACAATAGCCTCGCCTGTTCCGCCCTGGGCGATGTCAGCAACGAGCCCTGCCAGCGCTCCACCTGCCGTGATCGCTGGAGCAAATCGCCGCGTACCAGTGCTGGCGCCACCAAGGCCGGAAGTAACGAAGCGGCCCAGGGCGTTGCGGCCGACGGCGGGATCGCCGCCCGACACGAACTTTCCAAGCGTTGTCCGGAAGCCGCGGAACCGCTGCGGCTCGGGAACCTCACCCGGCCCCTGATTATCAATGTCTGCCCATGGCGGGACAAGCGGTGAACCGCTGGGAGAGCCGCCATTCGATGCCGATGTTCCCACCGCCTAAGCCCCTCCTCTCCGGGGTTCAGGCGGCTTATTGCCCTGCACCGGTATGCGCCTTTGCGCGACTGGAAGCTTACTCACCCAGGTTTCGTCCTTCAGCAAGGCAGGCATCCAGGCGCCGCCTGTGCCTTCTGGCAGTGACGCTATGTACTGGCCGAGCCTGGGCGCCGCAACCGTCAAGGACCGCTTCGCCAGTAACAATGCACCGTAAAATCCAGGAGGGGTCTTCTTCCAATCTGGAGCCTTGCGGAGTTCCGTGATGACTTGGTCCATAACGGGGATGTATTCGTCGGGTTGAAGAGCATCGATCGCTTTTTCACCAGCACCTGAGTGAATTCGCGCCACCTTGAGAAGAACCTCCAGGGCGTTGGCTGCCTTTGCCGACAGACCTGCGGTCCTATAAGCGAGCGCCACGCTGTCCCGGCTAAGGTACACCGCGGGCCGGAGGTCGAGGTCCGCTAGATCGGGTGGAAGCGCAGCCCAACGAAACAAGAAATCAACATGCTTCGCGATTGGCGGCGGGCATGTTTCCCTGAATTGGTCGGGGGCATCTCTGAGCTGTTCCAGCTCCTTCAGGATCTTCGGCTTGCCGTCGGCCGCTTCGTTGATTTCCCTGTAGAACCACTGCGCCGTATCCGTATCGGTACACCGCTCCAGTACCGCGATCTTCGCGAGCAACACCTCGTCGATGGTCATGCCGCGCTGTGCGGCGATGCGGGCCCGCAATGAAATCGTGTTGAGCAGCCGCTTGACGATTCGAGGATTGGCCGCGACTTCCTTGGAGGAGGCGAGCAGTGGCGCCAATCTTTCGGCCAGTTCAAGCTTTTGACCGAAATCCTTGACCCCGAGAACGGTGAGAATTTCCTCCCGTGAGGGGTAATCCTTGCGCCACGCGTTTTCCAGGGCTGTCGCCAGCAAAGTACGCAACCCCGTCTGAGCTGTGGCATCAGCGCCACTTCTCAATGCAAAAAGCATGGTCATATAGGCCCGCATCTCCGCCACGCCCAGTAGAGGCACGCGCACAGGTACCTGCACAAGCTTATCGAGGTAATTCGTGACAAGGAGCGGCGATTCGAGGTCTTTGAAATGCTTCTTGATCGAATGTCGGATCATGTCCTCATCGGCGGCAATAATGAAGGCGGTCTTCGGCATGAACAGGAACAATCGCATTGCTTCCAAAGTCTGAATTGCGTGGTCTGGCAAGCATCGGTCAAGATTATCGATGAATACGACGACGGTCCGTTTAATATCCTTATTCAGCAATTCCGAGAACTCCCGGCGAAAAGCCATGATCTCTTCCGGGGGCGATTTATCCTCGGCTGGCTTCAAGAAACATTTCGTTCCCTCTTTCACTTTCTTGAGGGCTTCTTTTCCGACTTTGATGTCCTCCGCTCCGGCTGTTCCCTCCATGACGTGATCGTAGGCATCCATAATTCCGGTGACGATGCCAGGAGGAATTCCAAACGCGAGGGCCCCTCCAAATTCTGCAGCTTTTCCCAAAACACGGACGGCATTCACTCTCTTTCCCAAACTGACGATTTTTTCCAGCACCGTCTGGTCTTCCTTGGCGACTTTCGTAAGCGAGGTCGCAATCGTCTCCAATAGCGCCGCTCGCGCATCATCGAAGTCCTGGAACAGCCATGCATCGAACTTGACGAACAGATATTGATCCTGGCCCTTTTCTTCCTTGCCATCAAGTAGCCGTTGTTGAATGAGCTTCAGCAGAGATGACTTTCCAGTGCCCCAACCCCCAAACACCCCAATAGAAATGGGGAGTAGTTGTTCCTCTTTAAGTAGCTCGGCAACCAAAACAGCAAGCTCGTTGAAATTGAGATAGTCGACTTCAGATTCAATATCTGCCCACATCGAACTTTACTCCTGTCGCTACGTTAATCACTGCCGTATCCGTCCTAGCCCATATGACACCTGATGAAGCGCACGGTGAGAACGGCGAGACGGTCCACGTTCTTCCCAACCACCGGGATGGCTCTCCATGAACGCCCTTACCTGCGCCCTGTCCTAAGCACCTCTGGGACGAAACGATCGAACGACTCGCGAGTGTGACCGCGGAGGCAGCAGGCCGGCGGAATTCCTCAAAGAGAACGTCTGCGTGGGTGGATCCCGTGTTCTGGATGGCTTGAACGATCGTGTCATTACAGACACCCTGCTTCATATTGCGGGTACCACCTGCGGCGACGCCGTCGTCAGGAGTGGCCATCAGTCTGATCTTGTGACAAAGCGCAAGCCCGTTCGGCCCATCAAGCCTTATCTCGATCAGTAGATCTATTCCGGCTTCCAGCGTGGCTTGTTTCGTTGCCATAGCCGCTCAGTGTATCAGGACTTACCGCGCTGAAAAATGGCTGACTGGCTCCGGTTGATGGCCAGAGCGGAGGCTAGGAATGAGAAATGCATTTGTATCCACCCATGCAATCGTTCCGGCAGGATCGTCGGCAACCCTTCCAGGGGACCCTTTGCCCGAGTGGAGCGTCCACAGCCAGTATTCCACTCCCCCCATTTGGCGACAATCTCTTAGCAACGCGAGCTGAGGATTCGCTACACCACTCGACCTGATTGGGAGTCGTCGGCCCTTGCGCAGGCCCTGTGTAGGTCAGTGCCCCCATCAGTGCCCCTCCGTTTGGAGCCACTTAACGTATGCCGCCACGCCATCGAGGTCTGGGTAGAGACTAGCACGATGGATGCCTAGCCGATTGAGCGCGAGCTTCACCTGTCGTCGCACACACACCTTGATCGTTGCTGTGCTGATGTCTTCGGATTCATATGGTTCATTAGGCTGTGGGTGGATGGTGAACTGGCCGGCCTGCGCAGATATTCGAGGACTCCAATGCCGCGGTACAAATCGTGTCAAGGTCTTTATTCTGAAAGGATCCAGACGCCGATTGAGGTTGACTTTGTGTTTCGGCTGAAACACGTAGATGACAGACCCGCAGGGGGCTTCGTTTTCTTCGAAGTCGTGTTCGACCGCAAAGTACGCGGCAACAAGCGGATTCTTGCTCCAATCCAGGAGTCTGGTGGGCATTCCGCTGTGTTGGGCGATTGACAGAACTTCAAGGTCCTCATCCGCATGCTCCTTGAGGAAGGGGTAACCTTTTTGCCGAAACAGCGTCAGCATCAGCTTTTCATCGGATACCGAAAGGTTCCTACCCTCTTTTCTGAAACGGCCAACGGATGGGAGCAGAGTAAAAGAGCTCTTTTTGACTCCGCGGAAAATCAGATTCTTTTCCGACGCGCTGCACCACTCGATGAACTTGAAGAACTGCTCAAGGTTCTCAATTTCCGCTATGTTGTTCAGCATAGCGGGATTGTAGCTCGTTTGATGGGCTCCAGGCCCCGAAGCTCCCGCCGGAACTTACGATACCCCTCGAAATTATGGATAGCGCCTATGCTGACGTGCTGGCCAGCTTCGGTTGGATGGTCGGCAACCCTTCCCTAATCCGGCAACGGAAGGGTAGTGCGGGATTCGCTGGCACCTCGCAAGCGCCGGGTGGCCTTCTGCGATCGGCGTGCCTTCGCGCGCGAGCGCCCTTGGCGGCGGGTCGGCTCAACGCGGGGTTGGAGGACGTGAAACAATCGGTGAGTAGAGGCACGCCTCCCAGGGAACTCGGACATCTTCGGTGCTTTCCGCGCCCCTTCCTCGTGGCCCCTGGCTCATCCGCGAGATTCGCGCGGGACGGACTAAGAAGTGCGAACAGCGTTTACTCGACAACCCCAACCGGACAAACCCGAATCGCCGGGCAAGAACTACATCACGCCAGGCGGCCTGAAACGTCTCAATGAGGAGTACCACTTTCTCGTCACCAGGGAACGCCCGGCCGTCACGGAGATGGTGTCGTGGGCGGCCGCCAACGGCGATCGCAGCGAAAACGCCGACTACAAATACGGGAAGCGGCGCCTGCGTCAGATCGATGGCCGGATTCGCTTTCTCCGCAAGCGCATTGAAGCCGCAGAAGTGGTCGACCCGGGCGCTCCGAGATCGGAGCAGGCCTCGGCGAGGGTATTCTTTGGAGCCACTGTGCGCTATGCCGATGCCAAGGGTGCCGAACGTGTGGTAAGTGTCGTGGGTTCCGACGAGGTCGATCTCAACCGCAACCACATCAGTTGGCTCTCGCCTCTGGGACGCGCATTGCTGAAGTCGGCGGAGGGCGACAGCGTAGTACTCAGCGCGCCGGGCGGCACAACCGACCTGATCGTGCTTGAGGTGCGTTATGAGTGCATCGTGGTCGAACCATTCAGTGAACCGCCTTTTGCCGAATCCTCGTCAAAGGGATTTTCTCGCAATTCCGATCCACCTGGCCGAAGCTCGTAACTCGACACATGTACCTTACGGGTCGGGCTGGAGGACGAGTGGCGAGTTGACTTCTCCGGGTAGATCATCGGCAATCCGGACCCGGCGCTGCCTTTGAGGTCCCGGCTCGATACCGATCCGATCGTTTACAGCACAGCGAATCCACCGTTTGCAGCCCAGGTGGCGCTCGGTCGTTTGGATCGAGACATGGCCCAGAAGGAACTGGATCTGTTCCAATTCGCCACCTGCCGCGTAGCGAAGCCGCGCGCCTATTCGACGTAGATCGTGAGGCGCAAGCTTTTCAATGTCAGCTTTCCGCGCATACTCACTGACAACGTGCCATACTGCCTTTTCGGTCAGCCCGGTACCCCAAGCTTTGCCGTTCCTGTTCACGCGACGAAACAGTTTGCCACCGGTGAGCCCCGCTGCCTGAGTCCAGTCATCGAGTACACTCTTCCCCCAGCCCGGCACCGGAACCGTCCTGGTGTGGCCGGCCTTGCCCCTAAGATCGACGATGGCCCAATGCTCCTCGCGCTGCTGAAGGTGCCCAAACTCCAGGTCAATGGCTTCCTGTCTGCGGAGCCCGCAAGCGAGGAGCAGCGCCAGCAGTGCGCGGTCACGCTTGCCCTTCCGATTGTCGACGGAGGCGCAACGCCAGAGTCGCTGGGATTGTTCGGACGTAAGCCAGTTGCCGAGTCTGCCCCCGAGCTTCTTTACGCCCTTGACGCGTCGTATGCCGGCGGCGAGATCCTAACTGAGTAGCCCGCAATCGGCTGCCTCGTAGGCCAGGCGGCGCACCGCGCCGAGCCGGAGGTTGATCGTCCAGGGCGCCAAATGCCGAGACTCCCAGTGCATCCGGTAGCGAAGCACGACCGCCTTGCTAAACGAGAACCGCGGCTCCGAGCAGTACCATTCGATGAATTCGTCAATCGCATGCCGGTCGCCGCGTTGAGCATCTTTGGATGTGAGGCTGTTCAGAACCGCCGATTTGGCTTGATCCAGGTCTGGCAGCCGCAGGACCATCTTCGGCACGGGACGCCCCCGCTTGGGTGAATACTTCTTTGGCATGGGTCGCGGCCTCCTGGACCGCAACCAATCGTTTTATGCCAACGGACGAATGGCGCGTGGTTCAGCCGGTGTTCATTGCTAAAGAGTCTTCAAGCCTGTAGTTGCCCGCCGGTCAGCGAGGTTGTAGGCTGGAACCTCCTACGAGTTCCGGCCACGAGCTTGCCGGCATTGAACGCTACTGGCCGCTCTTCGAGATAATTGGCTCCGGGAGAGATGATGGAATCTCACAATCAGTGTCCAAAATGCAACGGCGAAATGAAACAGGGATTTATTCTCGACCACAAAGATCACGCATCCAGCGTTGTGGCGCAATGGCAGCCGGGCGAACCGCAGAAGTCTTTTTGGCGCGGAGTACAGTCTAAGGACGGTCCGCACTATGAGATCACGACTTATCGTTGCACGAGATGCGGCTATCTAGAGTCGTACGCGAAATAGGAAAAGTGCCGGGATTACCGCGCCGGCCGTTTCCCCCGCGATATCCCGCATGAGATCGCCGATCCTGAAACCCTGGTTGTATCTAGCTTCTCCACTGCATGGTCGTGGATAGGAAGCTGGGCTGGTTCTCGGCTACAGTTACGATTAACCATCAACGGCGACCCGGGAAGGGTCGGCGCTCTGAACGAAAATATGGTCGGTTACTCGGAGAAAGGCGGGCTGGGATTGCTCCTGAAAGTCGGCTTGTGTCCGCCCAACTTCCCGGTTGTGTGGTCCAGAGAGAGCGGTCGGCGCAGGCAACAAGCATCGGGAAACGCGGGGCGACAGGGGCGGTCCTATTGCACGGTTCCGGCTGCGTCTTCTATAGACCTGGCTTCGCTTGCTTGGCACCGGCGGACTGCCCGCCGAAATAGACACACGCATCGGCCATTTGGCCGAGAGTCAGAGTGCTGCCCTTGAACACGCTCACGCAGCCGCCGGGGCCGCGGCAGGTTGTCAGTGTGCGGCCAAGGAACTCCTCGGCCGTTAAGTCCCGGAAGGGCTGGCGTTGGAGGGGTATGAGTACAGGACGCAACTGCGCCGCTAAGGCTCTGTCGAACTTTCGATAGTCAGGATCAATGTCCACGGCGACTGCACGGGGACGGTCGAGTCGGCCGCCTACTGGAATCACCACGAAAGTTCGACCGGGATAATCGATTTCCAGCATCCTCGCGATTCCGATGTCGTCGCCCATGCTGGAAAGGTAATCCCTGGTCAAGGTCCGATAGAAGTGCGCGGCACCATAAATCACCAGGGCTTTGCCATGCTTCTGAAGCACCTGCTCCTTCAGAACAGAGACCGCGGCGACCTCACGGCTACGGTTGTCACCTGGTCCGGGGTCACCCCCGAAGACGCGAATTCGCCCATCGGCAGGCAGCCTCGAATTGACGTCGCGGACAGCGGCGAAAAAGTCCGCGTAAACCGGTGAGTCCCAGATGCCGTTGGCGGCTTGGGTTGTGGTCTTCCAAACCTGAGCCAATTGGGCGGGCGATATGTCCTCTCCTCGAATGTAACGGTCCAGGGTCGATTGCTCTGAGGTGCTGCCGAACTCAACCACGATGGACCGGACCTTCTTCGCGAAATCGGGATGACGAACCAGAGCGATTCGCAGATCGGAATCCAGTTTCTGTGCGTGCGCCTCACCAAGAGCGACAATGTCAGCCTGATCGAACGCAGAAATCAGCGTTCTGGCGATCTTATCCAAACCTGCAGTTTCGTCCGGCAGGCGCACCTTCGGCGATTGGCCAAGAAGACTGGTAACGCAAAGCAGTGGGGCTAGCCAAGGTTTCATTCTGTTCTCGCGGTCCCTTTCCAGCATAAATCCTGGACGGCGGAGCGTACTGAGTTGTTGGCCGTTCGCTCGACGGCATAGCGTTTGACGTTACTGATCTGGCACAAGACGCCCATTTGACTCATTCCGTACCGGTTGGATTCTGAGATGGTGGCCGTCACGATGTCTCCGAGAGCTGGACTTCCTGGGCGTTTCGAAGTCACTTCGGTGGAACGGGCGTTCTCCGGCAAGTTGGCGGCAAACAGCTCAATTTCCGGTTGGCGTGATCCGACCCCGAGTACCCAGCACGCCTCCTTTTGGTGGTCAGACGCCGATCTCTACAGCGGGATAGGCTTCCACGTACTCTTCCCCATTGCAGCCGTAGTACGCCACCGTTCGGGCCGCGAAGTCGACATCGTAGCGCACGACTCCGGCGCGCCACGAAGCCGCAAGAAATTCCGGAAACGTGCTTTGGCCGGCCCGATCCGTCCGCAACGCCGAAATCAATGCTTCGCGGTCGAATGCCGGGACGTCCGTCATGCCAGCCACTAACGGCGTGCCCTGGATGACCACCGGGCCATCGTTGGTCAAGTACAGGCTCTGACATGCGGGCAGGAACCAGAGGTTCCGAGTCACGCCCGCGCGACGCAGTGCCTCGGCGAGGTAGGGAAACCCTCCAACTTTCGGGCGAATGGCCATTGCGCGCTTTTGTGCGGCCTCTAAATTCTCGATTGCTTTGCTCATACGATTCTCCTTGCTGTGTAGTGTGGTGCTCAGTCGGTCGGCACGGCCCTGATCTTATGGAACTCGGCCAGTTTGCCAAGTAGTTGCCGGAGGGTGGCGCTTTCGGCGGGATCGAGGACCGCGAAGAACTCTCTATCGTTCTCATCCGCGATCTTTGCCAATTGCGGAAGAATGCGACTCCCCGACCGGGTCAGGGAAAGCAACCGCACGCGGCTATCCTCCGGCTGCGTCGAGCGCGTGATCCAGTTCTTCGCTTCCAGTTTGTCGATGATTTTGGAGACAGCGCCGCGCGTCAAGTCCAGGGTTTCGGCGATTTCCCCTGGGGTGATCCCGGGCTGTGCTCCGATGCGGCAGATGACCACCCATTCGGCCACCGAGACGTGCTTCTTTTCCAAGGCCCGGGCGAATGCGCCTGAGACGTGATTCGAGACGCGCCGCAGCCAATAGCCAAGGTGAGACTCGATGTCCGGCGTCCGTGTTTGTGCCTGGCCCTTTCCGCCGGCGATTGTTTCCATGGAAACGATTATAGTTTCCATGGAAACAATCTGTCAAGCACGATTCGCCAGTTTTGGCGCCGGCTGCATGAGGCGCACGGTAGGGCGCTCCGCGACTCCGGGGAGAGAGTGTCGGGCCACTGGCCGGTGCCGATTCCTGTCCTGGACTCCCAACGCGGACCGATTCGTATCAACGTCACCGCTTCGAGAGGATCGCCGGGTACCTGGAAGAGATTCCTATGAGCGTGAGTTCGCCGACTCGTTCGTTGGCCGGTTCAAATGGCGTTGGAGGAAGCCGGGCCAAGCTGGGAATGATCAGCCGGCGAGCGAGCGGTGACGGCAGGCGGCCGGTTCTCAATCGGGCGTGTCCGCGCTTCGGCTGGATGGCTTGGCGTCCGCTGCATGACGGGTATGGCGGGGGGACGATGCTGATGCACCCGGGCACGTTTGCGGGGCACGGGCTGGCGCTGAATTATGCGACTTCCGCGGCGGAGTGTGTTCGGGTGGAGCTGCTGGATGGGGACGGGCAGGCGTTGCCTCCACTCCCTGGCCTGCCCAGGGTTCTTCCGAATGCTGGCGCTGGCTCAGGCAGCCTCGACGTAGACCATTTGCCGGTATGGCTTCCCAGTACGACGCAAGCCCGAGAGCGCACTCTCGATATGCTGCAAGGCGGCTGTCTCCGCACCTTCGTCGATGAGCCGGTAGAAGGCCAGAAGCTGGCAGTAGGAGTACTCGGGTTCAGAAGGCGGCATCCGCAGCATCTCCTCCAGGAGTTCGCGGTTCCAGGAGCGGGGCAGGATCCCTTCTGTGTCTTCCGTTTGGATGGCCAGGATCGCGATCCAGGAACGTGCCGGCTGAGGATGCCGGAAGAGCTGCCAAAGGCGGGCACCATCCGACCGGTGCGTCGTCAGAAGTCGGCCCGCTTCCCCGAATCGGTGGCCAATTGCATCACGTCAAGCCGGGCCTTTCGCGTATCCGGGCCCGCTCCGGCCGAGCCATCGGGTCGGAATTCGAAGATTGAATCCTTGCGGGGATCGTGACGCGGCCAAACCGGCAGGCCCGCCCCATTCGGGTCTCCGGTCTTGGCGAAGTTGACCCAGTAGCTTTGCGCCATCCGCGAGACCGCTTGATCCTCCGGCGAGATCGTTGAGCCGGGGCGGGCCGCCAGCGTACCGAACACGAACGCGATCTCTCCGCCGTGCGGAGCCCCTGCCCGCATCCGTTCCCGCATCGCACTTTGAACGTAGGAGAACCGGTAGCGGTAGGCGGGCGAACCATTGGCCGCGAAGGCATTCACGGCGAAGCGGGCCGGCTCGGCCTGGCCGAAGTCGTCGTTGGCCCTCGTCACCATCGTGGCCAAATCTGTCGTTCCGTCAGGATCGTACGCAGCCTTCGCCTGGGCGCTCCACTGTCCGAACCGGGCGAAAAACTGCTCCTTCGTGGTCGCCCTGATCCGGTTACCCGCCGTATCGGCGCTGTTGCTTCCAGCCAGGAGCGGAACACGCGGCTCGCGGCGGGCCTTGTAGGCGGTCTCGGCCGTTTCCGTCACGAGTTTGCCGTCCAGAATTGGTGTCGTCTCGTAGCGCGGAGCATTCACTCCCGGTTGGGCCGGCGCTCCGCGAAGCACTTCTTCGGAACTGAGGGCGCGTAGTTTGGCTAGTGCAGCCTGGTCGGTACCTTCGATCCCCATCGAACGCGCGAATTCGAGTCCGATGGTCTCCGCCGACACCGGATAGTTCGGGTCGACGCCGTCCGCGCGCATCGGCCGCGCGGTGAGCACGCTGTCGCGCGAACCGCCGGACTCGGCGATCGCCTTGTGGAATAGGCCGCGCGCCATGGGCGAAGCCAGCAGGCTGTGCACCGAGACACCGCCCGCGGAGAATCCGAAGATCGTCACGTTGTTCGGATCCCCTCCGAACGCGGCGATGTTCCGCTTGACCCACTGCAGGGCCGCGATCTGGTCCATGTACGCGTAGTTCCCTTTGACCTCGTCAGGATGCTCGCGGCTCAACGTGGGGAAGGCGAAGAATCCGAAGCGGCCCACGCGGTAGTTGGCAGCGACCAGGACAACGCCTTGCTTGGCGAACTGCGTCCCCGAGGTGCCGGGCGAGGAACTCGAGCCGCCCATAAATCCGCCCCCGTAGATCCAGACCATCACGGGTAGCTTCGCCTTGGGCGCGGCGCTCGCGGGGCTCCAGACATTCAGGTACAGACAGTCTTCCGACGGCACTCGCGCCGCGGGTGCACCAGGAGCCGGGGGCGGCCCGAACCGTCCCTGCATGCAGTCAGCACCAAGTTCCGCCGCCTGGCGCACGCCTGCCCACGGCGCCACCGGCTGCGGAGGCCGCCACCGCAGGTCTCCCACAGGAGGGGCGGCGAAGGGGATGCCTTTGTAGGACGCGACGCCGTCGTCAGCCACCCCCTGCACTTGGCCGCCGTCCACTCGCACCACACTAGGCGGCGCGGCGTAGCCGGCGCTAATCGCTGCCAGCCCCAGTAGGGCGGCGCAGATCAGGACTGCCGGTCGACCTGACTTCATAAAACGCTTGCCTGGCATTCGTAGTCTCCCTTCGAAATTGAGCACCAATTCCGATCTGAACTCTTCACTTCGCACTGCAGCGGCGCCCCATCCGCACAGCCGCTCCAGTGATGGCCGCTTGCGGCTCTCTCCATTGAAGACGCGTTCGGAACGGGTACCCGCTTACTGACGTGCGCGGTTCGCAGCGAGCGGAGACCCCTCCCTTACGGTTGGGGTTCGTAACGCGGCTTCATTCGCTTTGGCGGCCCGAAGGGCCATGGTTGACTCCCTCACAGTCGGCCGAAAAAGGCCGCCAGTTTGGCCACGGCGGGCGTCACGAATTGCGGACGGTCGTACATGTCCATGTGAGTCGCGCCTTCGACAACGTAAAGCTCCTTCGGCTCCTTCGCTTTCTTGATCACGTCCTGGCTCCAGAAGAGGGTGTCGGCCTTGGATCCGGCGATGACCAGCAGCGGCCGGGGCGAGATCGTGTCGAGCTGGTCGAAAGGGAAGAAGGCCATCTGCAGAGGAAGACTCGAGAAGACGTAGCGATTCGGCGAGTTCGGGTGCTGCGCCCGCGCCGTGCGGTAGTAATCGTAGCCCTCGCGGTAGAGCTGCGGCGTGCTTTCGGTGAAGCCGGCCGCGCTGTCCGGCACCACCGGCACCAGCCGCGTGGGCTCTCCACGGGCTTCCCTCGAACGCGCATCGCCCGCATCCCTCAGCCGCTTCATTCGTTCCTCGGGGGAGATTGTGCCCATGCCTTCGCGGCGTGCCTCGCCAAGATTGAAGGTGCTGACGGCGGCGACCGCCTTCACGCGCATCTCGGTGGTGGCATTGCATAGGGCATAGCTGCCGCCGGCGCAGATGCCGAGTGATCCAATTCGTCCGGCATCCACCTGAGGAACTCTGACCAGAAAGTCGATGGCGCAACTGATGTCATCCAGGCGCTGCGCCGGCACCTCCATCAACCGTGGCTGGCCACCGCTCTCGCCCTGGTACGAGGCATCATAGGCCAGGGTGAGGAAACCCTGCTCGGCGAGATGCTGGGCGTAGAGGCCCGCGGTCTGCTCCTTCACCCCGCCGAAGGGGTGGGTGACCACAATCGCCGCGTACTTTCGGTTCGCATCGAAACCCGCGGGCTTGAAGAGATTGGCGACGATCGTCGTCCCCATGTTTCGAGCCGGGTAAGTGACTCGTTCGATCGTCAGGCCTTTTTTGTTGGGATATCCGATCACGGCCGGCTCTTTCACGGCACTCGAAGCGTGCGGTAAAGCCATGGCTGTACCGGCTACAACAACTCCGGATAGGGCCTTCGCCGACGCTCCGAGGAACTCGCGTCTCTTCCTGCTTACCAGTTCAGCTCCCATCTCATACTCCTCTGTGCTGCGTGAAATAGACCGCGGATCAGTCCAGCTTCTTCTCCGCCAGAAACTTCGACATCAGGTCCGCCACTTGTTTGTTGTTCAAGTCGGAGAACGGGAAGTGCGTATTTCCCTGGATGCCCACCTCCGGCAGGTGCACAACGGTTACGTCGCCCCCATGACGGTTGACTGTGTCCCGCCACTTCCTGGCCATCTCCAGCCGGACCCGCCATCCGTCCTGGCCGGGATTGTCGCTGGGTTTCTCAGGGATGAAGTCACCGTAGAAGATGATGATGGGGATCCTGGTGAGTTTCATGAACTCGGCCATGGGCACGGCGATGGCGGTAAGCGTCCCGCCGGAACTGGGCAGCGCCTCTGGAACCTCTCCCTCCGGAAACAGGAAACCGCTGCCGGGCTCATACGACACAATGGCTCGTACATTGCCGGTCTTCAGCACGGTCATCCAGCCCAGCCCGCCGCCTTGCGAGTGGGTTACAAAGACTGCTGGCCCGATCCGGTTGAACAGGGCCGCGAAGGCGTCGGAGTTCACCTCCGGATCATACGGCCCCACATTCGATGTCATCTGGCGGAAGTACTGGTTGAGCGCTTCAGGATCCTTCGAAAACTGCACACCAGGGAAGTACTCCGGCCAGATGCCCACCCGGAACGTATCGAACCACATCTGCTCATCGGGGACGGCGTTGATCGTAGCCGTCACCGTACTGCGCCCCGCGTTGCCGCGACGCGGCTGATCGATCAGATATACCGGAAAGCGGCGGCGCAGGAAGATCGTCTGGAAGCCCTCACGGCCGTCGGGCGTGGTCTCCCACGTCTTCGTGAACTGTCCCGTGCCGTGCAAGAACACCAGCGGAAGCTTCCGCCGGTTCACGGGAATCTGGTAGAAGACATAGGCGTGGTCGCCGTGCAGTGTCTGTCCATCGGGTGTTGGCTGCTTGGGCTGGAAGATTCCGGGATTCGTGATGACCTTGCCTCCGGTGGCGAAGCTGCCCTGCTCCTGGATCATCAGGGGTTCAGGCCCGCCTTTCCTTGCCTGCTGCGCGCTTGCTGACATAGAGCATGCTGCTGCAAGCAGAGCGACCGCGACAAAAGGCTTGCGCCGACTTCTCATGGTTTCTCCTGAACGCGTCTTGCGCATTTCATTTCTTCTCGAAAACCTCCCGGGCGATGCCGATGGCGGTTACCGCGTTGGGCCAGCCGGCGTAGAAGGCCAGGTGAGTGATGGTCTCGATCAACTCCTCCTGTGTCACGCCATTCTGCCGCGCGATCCGAAGGTGCGACCGGAGTTGGTCCGGGCGGTTCAACGCGATCAGAGCGGCCACCGTTGCCAGGCTGCGATCCCGCTTCGATAAGTCCGGCCGTTCCCAAATGTCGCCGTAAAGCACATCGTCCGTGATCTGGGCGAGCTTGGGCGCAAAATTACCCATCGCTGCCTGAGAGGGTCGCGGTCGTGGGCCCGAGTCTGCGGCGGCTGTCTGCCCACGCAGCGGCGTGGCGAACTGCGTCTCACTCACCTGCTCCATCCATTCCACGGCCTTGCCGTTGAGCTGCTCCGTGATGGCAATATGCGTCATCGAGCTATGCGGCGCGGCTCCGTGCCAGTGCTTCTCTCCCGGCGGAATCCAGACCACGTCACCCTGCCGGATCTCATCCACCGGCTCACCCCAGCGCTGCACCCGGCCCGTGCCCGCCGTGACGATCAGAGTCTGCCCCAGAGGATGCGAGTGCCACGCTGTTCTGGCGCCGGGCTCAAACATCACCCGGGCGCCGGAGATCCGCGCCGGGGCGCTTCCCTGGAAGGGGGTATCGACACGCGCTGAGCCTGTGAAGTGATCGGCTGGTGCCGTCCGTGGTGGCTGCGCGCCAGCTCGCGTGATCCGAATGGTTTGCTGCCCGTTCGGGCTCTGGCCCTGCGCACCCGCCGAGAAGCAGATGATCGAGATCCCGATCGCCACGAAAACTCTCATCGTGCCCCTCCCTCACTGCCTTGCCTCTCGGTGGTCACCGTCATTTCTTTGGAGGCGCTTCCACGCCGGAGAGCGACAGAATGAACTGCCCCATCCGTGCGCCCTGAACGGGAGTGCGGCCCAACGCGGCATTCAGATCCCGTAGTTCCTCGGGCGTGAAGCGGACTGCGTCGTCACCCAGATCGTCGATCAGATGCGGCAGCCTGTTCGTGCCGGGAATCGGAACCACTGAGGGCCCTTGTGCCAGCAGCCAGGCGAGCGAAATCTGCGCGGGTGTCGCCTTCTTGCGCTGCGCCCACTCTTTCAGCGTTTCGACAATCGCGAGATTGTCTGGGCGGTTTTCAGGGAAGAACCAGGGCACGGAGCCGCGGAAATCGCGAGGTTGGAACTTTGTGTCCCGGTCGATGGCGCCCGCCAGGAAGCCCTGGGCGAGCGGACCCCAGCATACCAGCCCGATGCCAAGCTCTTTGCAGATGGGCAGGATCTGGGCTTCCGGATCGCGCGCCATGATGGAGTACTCGTTCTGGATCGCTGCAACGGGATGCACCGCGTGAGCGCGTCGGATTGTCTGCGGACCGGGCTCGGAAAGCCCGTAGTGCCCTACCTTGCCTTGGACGATCAGATCTTTGACCGTGCCCGCCACGTCCTCAATCGGAACCGCGGGATCGACACGGTGCTGATACAGCAAATCGATTCGATCCGTCTGGAGCCGCTTCAGCATGCCGTCGACGGCCACCCGGATGTGCTCGGGCCGGCTGTTGAGGCCCCCCATCATCCGCCCGGTCTCCGGGTCGATATTCCAGCCGAACTTGGTCGCAATCACTACCTGTTTGCGGAAGGGCGCCACCGCTTCGCCCAGGATCCGTTCGACCTCCAACGGGCCATAGGCTTCGGCCGCATCAAAGAACGTCACGCCACGGTCATAAGCAGCGCGGACCAGGGCGATCATGTCGGGCCGGCGCGGGGCGGAGGCATAGACGGCGCCGGTCATGTCCTGGCAACCCAGACCGATGCTGGACACCTCCAGTTGCCCGAGCTTGCGCCGGCCGTTGACCAGACGTTTGACTGCGTCCCCGCCGCTCTGCCGCGCATTGGCGGAAGACAGGAGGCCGCCCGCTAGCCCTGCGCCGATGGCTCCTGTTGCTCGTAAGAAGGAACGGCGATCCAGGTGCTGTTTGGTTGTCGGGCCAGTGCCTTCGAAGTTGGGCATGTGATTCCTTTCTGTCCTGCCGGCACATCCGGCTCCTCAGCCATTCGAGTACTTCAAAACCTGTTCGGGCAGCCGCGCACCGTGCACCGGGATCTTGGCGAACGATGTCTCGATGTCGTGCAGGTCGCCGGAAGTGAGTTCGACTCCAACCGACCCGAGGTTCTCCTCCAACCGGTGGAGCTTCGTCGTGCCGGGAATAGGCACGATCCAAGGCTTCCGCGCGAGCAGCCAGGCGAGGGCCACTTGAGCCGGTGTCGCCTTCTTCCCCTCCGCAATCCGCTTCAGCAGATCGACCAGGGCCACGTTGGCTGCCCGTGCCTCCGGCGTGAAACGGGGAAACACGGCGCGGAAATCGGTGCTGTCGAAGGTCGCGGCCGCATCGATCTTTCCGGTGAGGAACCCCTGGCCCAGCGGGCTCCAGGG
Organism: uncultured Paludibaculum sp.; assembly: GCF_963665245.1. Taxonomy (NCBI): domain Bacteria; kingdom Pseudomonadati; phylum Acidobacteriota; class Terriglobia; order Bryobacterales; family Bryobacteraceae; genus Paludibaculum; species uncultured Paludibaculum sp. The sequence continues at coordinate 2,362,535 of NZ_OY762269.1, forward strand.
TACAAACCCGATCCCCAGTTCCTCGCACACGGGTAGTGCCTCCGCTTCCGGATCCCGCGTCCAGATCGAGTACTCGCTCTGAATGGCCGTGACAGGATGCACTAGGTGTGCGCGGCGGATCGTCTGGGCACCGGCCTCGGAGAGCCCATAGTGGTTGACCTTTCCTTGCGCGATCAGATCCTTCATCGTTCCGGCCACTTCCTCGATCGGCACCTCGGGGTCAACGCGATGCTGGTAAAGCAGGTCGATGTGGTCCGTCTTGAGACGCCGCAACATGCCTTCCGTGGCGGCCTTGATGTGCTCAGGACGGCTGTTCAGGCCGGGCCGGCGCTCCCCGGTCTCCGGGTCGATGTTCCAACCAAACTTCGTCGCGATGACGACCTGATCCCGGATCGGACCCAGCGCCTCTCCCACCAGTTCCTCGTTTGTGAAAGGCCCGTAGGACTCCGCCGTGTCGAAGATCGTCACGCCGCGCTCGGCGGCGGCACGAATCATTTGGATCCCATCCTGCCGGTCCGTCGCCGGACCGTAGCCGTAGCTCAGGCCCATGCATCCATATCCGAGCGCGGACACTTCGAGCGTTCCGAGTCTGCGTCTCTGCATCACTTCCGGTCTCCCAATTCGCTTATCTTTAGAGGCTTTGTTTCTGTTTCAAGATTAGGGCGGCAAGGCCTTCCGCCGTTAGCCTGAACCTGCCGACTTTTAACCTATTCCTGTCGATGCCTAGCGAAAATGTTCAACGCGGAGGTACTCTGAGGGCAAAGGAGCCTGCCAATGACCCTCATGCCCGCCGGAGAGTCCAGCCTGCTACCAAACCGGCAGCAGGAGTTGAGGGAAGAGCTGGCCCGCAGGATTGCGGCATGCGTTGGCTTGGAACAGAAGCGGATCACGGAAGTGCCGGGCCTCACGGTGCACCGGCGAACGGCTCCGACTCCGCCCTGTTCGATGACCTACGAGCCGAGCCTGATCCTGACGGCGCAGGGCCGCAAGCGGGTGGAAATCGGTGGCAAGGCCTTCACCTATGGGTCGTCCCACTACCTGCTGGCCTCAGTGGCGCTCCCGGTGGTTGCCAGAGTCATAGAAGCAAGTGAACAGACGCCGTGCCTGGCCCTGTCGTTGAAGCTGCAAATGCCCGTTGTCAGGGAGCTTCTCAGCCGGGACGAGTTTGTGGTTGCTCCCCAGGCGGGCAAAGGTCCGGCCATTGCCATCGGAGAGCTCACCGTGGAATTGCTGGACTCCTTCTGCCGGCTCATGCGGCTTTTGGATCAACCTCGGGAGATTGATTTTCTCCACGGCTTGATCGAACGCGAGATTATCTTCCGCGTCCTGCAAGGGCCGGAGGGGGCTCGCCTTCGCACCATTGCGACGTTGGGTGACCAGAGCTACCGGACGGCAAAAGCAATTGCCTGGATCAAAGACAATTATGCTAAACCGCTCCGCGTCGAGGAACTCGCGGAAATTGCCGGCATGGGTGTCTCCACGCTGCACCACCACTTCCGCGCCCTGACGGCGATGAGCCCGCTTCAGTATCAGAAGCAGATCCGGCTCCAGGAGGCGCGGACGCGGATGTCGATCGAGGGTTTGGATGTAGGAAGCGCTGCCCTGGAGGTCGGTTACGAGAGCGCCAGCCAGTTCACGCGAGAGTACAAACGCCTTTTCGGCCAGACGCCGATGCGGGATACACGGGCTGTTCGTTCGAACGATCCTGCGCAATTGGAACCCCTCGGGGTTCGCTAGCGAGTAGCCAGTCGCATGGGGTTCTCGCTAAGCCTCATCGCCGCGCTGCCCGAAAGTGGCTCAGGCCTCAAGCCGGATGCCGGAGGCTTGAGGACCGGTACCGGGCAACGCCATGGTGTCCGGCTCCGACCCGAGTCGCCAGACCGGACACGATTCTGCCCATCACGCTCCGCCATCGCGCCTGATTCGCTTGGGAGGAATTCGTTCCGTCTTGTTTGTCGGTGTTGGAGGAAGCCGGGCCAATCTGGGAATGATAAGCCGGCCAGCAACCGGTGACGGCAGGCGGCCCGTTCCCAATCGGACGTGCCCGCGCCACGCGAGATTGGTCTCTCACGAAGGCGCAAACCGAGCCTCTATACTAGTTCCCTATGCGCAGACTCAAAATCATCGAGCATATCTCGCTCGATGGCGTCATCCAGATGAGCGCGGGGCCGGGTGACGATTTCCCTTACGGCGACTGGACCGCGCCGTATCGATCACCGGCCGGGTTGCTGATTGTCGATGAGCTGTACGGCAAGACCTGCGATGTGCTGTTTGGCCGCCGAACCTACGATTTGATGGCGCGTTTCTGGCCGAATGCTCCGAAGAGTCCGATGGCGGACCGCCTGAATGCGGCGACGAAGTACGTCGTCACTCACAGGCCGGAGAGTCTGGAATGGGGTCCCTCCGAGGCTGTGGGCGCGGACCTCGTGGAGAGCGTTCGTCGCATCAAGGCCAAGAAGGGCCCGGATCTGATCGTGGCGGGTAGCATGACGCTGATTTCCATGCTGCTGGTTCACGGACTGGCGGACGAGGTGGTGCTGCTGGTCAATCCGATTGCGCTGGGCCAAGGCAAACGATTCTTTGAGGGCGGATCCCTGCCACGCGGATTTGCGCTGGGCAGCAGCAGGGCTTTGCCGTCCGGCATCCTGGTCAACGTCTACAAGCTGATTCCGACGCTGACCGAGGAGGCCGTGTCGCGCGCCAAGCTGGAACGGGAGTTCGAGATTGCGCGCGAGGTGCAGGAGCGGCTGTTCCCGCAGGTATTGCCTAACGTTGCGGGTGTGGAGATGGCCGCGCATTGCAGACCGGCCCAGGCAGTCGGCGGCGACTACTACGACCTGATTGACATCCGTGATGGCTCGCCGGCCGAAGCAGGGCCGGTGCGCGGGTGCGACCGCCTGGGGATCGCGATTGGCGACATCAGCGGCAAGGGCATGTCCGCCGCCCTGTTGATGGCCAGTCTGCATGCCAGCCTGCGGGGTCAAGTGCTGAGCGGCTCCGGCGATCTGGGCACCAAGATGGCCAATGTCAACCGCCTGCTCTACGACGCGTCCGAGTCCAACCGCTATGCCACGTTCTTCTACGCAGAACTGGACTGCGCCTCGCGCACGTTGCACTACGTGAATGGCGGACACAATCCGCCCGCGGTGCTGCGCCAAGAAGACGGCGCCTGGCGGGTGTTTCGCCTGGGAGACGGCGGCCCTGTGATCGGGCTGTTTGCCGGCGCGGTGTACAAAGAGCAGACGCTGCCCCTACTCCCGGGCGATATTCTGCTGGCCTTTACTGACGGCATCAGCGAAGCCATGAACGCCTCAGACGACGAGTGGGGGGAAGACCGGATGATCGCCGAGGCGCAGGCGCACGCGGAGCTGAATGCCGAGGAGTTGCTGCAACGGTTATTTCGCGCGGCTGACGCCTTTGCCGGCGGCGTGCCGCAGCACGATGACATGACCATGGTGGTGCTGCGATTTTGAGCGTGGGGTCGCGCCGGGTGCGGTTGGGTCGACGTGGCGGGCCAGCCATTGGCAAGGTCTGGCCGTTCCTTCGGAGCCAGCCGGGCCTGCGGACTGACGGCCCCGACATCTGGAGCCGTCGATCCCGGTCGACATGACGATGGCGTGGGCACGAATTGTCTGGCCGATCGACGGTTGAGGACATATTTTGCCCATTCCCTGCCCATTCGGTGGGACGCCCGGGTGGTATCTTATTGCGGTAGGATACTTTGCATGCCGCGCGGCAACCCATCCCCGAAGCTTGCCATTACGATAGACCCTGACGTCCACGAGAACATTCTTGCGGCGGCCGCCCGCGAGGGGATGAGCGTCTCCGCCTGGATGACTGCCGCGGCGCGCGAAGCCCTGCAGCGGCGGGCTGGTTTGGCGGCGGTCGCGCAATGGGAAAAGCAGCACGGACGCTTCACGACAGAAGAGATGAATGAAGCTCGCCGCAGCGTGCAGGCTCAGCTCCGAACATCGCGGACGGTCCGGCGTCCGGCATGAGCAACGTCGTTTACGACGCGGCCGTTCTCGTGGCCGCCGACAGAAACGAGCGGCGAGCGTGGGCTGAACACAAGGCCCGTTTGGAATTCGGCGTGGTTCCATTGGTTCCCGCGCCGGTGGTCGCCCAGGTCAGCCGGTCCCCCCAACAACCCCAACTTCGGCGCTTCCTGACTGGGTGCGTGGTCGTTCCCCTTGGCGAGACCGAGGCGCACGAAGCCGGGCGATTGTTAGGCAGGACCAAAACGACGGACGTGGTGGACGCCGTTGTGGTGACGACAGCCCTGAGGCAAAAAGCCACGATTCTCACAAGCGACCCAGGCGACATAGAACGGCTCGTGAGGGCCTCCGGCCGCGAAGTCGCCGTCGTCGCTATCTGAGACAGGGTCGTTCCGTTTCGTTCCAAAGCCCAGTCCGCCGCCTGATACAATGGCCCCGCAAAGGAGACTCACGGTGTCTGATTCCAAAACTCGCAGGTTTTTCCTCGGTGCCTTAACGGCCGCCTCCGCGGTTCGCGTGTGGGGCGCCAATGACAAGGTCAATGTCGGCATCGTGGGCCTCGGGGGCCGCGGCAGTAGCCACCTCAACACCTATAGCGGGCTGGCCGAGGCGCAGATCGTCGCCCTGTGCGATGTCAATCAGGCTGCACGGGAAAAGGCTCAGGCCGTGCTGGCGAGGAAGAACCTGGAAAAGGCCCAGGAATTCGAAGATATGCGGCAGATGTTCGCCGACCCGAAGGTCGAGGCGGTCTCCATCGCCACTCCGAACCACTGGCACGCGCTTTCCGCCATCTGGGCGATGAAGGCGGGTAAGGACGTCTACGGAGAGAAGCCCGCCTGCTACAACATCCACGAAGGCATGCGGATGATCCAGGTGCAGCGTGAAACCAAACGGATCATGCAGGTGGGTTCGCAGCATCGGAGCCTGCCGTTCAAGATCAAGGCGATCGCGGCCCTCCAACAGGGCTTGATTGGGAAGCTCTACATGACCAAGGCGCTGTGTTACAAGCTGCGGCCCTCCATCGGCCATACGCCGGACAGCCCCACGCCGCCCGGCCTGAATTGGGATCTGTTCCTTGGGCCCGCACCGATGCGCCCCTACAATCAGAAGCGCTTCGCGTACTACTGGCACTGGTTCTGGGATACCGGCAACGGCGACATCGGGAATCAGGGCGTACACGAAACCGGCATTGCGCGCTGGGCGCTGGGCGATCCCGGATGGCCCAAGACGGCGATGGCGTTCGGCGGTAAGTTCGGTCTGGATGACGACACGGAGACACCGAATACGCTGACGGCCGGCTTCAGCTACGGTAACGAGCAACTGGTGGTCGAGGTGCGCGGCAGAATGACCAACGGCGAAGGCGCCCGGCAAGCGCGCGTGGTGACGGCGGGTCCGATGGGCGGCCGCCGTGGTGGGCCACCGCCGGCGGGGGGTGCGGCTCCGCCAGCGGCGCCTCCGGATGCTCCGGCGCCTACGCAGGTGGGGCCGGCGAGCAATCCGATCAATGTCGGTGTCGGCAACCTCTTCTATGGCAGCGACGGCTGGGCCGCGATGAGCGACCAGGGGTTCCAGGCGTACAAGGGCGATTCCAGCGAACTGATCATGGAAGAGCGGCCCGAGCGCGGCCGCGGCGATTCCACTGGTCTCCACATGCAGAATTTCCTGGCTTGCGTGAAATCGCGCCAGGAGCAGGACCTTCATGATCCGATCGCCAACGCGGTGCCCAGCGCGGATCTGTGCCATCTGGCGAACATCAGCTATCGCGTGGGGCGTGGGTTGAAGATCGAGCCCGGTCCGATTCCGAAGTTCACCGGCGATGCCGAAGCGACCAAGATGATCACACGCCCGGCCTATCGCAAGGCGTACGAAGTGTAGCTCGGGCTGGCTCAGGAGCCGGCGGGTGGTTCGGCTTCGAGCGATCGGAGGTTTCGTCCCTGGCGGCCCTGTCCCTCGGTTCCGATTCGTTCCTGCGAGACTGAGGACATGGGCACTCAGGATGACACCTCCCTTCGCCGGCATCTCGACGACCTGCTACGCATGGACGGCGCGCACCTTTCCTTCGACGCCGCGGTGGCTGACTTTCCCGCCGCTTTGCGCGGTGTGAAGCCGGCCGGCGCTCCGCATTCGGCCTGGGCACTGCTGGAACATATGCGCATCGCGCAGGAAGACATTCTCGATTTCAGCCGCAATCCTGCGTATCGCGATAAGGCCTTTCCGGACGACTACTGGCCGGCCAGCGCCGAACCTCCGAGCGAGGCGGCGTGGCAGCGGTCCGTCCGTCAGTTTCAGAAGGATCTAGCGGAGATGCGCGCGCTTGTCGCCGATCCCGCGCACGATCTCTTTGCGCGGATTCCCCACGGCAGTGGCCAGACCCTGCTGCGAGAAGCGCTGGTGGTGGCCGATCACAACGCTTACCATCTCGGGCAATTGGTCTTCCTGCGGAAGCTGCTGGAAGGTTGAGGAGGTGGGTGGTGTGGTTCGACGGATGGAGGGCGGGGCTGCGGTGTTCAGTTCGCGGTTACGGGGCAGCCCCAACCTTCGGTTTGGGGGAGCCCTTGGGGGGGCTTGGGGAATCCTTGGGGGCTCGGGGCCTTGCGGCTTGGGGTAGCTTTGGGGGCGGCGCGGAGGTAATCCGACCGGCAGGGCGCTGCGGCGGTGTCGGGATTGTTCGGTGTTGCGGGGCAGCCCCAACCTTCGGTTTGGGGGAATCCTTGGGGGGCTTGGGGAATCCTTTGGGGGCTTGGGGGCCTTGCGGCTTGGGGTAGCTTTGGGGGCGGCGCGGAGGTAATCCGACCGGCAGGGCGCTACGGCGGTGTCGGGATTGTTCGGTGTTGCGGGGCAGCCCCAACCTTTGGCTCATAGATGCCACCGCAGGCGTCGGAATGCCCTGGCGAGAGTGGCCCGGGTCGAATTACGATGTAAGTCCAATTCCGTAAGCGGGGCGTGTCCGGTAGGTTGCTTGCGCCACGCGGAACGTCCGGTTCAGCGCGTGATCCAGGCGCCATCCGATAGATGCGGTGAGTGTGTGCCGATACGCGTAGGACAGCTCCCAGCCCTGTCAATCGGAGCGAGCAGATCATTCCTGACGCAACGCCGCGGAGGGATCAACTCGGACGGCCCGGAGAGCTGGCACCCAGATGGCGACAGCGCCGGTCGCAAATAGCAGAAAGATTATTCCCAATAAGGAAGCTGGCGCCCAGGGATTGAAGCCCGCCGGAAACAGGTCAACGAGCGGCCGAACTAACAAGAGGGCCAGCGGTGTGCCGGCGCCTGCTCCGCATGCCAGGACGGCCACCCCGTCCCTTAGGGCGGTCCAGATGATCCTTTGCCGCGAGGCGCCCAGGGCGGCGCGAATTCCGAATTCCCGAGTCCGCCGCCCCACCGCGTAGGAGACCGACCCGTACAGCCCGATCAATGAAAGGGCCAGCCCGAGACTGCTCAGCGAGACCAGGAATCCCGTTGCCACGCGCATCGGAAACATGGCTCCGCCGACCGCGTCGTGCAGAGGCCGCACGTCGAGCGCGGCCGTTCCATCCACCTTGCCGAGAGCCTCCCGGAGCGGTTCCACCCACAGTGCCGGATTGCCCGCGACACGAACGAGCAGTTGAGCGTTGAAATCGGGCCTGAAAACAGCCGGTGTGTCTGCCTCGCCCAGGGTCCGCATTTTGAAGTCCGCGGCGACACCGACAATTTCCACAACGGTTTCCTTCTCGCGGCCGAGCAGGAGGTGATGACCAATTGGGTCCTGCCCGGCAAAGACGTCGCGCGCCAGCGTTCGATTGACAATGACCGGCATCGGTGTGCGGCCGCGATCATCCATCCTGAAATCGCGTCCGCGAAGGATGGGGATATTGAGCGTCGCGAAATAGTTCTCGCCCACACCCATCATTGAGACCTTATGCAAGACCGATAGTCGATCGCCTTGCCAGCGAAGCAGGTCACCAGGAACCTCTCCCATCAGTGGCAGCGTTCCGGCGGAAGTCACCGCCTCAACGCCGGGCACCGACTGTATCTGCCGCAGCACCTGCCGGCGGAGATCCCAGGAGCGCTCGCCCTCGTATCGTCCCGGAAGCGGGTGAATGGCCGCTATCAGCGTGTGCGCGGTGTCGAAGCCAGGGCCACCTTCCGCCAAATGCAGAAGACTCCTGCCAAACAGGCTCGAAACCGTGAGTAGCACCATCGAGAGTGCCACCTGTAGGATCAAAAAACCGTTACGCATGTCCCAATGACGGACCGAGAACGATGGCTCCCCCTGTTTCATCGCAAGAGCCAGGTCCACGTCCGCCCCTCGTAGCGCCGGCAGCACAGAGGAAAGGAGTAGGGCGGCGAGCGCCGTCACGCCCGCGTACAGGAATAGTCCATAGTCGCTCTGGAAATGGAATTCGAAAGGAATACCGTAGGCCGAGGGCCAACGCAGACCACTGAGTCTGTCGCGAAGAAAGGCGTCGAGCACGAGACCGAGTCCGGCGCCGCACAGCACGAGCACCAACCCCTCCGCGATCAAGGGTCGCAGGATCTGAATCCGTGTTGCGCCGAGCGCTTTGCGAATCGCCAATTCCCTTTGACGGTTCAGCGTCCGAACCATCAACAGCCCGGCGACATTCGAGCACCCGATGAGCGCCAGCATGCCGGCCACGCCAAAGAGCGTCATAAAGAATAGTAAAAAGAGCCGGTCATCTCCGCCCTTGGCTGCATTGGCGCGTAAGCCGCTCATCGGACGCAGTTCGACGATTTGCCGCGGCGTCTCCGGACCTTTCAGCCTCTCGACAGCGGCGGCGAAGACCTGGCGTGTCTGCGCCAAAGAGGCGCCGCCATGCAAGCGGCCAACGAGCCCGTACAGGCGGTCGTGCGGGTCCGTGTTGCCGGGATCCGAGAGGTACAACTCGGGAGAAACTCCGTGGCCATAGATGCTGCGATAATCGCGCGGAAGAACCCCGACCAGCGTGTAGAGCCTTCCTGCCAGTTGCACAGGTTGTCCCACTGCGTTTGGATCGCCGCGCAGGCGCTTGCGCCAGAACCCGTAGCTTGCCACGGCAAGTTCGCGGCCCTCGTCGACGCTTGAATAAAGGCGTCCCGCATAGGCGTGAATACCGAGCACGTCGAAAAAGTCAGCGCTGGTTGTCAGTCTCCAGACGATCTCACTACGGTTCCCGGTGTGCCAGACCTGATCGCCGAAGCTGCGATAGAAGGCGAAGCCCTCGAACGCAGCCGTTGTTCGGAGCTGCCGGTACTGCGCATACGAAACAAGGGCCCCTTCCACGCGGACCAGGCGATCTGGGCTTCGCGCGCTCAGATCGTCGAGAATCATCTCGCGAACCACACTAAAGACAGTCACATTCGCACCGATTCCCAATGCGAGGGACCCGATTGCGATGGCAGCGAGCCCAGGGGCCTTACGAAGGCTGCGCATGGCTTGGCGGAAGTCGATCAGAAAGGGCTGCATTTGGAAAAATGACGTACTTCACTCTGGAAGCGTGTACACAGAAGGGTGCTCTGCCGGCGCGGACCTGGTGATTGGGGGTCCCTGCGCAGCGACGCCCTAGATTCCCGGCTTGTCATTTTGCTGATGTTCAGGCAGACGCGCTCCGCGCCTGTTAGGCCTCGAAACGGTTCAGATCGCGAATTGGCGCTTGCGTGTATTTGGTTTGGGGCATCCTTGGGGGCGCGGCGGTGTCCTTGCGCGGCCGAGGGCGTTCTTGGGGCTCGGGGTTGCGGGGCAGCCCCAACCTTCGGTTTGGGGGAGCCCTTGGGAGGCTTGGGGTTCGGGGCAGCCCCAACCTTCGGTTTGGGGGAATCCTCGGGGGCTTGGGGGTGTCCGTGGGGGCATTGGTGTCCTTGGGACGTTGGGGCTCCTTTGGGGGCGGCCTTGGGATTTCGGGGAATCGCTGGGGGCTGCGAGCCGGTGGGGGGCGGAATCTTCCCTCATCTCTTCTCTACTCCCGCTTGTAGCTGCGGGCGAAATCCCCCTATGGCTCTGAGTCGCCAACTAGCGGCTCCGCTGGTTGGGGGTACACCTCCATGGGTGAGCCTTGCTGGTTCAGGACATAGTACACTGCCGCTGCTATGGATAGTGGCGTCTTCAGGTTGCGGATATTGCGGTAGTCGGCCCAGATGCGGTCGTTCGGACCCGCTAGCCGAGCAGCCCGCAACGCCGCTGTACACGCGGATTTCACGGCACCCACGGCTCGGGCGGGGTCGGCGTGCGTGTCGAGAACCAGATGGATATGGGTTGGCCGGATGTGGAGCGCCAGGATGAGCCAGTCCCTCTTTCCGCAATAGGTCCGGATGGTCTCCATGACCAGCTTGCGATGCGGGGCTTCCAATGTGAAGGGTTGGGACTTGGCGCGCTTCACACGCCAGCGGACCAGGGCTTGGTCTTCGTGAATGGTTGGGTGAAGGGCAAAGCCACTCCACGTCAGTAGTACAGCCACACTTTGAATGTGGAGCGAGCGCGGAAATTGTCTCTTCGGATTGCGGACGCCGTTGACGGGGTGGACGGGGCAGCCCCAACCTTCGGTTTGGGGGAGCCCTGGGGACCCTGGGGGAGACCGTTGGGACCTTGGGGCAATCCCTGGAGATCTCGAGGGGGTCCTTGGGGAGGGAAGACTCGGCGGAAACGGCGGACGTAATGCCGGGGCGATTGACGGGGGTGGACCGGGCAGCCCCAACCTTCGGTTTGGGGGAGCCCTGGAGATCTTGGGCGAGTCCTGGGGATCTGGAGGGAGCCCTGGAGATGTTGGGGGAGTCCTGGGGACCTTGGGGCGCTCTTGTAGATCTTCGGGCAATCCCTGGAGATCTCGGGGGCGTCCTTGGGGAGGGAAGATTCGGAAGAGACGGCGGACGTAATCCCGACTCAGTGCAGGCTCGTGCCGATTGTTTCTTACCAAGGGCTTGCAGGCATGGCAGCGCTGCTGTTCCGGTGGGCCGGCGCCGCATCCATACACGATTCAACTCTCCGGACTTACGATTGGCTCGATCTGGGTAACTTTGGATACCCTGGGAGTACCATTTACTTCCAGGAGCAGTGTCTTTGTGCGGTTAAGTGAAATCTGCGTTCAGCGGCCCGTCTTCGCCTTCATGCTCATCATGTTCCTGGTGGTCATGGGCTTTTTCAGTTTCGTGGACCTCGGCGTCGACCTGTTTCCCCGCACGGACCCCGCCACCGTCTATGTGAACTTCAAGCTGCCCGGCGCCAGCCCCGAGGAAGTTGTCTCCCAGGTGGTGCTGCCGCTGGAAGAGGCGGTCTCCTCCGTCAGCGGCATCGACGAACTGCGTTCCGTGGTCAGCGAGGGCGGCGGGTTCATCATCGTTACCTTTACCCTCGAGAAAGACATCAACGAGGCCGTGGACGACGTCCGCGAGAAGGTCTCTTCGGCCGTCCGCGAGATGCCCCAGACCGTGCTGCCGCCCGTCGTTCGCAAGGCGGATCCTGATTCCGATCCTGTTGTCACCGTCGCTCTCAGCGGCAACGTCGGGCTGCGCGAACTCACCGAGGTGGCCGACAAGATCGTGCGCCGCGACATTGAAACCGTTGACGGGGTGGCCTCCGCCGACATCTATGGTGGTCGCAACCGCCAGATCAACCTGATGCTCGACCTGAACAAGCTGAACGGCTACAGCCTTACCGCCCAGGAAGTGGAACGGGCCGTCCAGACCGAGAACGTCGAGTCGCCCGGCGGCCGCATCGTGCGGGGGGCCAGCGAGATGGGTGTCCGCACCATGGGGCGCGTCGAGACCATCGAGCAGTTCAACAACATCATCATTAAGAACGCCAGCGGTGTCCCCATTCGATTGAGGGATGTTGGCTATGCCGAGGACGGCATGGCGGAAAAGCGGACCTTTGCGTACTATCAGGGCAAACCCGCCGTCCTCATCGACATCAAACGCCAGACGGGCACCAACACGGTGAAGGTCGTCGACGCGGCGCTGGCTCGCATCGAGAACCTCGACAAGCGCCTGCCCCCCGGACTCAAGCTGAACGTCATCAAGGAAACCGCCACCTACATCAAGAAGTCGGTGGAGAGCCTGGAAGAACACCTGGTTCTCGGCAGCCTGCTGGCGTCGTTCGTCATCTGGCTCTTCATTCGCGACTGGCGCACCGTCCTCATCAGCTCGATCGCTATTCCGACGTCCATCATCACCACCTTCACGGTGATGCGCTATCTCGACTACACCCTGAACTCGATGACTTTGCTGGCTTTAACGTTAGCGGTGGGCATTGTCATTGACGACGCCATCATTGTCCTCGAGAACATCTACCGCTATCTTGAAGCCGACCCCGACATCGATCCCAAGCGGGCCGCCATTGATGCCACCAAGGAAATCTCCATGGCCGTTGTGGCCACCACCATCTCCCTGGTCATCATCTTTGTGCCCATCGCCTTCGTTACGGGCTATGCCAAGCGCTACCTGAACCAGTTCGGTTGGACGATGTCCGTCTCGATTCTGGTCTCGATGCTGGTCGCCTTTACGCTGACGCCGACACTCAGCGCCCGTATCCTCAAGATCAAACATCACAGGAAGTCCGGCGAGCCCCATCACGGCCATCAATCCAACGCGCTGGAGCGCGGGTATGTCCGCGTGCTCTCCTGGTCGCTGGGCCATCGGTGGGCCATCGTTGCTCTTTGCCTGGTGACGTTCGGGTCGACGTTCGTCCTCAACCGTTACATCGGCCGCGACTGGATGCCTCAGGAAGACCAGAGCGAGTTGGGCCTCCAGATGGAACTGCCCGAAGGGTCATCCCTGGAAGCCACGGAACGCATCGCGATGGAAGTGGCCCGCAAGGTCGAGAAGGTGCCCGGCGTCATGACGGTGATTCCGGCCAGTGCCGGGTTCCTGGATCGCGTCGCCATGGCCCGGTTCACCATTCTATTGGTGCCCCCGGGCGAGCGCGGGCCGCTCAATGACACAGCGCAAACCATCCGCGGCATCATGAAGGACTACGCTTACGCGCGGCCTGCCATCAGTTTCCCCAATGTGCTGGGTGGCCGGGATACGTTCTCCCCGGTCCGCGCCACGCTCCTGGGTACCGATTTTGCGAAACTGGCGCCCATTGCCCGGAACATGTTGTCCAAGTTATTGCAGCAACCGGAACTGGCCGACATGCGCGCCAACCTGAACTTCAATAACCCGGAGCTCCAAGTCCAGATTGACCGGCAACTGGCCAGCGATCTGGGCGTGCGCGTGTCCGACGTGGCTACCGCCGTTCGCCTGTTGATGTCGGGCGAAGACGAGATTTCCACCTATAAGGAGCTCGGCGAACAGTACCCCGTCACGGTGCGGTTGATGCCTGGCCAGCGCGACGATCCCGATATCCTCAGCCGGTTGCTGGTGCCTTCGGCCCGCCTGGGTCTCATCCGGCTCGACTCCATCGCCAAACTGGAGCGTGGACTTGGCCCCAGCCGCATCGACCGTGTTGCCCGCCAGTACGGCATCGGCTTCTACGGCAATCCGGCGCCCGGAGTCACTCTGGACGCTGCCGCCAATGCCGTCAATCGCGTGGTGGCCGAGATCGATCTGCCGGCCGCCTATCGCCTGATCTTCGCCGGCCAGGTGAAGATTCTGGAAGAGACCACCTTGAATATGATTCTGGCCATCGGCCTGGCTTCGATTTTCATGTACATGGTGCTGGCCGCTCAGTTCGAGAGCCTCGTTCACCCGTTCATCATCCTGCTGACGTTGCCGTTGTCCATCCCCTTTGCGCTCATCAGCCTGATTGCCACGGGCCGCTCGCTGAACCTGTTTAGCGCATTGGGGATCCTGCTGCTGTTGGGCATCGTCAAGAAGAACGGCATTCTTCAAATCGACTGCATGAATCGGTTGCTTAGGGAAGGGATGCCTCTGCGCGACGCCATTCTGGAGGCGAACCGCATCCGTCTGCGGCCCATCCTGATGACGACGTTTTCCATCATTGCCGGCTTGATTCCTACCGCCATCGCGGTGGGCACCGGTGCGGCGACGCGGTCGGCCATTGCGGTGACAATCATCGGCGGTCAAACGCTCTGCCTGATGTTGACCCTGCTGGTTGTGCCGGTGGGGTACTCGTTCGTGGAAGGCGCCCGCCTCCGCTGGGCCCGCCGTCACGCTCAGCCGGAACAGGTGCCCGCGGCCGGAGACTGACGGGACTTATAAGGGTGTCGAGGGATTGCTATTCCACAGGCACCCATGATTAGCTGAAAGTAGATGAAAAAACAAAGCACCCGCGCCAAGACCACGGCTCCGGCCAAGCCATCCGTGCGGGCCAAGGTCGCCAAGAAGGGTGCCCGGTGTGTCGTCTGCGCCGCCGAGGTGGCTCCGTTCTCGACGGAGGAGCTCTGCTGGGTCTGTCGCCGCCTCAAGATCAGCGCCTGGCGCGATGTGGAAGGTCAAGCCGCCATTCAGGAATAGCCCATCACGCAAGTTCGTGTCCGCGATCCGATCTGGTTGTGGCCAAACCTGCTTAGTTTGGACGCCCCCCTTGTGGCTGTTGTCTGGCAGTCGTTCGCAGCCCGCTGTTTTTCCCTTCCGCTCCGGCCCGTCGCGCAAGTCATTTTGTTTCTGACGGTTTGGGTGATCTACCTGGGCGATCGCCTGCTGGATGTCCGGCACCCGCCCACCGCCTCCGAATCGCCCCGCCATCGCTTCTACCGCCGCCACCGGCGTCTGGCCTTCATTCTTCTGACTCTTGCCATTGCCGCTGCTTCGGCCCTTTGTTTGTTGGAGTTGCGGCCTGCCGTCCTGCGTACTGGCTGCCTGGCGTTGACCGGAGTTCTGGCCTATCTCGCCCTGGTACACCTATACGACGTGCATGTGTTCTTCCCCAAGCAGTTGGCCGCTGCCCTGCTTTTTGCCGGCGGGACGTTTGCCGCGCCCTGGGCGCTGTGCCCCGACCCGGTTCGGATCCTACTCATTCCATGGGGCTTCTTTGCCGTGCTCTGCCTCGGAAACCTGGTTGCCATTGAGGGATGGGAGTCGGAGGTGCCGCCCCAACTGCTCACGAGGACATTGGAAGAGTATCTGCGTTTATGGATGCCGGCTGTAGCCGTGGCTGCCTTGGCCTTCGTCGGAAAGCCGTATTATCAAGCAGTTGCGGCGAGTGCGGCCGCCATCACGGCCATCTCCATCTGGGAAGAGCAGCTCAGCCTCGACCTGCGCCGTGTTCTGGTGGACGCTGCTCTGCTAACTCCACTACTTTTCTATTGGTTATGAACACGGACCGCATTGCTGCCCTATATCGCTGGATCGAGTACGCAGCCTTCGGGCGGGCTCTTGAGCGGCGGCGGTTTGCTTTCCTCCCGCTGGTCAAAGGCGCACAAAGGGTACTGATTGCCGGGGAAGGGGACGGACGTTTCCTGGCACGGCTCGTTCGGCAGAATCCTGACGTGCGAGTCGATGTTCTCGAGTCGAGTGTGGAGATGATCCGCCTGGCCCGGAGCCGGCTGCCGCCCGGCGCAAACGTGACCTTTCACCGCGAAGACGCGCTCGAAACACCGCCGGAAGGGCCGTTTGACCTGGTGGTGACCCACTTCTTCCTCGATTGCCTGTCCGACGAGGAGACCGTCCGGTTCATCGAGGGTATAAAACAACAGTTGTCGTTTAGCGCATTTTGGCTGGTCAGCGATTTCCAACAAGTGTCGTTTTGGCCGGCGAACTGGCATTCGTGGCTTTGGCTCCGCGTGATGTACGCCTTCTTCCGGCTCTCTACCGGCCTGCGGACCGCAAAACTGCCGCAAATCGACCGCGCTTTGCACGGTGCTGGTTTCGAACTCGTGACCAAAGAGGAGGCGAGACTCGGCCTGATCGTCTCCCAGTTGTGGCGGCTCGATCAGAAGGGTTCGCAGTTGTAACGCGCCTTATACCTTGATCTTCGACCTATCAGCTCCTAAGCTGAATGGTAGAAGCTTGAGGTATACATGCCCCCGTCCAGATTTCCCATTCCGCAAGGCACGCTCGACATGCTGATTCTCCAGATCCTTTCCCTGG
Source organism: uncultured Paludibaculum sp. (assembly GCF_963665245.1). NCBI lineage: Bacteria > Pseudomonadati > Acidobacteriota > Terriglobia > Bryobacterales > Bryobacteraceae > Paludibaculum > uncultured Paludibaculum sp. The sequence continues at coordinate 2,378,491 of NZ_OY762269.1, forward strand.
AGCCGGCGCACGGCTACGGCATCGCGCAACGTCTGGAGCAGATCTCCCGCTCGGTTGTGCAGGTGAACCAGGGCTCCCTCTATCCGGCGCTCCACCGGTTGGAGCAGAAGGGCTGGCTGCAGGCGGAATGGAAGCAGTCGGAGACGGGCCGCGAGGCCAAGTTCTACGCCCTGACTCCGGCCGGTTTGGCTCAACTGGCGGTCGAGCGGGATAGCTGGGCGAAGCTCTCGGGCGCCGTGCAGTTGATCTTCGACGAAGGGACCGCGCAATGAAGAAGATTCTGAACTGGTTCCGGCGCGGGGATCTGGAGAACGGTCTGGATAAGGAACTGCACTACCATTTTGAGCGACGGGTGAATGACCTGATGCGGTCTGGCGTACCTGAGGCAGAGGCGAAGCGGTTGGCCACCTTGGAGTTGGGCGGACTGGCGCAGGTGCGGGAGGAAGTGCGGGACGTCTGGCTGAGCCGCTGGCTGCGGGACTTCCTCTATGACCTGCGGTTCTCGGTGCGATCGTTCCTGCGGAATCCTTCCTTCACGGCAACAACTGTGCTGTCGCTGGCGCTGGGCATCGGAGCCACGACGGCCATCTACTCGCTCGTGGATCAGGTGATGCTGCACGCCCTGCCCGTGCGGGAACCTGAGCGGCTGGTGCTGGTGGACTGGAAGGGCGACCAGGTGGCCAACGGCTTTGGCTCCTACAACCTGATGTCCTATCCGATTTGCGGTGACCTGCAGGCACAGACGCAGGTTTTCGATGGCGTGTTGTGCCGGGCGGCGGCCACGGTGAATCTGTCCACCGGATCAGAACCGAAACCGGCCGCGGCGGAGATCGTCTCGGGGAGCTATTTCCCGATGCTCGGGGTTGGCGCCGCGATGGGGCGTGTGCTCGGTCCGGAGGATGACCGGACGGCGGAAGCGAGTCCCGGGGTGGTGATCTCGTACGACTTCTGGAAAACACAGATGGACGGGGCGGCCGATGTATTGGGCCGGAAGGTGCTGGTGAATCAGTATCCGATGGCGATCGTGGGCGTGGCCTCGCCGCAATTCCAGGGCATTGATGTGGGCGAGGTTCCGGCTCTGTGGATTCCCGCTTCCATGTCCGCGCAGGCCATCCCGGGATTCAAGGGACTGCAGGATCGACGCACGCGGTGGATGCAGGTATTGGGCCGCCTGAAGCCGGGCATGAGCTTGGAACGGGCGAAGTCGGGTCTGGAGCCGTGGTTTCAGGCGATGCGCCTGGAAGACATGGGTCGTCCTGGATTCCCGAGGATCACAGCGGAGCGGCGGCAGCAGTACCTTTCCTCGTGGCTCGAACTGACTCCAGCGCCGCAGGGCCATTCCTCCTTGCGGCGGAGCCTCGCCCAACCGCTCTGGGTGTTGCTGGCGGCGACGGCTGTCCTATTGGGCCTGGCCTGCCTGAATGTGGCGGGGCTGTTTCTGGCGCGCGGATCGGCTCGGGAGCGGGAGATCAGCACCCGGCTGGCACTGGGTGCATCGCGAAGCCGGATCGGGCGGCAGTTGCTGGCAGACAGCGTGCTGCTGGCCGTGGCCGGTGGGTTGCTAGGGGTTCTCCTTGCGCCTTCCGCCATGCGCACGTTGATCGCGTTCCTGCCAAGCCAGGTGGCGAACAACGCACTGCAATCGAAGGTCGACAGCAGGCTGCTGATGTTCGCGTTTTTGGTGAGCCTGGCGGCCGGGCTGTTGAGCGGTTTTGCTCCGGCGCTGCAGGCGGGCAGGAAGTCGTTGATGACCTCACTGCGGGAAAGAGGGGGCTCGGCCTCCGGCGGGGTGCGCCTGAGAAAAGCGATTGTGACCGCACAGATCGCGTTCTCGCTGATTCTGGTCATCGGAGCCATGCTGTTCATGCGAACCTTGACGGGCCTGTTGGAGAAGGGGCCGGGTTTCGACACGACGAGCATGGTGTCATTTCAGCTGGAACCACGCCGGAACGGCTATACGCCAGTGCAGGCCAGTCGCCTGATCCGGCGGCTGCATGAGGAGATTCGAACGGCGCCGGGCACGCAGGCCTCGGCGGTGGCGCGCTATGCCCTGTTGACCGGCGGGAGTTGGAACGATCTGATGACCATTCAGGCGGACGAACGGATCAGCACCGATCGGGACGTGAACCTGAATGCGATAACCCCGGGCTTCTTCTCCGCGATGGGAATTCGTTTGATCGCGGGGCGAGACTTCAGCGATCGGGACGTTCGTCCCGTGGAGGAATTCGGTTTCCGCACGGCGATTGTCAGCGAGTCCTTTGTGAAGCGCTACCTCGGCGACCGGAATCCACTGGGGGCGCGGGTGTGCGAGTGCAGCGGACCTGATGCGAAGCCGGACATCGAAGTGATCGGAGTGGTGGCGGACTTCAGCTATCGGGGCATCCGGGAGAACAGGGAGCAGGCGTTCTTCCCGATCCTGGAGGGGAACGGCTCGTCGGGCACTTTCTATGTGAGGGTGCGCGGCACTCCGGAACAGGCTGCGGCGTCACTGCGGGCGATCGTCCGTAATGCCGATCCCACCCTCCCCATTTCGTCGTTCCGCACGCTGGATGAGCAGGTCAGCCGGTCTCTCAATACGGAGCGCATGCTGGCCACGCTTTCGGGCGCGTTCGGAACTCTGGCGCTGCTTTTGTCGCTGGTGGGATTGTATGGCGTCATGTCGTTCGTGGTAACCCAGCGGACGAGAGAGATTGGGATCCGGCTGGCGTTGGGCGCGACAGGCGGTTCTGCCATTTGGCTGGTGCTGCGGGATGCTCTGGTGATGGTGGGGGCGGGTATGGCGATCGCGCTGCCGTGTGTGGCGGCGTTGGGGCGTCTGGTGGAGTCTCAGTTATTTGGAGTGAAGGCGACGGATCCAGGGACGATCGCGCAGTCGGCGTTGCTGCTGGCGGCGGCGGCGCTGGGTGCGGCAATGGTGCCGGCATACCGGGCATCGGTGGTGAATCCGGTGGAGGCGCTGCGGCTGGAGTAGTGGGTGGGTCATAAGGCCGCCATTGGTGGATAATTTGCGAGAATTATCCGCAGAGCTGTGTCTTTTCGTACACCGACGCCGACACCGGAAGACTGGCAGGAAGCGCGCCGCCTGTTGGGCGAGATTGCCAGGTTGCTTGACGTGGACGAACGGCACGTCCCTGCCACTAAGATCCGGGCCGTCCTGGGCGGCGACCAGACAGCCTTGAAAAAATCGCTCACGTCGTTCTGCATGTGGGGCGGCATGGGGTCCATTCCGGATTGTGCTTTCAGCGGAGTGGCAGGGGCGGACCCCGTCGTGTACAAGCGAAACAGTCGACAGTTCATGCGGCTGTACGTCCAGCTTGGAAGGCTGCAACTGAAGTCCGGAATGCATGATGGTGGTCTTTGGACGATAGGGGTCCGGCCCTGCATCCGGCGATGGGTGAACTCGTTTGCCGATGTGTTGGAGACCTCTGCCGGGGACGGCGAGGCATGACGGAGAGGTCTGACCCCGATTTAACGTCTGTAACTGAGCAACTGCTGGGGCCTTTGCAGCCTGACGAGAATGCGTTGACGGCTCTGTTTCTGTCGGAGATCGATGCCACGATGTGTCGCGAGATCGCGGAAGCCGACTACTCCAACATGGCCGATCATTGCTACGCTTTGCTGGACCGGATCCTGGCGACTGGGCGGGTGGCTGGTGGCGACCCTTCTTTGCAGGAGGTGTTGGAACTGATCCGTTGGTCGGAGCCGGATGAGCCGGGGTGGAGGCCAGGAGGGGAGGGTCCGCGGGGGCACTGGATGCGCTTGTTCGCGTGCGTTGTGCTAGTGCGACTGGGCCCTGTGGAGAAGACGTCATACGGAGGTGAAACCGACACGCTGGCTCAGTTGGTTGCGAGCGCGATAGAACTGGGACCGTCGACGGCGCGGGCTGCCGCCGGGTTGTTGGCTTGGAGGTTTCTCGCCGACCCGGGTGACGACGCGCATCGCGCGTTTCTGGCCTTCGCGATTTTGCTGCTGGCATTGCACCTGGAGCGTGGGCGGGATCACGGGGCATGGTTCAAACGCCTGGCCAAGTGGGTAGAGGAGGAAGAGGCGCGTGCGCGGAATGAGTGGTCCGGGCAGGAGTGGCTTATTGGTGTGGCCGGCTATTGCCAGAAGGACGCGGTCTGGCGTTCCCTGGCGAAGCGCCTCCTGGCGGCGCCGGCACGTCCGCATCCGCGCGAGGCGGACGAAGAGTTGAGATTACTGGGGCTGTTGGTGGCGGGTGGGTGAGGGGTATTGCCGCCAGAACTCACGCTATTCGGGCGGTGTTTTCGCCAGATATACTGGTCGCTCTATGACAAAGCTCTGGGTTGTGCTGGCAATGGTGCTGTTTGGACTGCTTGCGCAGGCAGGAACTCGCGACGTAAAGAAGACGTACGAGCTCATCAACAAGGGCGAGGCCCTTTCCTCCAGAGACGCCGATTCGCTGGAAGAACGGATCGCGAAGAAGCCGGAAGACGCGGAAGCCCGGATCCAACTGCTCTCTTACTACTCCAGGATTCCGGCCCGTGGCGCTCTTTCGGCGATCAAGGCGGCACGGTTGAAGCATATTCTGTGGCTTGTGGCGCACGATCCGGAAGAAGGTCTCGGGTTGTTCCAGATCGCCACCGGCATCTATCTGGTGAATCGCGTGGGCGACGATCTGGCTGATGCGGAGGCTTGCAGGCTGGTGAGTGACTTGTGGCTGGAGCAAATGAAAAAGAATGCCGGAAACGTCAAGCTGCGTCGCGAGGCCGTTGAAGCGATTCTGTTTTGCTCTCCCGAGCTGGCTGAGCAGGCTATGGCGGAGATGAAGGACGAGGCCGGGCTGGGACGTTTGTATGCCTATGCGGTATTGGGTGTCACCGGTCGATCCTACGCCAACCGGGATCCGTTATTGTCGGATGCCGCGCTGCGTGCGAGTCCGTTTGCGAAGAAAGCCCAGGGAATTCTGGACGAAGCCACGGATCAACAGTTGTTGATGGCGGCGGTGGGCACTCTGCTGAGAACCGGCGCGATTCTGTGGGCGGACGGAAAGCTGGATTGGGATTACACTTCGATGGGCCACAGCCTGCTGGCGAAGATCCAAGAAGAGGCTGTCGACCCGTTCGTGCTACTGACACTGCCAAGGACTCTGCCCGCGCGTGGGGACCGTCCGCCGGCCATGTTGCGGATTGGTGGAAACGTTCAGTCACGGCAACTTGTTCAGAAGGTTTCGCCCGTGTATCCGACAGGGGCGCGGGATGCGGGGATTGAGGGAACAGTTCGAATGACCGCGCTAATCGGTCTGGACGGCAAAGTGCTCCACTTGCGACCGGAGAGTGGGCACGCCAAATTGGTACCCGCGAGCGTGGATGCCGTTCGCCAGTGGATGTACAAACCGACACTGTTGAACGGGAAGCCGTGTTACGTCTTGACTCAGGTCGACGTGAACTACGTGCTGTCACCGAGATAGGTTGGCGCCCCGGTTCACATGTGACTGAAATGCGTCAGGTTGGCGTTTGTAGGGCATTGACCGGTAGTTCTCGCCGCCAGACTGCCTGAGAGTTGGCCACGGTACATCAACGGGTTCATTGAATCGAGGGGCAATGCCTTGCCTCGGACTTTTCGCGGGCGGCCGCGTCTGTCCGATGAGCGATACTCGAAGCATAGTGGCGCCGAACGACACATCCGCAAAAACTCACGAGGTCTATCTCAAACGGCTGGCGGAGTTGTCTCCGTCGGAACGGGTTCGCATTGCTGTTGGCCTTTGGGAGGCCGCCGATAGTCTACAGCGGGCGGCGCTGCGGCGGAAGTATCCGAACGCGGACGAAGCGGAACTCACTTTCCAGATTGCTGTCACCAGGTTCGGCCCGGAACTCGCGCGGGCCGCTTACCGAAGGTCATGACGTTGTCCTCAGATGCCTTCGACATTCTTCGCTCCGCCTTTGAGCGGGCTGGTGTCCGTTATGCCGTCGGAGGCTCCTGGGCAAGTACCGCTTTCGGTGAGCCTCGGTTCACGAACGACGTGGACATCGTTGCGGAGTTCGGGGACGAGAGCTTGGTGACGTTTCTGGAGTTTCTGCCGGACACGTTCTATGTGGATTCCGAAGAGGCGGTGGCGGCGTTCCGCCGCGGGAGATCGTTCAACGTCATTTACATGCCCATGGTACTCAAGTTCGACCTGTTTCCCGCACGTGCATTCCCGCTCGGCGCCGAGGAGCTCGATCGCGCTATCTCGCTCGAGGACACAGGCCTGTCGAAAGGGCCGACGTGGTTTGTTACGCCTGAGGATATCCTATTGGCGAAGCTGTATTGGTTCCGGTCCGGTGGTGAGCAGTCTGAGGTCCAATGGCGCGACATTCAAGGCCTGGTGCGCGGGTGCGGGGCGGCTTTCGACGTTGGATATCTTGAGAGCGGAGCAAGGAAACTGGGCGTTCTCGACCTGATGAATCGGGCACTCAGCGGTACTTAGGCGTCGGTAAGACTGTCATCGGCGACGGACGCTTGCCACAGGATCCCGCGGCGTGCCTGGGGCGGTTCTGTACATTTCGGAGAACGACTCAGGCAACCGGCAAGGTGAGGCGAGCGCGGAGGCCACGCTGAGGGGATTGTTCCAGGGCGATGGAACCACCGTAGAGCTCGGCGAGCTCCCTCACAATCGCCAAGCCCAGACCGGAGCCTGGGGCGGCTTCGTCCGCTCTAACGCCACGATCCAGGACGGCTGTGCGGAGTCCGGGCGGGAGGCCGGGGCCGTCGTCATCTACCGTCAGCGTCAGGACTTCGTTGGATTGGGTGCCAGAGAGACGGATCGTCGATGCGGCCCACGTGCAGGCGTTGTCGAGGAGATTGCCCAGGATCTCGTCCAGGTCTTCGCGCTGCATGCGGATTGTCAGGCCGGGGGGCAGGTCGGCTGTGATCTCCAGGGTGCGCGCGGCGTGGAGCTTGCGGAGAGTCCGGATGAGGCCATCCGCCGAATCCGCCACCAGGGTGCGCGCGGTGCCTGCGGCTCCGGAGGAGGCTGCCCGCGCTCGCGCCAGATGGTAGTCGACCTGGCGGGACATCTTTTCCAGCTGCTGAGTGATGGCTTCGGCGGTCTCCCGGTGGCCTTCGGTGCGCAGGCGATCGGCTTCCTGCGTCAGCAGCGCCAGCGGTGTTTTGAGGCCATGGGCGAGATCGCCTGCTGTTGCCAGCGCGCGACGGATGGAGGCTTCGCGGTTCTCCAGCAGACCGTTCATCTCGTCGATCAAGGGGCGGATCTCGGTGGGGTAGATTCCTTGGACTCGGGCTTCATGGCCGGTTCGTACGGACGCGAGGCGCGCCTGCAAGAGCCGGAACGGCGTCAGGCCGCGGCGCGCCGCCAGGACGCCGGCCGCCATCAGGGCGAAGCCGATCAGGACGGCCTCGAACGAAGCCCTGCCCCGGACGGAGGGGAAGACGTGAATCACCAGGATCGACAGCATGTGCATGATCATCAGGAGCCCGGCCGTCCAGAGGACGGAGGCGACGATCAGGCGGGCGCGCAGGGAGTGGAGCATGGTCAGACGGCTCCGATGCGGTAGCCGAGTCCGCGTATGGTTTCGACGCAGGCGGGCCCGAGCTTGCGCCGGAGGCGAGCGATGAAAACCTCGACGGTATTGGAGTCGCGGTCGAAGTCCTGGGCGTAGATGTGATCGATGAGTTCAGTGCGGGGGACGACGCGGTCGCGGTGATGGAGCAGGTAAGAGAGGATGCGGAACTCGTAGCTGGTGAGTTTGACGGGTTCTCCGGCGAGCGTGACGCGAGCGGTGCGGACGTCGAGGGTGAGGGCTCCGGAGTGGAGTTCGACGGAGGCGGCTCCGCTGGCGCGGCGGATGAGGGCGCGGACGCGGGCGAGCACCTCTTCGATGCGGAAGGGCTTCGCGACGTAGTCGTCGGCTCCGCTGTCGATGCCTTCCACTTTCTCGTGCCAGCTACCTCGGGCGGTGAGGATGAGGACCGGCCAGCGAAGGCCGGCGCCACGCCAACGGCGCAGCAGCGTGAGTCCGTCGATTTTGGGCAGGCCGAGATCGAGCAGGACGACGTCATAGTCGCCGGAGTAGGCCAGGAAGTCGGCGCGCTCGCCGTCGGCGGCCGTGTCGACGGCGTAGCCGGCCTGGGTCAGTTCCTTTGCCAACCGCTCGGCGATCAGCGTTTCGTCCTCGACAATCAGAACTCGCAATCCCCCTGTTATAACCCAGGCAGATGAACGGCACCTGAATGGGCCGTTCAGCGTGCGTTCAGGTGGACGGGCGGATGATGGTTTCTACCGATATGCACGCATCTCTCGATTTTGGATATCCGTGGTGGTTGAGCTACGGGCACCTGGCGTTGGCCGCGTCGGCCGGCGCCGTGTTTTTGTTGGGGTTTCTGCGGAAGTGGTCGAAGTGGCCGCTTCTCGTCCTAGGGGTGTTCGCACTTTGGGCGGCGAGTGTCTTTCTGATGGTCCGGTTTGGGGTGAATATCAATTCGGTGGCTGCTCTGCCCACTGAGAATTTTCTGCGGGCCGGGACCGGAAAGGTTTTGGATCTGGGGGCAGGGACGGGCCGCTCGGCCATCATGCTCCTGACGGCACGCCCGAAGGCCACGGTGGTGGCGCTGGATCTGTTTGGCGCGTCGTTCGACCAGCACTTCGGGCATACGCATACGCCGGAAGAGATCCTGGAAGGGAATCTGCGGGTGGCTGGGGTAGAGCAGCGGGCGAGGATTGTGAAGGGCGATATGCGGAAGCTGCCTTTCGAGGACGCGAGCTTCGACGGGATCATTACCTGCTACGCGATTGACCATCTGGGGCGGGATGGGATCAAGGAGAGCCTGGCTGAGTCGTACCGGGTTTTGAAGCCAGGCGGGGAATTCCTGATGATGATTATTAACGGGCGGGATCCGTGGCTGCGGTATGCGTTTGGGCCGCTGCTGGCGCATGGCGGGTTCCGGGGGCAGGAGTGGTGGGCGGAGCGGGTGAAGGAGTCCGGGCTGCAGGTGGTGGAGTCGGGGACGGTGCGGGCGTCGTTTTATCTGGTGGGGCGGAGGTAGGGGGCGCGCATCGACTGCGGGTGGCGCACGAATTCAGCCGGTGTTTCTCCGGCTGCCCTCGGAACAAGATTGTGCGCACGGTAGAACCTGGTCGAGTACACTCCATCGCGGATCATATCAGTTCTGCGCGCCTTATATTTGTCCACGAAAGTGGGTTGCAGCGGTATGCTCGAGGCGAATTGGCGCCACCGAATCGATAACATTCTTACTCCGGCTATCGGAGTATAATCTCAAGAGAAACCAATGACGTATTTGCTTGCCCTTCGTGCTGCCGTGCCGCCGATCTGTAGTGAGATCTCCAGCGCCGAGTTCGATGCAATTAAATGTGCTAGAGCCGTGCTCCAGGCCGCCCTCAGAACGGAAGAGAAGTTTGATCTTGCCATCGACAACTATGCCGAGTACGAGCGAGAGATGATGAATTTGGCGATTCACAAAATGCTGCATCAGGACTTCCAATGGTCGACTGGGGCGGATGGGCGGTATCTAATCGCAAGGCGACTGGCTAATGTGTTAACGGTCTCGCGGTCATATACAGATCAGCTCAGCCAGGAGGGCAGAATAATACTCGGTCAAGATGCAAAAAGTGCGATTTCTTTGGTGTTTTCACAACAGTACGAAAGGTCAATTGGGTATCGTGTTATGGTGGCTCTGAGGAATCACCTACAGCATTGCGGATTTCCGATCGATCTTTCCTTTCCCTTTGCGTGGGAAGGCGAGGGACGGACTTCAATGAGAATTGGAATCACACCGACCTTGAACCTTCGGGAGCTTGATGTGGGCACATTTAAGTCGACCGTCTACAAGGAACTCCTCGCGATCGAGAAAGACCGTAAAAAATCGAACATCAATCTTCTCCTGAGAGAATATATTGAAGGCCTGAATCGGGTGCATATTTACTTCAGAGAATCAATTGCTGTACCAGTGGAGAGTGCACGTTCTGAGTTTGAGAGGGTCATCCAATTTGGACGAGAGCGCCTCGGTCCAAATATTGGAAGCCTGGCCGCAATCGCGCTCGGTGATGACGGCAGCGAGACCGAAGTACTTGGCATCTTTGGCGAAATCTCCGATCGCCGCGCTCTCCTTGTAAGAAGGAATCCAGCGCTTCCGACGCTGTCACGTTGGTACGTCACAGGCGAGGCTTCTTAGCCCAACTTCTCAAATCTCTTGCCGATGGGTATGAAATGGTTGTGCGATGGAGGCGCATCCAGTCGGTAGGAGCGAAAAGGACTAGATCTCGCGAAGCTTCCGCTCGGAGCGTCGGCACTCTTCCAAACCGCCGCCCCGCAAGGCGAGACCGGCGGCGCTCGCTACCCGGCGCGACGAAGTTCGTCCCGGATGACCCGCCGCAGGGTCGATTCCAGAGGCTCCTGCTTCTGGTGCACAAAGCTGCGCAACGCGTCGTTGATGAGGGTTTGGTAGTTTCCGCCTCCGGCATCATCCACCTGCTGCCGAAACCAGTCGAGTACGTCAGCATCGAGCCGGATCGTGACCCGGGTTTTCCCCGGCGGGACTTTCAGCACTGGCCCGCGCACGCCATTGCTGAAGTCATATTCCTTCTTCATATTGATGCACCTCTCTCTGGGTTGCAGGGCGTGCCGAGATCAGGCGGACCTGCTCGCCGCGCCAGGTGTAGACCACCACGAGAACGCGCCCTAGAGAATCCAAACCAATGCATACCCAACGCTCTTCGTCCACCCCTTCGTCGCGGACGGAGATCGCCATCACATCCTCGAGGGCGGTTACCGCATCGGCGAAGCGAACCCCGTGTTTGCGGAGATTTACCTTTGCCTTCGCTGGATCCCATTCGACTTTCACTCTGTGTACCATTGTACACCGAGATAATCGGTGCCTCGGCCGAATCGAGTGCCGCGGGGATTCGCGCGCCTGCGGTTAGTCCAGACTCTCCGGCTTAATCTCGATATTCTTCTCCCCGGCAGCCTTCTTCTCGAAGTACTTCTTGACCCAGGCTTCCCAGCTTTTGCCGGCCGCCGCATCACGGCCACTAAACGTCAGACCGGCGATCTCCGTATAGGGGATCGAGACGCGCGTTCGGGCATCCTTCGGGATGACTCGCACTACGGAATCCGCCAGCGTTTTGCCGGCGCGGCGATCAAAAATGTAGCCCTCCAGCACCGTGCCGTCTCGGCGGGTGATGGTGACGTCGCCCCGGTAGTCGAAGGCCTGCTCCAGACCTTCCAGGATCTCTGTTTCCGTGGCCATCGGCCATTCCGTTCCCTGGATGCTCATTGGCCGCCTCCAATCTGAACCAGTTCGTGCTTTGCCGGGGCGGGTTTCGCCAGGTCAGCTAACGCCTGGGGGTTCGGGTACGAGGAGGAGAAGGTCGCTTTCACCGTGCTCCAGAAGCCTTGCCAGGTGTGGAAGGTATCGTGCACTGCCGAGGCTTCATAGCCGCTGTGCACCATGCAGTTGGCGCACTTGGGGTTGCCAGACTCCGTGCCGTACTTCTCCCATTGCGTCGATTCCATCAACTCGGCAAACGTGTCGGCGTAGCCGTCCTGCAGCAGGTAGCAGGGCTTCTGCCAGCCGAACAGGTTGTAGGTCGGCATGCCCCACGGGGTGCAGGAGTATTCGCGCAGGCCCATCAGGTATTCCAGGAAGAGCGGGGACTGGTTGAAGACCCAACGGCTGCTGCGGTTGGAGAGGAACGTCCGGAAGAGGGAACGGGTGCTGTCCTTGCCCAAGAAGTGCTGCTGGTCGGGCGCCTTGTCGTAGGAGTAGCCGGGGGAGAGCATCATGCCCTCGACACCGAGGTCCATCATTTCGTCGAAGAAGCCGCGGACGCTGTTCGGGTCGGCGCCATCGAACAGGGTCGTGTTGGTGGTGACCCGGAAACCGCGCTTTACCGCTTCGCGGATTCCTTCGGCGGCGAGTTCGTAGCCGCCTTCTTTACAGACCGAGAAGTCGTGATGTTCCTTCTGGCCGTCCATGTGGACGGAGAAGGTCAGGTACTTGCTCGGGGTGAAGAGGTCGATCTTTTCCTTGAGGAGCAGGGCATTGGTGCAGAGGTAGATGTACTTCTTGCGGGCCACCAGGCCGGCTACGATTTCGGCGATCTGGGGGTGCATCAGGGGCTCGCCGCCGGGGATAGAGACCATTGGCGCTCCGCACTCGTCAACCGCCCTAAAGCATTCTTCCGGCGTGAGTTGCGACTTCAGGATGTGGGCCGGGTATTGGATCTTGCCGCAGCCGGCACAGGCCAGGTTGCAGCGGAAAAGAGGCTCGAGCATGAGCACGAGGGGATACTGGCGCCGGCCCTGAATGCGCTGCTTGAGCACGTAGGTGGCGACGGTCCACATCTGGGAAATCGGTACGGGCATAGGTTGATCGGCCTCTGATCGCGAACGCGAACTCTCTTTCGCGTTTTACCAGGAAAGCTGGCATACTGTCAATGAGTCTTATGTCCGGCCCGATTTCCAACGATCCGCCCGCAGTACAAGTCCGACGGCGTCCGGTGCAGGAGCGCAGCACCGACACGGTGAATCACATCCTGTCGTCGGCTTCGGCGCTGTTGACCAAAGTGCCACTGGACGAGATCACAACCAGCCGGATCGCGGCGGAGGCGGGGATCTCGATTGGTGGGTTGTACCGCTTCTTTCCGGACAAGCAGACGATCCTGGACGCGATCGCGGTCCGGCACATGGACGATTTCCGATCGAGCCTGGTAGGGGCGGTGGCGAAGTCTGTGCTTTCGGATGGGCCGGGGTTCCTGAACCGGGTGATCGACGCCTATATCGCGTATCTGGACGCGCATCCTGACTTTCGGACGCTGGCCTTGGGGCGGCACATCAGCGCGGTGACGCGGCAGGTGCAGGCGGGTCCGGACGCGGGGCCGGCGAGCCTGGTGAAGTGGTTCATCATGTGGCGGCTTGGGGTGAAGGAACCGGCGTTGCTCGATTTGAAGCTGCGGATTGCCATTGAGGCGGGGGAGCGGCTGATTTCGTATGCGTATGAGCAGCCGACGGCGGAGGAGCGGGGGGCGGTGGTGGCGGAGCTGAAGGCCTTGCTGGCGGGGTATTTGTTCTGACCGTTCCCGAGAGACTCTGCGCCGAAGATCGGTTGAGCCTGCCTCTGTGGGCAGAAGTCGAATCGCTCTCAGTGGGCTCCGACCCACGGATAGGGTAGAACTGCCCCGGCCTTGCTGCCATCCGAATGGAATTGAGCTCCGTTTTGGATACGTATCCCATGTAACCGTCCAGATCCGGGCATTGCTATGCTCTAGACACGCAACCAATGAACATCGAAAAAGGGTATTGGAGCATTGTCGAGCCGATTTGGGATGCGATGAACATCTACGGCGGTCCAGAAGTATTTCTGGCGACATTCCGCCAAGTCCAACGGGACGCCGGACTTCTCTACGCGGCGCACTTTTGCCAGTCGGAGTTGTGCAATGGAGGCTTCAATCAATTCTTCTTCAACAGCACTGGCGTGTTGGCGCCTGAAGCACTCGAGGCCTTTGAAGCCATTGGCCAAATTCAGATAGCGAATATTCTTGCCCAAGCGATGGCGAGCTTCGGATCTACATATCTCCGTGATCGTCAGCAACGCCGGGCGGCCCTTGATCGCTTGCCCGCGGACTGTTTCGAGGAACTGGACGAAAGGTTCTTCGCCCTCATAGATAACGAGGCCGGTGGGTTCGATACTGCAGCTGATGGCTATGCCGCTCGGGTTGTTGATGCTGCCGCGCGGAAGCGACTGGATCATTGACCTTCGTTTCTGGGGTGATAGAGCCTGAGTCGCAAAGACGAACTCCAGGGGCAAACGGTCGGCGGACAAACAAATAGGCCGGACACACCCTGTGGGTAGTGTGTCCGGCCCGTCTAGCACCAGCTTGCGACTACACCGTTACGGTGAACGAGTAGTGCATCTGGTTGTAATAGCTCAGGTGGCCGTCGCAATTGGCGATATTGCGCTTCCATACCGTGAGCTCAAGCAGGTAGCAGCAGGTCTTGGGGAAGACCAGAGCCGCATCATTGATGTGCAACCGCATCGTGCCCCCGTTCCAGGTGGGCCGGACCGCGGTTTGTGGCAAATTGACTGCGTTCGAGTAGTCGGGGCCCTGCGGACCGCCGGCGAGCGGCGTGAGGGTGAAGGCTCCGACATCGGCGACACTGAGCAGGTTCTTGATCGAGCCCAGGTCGTACTTGACCACCAGTTCGTAGTGATCCAGATGGCCGTCAGGATCGGTGGCGAAGAAGTCGATCTCCAACGGGACGCCGTGCTGCAACTGCTGGGCGCCGCACGGGAGAACGGCAACACCGCCGATGCGGACCGAGTTGATGCCGCAATCGGGCTCGGTGGTATCGACGTGCACGGTGTTGGGCACTTGCGGTCCAACGACGCGGTTGTCGAGGCGCAGGGTGAGCAGGTTGTTGGCGTCGTTGCCTCCGCAGCCGTCCATTACCTTGCGAGTGGCGGGGTCGAGATCGCCGGCGGCATCGGCCCGATAGCCGACGACCCGGAAGTCGTAGGCGCCATCGGAGAAGAAGCCCTTGGTCTGGATGTTGGCCATCACATTGATGTTGTTGGACCAGACCCGGCCGGCGATGGCGTTGCCCCAGGCCGCGGGGTGAGTGACTTCGTAGTGCTGGCGGCTCTCATAGACGTGGATGCCGCCGAAGTCCTTCACCGGGAACGAGGGGAAGACGAACTGGTTCGGCCAGGCGAGGGTGGCATCGAAGTAGCCGCGCCAGAGGTCGATGAGTGAGCCGGATGGAACAGGCGTCCAGGCGGCGGCGCCGTGCGGCGTGTACTCGATCTCGTAGAAGTCGGCCTGGGCCGAGGTTCCGAAGAGACCGTAGAAACTGACCGATTCGGAGAAGGGCCGGTCGCGGCCACCGGGATTGAAGTAGCCGGCGGTGACGCCCACCTTGCCGATGCTGGTGACGGGAATGCCGGGGTCGCCGCAGACGCTGGTGAAGAGCGAGCAGTCGCCTTCCGGCTGGTCGCCGTCGTGGGGCAGGCAGCAGGCTTCGCTGTTGGCCACGAGGGTGACATTCAGGTTTGTCGGGATGTCCCAACGCGTCTGGAAGACGTTCTCACTGACGATCACCTTGGCGGGACCGGAGCCGCACGGCTGGGTGACGCGGAAGATGATGTCCGGATTGCAGTCGAACCAGGGGTTCCAGGGCCACCACGGCCAGATCCGCAGTTTCTCGAGCTCGGGCACATGCGGCAGGACGGCGACCAGTTTGTCGCGGACAGCCGGGATGGTGCTGGGGTCGAGGATCTTCTGGGCCAGCAGGTTGGGATTCAGGACCGGCCTGCTGATGACAGGCGGCCTTACCACCACGGGGCCGGGGCCTGGCGGCAGCGGCTGGGGATTGAGGGCCGCGATGTCGAGCGTCGGGATCGGATCCGGTTCGGGGAAGCGGATGGCCGGGTTGAGTTTGAGGACCGGGCGGATCTTTTCGATGAGGTCATCGTCGAGACGCCATTGGCGCAGCCGCCACCACCACCAGGGCCACCAGCCGCAGCACCAGCGGAATGTCATGCTGAAATTGCCCGCTCCGTCGGTAACGACCGCCGGCCCCACCTGGTTTACGGACGACCACCACCAGAAGAAGTCGACATCGTAGGCTCGGACTTCGGCGCCGGGGACGGGGCTCCCGTCGGCACAGACGACGCGGCCATGAATGGTAAAGGTGCGGCACCAGCGCAGCCACCAAACCCACCATTGCGGGGTGATGACGAGGGCGGGGATGGCGAGCGTCTTCTCGGTACCCCACTGGGTGGGGCTCACCTTACTGGTGAGAGTCTGCAGGTGGAAGATGTCTTCGTCGCTGGCCGTTGCGGGCCCGACCGCGATGGAGAGCGTTTGTTTCGGGTCGACGTCGAGCTTGACCTCGCCCTTGCCGGCATCCAGCGCGATGATTTGGGATTTGATGCCTTTCCTGTCCTGAACGGCGACTTTTACCTTTTGCTGTTTGCGATCGGCGTCCGCGATCTGCGACGCATCAATAGGGATCCTGAGAATACTCACAGTCTTCTTCCTCCGGGAATGTTGGTTCTTTGCTGTTTTATGTGCTGGTACACGCGCCCGGAGAGGCCTCGCTGGGCCGCCCTCGGACAGTTCCGGATTTGTAGAGCCTGACGATGAAGCTAGCGGACCAATTTGAGACCCGGTACGGATACGAGCGACGGGGCATCGGAGCCATGGACGCTGACGCGCCCGGCGCCTCCTCCGAACCGGTAGACCGTGCCCGTCAGCGGTCCAGTGACCACCAACTGGCCCTGACCCGAGTATTCAAACATGACGGCGCCGGCCGACCAGTGCCGGGCGTCTCCCGACGATCCGGGGGCTTGGGTGGGGCGAGCGGCGGCGCGCTGACTACCGCAACAGGACATGGCGATGTTCCTCCTCTGAGTCGGCCGGCGGATCAGAATGATCCGGCAATGGTTCTACGTGCCAGGATGCGGGCGGCGGTGTGGGTGCTGACGGGGTCTGAGTGGTGGCGCGTTCGAGTAGAATCGCGCCACCCGAGAGACCCAGCCAGAGTAGGATCCAGTCCGCCCAGTTGTTTCCGAGAATCCAGGCGGCCGGTGCTGCCACCCACAGGCTGAGGCAGTAGAAGCAGTCCAGCATTCGTCCGAAGAAGCCGTTCCCAAGAGCTCTGCGCAGCCGGGCAAGGAGATCGCCCGGACCGTCCTCCTCGCAGAGCAGGTGGGTGACACGCCAGACTGCCAGCACGGACACGATCGACCAGGTGGCTGGCAGCGGGGCAAGCACGACGTTCTCCGTCCTCCACGGGGATAGTGAGGGAGGACCGGGGTCCGTTTCAAGTCAAAAGTGAAAAGAACTCAACTTTGTTTGGCCGGGCGGAAGAGACCCACCGGTAAGCCCTCGGCGTCGAGGACTATCGCCATTTCATCGCCATCGGGCAGCCTCGGGCGGGCCGGGCCCGATGCCGCGCTCCGTGCAGGTGTCTGCCATGCGGTAGTCCAGCGCGTTGTTGGCGTTGATCGCCCAGCCGAACATGTCTGTGTAGAAGCGGGCGGGGGTTTCGGCGTCGAGACCCGGCCAGGTGGCAAAGCGTTGGACGGCGGTTTTGCTGCAGGCCTGTCTGCCGGTTACTGGTACTTTCGGAGTTCCATCTGCAGAGTGAGCTGCACCGGTTGGTCGCCCGCAGCCGTTTCCTGCCAGTCGGAACTCGTCGTTGGGCCAGTTGCAGTTCGCGTCTCGGCATAACATTTGAACGCGGCGCCCTGAATCCAGGTGATGCGGGCTTCGCCATGGCCGTTGGTTCGAACTGATTCCGATGGTGTGTAGCCAGGCACAGTCTGGATGTACACTGCGGCATCGGGTGCGCCGCGGCCATCCGGCGCCAGAACCTTGACGACTATATCCCTTGGTGCCAGCGGAGCCGGCGTTCTCAAGTCGAGTCCGATCAACTCCTGCCGGGGAGACAGGGTGACGGGCCGCGTCGTCCTGGGATAGGGTTGGCGGTTGGTCGGACCGTTCAGAACGCTTACGCCGAGAAGGTATTGGCCCGGTGGAATTCCGCGGAATAGGAACTCACCTTGGCTATTCGTCTGGGAATTTCTGAAAGGGCTCGGCGAGCCCGTAGTTTGAGCTGTTATGAGTTCGACGCGGATATCCGCCAGCGGATGCCCTTCGGCGTCCCGGACCGTTCCGCCGACATGACCGTCGACCCAGGCGCTGATGTCTCGAAAGACGCAGCATTCGCCGATCAGAACGCGGCCAGGCACGACATCGAGCCCCGGGTAGGAGCCGCTGAACTGGTACTCCCCTGGTGGGAGGCCGCCGATCTGATAGATGCCCTCGCTATCGCTGGTCGCCGTGACGCGTTTACCATGGCCGGCGATGGTGATTTTGGCTCCTTTGAGAGGCCGCGCGTTGCGCTTGAAAGAGACGTCGTCCACGCCCAAAGCCACACCAAGGATCTGGACTTTCCAGGACGGATGATTCCGGCCCCGGAGCCAGCGGAGCACCGCGGGCGCCTCGTCGATGCCGATTGTGCCGGAGAGACGGGATGCGTCTGGCAACTGGCCGGCCGAGGCGGGGCCCAGAAAGAGCAGATATCGCTCAGATTCGCGAAAGGAGATGCCTCCGCAGCGTGGTTCTCCGGCTCCCGCGGTGATGGTCGCGCCCTTGTCGATGCCTTTGAAGGCTTCTTCCACCAGAAACGTTACCGGCCCCGGGAGGGTGAGAGAGCCCTCCGCGTGGAGTACCCGGCCCACGAAGACATGGTTCGCACGTTTCAGATGATCCACCGGAGTGCCGGAGTAGAACATGCAGCCTGAAGTTGCGTGCTGTGCCGCCACGAGTGCCACCGATGTGAACAGTAAACGGCCTCTCATGCCTCGATAATACATAAAAACGAAGAACATTATTCCGGAAATCCTAGCCAGACAGCCTGGCGGGATTTGCCAGAGAATCGGATGGAGCCAGGCGTGCGGCACTTGCTCCCCGGAGGCCACCGTCAAGTCATATGATTGTTCACGCAGGAGGTAGCAATGAGCGAAATGACACGACGGGAACTGGCTCTGGCTGGGGCGGCTGCCGGTTTGGTGGCTACGGCCGCGCAGGCGAAGCCGCTGGCTCCGCTAACGCCGGGCATCAAGATCTCGATGCAGGTGGGCGAGACCGTCAGCGACGAGGACTTGGCCTGGATCCGGCAGATGGGCATCGATTATCTGAACGTGCAGACGGGCAAGGGCCAGGCGACGCTCGACAACTTCCTGGCGATCAAGAAGCGTGCGGAAGCGGCCGGTCTGCAGGTTTGGAACATCTCGAACAACGACAACCGCAACATCGAGGAGGTCACGCTGAACCTGCCGGGCCGCGACGCGAAGATCGCGTGGCTGAAGCAGTATATCCGCGATACCGGCAAGGCGGGCATTGGCTACATCACCTATGCGCATATGGCGAACGGGATCTGGTCGAGCGCTCCAGAGAAGACACGTGGCGGCGGCACGGCGCGCGCGTTCCGCCTGGAGACGGCCAAAGGCACGTGGAACGGCAAGACCTATGAGGGGGCGTTGACGCACGGGCGGAAGTACTCGAAAGAGGAGTTATGGGACAACTACACGTCCTTCATCCGCGAGATCGCTCCGGTGGCGGAGGAGGCCGGCGTGCGGATCGGCATTCACCCCGACGACCCGCCGGTGCCGGAATTGGGTGGAATTCCGCGCCATATTTTCGGCACTTATGATGGGTACGTGAAGGCGCTGGAAATTGCCAATTCTCCGGCTATCGGTGTGTGCCTGTGCTGCGGCACCTGGATGGAAGGTGGCCAGGGCATGGGCAAGGACGTTTTCGAGGCGGCGCGCGGATTCGCGAAGATGGGGAAGCTGTGGAAGGTCCACTTCCGGAATGTGACTGCTCCACAGCCGTATTTCGTGGAGACGTACATCGACGGCGGGTACACGGATATGTACAAGCTCATGCGGACGCTGGTGGAGGTCGACTTCCGAGGGAATCTGATTGCCGATCACGTGCCGGCCATGAGCGGGGCGCGGCAGTCGGGTTGGGCGTACAGCATGGGGTATATCCGGGCGCTGTACCAGGCGGCGCTGGAGGAGAAGAAGAAGGGATAGCGTAGGGGGATTACCGCTATGAAGAAGGCAGCAACCTCAGCCGCCGCCAAGGGGCAGGATGGCGTGAGTGCCGTGGAGGCGTATCTGGCCGGCGTGCCCGAACCCGGCCGAAGCACTCTGGAGAAGATCAGGGCCGTGATCCGGTCAGCAGCTCCGGCGGAGGCGACGGAGGCGATCAGCTATGGGATGCCGGCCTTCAAATATAGGGGCGGACTGGTGGCGTACGCCGCGTTTAAGAACCACTGCAGCCTGTTCCCGATGAGTCTGGCGGTGATCGACCAGTTTGCGGACGAGTTGAAGCCCTTTCAGACTTCGAAGGGGACGATCCAGTTTCCCCTGGATAAGCCGTTGTCCTCGGCCCTCGTGAAGAAACTGGTGAAGGCCAAGGTGGCGGAAAACGAAGCCAAGAAGAAGACGTGAAGAAGTGACAGGGAAGTCCACGGAGCACTGAACCAGATCAGTCGTCGGTCTCCATTGGGGCGAGGGCAAATACCGCCTCGGCCTCCCACGCCAGAGCCTCGGCGATGTCCTCCCGATGCTGCGCGTAGCCGCGGCGTTCGCGATCCTCCAATTCTCGTATGGCTGCCCGGCGTAGATGCTCCCGCAGGGCCTCACGAATCAACGCCGAACGACTCTGTTTCGACCGGCCGGCGGCCACGTCGGCTGCGCGGCGGAGTTCCGTGTCGATGACAACGTGAATCGCCTTCATGCCCGGTCCTCGGCAAGCGGGAGAATGATGGAACCCGCCGGTGAGGTCTGTTGCGCAGGATCTTCGAGGGTCGGAATTCGCATCTACTCCGGGATCCGGCGGCCTCCGGCTAACGCCTGATCGTACTGCTGCTTGTTGGCGTCGATGTACTCCTGGTAGGGATGCGGCGCTACCGAGGCCGCCAGGAAGATCTCCCGCAGGCACTCTTCGATGTCGCCTTCGAATCCGGCTAGCGAGACGATCTCCGGGTGACGGGGGCGCAGCAGCCACTTGCGGCCCATGCGCACAGCCTTGACGTAGCCAGGGACGCGGCCTTTGGAGAAGGCCGTCGAGGCGAGGTCGAAATTGATCTCGACCTTGTTTGGGCCGGTCTCCAGTGAAGCCTGGTAGGCCAAATCCTGGTTGAAGAGAATGATGCGGATGCCGGCGATGCGGGCGGGTTTGTGGCAGCCGGGCAGGGGCTGGGCTCGATGGAGGGCATCCATCAATTCCTCGAGTTTTGCGTCGAAGTGGAATGTCTCGTCCACCGCCGGTTCACGGCGATCGCAAGGCCCAAACACGAAGTGGTGCTTCCGGGGCGCGTCGCCTTCCTGTGCGGGAGGATCGGTGACGATCAGGTCGAGCGAGTAGTCTTCCTTCAACCACCATTGCCAGAGCTCGAGGAGCGTGGACAACTCCTGGACCGGCGTGGCGGCGCTGCGTTCTTGTCGGGGCATTCGATCTGAGCGTAGCTCATGTGGAACAGGGATGGCGTGCAGCCTGCCCCGTCCACTGTGCTAGGGACTAGAATCCGGAGGCCGTGTACTGATAGTCGTTGAACTGCCAAGCCCCGTTGATGTAGGACAGGATGCGGACGTACACAGGTTTCCCGTTCACCGGCACGGTGACAGCCGCGGAGAGATTCAGATACTGATCCGCGCCGTAGATATCGTTCCGGCCGGCGGAAGTTCCCACAAAGAGCCAGTAGCGCTGCACGGCCGTGCCGGCGCTCCACGCGAACGTCACGCTCGAGCCGCTGAGAGTACTGCCCGCCGCGGGTGAAGTGATGGCCGCTTTGACGGGCGAGGGTGCCGTGCCGGAGGCCTTGTATGTGTAATCGTTGTACTGCCAACTGCCGCCGGCGTAGGACCACAATCTGACATACACGGTGCTGCCATCAGTGGGCAGACCGCTGACCTGCGCGCTCTGGCTGGTATTCATGTCCTGACTGAACAGTGTGTTGCCGCCTTGCCACTGGCCGACGTGGAGGTAGTAATGAGTCACGCCGGTGCCGGCGTTCCACTGGAAGGTGACGGTGGAACCGGCCAGCGTGGCGCCCTGGGCCGGTGACGTGATCTGGGCCTTCACGGGGCTGAATGTGCCGGAAGCGGTCAGTGTGTAGTCGTTCGATTGCCAGACACCGTCGATGTACGACCACAGCCGTACGTAGATGGTGCTGCCATCGGTTGGCAGGTTGCTCGCCGTGGCCTGGACGGTATCGGCCATGTCCTGACTGAATAGAGTATTGCCACCGAGCCACTGGCCGACGAACAGGTAGTAGCGGGTGACGCCGACGCCTGTGGTCCATTGAAATGTCGTGCTGGCGCCGCTCAGCTTGGAACCTGCCGCGGGCGCGGTGAGGGCGGCCTTCGTGGGCGTGGAGCCGCCGGCCGAGTAAGCCTGGTACTGGTAGTCGTTCGAAACCCACTGCTCGTTGATGTAGGACCACAACCGCACGTAGACCGTCGCGCCGTTGGTGGGCAGGCCGGTGACTGAAGCGGAGGTGAGGTTGCCCAGCGACTGGCTGTAGAGCGTATTGCCGCCAAGCCAGGTGCCGACCATCAGGTAGTAGCTGGTTGCGTCCTGTCCGGCGTTCCATTGGAATGTGGCGCTGGCGCCGGCGAGTTGCGACCCCGGCGTGGGGCTTATCATTTCGGCCTTTGAGGCGGACCGGGTGCCGGTGGAGAGAGCCAGGAGCGATTCGCCCATGGCGCCCGCGGTAGCGAGCTGGATGGTGGGTTCCGCCATTGCTTCGCCCAAGTCCAGGATGACGCTGGGCATCGAAGCGAGGCGCATCTCGAGGCCGCAATCGTCGCAGGCAATCACCTTGGTGCCGGGCAGGTTGGTCTGAAGGCTGAGGGCTAGTTCCTCTGCGGCGGCGGCTTGCGTGCCTTCGGGGGCGTAGTAGATCAGCGGAACGTTCGTATTGGAAGCACGCAGAGTGATCATGGCCGAGGCTCCGGCCCAGTTGGCAAACAGCGGCCGGCTGGCGGCGTCGCCCCGGTCGAGGATGTCTGCCGGCAGGCCGAGTTCCTTCAAGTAGGCGAGAGCGGATTCCTGCCACTTGGCGCTGCCGGATTCTCCAGTGCCGGCGTACTTGTCGAGGTTGCGGGCTCCGAGGACTTCGAGGTTCCGGGAGGCCAGGGAGTCGCGGATGGTCATGGCCAGTTCGGCGCTGCGGGTTCCTGCTGTGTCGAGGTCACCCGAGTCGGGGTTCAGAACCACGGTGTTGGCCGGAGGCGCATTGTCGACCTTAGCCGCGGCGGCACGAGTGGCGTTTGTTTTGCGTGCGCTGAGGGCAGCGGCTGTGTCGCCGCGCGCGTCGCGAAGGGGTGTCCCGTCGACCAGAATGGACAGACGGAACCTGGCGGCGTCGGTGGGCAGCATCGCGAGGGTGGCAGCCAGACGGCGGATGGCCATGTCGATCTCCGCGGGCCGGCCCACAGCCAGAATCTGCCGGGAGAGGTCGATCGTGACCCGGTCGCCTTGCACGGTGACCCCATTGACGGTCACGGCGGCGAGGGATGGCACTGCGCCGATCGCGGCCGAAACAGCATCCCGGACCTGCGTCGTCGTCCAGATTCCGGGCATCTCCTCCGCGGGCGATAGCAGCGCGCAAGCCGCCAGAATCAGGATCGTTCGTCTCAAGGTCCGTCTCATTAGTCCTCCGGTGGTTGCCGCGCCACATGCGGCCTCCCTTCTAGTTTGAAACATCAACTCGGTGATTCCATTGGAGATTGAAGGCGTTTGAGTCTAGTACCGAAGTCCCCCAACTGTGGGCCCGCGTCTGGGTGGGGAGTGTGAAATGATAGCCTCGTAATGCGTATTCTTTCTCCTGTCTTCTTTCTGGTGACCCTGCCCCTGTTCGCTCAGAGCCCACTCCGGCCTCCGGCGACGCCCTTGATCACGCACGACCCGTACTTCAGCGTCTGGTCCGCCGCAGACGATTTGCCCAGCCAAAGTACCAGGCACTGGACTGGTACCGATCAACCGTTGGGCGGCTTAGCCCGCATCGATGGAAAGGCATTTCGCTTCATGGGCAGCGCTCCGCGTGAGGCGGCAGCGATGACCCAGACTCGGCGGACTGTGACGCCCACCAGCACGGAGTATGAGTTCTCAGCCGGAGGAGTGAAGCTCGGACTGACCTTTCTCACGCCGGCGCTGGCATCGAATCTCGACCTGTTGTCGCGGCCGGTGACGTATGTGAGCTGGAGCGTGGCGAGCTCGGATGGCAGCACTCACGCCGTGGAGGTCTATCTGGATGCCACCTCGGCTATGGCCGTCAACACGCTGGAGGACCGTACGCAGTGGTCCCGCGTGCGGATGGACGGGATCCAGGCGTTGCGCGTAGGCAGCACCAGGCAGGAGATGCTGGCGCGCAGCGGTGACAATCTGCGCATCGAGTGGGGGCATTTTTATCTGGCTGTGCCCGATGGAACGGGCGCGGACCTGGCCGTGGGTCTGCCGAGAATGCGCGGCGAGTTCCTGAAGTCGGGGAAGTTGCCCCGGACAGACGAGGTGGAGCAGCCGAAGCGCTCCGGACGCGACCCGTACGTGCTGGCGGCGGTGTGGTCGGCGGCGAAGGTGCAGTCGCAGGCCTCGACGGGCTGGGCGATGTACGCCTATGACGATGAGTATTCGATCCAGTACTTCCAGAGGAATCTGCGGCCCTATTGGCGCCGCAATGGAATGGGCCTGGCGGAACTGCTGCAGACGGCCGCGCGCGAGTATCCGCGGTTGCTGGCGGATTGCCGCAAGTTCGACCAGGAGTTCACGGCGGATCTGGTGAAGGCTGGCGGTCAGGAGTACGCGGCCATCGCGGTACTCGCCTACCGGCAGGCCCTGGCCGCCCACAAGTTGGTGGCCGATCTTGATGGGACGCCGTTGTTCTTCTCGAAGGAGAATTTCTCAAACGGTTGTATTGGGACGGTCGACGTGACCTATCCCTCGGCGCCGATGTTCCTGCTGTTGAGCCCGAAGCTGCATTTTGCGCTCATCCGTCCGATTCTCGACTACGCGATGCTGGCCCGCTGGCGCTGGCCGTTTGCGCCTCACGACCTGGGCCAGTATCCGCTGGCGAACGGTCAGGTGTATGGCGGTGGCGAACAGACCGAGGAGAATCAGATGCCGGTGGAAGAAAGCGGCAACATGCTGATTCTGGTGGCGGCGCAGGCGCAGGCCGAAGGCAGCGCGGAGTTTGCCCGGCACTACTGGCCGGTGTTGACCAAGTGGGCTGTGTACCTGCGGGAGAAGGGCCTGGATCCCGAGAATCAGTTGTCGACGGATGACTTCGCCGGGCATCTGGCGCACAACACGAATCTGTCGATCAAGGCGATCGTGGCCTTGGGCGCTTATGCCCAGGTGGCCGAAAAGCTGGGCGACACGAAGAACGCCAAGGCGTTCCGGCAGGCGGCGGAAGAGATGGCGCGCAAGTGGCCCGCGATGGCCAAGGACGGCGATCATTACAAGCTGGCCTTCGACAAGGCAGGCACGTGGAGCCAGAAGTACAATCTGGTGTGGGACAAGCTGCTGGGACTGAATTTGTTTGATCCGGCGATTGCGCGCACGGAGATCGCCTACTACAAGACAAAGCAGAATACCTATGGGCTGCCGTTGGACAATCGGGAGACTTACACGAAGCTCGATTGGATTGTATGGACGGCGACACTGACGGAGAGCCGCGCCGATTTCGATGCGCTGATCCACCCGGTGTTCCGGATGCTGAATGAGACCGAGAGCCGGGTACCGATGACGGACTGGTATTGGACCATCGACGGGAAGCAGCGTGGATTCCAGGCGCGTAGTGTGGTGGGGGGCGTCATGATCCCGCTATTGGCGCAGCCGGAGATGTGGAAGAAGTGGCGCGGGCGGTAAAGCCCGTGGCGAGTTAGGCGGCCGGCGCCCATCGTCCATCTGACGAGAACCGGCAGGCTGCAACAGCGATAGGCGGATTTGCCGTTGCAGCCTGCAACTGAGCCTGTCCCCCTGGCACGCTCAAGCCTGCCGCTAACAGGCATCACCATTCGCCACGTCGGAGGCGAGGCCATCGGGCTGGCATCATTGGGGTGTCCCTGCTCCAATCCGATCCAATTCGGCGACCACCTCGGCCGGCAGGCGCAACGTGGCGGCTTCCAGATTCTCACGCAGATGCCCGACGGACGAGGTGCCGGGAATCAGCAGGATGTTGGGTGAGCGCTGGAGCAGCCACGCGAGGGCCACCTGCATCGGAGTGGCCTCCAGAGACGCTGCTGCGCTGTCGAGCTTCGAAGATTGCAGGGGAGTGAATCCGCCCAGGGGGAAGAACGGCACATAGGGAATGCCTTGCGCGGCGAGGTCCTCAATGAAACGGTCATCGTTTCTGTGCGCCAGATTGTACAGGTTCTGCACGCAGACGATCTCCGCAATCCTCTGCGCCTCGGCCAGTTGCGCCGGGGTGACGTTGCTCAGGCCGATGTGGCGGATCAGCCCCTTGCGCTTGAGGTCGGCGAGCGCTGTCAAGGGTTCCTCAATGGACCCTTCCGATGGCCCCATCACGCTGCCAACCCGGAGATTGACCACGTCCAGCACGTCGAGCCCCAGGTTCCGGAGGTTATCGTGGGCGGCATCGGCCAGTTCCTGTGGGGAAAGGGCAGGAAGCCATGATTTGTCAGTACCCCGGCGCGCGCCGACCTTGGTGACGATCACCAAACCATCTGGGTAGGGATGAAGCGCCTGCCGAATGATCTGGTTCGTCACATGCGGACCGTAGAAGTCGCTGGTGTCGATGTGGTTCACTCCGGCCGCAATCGCTTCGCGTAGGACGGCGACCGCGCCGTCCATGTCGCGAGGCGGTCCCCACACCTGCGGGCCGGCCAGTTGCATGGCACCATAGCCCATGCGATTCAATGTCATAGGAGTGCCGGGAACCGCTAAGCTGCCGCCCAGATCTATTGGTTTCGTCATTTACTCTCTCCTTGTGTCTCTGGCTGGTTGAAGTAGTGCGCTTACGTATGATTGGATGAAACAAGCGTCCGGTTAGGAGTTCGCATTTGACCCAGCGTTCGCCAGTAGCCTTGGAGCCCCGAAAATCACCAGTTCAAGCGCGTTCCGCCGCTAGTGTGGATGCAATTCTGGAAGCCACTATTCAGGTTTTGCTCCAGGTGGGAAAGGAGCGTCTGACCACCACCAAGGTGGCGGATCGAGCTGGAGTGTCGGTTGGGACCCTGTACCAGTATTTCCCGAACAAAAGTGCTCTATTGCAGGCTGTATTGAGGCGCCACCTGACCGAGATCACGGAAGCCGTCGAACTCGTCTGTACGGAGCAGCAGGGGGCGACACCGCGGCAGATGGCCACCGCACTCATCACGGCCTTTCTTCAAGCCAAGATGAAGGACGCCCGGAAGAGTGTAGCCTTCTACTCCGTCAGTTCCCATGTGGATGGGGCGAAGATTCTGAGGCAGATGCGGGCGCGCGCCGATCGCGCGATCATTCGCATGTTGGAAACAGCCTGCGAGCCGCTCATGGCCGACCCCCAACTCGTTGCGGGCCTGGTGCAGGGAGCCATGACCGGCGTGAGCCAGCGGTTGCTGGAATCCAATACCCCCGCCGACCAGTTCGAGACCTTGCGCGATGAACTGATCTTCCTTGTCTGTGCGTACATTGATGCCTGTGCCGCGCGTCCCTCGACGCAAGACGCAAGTGCGTGATCCTGACAGCGGAGTAGTCCCAACTTGGGACTCCGCCCAGCCGGTCCCCTCGCTGGGGCGATGCGTTGCCCCCAGGACAACATCTCAAAATCAGGAGGCACCCAAAAAAGTTGTCACAACTCGCCTCCCTACCCGGTCATAGCTGGCACAGACGCCCGAGAATACCGAAAGGACCCGGGCGGCGGGTGGGAATCCGGGTGTGAACTTAAGCAGGAAGATAAGCCCAATCCGGGGCTGCGAACTGGGAGGTTCGTTATGAGTATGAAGATTGTCGTGATTGGTGGAAGTGGACTCATCGGGTCGAAGGTCGTGCGGAATCTTCGCGCGCAAGGCCACCAGGCCGTTGCGGCCTCGCCGAAATCAGGTGTCAACACCCTCACCGGTGAAGGCTTGGCCGAGGTTCTTGAGCGCGCCTCCGTTGTGGTGGACGTGTCAAACTCGCCCTCGTTCGAAGAAGTGGCCGTGATGCGGTTCTTCACGACCTCCACGCAAAACCTTCTCACCTATGAAGCGGCGGCTGGTGTCGGCCACCACGTGGCATTGTCGATTGTAGGCACCCATCGTTTTCCCCAGAACGCCTACTTCCGCGCGAAGATAGCCCAGGAGAAGCTGATCAAAGAATCTTCGATCCCCTATTCGATTGTGCAGGCGACGCAGTTCTTTGAGTTTGTGACAAGCATCGCCGATGCAGGGATGGTAGCCGGCAAGGTGCACGCGCCGCCTGTGTTCATGCAACCCATCGCGGCCGAAGACGTCGCCATGGCCGTCAGTACCGTCGCCGTTGGCGCTCCCCGCAATGGCACCCTGGAAATAGCCGGGCCCGACCTCTTTCGAATGGGCGACCTGATCCGGATGGACCTGAGCGCTCGCAGTGATCCACGCGAGGTGATCGACGACCCGGGCGCCGGCTACTACGGAGCCATACCGGGCGAACGCACGCTGGTGGCGGACGAGGGAGCGTGGCTCGGCACGATGCATTTCGAAGAATGGCTCAGCGCAGCCGCAGTGCGTTCCTGAATCCGGTGAGGAGTCGCCGTATCCAAATCCGGTGAGGCGACTCCTATTGGAACAACGCTTGGGCCGCGTGGCATCGCCAGCTAAGGGCCGCATCGCAAGTCACCTGCTCAAGGGCAATCGCGAAACCCCGGCCAGCTTACTGGGCCGCATGAGCCAGAGAATCTGGCCGATCCCCTCGGCCGAAGCATCGATGGTGGATAGGCCGACTGGCACGCCGTCCCGGCACTGCAGCGCGCACGCCTGCCCATTGGCCTCGATCCACTCCACTGTCACGCCGTGCCAGTAGTGCCCGGAGAATGCTCTGATGAAGTTGGCGACAGGGGCCCGCCCAATGATGGGAATCCCCGCGGCTCGCACCAACCCGCCGCCGTCCGAATAGGAGACCACATCCTCCGCCAACAGACCCTCCAGGGCGGCCAGATCGCCTTTCTGGGCGGCGGCCAGAAATACCTCTAGCAGTCTCCGCTGTTCCGCCGGATTCACTGGGGTCCTCCGTCCGTCGGCGATGTGTTTCCGCGCGCGGGTAACGAGCTGGCGCGCATTCTCCTCGCTCTCGCGGAGGATCTCCGCAATCTGCCGGTATGGGTAGTCGAACGCTTCCCGAAGAACGTACGCGGCCCGTTCGGTGGGAGAAAGCTTCTCCAACAGCAGCAGAACGGCGAGCTGCAACGCCTGCCCGCGTTCGGCTCCCAGTCCGGGGTCGGCGCGAGTGTCGACGGGTTCCGGAAGCCACGGCCCGACATACGTCTCGCGGCGTGAGCGCGCCGATTGCGCGCGGTTGATCGACAACCGCGTCGTCACCGTGGCGAGGTACGCCGGAGCGTCCAGAACCGCGCTGCGATCGCAGGACTGCCACCGCAGCCAGACATCCTGCACGATGTCCTCTGCTTCGGCCGCGCTGCCCAGCATGCGATAAGCGATACCGAAGAGACGAGGGCGAGCGCCGACGAAGGCCGGCAGCGGATTATCGAACGTGCTCAGCTCCATTTGCCAATTTTAGGCGACGAACCGCGGCTGAGCCTACAGCGGCGACGGCGCGCCGGTCGACGGGATTCCCTTCGTCCGTTGTCGAACAGATCACAACCTCATGCGCATCCACCACAACCCCAAACTCTTCGTCATTACCGGCGGCCCCGGTTCCGGCAAAACCACGGTTCTGCTCGAACTGGCCCGCCGCGGCTGCCCCCATGCCCCCGAGGTTGCCCGCCAGATCATCCAGGAGCAGGTGCGCTCCGGCGGAACCGCGCTGCCATGGGCCGACCGGGCATCCTTCACCCATCTCATGCTGCAGCGTTCCATTGAGTCTTATCTCGAGCATGCACAGACGCCTCAGCGCGTTTTTGCCGATCGCGGTATCCCTGACACTCTGGGCTATGCTCGCCTCATCGGGCTGCCCGGCACCGAGGCCATTGAGGACGCCTGTCGCCGCTATCGCTACTCACCCCTCGTCTTCATTGCTCCGCCGTGGCGAGAGATTTACTGTAAGGACACCGAGCGCAAGCAGGATTTCGCCGAAGCGGAGCGCACCTTTGAAGTGGTTGCCGGCGCCTACCGGGGCTGCGGCTATCACTTACTGGAACTGCCCCTGGATTCGCCATCCGCACGAGCCGGGTTCATCCTCGAGCGTCTCCAGAGTGCCCTGTAAGGGACCCATGGAAGAGTCGGCCGGGCCGGCGGTCACCAGCGGCCCGCGCGCGCGTCTCCAGCTGTGCCGTTACTCATTGTCCGGCCGCAGGACTGTGAGTGGATCCACGCTGACCGACCGTCGTGCCGGCAGCACGCTCGCCACGCCCACAGCGACGCACAGCAGCAGCGGGGCGGACAGCCAGACCCAAAGTGCCGGAGCTCCTGCGCTGGGCGAGATCCGCCCCAGGAATCGCAACAGCAGCACCGAACCCCCCATGGCTGTCAACGTGGCCGCCCCCGCCAACCGGGCGCCGTCACGCAGTACCAGCAGCACAATGTGCCGCCTCCGCGCGCCAAGAGCGATGCGAATCGCCAACTCCCTTCGTCGCTGCCGGGCGGCGTCGCTCAACGCGCCATACAGCCCCAGTGCGCCCAGCAGCAGCCCGATGGCGGCGGTTGCGCCCAGAATCGTTGTTGCAACCCTCTGCGGCGCGAGAGCGGTCTGGGCCAGATGAGTGTCGAGTGTCTTCACGGTCAGCGGCGCCTGCCCACGCCCGGGCACCACGTCCAGCTTGCCGCGGACTTCCTCCACCGTCGTCTTGCTGGCCGAGCGGGTGCCCAGAATCAGCGTCATCACCGGAAGACAGTCCTGCTCCATGGGAAAGTAGATTGCAGGCTCCACGCGCCGCTGGTAGGTGCCCAGTGCCGGGCCGCGCACGACGCCGGTAATGGTGGTCCGGCGCCCGCTGTCGTCAATAAGGGCGGCACCCACGGCCATCCCGCCGAAGTAGCGGTCGGCGGCCTCCTGATTGACGATGCCAGTCCGGCACCCGCGCGCGCCCGGTCCATCAGCAAAGCTCCGTCCGTTGGTCAGCGAGAAGCCCATCGTGTCGAAGTAATTGCGTGAGACGACATTGGCGTCGAGCTCCGCCGTCGCCAACGGCGAAGCCTCGGGTGCTCGAAATCGTTGGGCCGGTACGCGCGTGTCTGAATTGCTGGCTCCGTTCTCAAGGAAATAAACCGTCGGACGTGCGGGCTGCGTGCGGCGACGCCTCACCACGCCGATCACTACTACCGGACGCCGCGCCGGATCCTCCACCACGCGGCCCACCGTGCTTTGGCCCGACAACAACGCCGCCGCCTCTTCATTGACGACAGCAGCCGGGCACGTTTGGTCTTCATATCCGAACAGTCGCCCGGCCACGGGCGGTGACTGGAAAAGGCGAGTGGATTTCGGGTCGAAGTCCACCATGTCCATGGTCACGTCACGGAGCGGCAGTTGGCGCGGCTCAATCCGGAACGACCGCCATGTGGGCAAACTCCCTGGCAGCCGCCCAGCCCAGGCGGCCTGCGTCGCCCCAGTTGTTGACAGGGCCGCCGCCTCCGCATTGCGGAAGTACGTGAGGCCCGCTTCGGGCCGGGCTTCCATCGTCGCGAGCACGGCTTGGCCCAGGCTGCGTCCAACGCTGGTCTTCAGGGCCGCCTGCAAGCCGTCGAAGAGGAAGGCCGTAGCGATCACGAGGAGGAAGCAGATTGCCATCTCCGCAACGGCCAACCCGGCGCGCAGACCACGCATCCCCCTCGACGGTCCGGAGCCCTCGCTCCGCAGGACGGTCCACGGACGGTCGTGCGACGTTGCGACCACTGGTAGCAGGCCGCACGCGATAGTCACGCCCACGTACGTAGCCGACGCCGCGCCAATACGGAGCAGATCGGGCGCGAACACCAACGCTTCCGCATCCTGTTCGAAGAGCAGCGCTGGTAGCATCCGCTGCGTCCATACCGCCAGCAGCAGGCCCAGCGCTCCGCCGGTTGCGGAGATCACGATACTGTCCGAAAGCAGTTGCTGTCCCAGTTGCCCCCTGCTGGCGCCCAGGGCAACACGCAGGGAGGTCTCCTGCGAGCGTGACGTCGCCCGCCCCAACAGAAACGACGCCACATTCACGCAGGCGATGAAGAAGACGGCTGTGGCCGCCGAGTTCAACAACAGCCCGATGCGCGCGTCACCCTCCGCCGCAGCCGGCGACTGTCCGGTGTAGGCGCGTAACTCCAGTCCGCCGCGACTGCCGCGTTGAGTGGCTAACGTCGTTTGTGCCTGGCTCGTCGGCCCGTTGCCTGCAAGTCCTGCGAGTACCCACAGGTTCCGGCTGCTATGCGCGGCCTCGGGTGGCCCGTCCTCAGGCATCGCCATCCAGAGATCGACGGGCTGGTCCCGATAGACACCTTCCAGCCACTCCGCGGCCACCCCGTCGACTCGCACTGGGACGCCGTCCACCAGAATCCGTGCATCGGCCGCGGGCCGCTCCGAGTGCAGTTCACGTCGCCACAACCGGTGACTAATGACGAGACCATGGTTCACTGACAGCTGGAAATGACGCGCCAGGGCGGGCGTCACGGCGGCGACCGACAGGATCTGCGTCTGGCTATTCAGCCGGACTGTGCGCTGCGTCATCCGGGCTGCGCCCAGCCAGGCAAACCCGGCGTCGCCGCGCCGGATCGAAGCGTAGTCGTCCCACGAAATGGGACCGGGCCCACTTTGTGGGTCCTGCCCGAACACAGAGACCACTCCATCGATCACCGGGTCGGCGTACGTGTGCGCTGTCAGTCCCCGGGCGAAGC
Source organism: uncultured Paludibaculum sp. (assembly GCF_963665245.1). NCBI lineage: Bacteria > Pseudomonadati > Acidobacteriota > Terriglobia > Bryobacterales > Bryobacteraceae > Paludibaculum > uncultured Paludibaculum sp. Next base: position 2,410,990 of record NZ_OY762269.1, read on the forward strand.
CCTGTACGGCGACAGTGCTGCCGATGCCCAGCGCGATGGTGAACAAGAGCGCCAGCGCCAACCCGGGTGTCCGCAGGTAGCCGCGCATCGAGTATCGAAGGCCGCTGAGAAAGACTGGCAAACCACAACGAACTCAGCAGCCGGAGTGCCGCTGCGAGCGGACCCTGCTTTCAGCAGGATAGAGCGCAACGTCGGCATTGGACCGTCCGCTTCCGCGCGGCGGCGTTCGAATGCGGACACCCGGGGCGGGCGACCGGTTGCCGAGGCGGGTCGAAGACAGGAAGAACACAACGGAACCTCCAGGTCCTCAATAACTGTAAGCGCTGAGGGGGCCCCAAGAGTGTGCCCCGTCGCCCCTCACGCGCATCGTAGACTGTGACCGTGGCCAACTCCATCCGCCCTTCTCTTCGGCGCCCCACCGGACACAGGTTCGCTAAGTACAGCCTCCTCCTCCTGGCCTTCGCCCTTCTCTGGGCTCTTTCCGCTTGGCGGCTCATCAACCATAGCGCCAGGGACCGCACCTACACGGCCGCCGCCTCCGTACCGCCCCGCCAGGTTGGACTGGTCCTTGGTTGTGCTCGCCAACTCGCCAATGGCCGCGCCAACGCCTTCTTCGACAATCGGATCCTCGCGGCGGCGCAACTCTACCGAGCGGGCAAGGTTCGCTACCTCCTGGTCAGTGGCGACAAGCATGGAACTGGCTACGACGAGCCCAGGGACATGAAGGAGAGTCTGATGGCTGCCGGAGTCCCCGCCGAGCGCATCTACTGTGACGAGTCCGGCTTCACCACCCGCGATTCGGTGCTTCGGGCGCGGTGGATCTTCGGCCAGACGCGCCTGACGATCATCTCGCAGGAATTTCACAACCAGCGCGCCATCTGGCTCGCTCGACAACACGGCATCGACGCCATAGGCTTCACCGCGCCCGAAGTGGCCTCCTACGGCAGCTTCCTCACCCGCTGCCGCGAAGTCGCGGCTCGAGCCAACCTGATGCTCGATGTCATCGGGCTCCGTTCCACCCCAAAACCTACAGGCCAGAAGTTGCCAATCCCACCGTAGGTCGATGTCATTTCTGGCAGATGCGATGAGGTCCCGCAACTCTCCTGTGGCGTAACTCTCCTGTTGACATTCGACTCAAGAAGGACTGCGTTCGGGGAGAATGTCGACACGAAACCGCGAGAGCGATTGAATTGCGTTACTCCAGACGACACTCGATTTGTTGATCCTACGGACCCTCCTGTTCGACAAGGAACACAGTCAGGGCATCACCTGCGCATCCAGGCCATGAACGGCGATGAACTGCTGGTGGATCACGGTTCCCCCAACCCCGCGCTGCAGCGGCTGGAGAGCCTGGGCTGAATCGCGGCCGAATGGGGTGCGAGCAGCAACAACCGAAAGGCCAAATTCTACAGTTTCACAGCGGCCGGCAGGAAACAACTCATCTCCGAGACAAAGCGGTGGGAGCGAATCACCGCCGTCGTCGGAAGGGTTCTGGCGGCCGAAAACCCGGCGGGCTAAGGAGTGAGTCGCCGATTTCGGAGGTGGTGTCCATACTGCCGCAGGCGGATGCGACTCTGCTCACCGAACTCCTTCTCTCCGGACTGGCCATTGCCTTCGACGTAGTCGCCCTGTTTCTCGCGTCCGTGGGTTCATGTGGAGTGCTCAGCTATCGTATCGGACAGCGGCACCACTCGATTGGAATCCGCATGGCGTGGGGCACGTCACCGGTCTCCGTCACGACCGGAGTGCTGCGGAAAAGTGAGCTCGTCATGGCAGCCGGAATGCTCGGCGGCCTGCCGCTGGCCATTGTGGCTGCGCGCGCGGAGGACTCGTTGCTGTGGGGCGTGAGACCGGACGATCCGGCGATCTACTTGGTTGGTGCCCACGCACTGTGCCTGGCCGGATTCATGAGCGTGTGGCTGCCGGAGGGGCGCGCATCGGCCATAGCGCCGCCGGGAGCGTTGCAGCACAGTTGAGTGGCCTTCCCCGAACCGGGCACGTGCACACGAAGGGCCCGTTCGCTCACTTCACAACCTGCCGCACAATCCGCACGGTATCCCCGGTATCTTCCATCTCGAACAGCTTGCCCCGGGCCTGCCGAAACGGCTGATGCAGCACCATCATCAGCTCGCCATCAAACGACTCGAACAGCATGCCGTGACCGCTGTCGTTGCCCACCAGTACCTCGCCTTGCTTCCAGGGGCCGCGCAGTTTGCCTGATGCCGAGTACGCCAGCGTCTCCACATACAGCCCGTCGCGATAGCTCGACCACAGCATCAGCAGCTTGCCCTTCTTTGTTCTGTAAAGACACGGGCCATCCGTGACGTAGTTCTGCGGCTTCTCCGGCTTTTTCTCCTGCTCGCTGACCCACGGCGCCTCCGATGCCTTGAATAATAGGAATGGCTCGCCCGCCCGCGCCGACAGGTCCCGCTTCAAGGGCACTGCCTCCATGGTTCCGTCCAGCACCTGGATCCACTCGTGCGCGTACACCATGTACGGCGCGCCGCCCTCGACGAACAACGTGCCATCCAGCGTCATCAGATCCTCCGGAGGAGCCGGGCTGTTGCTCAGCGGTGCAAACGGTCCGTCCGGCGAGTCCGCCACGAAGATCTGCGTCCCACGCATGTGCGGCTTTGCCTTCTTTCCGTTGTAGACCGGTAGCTTGTCTTCGTCCGCATAGGGCAAGGGACTCTTGCTGTTGTGGAGCGTCGCCAGCAGGTAATATTTGCCGCGGTACAGATGCACCTCTGGAGCCCACACTCCTTCGGCCGGATCGGCCCACAGCCCATCGGGCACTTCAAATACTTTGTAGGGACCGTCCCAGTGCAGCAGATCTTTGCTTTTGTAAGTGATCACGCCAGCTCTCTGTCCGCCTAACTGGCGGGCGCCGGCGCCGCAGTACAAATAGTAAGTTTCGGTCGCCTTGTGAGCGACGATGAACGGGTCGTGCAGATAGAAGTCGTTGAACTGGAGGCCCGTCCTCACCGGAGTCTGGGCAAGCAGCGGCGCGGCCAGCAACAGCGCCCACCATCTATTGAGCATTCGATTGTCCTCTGCCCCATACGTTATCCCAGATCGCGCCCGAGGACGGTGCCGTCTGCGGAGGAGCGGAGGAAGCGGAGGAAGTCCGGGGACACAGCGCCCGCATATTCTCAAGGCCATCGAGCCTCTGCGGCAATCGTCGCAGGTAGGGCGGATCCTGGATCCGCGCGGGATCCCCGGATCCCGCCATCTCGACCCGTCCGGAGCAGCGTCGCGAGCGCCACGCTCGGACCACCCGGCCCAGAGGCTACGGCGGTCCTGTATCCCGAGGAATTCCGCTAACCCCAAGGTTGGAGCTGTCCGCGACACCGCGACCGGCCCCGCACCTGGCAACCAAGCCACAAGCCCGCCTACAACGGACAGTTCGCGGACAACCACCGGCGGCTCGGCGCACATCACTCGCCGCGCAATGTAGTCACCGGGTCCAACGCGGCCGCCCTTCTCGCCGGCACGTAACTCGCTACGAAAGCAATCAAGCCGAGCAATGCACTCGCCGCCGCCAGCGAAACGAAGTCCTGCGCCGGCAAGCCATACAGCATGGACGCCGCGGCCTTGCCCGCCCAAAGAGAGAGAACGAGTCCAATCGGAAGGCCGATGCCCAGCAGCAGGAACGCCTCTCGCAGCACAAGCCGGATCACGTGGGCCCGGTTTGCCCCAAGGGCAATGCGCACCCCGATCTCGTTGCGCCGCCGAGCCACCATGTACGCGATGACCCCATACAATCCGAGCGTCGCCAGCAGCGCCGCCAGAAATCCAAAGGCGCCGGATAACACGGCCAGCAGCTTCTCGCGCAGCAGCGACTCTTCCAATTGAGTGGACAGGGGTTTCCACTCAAAGCCCATCGACGGATCCAGCGACAGTACCGTCTCTTTCGCCGCGCCCATCAGGCGGCCAACCGCCCAGACACCCTCAGCACAAAGGCCGCCGTGTTGCCCGGCCGGGCACTCTGCGCGAGGGGGAAGTAGGCGATGGGCCGAAACTCCTCCTTCAGCGATGCGTACTTGGTATTGGCCACCAGGCCCACGATCTCGAACACAGGCTCCGCGTGGCCCGCGTCGGCGGCCATGTGGAACGTGCGCCCAATCGGATTGGTGGCTCCGAACAACCGCTTGGCGAACACTTCGTTCACAATCGCCACCTTAGGCGCGGTGAGATTGTCGTGCTCATTGAAGTCACGGCCTGCCACCAGTCGCGTGCTCATCGTCCGGAAATACCCTGAGCTCACCTGGGTGAAAAAGGACGTTCGCCCACCCGTCGCCGCCGTCGCACTCTGAACACCAACCAGATTGTCCCAGTTTTCCCCGCTCACGGGAGTCTTGTCGACTTGCGCCAGCGACAGCACGCCCGGCACAGCCGAGAGGCGGTTCGCCAGTTCGTGGGCAATGGCCGAGCGGCGCTCCATCGGATAGTGCGAACGACTGTAGTCGACCGACAGCGCGAGCACGCCCTCTGACTGGAAGCCCGTGTCCACGGTCATCAGGTTGTGCAGGCTCCGCACAAACAGCAGAGCACCCACCAGCAGCACCAGCGACAGAGCCACCTGTGTGGAGAGCAGCGCACGGCGCAGGGCGAACTGCTCGCGGCCCGCCGTCGCCCCTCGAGCGCCTCCGCGCATCGCGGAAGCCGGAGCCAGATGCGTGCCCCGCCACGCAGGCAGAAGCCCGAACAGAACACAGGTCAGCAGCGACAGCGCCGCCGCAAACGACAGCACCCGACAATCCAGGGCCACGTCGACGAAGACCGGATTGCCCGAAGTGCTCAGGAAGCCGACCAAGGCGCGACTCAGGCCCAACGCCAGAACAGCGCCCAGCACGGTCCCAGAGATGGCCAGCAGCAGGCTTTCCGCCAGCAGTTGCCGGATGAGTCGCCAGCGCGAAGCGCCGATGGCTAGCCGTACGGCGATCTCCGGCGCTCGCACCGTGGCTCGCGCCAGCAGTAGATTCGCCAGATTGGCGCAGGCGATCAACAGAACCAGGCTCGTTGCGGCCATCAGCAGCCACAAGGGGCGTTCGTACTCAGCGCGTAGTGCGGATGTACCCGTGTCCGCCGCGACAGCAGTCAGTTGATTCGCGAGGTAGCGCTTGGCGAGTTCCGGCTGGTAGCCGGTGGGCAGCGACGCGCGCATGACGGCCGGCGAAAGTGCGCGCAGATGTGTGTCGGCCATTTTAACCGTCCAGCCCGGCTTGAGCCGACCCATGGCCGCAAGCCACCATGTGGCCAGTTGCGGAGCTCGGCCCCGCCCATCCTCAGACATCAACCGGTCCACGCAAAGCGGCACGGCTACGTCATACCGGCTGCCCACTTCCACACCGAAGAACTCCGGCGGCGTGACACCGATCACCGGGATCGAATGTCCATCCAGCGTGACACTGCGCCCCAGTACACCCGGGTCGCCGCCGAACTCTCGCTTCCAGAACGCATAGCTGACCACCGCGCCGGCGCTGCAGGCCGGGCTGTCGTCTGCCGTCGTGAACGTGCGGCCGAGCATGGCTTCAACCCCCAACTGCCGGAAGAAGTCGCCGCTCACAAACAGCCCCTCGGCGAAGCGCGGCTCGCCGCCGTTGGTCAGGTTGAACCGCGCGACGCTCCAGGCCAACATGCCGGAAAACGCTTGCTGCCGGCTGCGGATCTCCTCCCATTCGGGGTGGGTCATCACTGCACTGCGAGTGGGCCACCATCCGGCGCGTGCCGCGCCCTCCTGGAAATCGATCGTGACCAACTGCTGCGGTTGCTGTACCGGCAGCGTCTTCAGCCGAATCGCGTTGACCAGTTGGAAAATCGCCGTGTTTGCGCCAATCCCCAGCGCCAGCGAGAGGATGGCAACGGCCGCGAAGCCCGGGTTCCGCTTCAACTGCCGCATACCGTACTGCAAATCGGCGCGCGTCTCATCCAGCCATCCGGCCACATTCATAGCCCGAGTCCTCTCCTTCTGCAACGTGTAGTTCCCCAGCCGCCGCCGCGCCTCGCGCAGTGCTTCGCGCTCCGTCAGGCCCGCTTCCGTCAGCCGATCCACTGTCTCGGCCAGGTGATATTGCAGCTCTCGTTCCAGATCATCGTCGAGCGCTTCCGGCCGAAACACATTGCGCCAACGCCGGTACCAGGGCATTCCGAATCTCCAGCCTCACGAATACCGCAGCACGCGTGTGACGCCGCGTGTCAATCGATCCCACGTCGCCTGCTCGTCCGCCAGTTGCTGCTGCCCGCGAGCCGTGATGGCGTAGAACTTGGCGCTGCGGCCCTTATTCGTGACTCGCCATTCCGCCGTAATCCAGCCGTCCTGCTCCATGCGATGCAATGCCGGATAGAGCGAGCCCTCTTCCACCTGTAGTAACTCGTCCGAGACCGTGTGGATGTGCTCGCACAATCCGTAACCATGCAGCGCCCCGCGCGACGCCAGCGTGCGCAGCACCAGCAGCGTCAGTGTGCCCTGCAGCTTATCGTTCCGGCTCTTTGGCATAACTAGCTAGGTATAATTTAGAAGTTGGAGCGGCTGCTGTCAACGGAGAACGTCCGATGGCCGCAATGTTTACAGAGGTCGCGCGGACTATTCGGGAAGGGAAGACGGCCCTGTGGTCGGCGATGCATGTCGGAGGTTCCGCCACTACCGCGGAAGCCACACTCCGAGGTGGGGCGACCGTCTACTTTTCGGGTCGGAGTCCTCGCCGCCTTCTTTGTTTTCGGAAGGCCTGTTACGCCGTACGATCCACGGAAAGCCGCCGGGAAGGTGTGATACCCGCCGGACCCCGGCGCATCATCCGGGGCCCGGCAGTCCGCACACGTGAGCCGCCCGCGAGCTGTGGGCGCGCTGGGTGGGGAGTTCCCTTACTTCATCTCACCAAGTGCCGCCAGCACCTCTTCGCTGTGCTTGGCCGGGCTGACACCCGTCCACACCTTCGCGATCTTCCCCTTGGGGTCGATCAGAAATGTGTTGCGTGAGGCCATTCCGCGCTGGTTCAGTGAGCCGTACTCCTCAACCACTTTCTTGCCGGAGTCCGCCAGCAGTTTGAAGGTCAGGCTCTCCTTGGTGCAAAACTCCTTGTGGCTGTCGACGGAATCGACGCTGACGCCCAAAATCGCGGCGTTCTTCTCCTCGTACTTGGCCAGGTCCCTTTGGAAGTTATGCGCCTCAATGGTGCACCCCTGTGTCATGTCCTTCGGGTAGAAATACAGCACCACCCACTTCCCACGAAACTCCTTCAGGGCGACGTTGGCGCCTTCCTGGGAAGGCAGGGAGAATTCCGGTGCTTGCTGGCCGGCCTGCGGCATTTCAGCGGAAAACGCGGCAGTTCCAGAAATCACTGCCGCGGCGGTGACGATCATCCAGATTTGTTTCATGTGTCCAGTGCCCTCATATCCTGACAAAAGGATATCGCGACAAACCAGAGCGCAAGAAACGGGGATCAGCCGTCCACTCAACCCGCCCCCACCGTTCCCCTCAGCCATGCCAGAGGCCGGCCGAAATTCCAACGCCGCCCGACGATCTCAACCATCACCCCTGGTTCCATGCCCCCTGACACGCCAGGGGGGCCTTATCCCCACATCTGGGGGGCGGGCATCTGCCCGCGCGGGGCACTTGCCCCGCCACTCGCCGAAGCCAAACACGGGCCCCCACCATCCTCCCGGCGTCGCTTGGGGGCCCGCCGTGATGCCTGACCCTCTCAACCATTACCCCTGGTTCCATGCCCCCTGACACCGCCAGGGGGGCCTTATCCCCACATCTGGGGGGCGGGCATCTGCCCGCGCGGGGCATTTGCCCCGCCACTCACCGAAGCCAAACACGAGCCCCCACCATCCTCCCGGCGTCGCTGGGGGCCCGCCGCAATGCCTGACGATCTCAACCACTATTTCTGGTTCCATCCCCCCTTGGCACCGCCAGGGGCCCATTGCAATCCAGCGGACTCCACATCAAAGGGAATTCACTCATTTCCGGCAACCTTTTTCGGAAAAATCGTCGCCCGCGCCCCGCATACACCTCGATGATATTTGTTACGCTGAACCTCGGAGTCTGACCATTCGTGCGTTTACCGGAAGTGGTTCTGTTGTTGCTTGCCTCGCTCGGTCTGTCCGCCTGCCTCGGGTCCCGCCAGCCCCCGCACGTAAGTTGGACCACCGGCTTCTGGTTCTGGGAAGGCAGTGACCTCGACCCGACCTACTCCGGCAAGCCGCTGGACGTCCTCTTCGTCCAGGCCGGACACATCCGTTCAGACACGGATCCCCGTCCCGGAGCGGAGCGCGTAGAGCGCTGGTACGCCTATGGACAATTGCCAGATGAGATGCCGGCGGCGCGCGACTACTGGCTCGTCTACCGCTATGAGCGGCAAGGCGTACCAGGACTGCCGGCCGCCGCCCAACTCGCTGAAGAACTCACCCGCCTGCAATCCGAGGCGCGCCAGCGGAACCTCCATGTGGTGGGCATCCAGCTCGATATCGACAGCCCGACATCGGCCCTGCCGCGCTATGCCGAGTTCCTGGCCGCCGTGCGAAAAGGCCTGCCCCCGGGCTTCGAGATCTCCATCACCGCACTGCTCGACTGGTTCCGCACCGGCACCGCCATCGCCGGCGTCATCCAGCAGGTGGACGAGTTCGTTCCGCAGTTCTACGACGTGGGCGATCCGTCCCTAATTTCCAGGCAAGTCGCCATCGCGGCCCGCATCGACCCCCAGCGCTGGGACCCCATCTTCAACCGGTTTCACAAACGCTTCCGCATCGGCATCTCGACCTTCGGCCGGACGCGTCTCGTCCACAACGCCGCCACCACGCAAACCGGCAACTACCGTCTCGAGCTCTACGGTGATCTTCAGCCCCTCGACCTCGCCGCCAACCCCGGGTTCGAACTCCGGGCCGAGCGCAATCAGGCGGACGAGACCATCCTGAACTACCGGGCCTCGCGGAAGCTCCGCCTCGGCTATGAAGACCTCGAGCCTGGCGACACCCTCCAGTTCATCCTCTCCACCCCGGAATCGATCCGCGCGGCCGTCCACAATGCGCGCCAGATCAAGGGCTACAACGCTGGAGTGGTCTTCTTCCGCTGGCCGGCGGAGAACGAAACCTGGGCCTTGCAGCCCGACGAAGTCCTGGACACGGTCAGCGAGATGGAGGCCGCGGACAAACCACCCGCCGCCCGCCCGGCCCGCGTCCACGTCGTCCCCGGGGGCTGCGCCGTCGTCGAATGTGCGGACCTCTACCTCGAAAGCCCGGGCCCCCTCGCCCCACTCGAGGTGTGCTACCGCATCCACGCCTCCATCCCGCTGGAGTACTTTCTACCTCAGCCGAACATACCTGCCCGGCTCGCCGGCTCCTCGGACGTCGCGGTCGCACTGCCGCCCTACTGCGGGCGCGGGCGGTTATACCTCGGCCGCGCCGTCAGCTCGCGGCATGCCGAATACTCCGTGGAGGTGGAACCGTGAAGGCCCGCCGCTGGATCCTGCTCCTTCTGGCCCTGGCGACCGCCGGCGCCTGCCCCTGGAATAACGAACTGCGGGAATACCTCAGCGCGCATTTCTGGCTGCCGTTCGCCAAGCACTCCGCCAGTTTTGAGCACCCCAATGTCCAGCGCATGGACGCGCCCTACGCCGGCATGACCGCGACCCAGGGCGGCAGCCCGCTCGCCCGCCTGCGCGCCGCTTACCAGCAACTGCAGCCGTTCGATGACTACGTGCCGCCGCCACGCCCTATCCTGAAAGTGGAGCCGCTTCGCCAGGCCGTCGCGGCGGCCCGCGCGGATCGCGGCCTCACGGCTCGCGACAAGGAGGAAGTGGACCTCATCGAGGCCAAGATCGAAATGCGCGGCGGCGAATGCGGCCAGCCCGCCCTGCTCCAGAGCGCGAAGCAGAGATTCCAGGCATTCCTGCGCACGGCCCGCACTCCCGAGTTCGGCAGCGAAGCACGCGGCTGGCTCGCCCGCACCCATTACCTGTTGGGCGACCAGACGGCCGCCGGCAAGATCTACCTTGACGAGTTGAATCGCCCCGGCTCGAACCTAAGCCGCGAAACGCTGCTCAACTCCCTGCAGATGAACTACGGCTACGACGGTGGGGAAGAACTTGTGGAGCATCTGGACGAATACTTCGACACGCCGGAACACGCGGCCTTTGCCATTCAGCTGGCGACCAACCCGCGGGGCTCCCGCCAGCGCTACTCGGGTCGCTTCGAGCGTCCGCGGGATCATTCGGAGATCTACCGGCGCATCCAGGCGCTGCTCGCCAGTCATAAGGCTCTTTTGCAGTCCGACAACGGGGCAAACACGCTGGCCCTGCTCAGCATGCGTACGGCGCTCCGCATGGGCGACCCGGCGGCTGCCCGCGCCATCGATCGGTCGATCCCCGCCGCGGCAGCCATCCGCGCGGCCCCCGACTTTCTCTGGATGTCGGCCTCCGCGCACTTCCTCTCCCGCGAGTACGCCGCGGCGGAGAAGCCCCTGCTTGCCCTTTTTCGCTCCCCACGCGCCAGTGAGGATCAAAGGGCAGCCGCCGCCTACGCCCTGTGCGGCGTCTATGAGAAGACTCGCAACGTGGCCGGACAGCTTCGGTATGCGCTGTGGCTCCACGCGACGGCCCGCGACGGAGCGCACATCAGCATAGCCCGCACCCTCGCCGACCTCTCCATTTACTGGGCGTCGTCCGGCTGGGATCTGGGTCTGATCCTGGAAAACGAAGCGCCGCTGTCCGCTCTCCAATCGTTCGTCGCACAGAACCCGAATTGGCCCGATATCCGCCTGGTTAAGTACGGGCTGGCGGTGCGTCTCGCGCGGGAGGACCACTACCGCGAGTCGGCGGCAGTTTACGAATCCATCCAAGCCAACCGGCGGGCGCAGCGGATGCGCAAGCTGGCGGCCCTCAACGAGGCAGCGCATGACCCCGGCCTCAGTGCCGAAGCCAGGCTGGAGGCCCGCTACGAGTTTGCTGCGTATCTGGCGGCCAACCCTGTGAGGCTCTATTTCAACGACACCCTATGGGAGGGCATGCAGCGCTATGCGTTGCACGCGGCGCAAGAGAGCCGCATGACCGGAGCCGAGCGGCAGGCCCTGGTGGAAGGCGAAAGAAAACTCCGCGACAGCCAGGAAGAGGGTTGGCGCGCCTACCTGATCCTGAAGGAGGTAGCGCGCGACGCCGGCCCCGCCCCCCTGCGAACCCGTGCCGCCAGACTGGCGCTGAGCTGCCTGAGAGGCATCAACACTGAGCGCTTCGGCCGCGAGGCAGAGATCGCCAGCGCCAACAAGGAGATGCTGAGCTGGCTGGCCCGCCGATGGTAGGGCGGACCCCCTGGTCCGCAGCCGACGCCCGCGTCGGCTCAACGCCTGGACAATCCGCGGCACCGATAGTGTGGGGGGCCGCCGCCATCCACCAACCTCCTGACGTATCCGATACTCTCCGCAATCCAGCCAGCCCGGCCCACACCAACCCGAGCCCCGTACTCCACCCCGATCCGCAGAAACCAACACCTCCGAGCCGGTGTCCATCTCCTTGTGTGGCGAACCATTTCCAGCAGAACCATCGAGACCCGCACCAAATCCGCGCCCAACTCACCCGAAAGGCCAACCCAATGACACACCCGGCCCGCCTGCTCCTCCTCTGCGCGCTGGCCACGCAAGCGAGCGCCTGCATGTGTTCCGGAGACAACCGTTCCGTGGAAGAAACCTATCTCCGGTCCAGCCGTGTCTTCCTGGGAGTTGTGGAGCGCAGTTGGACGGACGACATCGCCGTCTTCGTCGCCCGCTTCCGGCCGGCGCAGCGCTTGCTCGGCAACCGCCATGTGAATTTCCAGATCCAGGAATCCTTTCGAGGTCCGCACCAGGAACGACTCACTGTAGCGGCCACCTACGCCGGTTGCACCTTCGCATTCCTGTCTGGTGAACTCTACCTCGTCTACGCCCAATCCAACCCCGAAACCGGAGAATTGTACACAAGCGCCTGTACGGGAACCCTCGACCCACCACGGCTGGAGGAGCACCTCCCGGCCCTGCGAGTGCTGAAGCGATCAAGATGATCCGAGCGCGCCGCATAGGTGGTGGCCATACCAGAGATGCTGCACTGGCTGAACACGCTCGCGTGGAAGGCCAGACATCGGTGCCACTGAGGAAGGGCGTGCCGATACGCCACATCCTCGCCACGACGGGGTTCGGCAACAGGCGCAGCCGCTGCCGACAGACCCACAAGTTCGCCGAACCCGGGCTGGATTGGAACAGGGTTGGGCGGAGACCCAACCCTGGAGTTTCTACATTTCCGCGTCAGATTGTTTTATGCCTCAGCGAGTCGCGAGCCATAGCCTTCCCTGCAAATGAGTCGGTCCACTCATAATAATAGTTGACCGACCGACTCATCCAGCCTATACTGCTCCTGTGCCCCCTGCTCAGGTGCCCTCTATGAACGATGAAACTAAGGATCTCATTCTAGGCGTATTTGAAGCCTCCCTGGAAGCGCAGCTTCGCGCAGTACGCCGTCTCCGGCAAGGCGAACCCGCCGCAGTCGAGCCACGTCGCAGCAAACGTCGGTCGCAAGTTGACATGGCGTTCGACATACTCTCCAAGGCCCGTTCGCCTTTGCATATCTCCGTCATTCTGGAGCGCATCCAAACCCAGTTCGGCGTTACCGTCGATCGCGAAAGCCTGGTTTCTTCCCTGACCAAAAAAGTGGCCCGCGGCGACCGCTTCCTGCGCCCGGAAAAGAACACCTTCTCTTTGCTGCAGAAGGCACCATGAGCCTGCTCTCGGAGTTCCTCGCGATTACCGCCGACTGGCGACCCGTGTTCCCCCAACAGCGCACCTTTGTCCGTGGCGTGCGCCAAGCCCTGGGATCGTTGATCTGCCTGGGGCGGCGCTGCCTCACCCGCATCCTATGGACCAACGGCGGCCAGCACAGCAGTTGGAGCGCGGAGTACTTTCTCCACTCCCGCTGCCAGTGGGAGCCGCAGGAACTGTTCCGCCCCATCCTCAAGAGTGCCTTGGCGTATTGTCCGCAGCGCCTGGTTGGCGTGGCCCTCGACGACACCAAACTGCGCAAGACCGGGCGCTCGATCCAACAGGCGTTCTATCAACGCGATCCGATGTCGCCACCGTTTCATCTCAATCTGGTGTTGGGCTTACGCTTCTTGCAGGCTTCGCTGCTGGTGCCGCTGCACCGTAACGCCCCGGTCGGCAGCCGGGCTTTGCCGATTCGCTTCCAGGAAGTCTCGCGCGTCAAACGACCTGGCAAGAAAGCCAGTGATGCGGAGAAGAAACAATATAGGGAAGCGGTGAAGACGAAGAACCTGTCGCGAAGTTTTGTCGAGATGGGCAAGCAACTGCGGCAGGAACTGGATAAGGTTGGTGGCAACAAGAAGATATTGGTTCTCACCGCGGATGGCAGTTTCTGTAACCGCACCTGCTTTGGAGAGATTCCGGAAAGGTCTGCCCTGCTGGCTCGGGCCCGCAAGGATGCCAAGCTGTGCTTCCATGCCGAGGCCGGTTCACGCCGGTTTTATGGGGCTGAGAAGTTTACCCCCGAGCAAGTTCGCAAAGACGAGGGTCGCCAGTGGAAGACCACAAAGATCTTCTATGGTGGCAAGCGGCGGACGATTCGATACAAAGAGGTTGCCGATGTGTACTGGCAGCGCGGCGCTGGAAAGCGCCCGCTTCGCCTGATCGTCGTTGCGCCTACTCCGTATCGCAAGAGTCAGAGCAAGAAGTTGTATTACCGCGATCCGGCGTACCTGCTCACCAGCGACCTGCGCGACTCAGCCAAGCAGTTGCTGCAGATCTATTTCGACCGCTGGCAGATCGAGGTGAACCACCGAGAGGAGAAGGACACGCTCGGCGTCGGGCAGGCGCAATTATGGAACGTTACGTCCGTGCCCAAACAGCCAGTCCTGGCTGTAGCGGCCTATAGCGCGCTCTTGCTGGCGTCCCTGCGGGCCTTTGGCGCAGAGCGTGGAAGCGCCTATGCAGAACTCCCCAAGTGGCGGCGAAACGCGCGACGCCCGTCCTGTTTGGATCTGGTCACGCTTTTGCGTAAGGAGATGGTCCAACAACCGAACTTGCTCGAGCCTTTTGCTTTTGAAGTCACCGAGCCGGGGATGGTTCGGGCCGCCGCCGCTTGAAAGAATGTAGAAACTCCAGGGTTGGGCGGAGACCCAACCAACTGTCACTTATCTGTGTTCTGCGTTTCACTCTTGTCCAAGATAAATCCGCGAACCACGAATCGGGCCCGGTTGGACGGCTGAGAGGGGTGCCCTCCTACAATTAAGCGTTGGCGCAGTTTCGTTTTCTCACCGGGACCGCGCCCGCGCCACACCCAAGGAGGGCAAGACAATCCTACAAGCCGCCAGTCTCTTCAATCAACTGCTGCACCACTTCCCCCGCAACGAGTTCGCCGCTCTCGTCAAGAAGCACGGCGCCGAACGCTCCGCCAAGGGCTTCACCTGCTGGACCCAGTTCGTTTCCATGCTCTTCTGCCAACTCGGCCGCGCCGACTCCCTTCGCGAGATCTGCAACGGGCTCAGTTGCTGCCTCGGCAAACTCGTGCACCTCGGCATCGCCAAAGCGCCCCGCCGTTCCACCCTTTCCTATGCCAATGAACACCGCCCTGCCGCCCTGTTCGAGGATCTCTTCTGGACCTCGCTGGCCCGCTTCCGCGACAGTGGGACCCTCGGCCCGCGTAAACACAAGTTCCGCTTCAAGAACAAGCTGCTCAGTCTGGACTCGACGACGATTACCCTGTGCCTGAACCTGTTTCCCTGGGCAAAGTTCCGTCGCGCCAAAGGCGGCGTGAAGGCGCATGTCCTCCTTGATCACGACGACTACCTCCCTGCCTATGTGCTGCTCACCGAAGCCCGCCGGAGCGATGTCAAAATGGCCGACTCCTTCCTGCCCAATCCCGGCTCCATCGTCGCCATGGATCGCGGCTACAACGACTACGCCCTGTTTGGCCGCTGGACGAAGGCCGGCGTCTTCTTCGTGACCCGGCTGAAAGACGATGCCCAGTTTGAGATTGTCGAGGAGCGGACAAGGCCGCAGAACAGCGCGATCTGTGTCGACCAGATCATCCGTCTCTCTTCGGCCAAAGGCCGCGCCGGCTGCCCGCATCTGCTGCGCCGTGTCGTGGTCTGGGTCCCCGAAAAGGACGATGTCATCGTCCTGCTCACCAACCATCTGGAGTTCGGCGCCACGACCATTGCCGCCATCTACAAGGACCGCTGGAAACTGGGCGTGTCCAGACAAGGACACATTGTCCAGTCGGTGAAAGACCGACCGGGGCCAAAAGACTCAGGCCTCGTAGCTTGGGAGGCGCCGTGGCGCGAAAGCAAGACGGCGGAGCCCTCCGACAACATACTCAGAAAGGAGTGTGCGCGACGCACCAGGTTGCAACGTAAGGTGAACGCAGACGTAGCCTCGTTACACGAAATTCCGGTGGCTGAGACGGTCTAGAACGTGCGAAAGCAGAAAGGGCTGGCCGAAATGAGTCCGATGCGGCGGCTCTCACCGGCGGGGTATCAGCGGCGACATGGTGTGAAGGACGATGTGGAAACTGGAGAAGCCCTCGGTGCCCGGCGAAGAAATCTCGTCGAGGAGATGCCGGCTATAACCGTGAGTGGGAAATGCAGGCATAGGCGCCAGGGTGGCGGATCGGGTCGTAGTACCGGTGATGGGCGTGCAGCAAAACGCGCCCGGAGGGAAGGGCCCGGACCGGTGAGTATTCCGTCCGTCAAGGAGAGGCAGGGGTGAGATGACAAAGGCACCCAGCAGTCTGCAGGAACTGAGACGGCGGATCTATCGAAAGGCGAAGTCTGAAACGACGCATCGCTTCTGGGGTCTCTTTGTGCACATCACGAAGATCGAGACCCTCGAAGAGGCTTACCGTATCGCCAAAGGGAACGGTGGTGCCCCGGGCATCGACGGCCAGAGCTTCCAGGACATTGAGTCCGCGGGGCAGGCCGCGTTTCTGGCGGCGGTGCGGGAAGAGCTCATCACAGGCAGGTACAAACCCATGCCGAACCGCCGGGTGGAGATCCCGAAGGGCAACGGCAAAGTCCGAATGCTGCAGATTCCCTGTATCCGCGACCGTGTGGTGCAAGGGGCGCTGAAGCTGATCCTGGAAGCAGTCTTCGAGGCGGATTTTTGCCCGAACTCCTACGGATTTCGACCGAGGCGGTCACCACATCGCGCGCTGGCGGAAGTCAGGCGCAGTGTGATGCGGCGCATGTCCACGGTCATCGATGTTGATTTGTCGCGCTATTTCGACACGATCCGGCATTCGGTGCTTCTGGACAAGATCGCCAAGCGGATCCAGGACCCACAAGTCATGCACCTTGTGAAGCAGGTGATCCAAGCCGGCGGCAAGATTGGTGTCCCGCAAGGGGGACCGTTCAGCCCGCTGGCGGGGAACATCTATTTGAACGAGGTCGACTGGTTCTTCGACACGATTCGGCGCAAGACGGCAGAAGGGGGCTACGAGGCGGTCAACTATCACCGGTTCGCCGACGATGTTGTGATCACCGTCAGTGGGCACCATACCAAACGGGGCTGGGCCGAACGGGCCCTGCAACGGCTCCGGGAACAGATCGCACCGCTGGGTGTGGAGCTGAACCAGGAGAAGACCAGGGTGGTGAATACGCTGAACGGGGAAGCCTTCGGGTTCCTGGGTTTCGACCTGCGCCGGGTACGCAGGCAAGACAGGGGGGGACATTTCATCCTGATGACTCCGAAGAAGAAAGCTCGCAAAGCAGTGAAGGCGAGGGTTCGCGAGATCATTGCGCGCGGGGGAGCAACCCCAGCGCAAGCACTGGTGAAGCGGATCAACGCCACGCTGGCTGGATGGGTGAACTACTTCAGAGTGGGTAACTCCAGTCGAGCCTTTAGCGAGGTTCGCGACTACGTCGAGATGAAGGTCCGGACACTGTTGACGCGGCGGAAACGGCGGCGAAAGCGGAGTGTGGGCTGGCGGCGATGGAGTAACGAATACCTGTACGACGTACTGGGGCTGTATTGGGACTGGAAGATCCAGCCGCTGCCCGGAGTCGGGCGGGGCGACGTGAAAATGGCCGGCGGTCAACAGGACTCATAACCCTTTGGACGAAATTCACTGGGTGAGCTGCTTGAGGGAAAACCTCACGAGCAGTTCTTATGGGGAGGGGCTGGAAACGGGCCGGGCAACTGAGCACCGCGCCAGTCCCTTACCCGACAATTGTTTTTTAAGGCGATCAAGCAAAACTTGACCGTGAAGACCTTCGTTGGCACCAGCGAGAACGCTCTCCGCATCCAGATTTGGACAGCCCTGATCGCGCTGCTGCTGTTGAAGTGGCTGCATCACCTCTCCCGCGCCAACTGGTCCTTGTCCAATCTGGCCTCGTTGCTGCGGCTCAACCTGTTCACCTACCGCGAATTGACGAAATGGCTGAACGATCCGCTCGAAACCCCACCTCTGCCACCGCCGCCGCAGCAATTGACGCTCGCCCTGTGCTGACTTGGACAGGCTCAACCCTTGTAGAAAGGAGACCACCCCTCAGGAAACCAGCAGCTGCCGGTCAGGAACCCTTTGAATTCAACACTGGATGCGACGGGTCTGTCCTATCTTGGACAGCAGTGTCTGCGTTTGATGGATTCTGTGGCCGAGGCGCCCGAGAATAATCCACCTGACCCATTCGCGGTACAACAGTTGTGTGCCGAGTAGTGCCAAAAGTTCCGCGCGCGTGTCGATCGAGCCGGCGCATCAGTTCCATTCACGTCTGAGAGAGAAGATCGTTGAGCACGTATTCATAGGTGAAGTGCTCCGCGCGCTCTGGCGAAGGGGAGTTTTTGACGTGGAAGTCTTGCGTGGGGAGTTCGATGCGCACGGCTACGATCTGGTTTTGGCGAGAGGGCGTATCGTCCGACATGTTCAGTTGAAGACTGGTAGCCAAGACAAACCCAACCGAGTGAAGGTAGCTTCAGCGCTGGCTGACAAACCAAGTGGGTGCGTCATCTGGATGCAGATAGACAACAGCCTCGAGATGAGATCATTCTGGTGGTTTGGAGGGGAACCGGAGAAGCCTTTGCCGAACTTGGGAGACCGGCGAGCTAGACGAATTGCACGAACGGAAGATGGGACTCGGCCGCTCCGTGAGGCCTATCGGGAGATCAATGGATCCCAATTCCGCAGAATCTCGACGATCGAACAGGCGCTGGAAGCGCTCTTCGGACCGTAGCCGCAAGGTTCCGCCCGCAATGTGATGGACCTAGACTAGGGCAACTCGGCCTCTAGCACTCATTGTCCGATGCAAGGACCATCAATGACCACCCCATGGAGTCCCGACGGGCATTCCGGAGTTGGGCGCGAGCTACCCTGACGATCTCACCATGATCGAACAACCGAAACCGGCCGAGCAGTGGATTTGTACTCGGTTCGGGTACCCGATTCGCCTCTGCTCGAAACATGTGTCATCGGATCCCGTGTGCCCGATGCGGCCGCGCGAGTGATCCCGCTCGTCCGTTTGCGCCTCCGAGGGCGCTTGAGCCCGACCACGGTCCAATCCGATCAGTGGTTGAAGTTCCTTCCGACGCGCAGCTATTCAGCTGCAGTAGCCGCGCGTGCAGTCGTGGCATGCAGCGAGCCGTACTCCCTATTTCGCGACGTTGGCTATTCAGATAAGATCGTAAAGCCGTCGTAATGTTAGGAAAGAGGTCGCACAGTGAAGGCTGCAACATATGGAACCGTTCGTGTCCGGCTGGCAGAGAAGGAGGCGGCTACGATTTTCATAAGCCCAGCTCCTAACTACTCCGTGAAGGACAAAGGCGTCGACTATGTGGTCTTCATGGTGGATGATCCCAAGCCGGAGGGCTCGTCTCCGGATCGCCATTTTCTGCGCAAGGCGTCTGATCATCTAAGCGTGTCCGACCGTGATATTGCACGGGAACTCGCGGCGGCCGCTCTGAGTGGAACGAAAGTCAAGATTGAGATTGAATCGACAGATCGGGGCGTCCATGCCAGGGTCGTTGGCGCCGAGATCCCAGGGATTTCTGGCCAATTATGAGCCGCGCCGGCGCACAGCCTCAAACCCTAATCTTCTGGGGTGCGGGCGCCACGAAGAAACTGGGGATGCGGACGACGGCCGACCAGGAACAGTTTATTGGGTGTCTTCTGGGGCCGGCCGACCGGTGCACAGCAACATCGGAGCGAGTCCGTCGCGCGCTTGGGGAATGCCACAACGATTTGTGGGGCGCTGCCCTTTGCGACCTCATCACCATACTGGGCGATGATGATGACTCCTTCCAAGGCATTAGCGTCGTCAGCACTAGGCAACTCCATGCAATGCGTCGGAATTGGGCGGCCGGCGCAAGTGAGGAGGAGCTTCGCCGCAGAATCTTTGAGTTGCGTCTGATCTACGATTGGCCGGCGTTGAAATCGGCGGTTCGCCTCTGTCCGGGAAGTACAACCGGCAACTTCAGGCTCAATGATTTGTTCAATCTGCTCGACATGCACATCGCTCCTGGGGCTGGATTCCGAGCGCCGGCAGCTGGAGTGCCCGGACATATAGGCGCGCAGCGCCAGTTCTTTGACACGCGCAGACTCATTGGCGCCAAGAATGCCCTCGTAATGACCTTGGTCGCGATGTTCTATATCGACTATCAAGTATGCATCGAGTCAAAACGGGAAGTCGTCGAGCAGTATCATAAGTTCGCATTGCTGCTAGGACAACGCATGCAGCGGCAGGGGCTCGATCTCGCGCATTTGGGCCAGTTCGATCAGTCGTCGTTTTACGAAGGAGATGTGGGTTTTGTCAGCCTGAATTACGATCCAATCGCTCTCTGGATCGGTTTTCTGGCCAACCGCACCCTCAATACCTCTCCGGCGGTACCGCACATTGGGTCTCCACCTGTCCCCCTTTATCTCTTCCATGACATGGGTCATCTGATCCCATCGCGCGGTATCGGGCGTCCCGTCCAAGGGCCGTGGTATCCCATGAATGAAGCTGTCGCACAGCGTCTCAATGAAGTAAAGGCCGGCGGTGACCATAAGGTCAGGCTGTCGAAGTTCCTATTCCCGCATGGCAGTCTGTGCTGGCGGGAGTGCCCGGATTGTGGCAAGCTCTCTGCATTTCATGGTGACGAGTGGACACTCTTCTCCCGGGGCCTGATCCCTCCACCTCCACTACTAGCATTTGACCCAATACGGTGTGCGGACTCGATACCCCAGCAGGAACAAGATGAGCGTCACAGGGGCCGGGTCGATGCCCGAGAGTGCCTGCATTGTGGCACGCTGACATTTGCTCAGCACACCCAGGTCGTTATGCAGAGCTCACTGAAGCCTCGTGCTCCCTCGTCTATCGAGGAAATCGAGCGAGAACTGCGGGCAACCACCATGTTGGCCAGGCACATCATCTTTATGGGCTATTCACTCCCTCCGGACGATGTGACTCTTCGGGCCTTCTTTTCTGCGAGACGCCAGAGCGGTGAGGTTCTCTGTACTGTGGTAGACAAGGGCGACCGGAATCCAGGTTGGTATGGACCGGCTGACATAGATCTCAGACTCGCTGAGCTGCCTGCCCTCTCCCCTGTTCGAGCGGCACGCGATATCTTTGGCCCGGAGAACGTTCGATTCTTCGGCGGGGGAATCCCCGATGTGTTTCTCGATGGGGCTGCTCCTACAAACGAAAGGGTGAATAAACTGCTCAACTGGGCCGCGTGATCACGCTCTCGCTGAGGTGTGCTCGTGGCTTTCGCGAACTCTCGATTGGAGTCATTCGATCCTATGACCGTAACTCTGCCGGGGCAGCGGGCTCATTCCGGCAACGGCGGCCGGTCGACCTACGTCAAACTCCCACCATCCTCCGCAGCCGGACAACCAACCAATGCAGAGCAACGCCCCCCGCAAACGGGGCGAGCACGAACCCGGCCCATTTGACGTACTCCTGAGCTGCTAGACCGAAGTTCCATCTGCCAATAGGCACTATCTGACTGATATGACGGTGGAAGAGGCAGAACTGGTCTTCCTGTTTCTGGCTATAGACCCAGGAGTCGGAGGGCACGGGCTTGCAAAGCAGTGGGTTCGGTGAGTTGCTGGAAGGTTGTGGCGCTTGGGTCGGAAGGAATGCGGCAGGTGTTGCGGCAGCGCGTGGCAAGCTCTCGCAACAGAGTCTCGAAGCTGTGGACGGGGAAGCCATCGGCGGTGACACGTTCCAACTTCTTCCGCTGAGCCGAAGCCGAGCACTCAGCCGGCGCAACCGGATCGCGGCGAGTTCGATCTCGGCTGAGTTCCTCATCCTGAAACAGCAAAGGAGCCAGATCTCTGCGCATGTGCCACTCCACATAGAAGGCCAGCATACAGAGCAGAATGTGCGCCCGCACATGGTCCTCGGTGCGGTGATGGATGGGGCGGATTCGCAGATCCATTCCTTTCAGACTGCGGAAGGCGCGCTCCACCTGCGCCAGGCTCTTGTAGCGGCGTACCGCGTCCGGGGCCGAGCAACGGCTCTCGGGCTCGCTGGTGCGCACCACGTAGACGCCGTCCAGTTGGCTTTCGCGCCGGATCGATTCCTCTCGCCGGGTCCAGGCGAAGACGCCATCGGCGATGTTGAGCTCGAAGTGTTTGGCGACCTTGTAGCGGTTCAAGACCTTGCCGGTCTTCAGCGCGATCTCGGCCTCACTGAGCGGAGTGCGCGTGCGGCGCTTGACCTGGGCCGCGATCTTCGCCAACTCCTTCTCGGTGGCCTCGATCAGCTCGCCTCGCTTCCGCCGGCGCTCGTCGGCCAGCAGCGGATTGAAGCAGGCCACCAGGCGCTCGCCGGGATAGGCGGGCGAAGTGATCTCGGCCAGATTGGTTTCGTCGAACAGGGACAGTTGCAGGCTTCCGCCGTCAACCAGTTCGCCAATCGCCGGTCCGCGGAGGGCGGAGATCCAGCCGAGTCCGGGATGCTGTTTGAGTTGGCCGATCTGCGTTTCGGTGAGCATGCCGCGGTCGCCCACCAGAACCACGCGGGACAGGCCGAAACGTTGGCGGAGCTTATCCACTTGATCGGGAACGGTGGTGGGATCGCCGGTATTGCCGGGATAAACGTCGACGGCCACGGGGCGGCCTTCACTGTCGGTCAGCAGGCCGTAGACGATGATGGGCAGTCCCTTCTTTCCGTCGCGGTTGTGGCCGAGTCGTGCCAAGGGGCAGGTGTGGCCTTCGTAGTAACTGCTGCTGACGTCATAGAGCACCAGGGAGCCGTCGTGGAGATGACGCTGGGCGAGTTTCTTTTCGATGTGCGACTGACGGGCCAGCAGCCAGTCCATGGCCTGGTACAAGTCGTCTTCGGTGGCGTCGGCGACACCGAGTTCCTCGGCCAGAGTGGTGGTGTGCCAAAGGCGAGTGGTGGCGAGTTTGGAGCAGGGGTGCAGAAGACGTTCGGCGATCATAGCGAGAACGAGGTCGCGCTCGCGGCAGGGTTTAGAGGCCAGCAGCGAATCGAGGCCGAGGCGATACATGGAGCCGAGCACGGCCTGGACATGGCCGTGAGGGAGGTTGCGTTCGACGAGGAAAGCCTGCGAGGCCGGCAGGAACTGTTCACCGGCAAGGGAGCGGCGGATGAGGTCGATGAGATCGGGCGGCAGGTGGGAGATGTTGCCGAGGGTTTCGTGGCGGACCTGGGAGCCGACGCGGAAGGTGCGGCGGAGCAAGTGGGTCTGGTAGAGTTTGCCTTTGTAGGTCCGGGAAGTGGTGGCCACATGAACCCGTCCGGTTCTGGATGGCATGGCCAATTATAAGGGAGAGAGGAAAGGAAGGCAAGGGGTATCTGACATATTTAGTGGCTACAAATGTAACCTCGAAATCACCTTACATGACTGAACCAGAAGGCGTTGGGCTATTTCAGGGCCTGGAACTTCGGGCTAGAATGGCCGAGCAAATTCCACCCACCGTGGCGCCGTCGTAGGTCATCACCCGGAATTGATTCAGGACGGCCCAGATTAGCGGCATCAGCACAAAGGCAGGGAACAAGACGTCGTAGCACAGCCGTCCGAACCGAGACCGTTGCTCGCATTCGGCACTGGCCTGACTGCATGGCTGCGTTGCGTGATGGAGGAACATCAGGCTCACGCTCCCAAGCCACGTGAACGCACAGACCATTCCGCCCGTGCTGTAGCAGCCGGCGCCGATGCGCCACCAGTCCCCCAGAACAGCCAGCGGGACGGCCGATAGGCCGGCCATCGCCAGATATCGCGGCCCGGTTCGATTCCTCAAGCCCTGGACGAGGAATATGAGGAAGGCGGCAGAACCCACCAGTACGGCCAACTTGTCAATCGCGCCCATCTGTACCCATCCCAAGCAAGGATCGAAATCCCACGCTCCAATTCCCGATGGCTTTGGGCGCGACACGCGGGAGATCGGCAACGCGGTCCACACAATCAGAACAACAAGCGTCCCCAATGCTGCTCCACTGGTCGCCCGATATGGAACTCGGCTGGTGAAATGCGTTCGCGAAACTTGTGCACTCATTCATCAAAGTAGACCAAAGCTCTTGTTCTTTTGTTCCCGAACTCAGCTATCCAGATTCGTAGATCCCGCAGGTTCGGAGCCCCGTCAATCCCGCGACCGGGTAGCTCTCCGGGTGACGAGCCGACTGGTGGCGAACTACACCGATGCCGCACCCTGGGTGCAATGCGAACTATCCCGCCGCCCGTTCCGACAAATCGCCCCGCTTCCGCGTCTCAATACCGGAATGCCCCGACCAAAGGCCATCGTCTTCCCCGCCGCCCGAATCCTCATAGCAATTTCCCTCTGCGCCTGGGCCGCCTACAGCATTCACTCGTACGCGACGCTCCCTCCGCTTCCCTGGGCACGCCGCTGTGGTAACTGCTTCCTGGGTTCCGTGGGCATTTCCATCGAAGCCGGAATCATGGGCCTTCTGCTGCTCTGGTTGACCTTCGCAAAGCCGGCCCCGGAGGAATGCAGCCTTGTAGTCTGTGCGTGGGTTCTCCTCATCGTGGGCGTCGTACTCACCGCCTTCGTCGTCGGGCTACCGATTTTCCTTCTCTGCGCGCTCCAACTAGGATGGATTGCCGCCAAATCAACAGTGCGCCACGTAACCGCTCACTAGCGAGCCTCGGCCCGTCCCAATCCAATTACAGACCCGCGTCATCGCTTCCCACCTCGGAGCAGCCAACGCAACCTTCCCGTTAGTTCTTCTCCCGGTACGCCCGCCCCGCCCGATACAACGCCACCCGCCCCCTCACCGCCTCCACCATCGGCCCATCCTTCCGAGCCTCCGCCAGCTTCAGCGCTTCATCCGCCGCCCGCGCCGCCTCCGCAAACCGGCCCGCTTCCGCATACGCCGCCCCCAATCCATCCAGAATGATCGGGTCCTTCCGGTGCGAGAGCTCCGCCGCCCTCTCCGACAGCACCACCGCCTCCGCCCCATTCCGCGCTGCCTGGTCCGGACACGTCGCCAGCAGCCAGGCCAGATTCCCCAACACCGGCAACCGGCCCGGATCCAGCCGCATCGCCTCGCGCAGCACCTTCACCGCACCCTGATAATCCCGCTGCATCAGATACGCTCCGCCCAGGTTCACCAGCGCCTCCATCGACTCCGGGTCGATCTCCAGCGACGCCCGGAACTGCTGCCCGGCCTCCGCCAACCGCCCGCGTTGCAGCAAGAGCAACCCCAGATTGTTGCGCGCTTCCACCGACTCCGGTTTCGCCTGCAGCGCCCGCCGGAACTCCCCCTCCGCCGCGTCCAGCCGGCCCCGCCGCAGCAGGATCCCGCCCAGGTTGTTCCGCGCCGAGGCGTCATTCGGATCCACTTGCAGCGCATGCTGCCACTCGGCAATGGCCGCCTCGGTCTGGCCCTTCTCCGTAAGCTCATACGCCAGGTCGTACAGGCGGTAGAACTCCGCGGCCGGCGCATCGATGTGCAGCAGGCCGTCCTTCGGGATGTTGGCGAACTCCGGAATATTCACCGCCCGGTTGGCTGCTGTCGAGTTCTCAATCAGGACCGGCGGGCTGTCGTTGCCGTTCTCGTCGATGTGCGTGAGGAACATCTGCGTGTAGGGCGACCGGCTCTTCGACGAGAACACCATCCAGCGGCCGTTTGGCGAAAAGCTGTGCCACGAGTTCATCAGTGCCGTGTTGCAGCGCATCCGGCGCGCCTCTCCGCCGCTCGCCGGAACGATATAGAGTTGACCGTCCGGCCGCATCAATTGGCCGTTGCGGCTCTTCACGAACACAATCCAGCGGCCATCCGGCGAGACCTTCGGAAACGAGTTGCTCATGCCGTTCCGCGACGCGCCCCGCACCGGCTCCGGAGTGCCGCCCGCTCCGCCGTGAAAGGGGATGCGGTAGATGTCGTACTGGATCTGCACCTCGTTCGGATCGTTGGCGAACTCGGCCATCTTCCGGCCCTGTGGATACGATTCGGTGGCCGGCGCCCGGACAAATAGCAGCGATTGTCCGTCGGGGCTCCACACGGCATTGGCCTGCACATAGCGCGGATCGTCCGCGCCGGGCAGCGCGTGCACCTGGCCCTGGGCGCGGTCATACCACGCGAGAATGCCACGTGTCGGATAGAACACCTGCAGGAAGCGGTAGTCCGTGAAGTTCGCCACGTAATACTGGACCTCGGTGGTTGTGGCGACATACCGGCCATCCGGGGAAACCTGCGACATGAAGCCGATCCGCTTGCCGCGCTCCATCTGGTTGCGGAACTTCTTCCACGAGATCACGTCTTCGTTGCGGATGGACATCTGCTGCCGCACCGGCACGATGGCGTACAGGCCCTTGTCGTTTTGCGGCCCGTCCAGATCCAGCCCCAGCGTCCGCCCGTCCTTCGAAAAAGAATGGCAGTTGGCGCAGGTGTGGATCCCTTCCAGAACCACCCGGCTCGCGGGTTCGTCCACATAGCGGAGCCGCCACGCCAGGTACGGTAGCAGCTTGGGCTCCAGGGGCTTGATGACGCCCTTCTGCAACTCGGAAGGCATCAGAGGCACGTCCCGATAGAAGATGGGCGCGCCGACCGGGTCGCGGGAAGTCCGAATCCTGACGGCCCCTTGCGAAACCGCCCGATCTCCGTCGTAGCCGGTAATTGTGACGATAGCCGGCCCGTCGACGGAGTGCTCTTTGACCCGGGCCCACGTCGCCGCGTCGGGCTTCCACGTCCGCAGCGCGGCCTGTTGGGGGGTGAGCGTGGGCAGCTTGTTCGTAGGCGAAACGCACCGCGGGTCGATCGCGCCCACCTTCATCCGTTCGCCGGCAGCGGCCACAACGATCCGCGCCGACCCATCGGGGAAGGCGATCTCCACCTGCCACCGGGCAGCGCGATCGGCCGCGTCGTGCCACTCCACCGTGGGCGCTTCCATATCGGGAGGAAAGAGGGAGCCGTCCTCCGGGTAAGCAACCGTGATAGCTGCGGGAGCCGAAGCGGGTGCTCCGGTACTCTGCTCCGAAGGAAACGGCAGCAGGACCAACGGCGCGACAACAAGCAGGTAAGTAAAGAAGTAACGCAAGGCGGCCCCTGTTCAATACGATAACCGGAACAGCCCACCCCAATCACAGCCTCATCGCTCTCCGAACCCCACAGGTACGGCGGACGCTCCGTCCGCAGCCGAGCCCCTGCTCGGCTTTCAGGCGATAGCCCCGCTAAAACGGCAGCGCAACCGCCCACCCCAATCGCAGCCTCATCGCTCTCCGAACCCCACAGGTACGGCGGACGCCTCGTCCGCAGCCGAGCCCCTGCTCGGCTTCCGAACGCCCCAACCACCTCCAAAGACATCACGCTACCGGGCTATTCACAGGCGAACAAAAGGCGGTGACACCAGGAAGCCTGATTATTTTCTATTTAGCTGCAATCACATACAAGCAAGGCCAGCAAAACCCATTTGCACCCCATGCCATGATCTTCGCTTGACGGGAAGGCGCAGCGCCCCGTCGCTGACCTGTCCGGAGGCTCACCCTCCGGCAGGTCCTGGATCATTGACATTCAAACCGCCAGCCCAAGCAGGAAGGCACCCGGACCAAGGGAGGCGTCCGGGAGCCACCCCAACTCGCAGCCGGAAACGTGGGGCGAGCGTCCACGCTTGCGGGCCGGCTTTCGAGCCGGCCTTCTTCCTCCACCCCGCGCCATCAACGACGACCCACGTTGCGAACCGCGCACGGAAGAAAGCGGGCCCCAGTCGCCCCGCCGGCCCCGACCGAATCTCGCGAGGTCTGCCGCGTCACAAGAGCCTCGTCCCGCAACGAACCAGGACGTGCCAGCGACGGCTCTCCTCCGACCCCGCCGTTACCAGAGCAGACCAGCCCCACCCGCCGGTCGCGACACAAACCGAACATTCGAACCCAATCCCAGCCGCAAACCACTCAGCATGGAGAAACAAAGCCAACAACCCCGGCCGCCGCCCCAATCACGGAATCGAACGTTCGAACCCGATCGTCGCCTCCAAACCACTCACAGCGGGGAAACAAAGCCAACCGGCCCGCTCAGCGCCTCCTTCACGACGCCGAACATTCGAACCCATTCGCCGCTCCCAAACCACCCGCAGCGCGGAAACAAAGCCAACAGCCCTGGTCCGCCCGTCCGCCGTAAGCCCCCAAGCAAAGGAGCCGCGACCGCCACGCGCCAGCCCCCATGGACGAAAACACGGTCGCCCTCAGTGGTCGTACTCTCGAAAGCCCCCACCTCTCGCGCCCGCCGCAACAACCGGAACTGCGCCCCCACCATTCCCCCCGGCATCGCCGGGGGCCCATCCCAACGACGACAACGCCAGAGCCAACCCGAACTCACCCCCAGCCAAATCCGTCTTTATAGAGGACCCCCGTGCGGCCGTCGCTCACCGTGGCAGGATCCCCGGAAGAACCCAGCCCGCACCCTTCGCCAAGCGGCCGCCCACCTCCACCCACCCCAAATTCCTCACATCGTGTAGACAGGCCCGTTAACGCTAACTATAATGGGCGTGATTATGCGACGCCTGCTGCCCGCCCTCCTCCTCGTCTCTGGACTCCTGTTCGCTCAACGCGACATCCCACCCGGCTCCCTCAACAAACCCGACCGCCTGGAATGGTTCCGAGACCAGGGCTTCGGCCTGTTCATCCACTGGTCGGTAGACAGCCAAACCGGCGTCGTCATCTCCCACTCCCTCGCCGGAGCCGACGAGGCCTACACCCGCCGCTTCTTCGAGGACCTGCCGAAGACCTTCAATCCCCGCAAGTTCTACCCCCAGGACTGGGCCGCGCTCGCCAAGCTCGCCGGCATCAAGTACGTAGTCTTCACCACCAAGCACCACTCCGGCTTCGCCATGTGGGACACGAAGACCAACGACTTCGGCATCATGCATACGCCCTACAAGCACGACCTCACGCGCGAGATCCTCGACGCGTTTCGAGGCCAGGGCATCGCCCCCGGCATCTACTTCTCGCCGGATGACTTCTGGTGGCTCTGGAAGAACAAGATCGATATCCAGCGTGGCATCCCCGGCGTCCAGCCTCGCAACAACCCCGGCCTGATGAAGCTCGATCTCGCCCAAATCCAGGAGCTGATGACCAACTACGGACCCATCGACGTGGTCTTCTTCGATGGCGAACCCCAGGGCCTGCGCGACCTCGCCTGGAAGCTCCAGCCCAACACCGTCGTTACTCGCGGTGCCATCCAGACCCCCGAACTCTACGTCCCCGGGGTGCCCCTCGAAGGCGCCTGGGAAGCCAACTTCACCATGGGCACCGCCTGGCAGTACCAGCCGCAGAACGAGGACTACAAGTCAGGCGGCCGGGTAATCGACATCCTCGTCGAGACCCGCGCCAAGGGCGGCAACCTCCTACTGAACATCGGTCCGAAGCCCGACGGCGAGCTCCCCATCGAGCAGGAAGAACGCCTGCGCGAGGTCGCCCTCTGGATGCAGGTCAACCAGGAGTGCATCTACAACGTCCGGCCCTGGGTCATCACCAACGAGCAGAACATCTGGTTCACCAAGGCCAAGAACGAAGACACTCTCTATGCCGTCGTGAAGCAGGAGCCGCGCTGGGTCCGCGCCCAGTGGCGCGACTTTGTACTGAAGAGCGTGCAGGCGACGCCGCAATCCGTGGTCAGCGTGCTCGGTCAGAATGACCGCATCCTCGAATACAGGCCGGAAGTGGACCCGAAGCCGACCCTCAAGCAGGAGGCCGACGGACTGCACATCCACGCCATGTTCACTCACCGCTTGCAGGACAACAGCAAGTGGCCCAACCCCATCGTCCTCAAGATCACGAACGTGAAGCCGGCCTTCACGCCGCCCAAGGTGGAGACCACCAGCGCGAAGTTCGAAAAGGCCACTCGCACGGCGTCGCTCACGGGCAACCTGCTCGATCTGGGCAAGGCCGCGTCCCTGGAAGTGGGCTTCCAGTACCGTAGCATCATCGGCCTCGACGCCAGCGACCGCTCCATCCCCTGGCAGGACGGGCCCACTCAGACCTTAACGGCAACCGGCGCATTCACTCTCGCTGTTCCCAACCTGAATCCCGACGGGATCTACGAATTCCGCGCCTATGCCAAGCATCCGGTCCTCACGATCTACGGCGCCGACAAGCGCCTGCCCATGAAGTAAGGAATCTTCGCCATGCATCTCAGTCGACGCAATCTGCTGCAAATGGCCGCCGCCGCGCCCGTGCTGGCGCAGGGGCCAAAGCCTGTGTTCGAAGGGAACTTCGAGTCCTTGGCCCAGTACAAATGCCCGGACTGGTTCCGCAACGGAAAGTTCGGCATCTGGGCCCATTGGGGTCCGCAATGTGTTCCCAAGACCGGCGACTGGTACGCACGAAACATGTATATCGAGGGCTCGCCGCAGTACAAGTACCACGTCGAGCACTACGGCCACCCGTCTAAGGTCGGCTACAAAGACATCGTCACGCAGTGGAAGGCCGAGAAGTTCGACCCGGAGTCCCTCATCGCCCGTTACAAGGCCGCCGGCGCCCGCTACTTCGTCTCCATGGGCATCCACCACGACAACTTCGACATCTGGAACTCGAAGCACCACAAGTGGAATGCCGCCCAGATGGGCCCGAAGAAGGACATCGTCGGGATGTGGGCCAAGGCCGCGCGCAAGGCCGGTCTGCGATTCGGAGTGACTGAACATCTGGAGCGCACCTGGTCCTGGTTCAACGTCAACAAAGGCGCCGACAAGGAAGGCCCCTTCAAAGGTGTGCCCTATGACGGCAACGACCCAAAGTGCGCCGACTTCTACCTGCCGCCGCACGAGGACAACTCGCGGGCCTTCCCTCTGAATCCGCCCGATTCCTGGAAGCGCGAATGGAACGCCCGTATCACGGACCTCATCGATCAGCATCAGCCCGATCTGCTCTACACCGACGGCGGAATCCCCTTCGGCGAAGTGGGCAAGTCGCTGGTGGCGCACTTCTACAACCAGAACATGAAGCGCAACAACGGCCGGCTCGAGGCCGTGTACAACATCAAGAACGTCCACGACAACGTACACGGCGAATTCGATCCGCGCTGCTGCATCTACGATCTGGAGCGCGGCTACGCAGACAAGATCCTCGACCTGCCCTGGCAGACCGATACCTGCATCGGCGACTGGTTCTACAAGGCCGGCACGAAGTACAAGTCCGCCCAGACCGTCGTCCACATGCTCGCCGACATCGTCAGCAAGAACGGCAACCTGCTGCTCAACTTCCCGCTGCTGCCCGATGGCTCGCTGGACGCCGAAGAGAACGAAACGCTGGAAGGCATCACGAAGTGGATGGCCAGCCACGGCGAGGCGATACACGACACACGCCCGTGGACTAGGTTCGGCGAAGGCCCCACAACGGCCTCCGGCGGCATGTTCAGTGAGCGCTCGCTCAAGCAGTACACGCCCCAGGACTTCCGCTTCACAAAGAACGGCGAGGTGCTCTACGCCATCTGCCTCGGCGTGCCCTCAGGGAAGGCCACCATCCAGTCGCTGGCCGAGAACGCTCCGCAGAAGGTTCAGCGCGTGGAACTGCTGGGCCGCAAGCAGCCTCTGAAGTTCCAGCGAAACGCCCAGGGCCTCACGGTCGACATGCCGGAGGGCATCGGCCCGGACGTCGCCGTAGTGTTCAAGGTCAGCTAGAGCGGCACCACGCCGCACGTACCCAAGGCGTCGGGGTCGTTATCCAGCGGCCCCGTCGCTCCGCCACGCCGCACCTTGGCGCTCATGTTCTCGATGGTCACTTCCAATACGGCCGTGGCGCGCAGTTGCGCCTCGGTGGCCGCCGCGTAGTGCTCCCCCGCAGTGCGCCCGGGAAAGTAGCGGTCGATCATGCTCGTAAAGATCCGCTGCTTCTCCTCCGAGTCTTCAATCGCCCTGGCTCGCCCGAAGCACACCACACTACGGTAGTTCATCGAATGGTTCAGCGCCGTGCGCGAGAACACCAGGCCGTCCACCATGGTCACGGTGACGCAGACGGCCGCGCCGTCTGAGAGCGCCCGCAGGGTATGGCTGCTGTGGCCGCCGTGCAGATACAGGCGATCCGGCGTGCTGCCGTCGAATTGATAGGAGAACGGGATGACGTAGGGCTGCCCGTTCACCTGAAAGCCTACGTGCGCTACCGTGCCTGCGGCCAGAAAGTCCGCTGCTTCCTGGTTGGCGGCCCGCTCGGGGTGCTGGCGGATGGTGGCTCTCTCTGGGGTCAAGGTGTCCATGGGAAGTCCCATGATGCCCGGCCAGGCCCGAGGCGAAAAGATCCAGAATGGACTCCGGCCAGGGATCCACTTTCCCTGGTGGCCCGGCGGCATTGGACAATAGTTAGGACCGGCATCCCGCATGGGCAGAAAATCCTCCACCTTCCTGTCACCGATCTTCGCGCTGGACCCGTCGAGCCCCGAGCCGCTCTACCACCAGCTCTACGAGGGCATCCGCGACGCCATCCTCGACGGACGCATCGCCAAGGGGACGCAACTGCCCTCGTCGCGGCTGTTGGCGGCGGAGCTCTCCGTCTCACGGAATACCGTGGTCAATGCCTATGCCCAGTTGCTCGCGGAAGGCTACCTCGAAGGCGAGGCCGGCTCGGGGACCTACGTCACACTGCGCCTGCCGGACGAGAGCCTGCGCGCCGTCCGCGGCAGCGCCAGTGCTCCGGCTCCTGCCGTCGAGCCGCCGCGCCTGTCGCGCCAGGGCCAGGCGCTCCAACGCTACGCCACCACGCACACGCTGTCGCGCAACGAGCCGCGCCCGTTCCGGCCCGGAGTGCCGGCGGTGAACGACTTCCCGTTCCGCCTGTGGGAGCGCATGGTCGCCCAGCAGTGGCGCAAGCATCCCTGGCAGATGCTCACGTACGGTCCGGCGGAGGGCTACCAGCCCCTGCGTGTGGCGATTGCGGATTACCTGCGCATGGCGCGGGCCGTGCGTTGCGACTGGCGCCAGGTGATCCTGGTCTCCGGCTCGCAGCAGGCCATCGACCTGACGGCACGGGTGCTGCTCGATCCTGGCGACCGTGTCTGGATGGAGGAGCCCGGCTATCGCGGAGCGCGCGATTCCCTCGTCACGGCGGCCCTGGATCTGGCGCCTGTGCCTGTCGACAGCGAAGGCATCAGCGTTAGCGCGGGCCGCGCCATGGCGCCCAGCGCTCGCTTAGCCTATGTGACCCCGTCGCACCAGTTCCCCTCGGGTGTGACGATGAGCATCGCGCGCCGCATGGAGTTGCTCCGTTGGGCGGCGGAGTCGGGTGCCTGGATCCTGGAAGACGACTACGACAGTGAATATCGCTACGTCAGCCGGCCACTTTCCGCCCTGCAGGGTTTGGACGAGAGCGGCCGCGTGATCTACACGGGCACGTTCAGCAAGGTACTGTTTCCGTCGATGCGCCTGGGCTACCTGGTGGCGCCGCCCGCGCTGGTGGACGTCTTCACCGCGGCGCGCTCGATTGCCGATCGCCACTCGCCGATGGTCGACCAGGCCGTGCTGGCCGAGTTCATGCGGGAGGGCCACTTCGGCCGCCACATCCGTCGCATGCGCACCCTCTACCAGGAGCGGCGCGACACGGTTGTGGAAGCCTTAACCCGCGAGTTGGGTGGATTCCTGGAGTTGTCCCCCGCCGCGGCCGGCATGCACTTGGTGGGCTGGCTGCCCAACGGTGTCGATGACCAGGCAGCAAGCCGGCAGGCGTTGGCGCTCGGACTGGAAGCGCAGCCCATCTCGGCGTACTGCCTGGCGGAGCCCGTCCGGCGTGGCTTGATGCTCGGCTATGCCGGCTACTCCTCCGCCGCTCTGAAGCAGGCCTCCACGCAGTTGGCGAAGGCCTTGGAGCCGTGCCGCGTGGCACGCTAACCTACAGCGTCCGCAGGAAGGCGACCGGAGTCTTCTATCCCAGGTCTTCGAACCGCCGCGTAATCGAGGAACTGGTCCCGCACGGCAAGGGCTGAGCGCACGCGGGACCCGGATTGAGGCGTAAGATATCGAGGTGTGGACACCGAATCCCGCGATGGCCTTCCTTTCTACTCTCTTCTCCCCTAGAATCCTGGCCGCCACAGCCGTGGCCCTGG
This sequence comes from uncultured Paludibaculum sp., assembly GCF_963665245.1. NCBI lineage: Bacteria > Pseudomonadati > Acidobacteriota > Terriglobia > Bryobacterales > Bryobacteraceae > Paludibaculum > uncultured Paludibaculum sp. Next base: position 2,444,443 of record NZ_OY762269.1, read on the forward strand.
GCTTCTCCCTACTCAACGCGGCCCCTGCCCCCATCAAGGTTCTGATTGTTGACGGGCAGAACAACCATTCGTGGAAAGAGACCACCCCGGTGCTGAAGGAGATTCTCGAAGCATCGGGCCGCTTCCAGGTGGACGTGGCCACCAGCCCGCCGCAAGGGGGCGACATGTCCGCGTTCAAGCCCGACTTCGCGAAGTACGCCGTGGTGGTGTCCAACTACAACGGCGACGCGTGGTCCAAAGAGACCAATGAGGCTTTCGAGAAGTACGTCCACGATGGAGGCGGTTTCGTCTCCTATCACGCGGCTGACAACTCCTTTCCGGAGTGGCGGCAGTACAACCAGATGATCGGCGTGGGTGGTTGGGGCAATCGCAAAGCGCCGGAATCCGGATCGATGATTCGCTACCGGGCGGGGAAGGTTGCTATCGAAGCTGTTCCCGGGCGCTGCGGAAACCACGGCGCGCGCGTCCCTTTCCAGGTGACGATGCGGGAACGCCGTCACCCCATTGCGAAGGGATTGCCCAAGGTGTGGATGCACGCCGGAGATGAGCTGTACGATTCGCTCTGCGGGCCAGCCCAGGACTTCACCCTGGTGGGCACGGCGCACTCCAACGGCCAGAACCGCGGCACGAATGAAGAGGAGCCGATGCTGCTGGCTGTCCGCTATAGCAATGGGCGGGTCTTCCACACCACGCTGGGCCACGACGTGGCTGCCATGCACTGTGTGGGCTTCATCACGACGCTTTTGCGGGGTACGGAGTGGGCGGCCACGGGCAAGGTGAGCATCCCGGTGCCTCCGGATTTCCCGACGGCTCAGGCCACCTCCTTGCGGAAGTAGGCGGCGCTTCCGCGGTACGGGCGCTTGGATCAGGCTCGCGGGGCAGGTACAATCGGGAATTCCCGGCGCCGGGCCGTCATGATTCAACGCCTGATCCAGTCACTCGCGTCCACGGCACTGTTCGCTCGCCTGCCACGCACGGCGGCGGTGCTGTTGATCGTCCTGGCTCCGCTGGCCCTGGTGACGGGACTGGCTCTCCGTTACTCGGCCGCCGTACCCGCTTCGGTCAGAAGCGATGCCAGCCGGGCTCGTCTGGAGGAACTCGCGCGGCGGTTAGGCTCATCTCAGGGCTTCTCGCTGGACGAAGCCGGCGCCCTACTTAAGGTGAAGCCACAGACCGAGAACCAGGTGTTCGCGATGAATGCTTCGGCCCGGGATGTGGAAGCGGTGGGCCGGTTGGTGGCGCCCTACCACTACGTGTTGAGCCTCTCCGAAGCCGATGGCGAACACAGCATCAGAGTCACCGTTAACGGCCAGGGCGATGTGCTGGAGTTCGAATCGGAGCGGCCCAGGAACACCGGCGGCCAACTCGATGCGGCGGCAGCGGAACAGCTTGCGGCGAAGTACGTGGCCCAGTGGCTGACATTCCTGCCGGGCGCAGTGGTGGACCGGACCCGGCTATCGTCATCGCGGCGAAGAGACTCTGAGCCGGAGGCCGAATCCCGGCGCATCACTTTTGACGGACACCTGACGAGCACGCCGGGCGTGAAGTTCTCCGGACGCGTGATGATCACGGGATCGAAGGTGACCGCCGCGGACGTGCATCCGGAGTTCTCGAGCGGGATGCACAGCTGGTCGGACGACGACTCGGGCCTGCGAGGAACTGCCGGTACGCTGGCCGTGCTGCTGGCCATATTCGCCTCCATCTATTCGATCCGGCTTTACCGGAAGCGCAGCCGCGAAAAAGAGGCTCCCACGAAGAGAGCCCTGATCCTGGTTCTGGTCTTTGGCCTATGTGGGGCCGGCTATTTGGCGCTGAACGCCGAGTCGTTCGCCAATGCCGACGGCACGTCGACCCTGTCGTGGTATGTCTTGCTGGGCATTGGAGCGCTGGGTGGGATCTTTCTCGCGCTCGGGGGCGTTCTGATCGGTGCGGCCTATGCCAGTGGGGAGGGCGAGATCCGCGAGGGCTACCCTGGCAAGCTCACTTCTTTTGACGCGTTGCTCTCCGGGCGATGCCGCGTGCAGAACGTGGCGGTGTCGATCGCCGTCGGCGCGGTGTTCACGGCGTGGGCCTTTCTGATTGCGTCGCTGATTAGCCGGCTGGTCTCCTCGCGAGACGCTCTGCTGCTTTCCGATGAAGCAATGGCTGCCGCCTATGGAAGCCTGTCGTGGCTCAGCGGCCTGCTGTTGCTGCCCCCTCAAATCGCCTGGACGGTCGTTTCCGGGTTGTTCGTGCCGCTGACATTTGTCCAGCGCAATGTGCGCAAGCCGCGCTGGAAATGGGCGATTCTGCTGCTGTGCCCGTTTGTGGTTGCCGTTGGATTCAGCGACAACAGTCTGGCTTCGCCGACCCGGGTGCTTGACATCGTGGTGGGGGTGGCCACGGTGCTCGCACCATTCTTCCTCCATGATCTTCTGGCAGCTTTAGTGGCCTCCCTTCTCTTCGCTCTGGCACTGCAGACTTCGACGCTGGCCGCCCTGGCTCCTTTTTCGCTGCCCAGCGGATTGTTGGAGCTGGGCCTGGTGACATTGGGCCTGGCCGCGCTGGCGGCGTCCGCGTGGCGCGGCGCCAGCGTGACTGAGGAGGAAGTGAAGCCGGAGTATGCCCGCAATCTCGACCAGCGGCTGTCGATGCAGGCCGAGGTGATGGCGGCGCGCGAGGCTCAGCTGCGGCTACTGCCCGAGAAGCCCCCTCAGATTCCAGGGCTCTCGATTGCCGCGTCGTGCCGTCCCACTGGTGACGTGGGCGCCGACTTCTACGACTTCTTCCCGCTGCCCGGCGGCGGCCTGGCCGTATTCGTGGCGAGCGGCGGCGGGTTGGGTGTGGCCTCCGCGCTCACCATTGCGCTGGCCAAAGGGTTTCTGATGTCGGACTTGCGCCGGGGGGATCCGCCGGCGAAGACGCTGGCCCGCCTGCGTGTTCTGTTGACCGATAGATTGGGCGAGGTGGCGCAGCGGGCGCGATTTGCCGTGGCGACCATCGATCCGCAGCGAAGGACATTTCAGGTGGCCCGCTGGGGCGATGTGCCGGCTGTGTGGGTGCTGCGGAATCTGATGGCCCATCCGCTGGTGTTCACCAGCGGAACGGACGGGCTGCCGGAGGCCGCCGCGCCGTTGGAAGTTGGGGATATGGTGCTGTTCCACACAGAGGGATTCATCTCCGCGCTGGAAGATCAATCCCCCACGGGACAGCGCGACTGGTTCCGCAATGTGGCGCGCATCACCAGGGCATGCAGTGCCGCCGACCTCCACACGTTCCTGCTTCAGCGCCTGGCGGGTGGCAGCGAGAAGCGCCTGACGCGCCGGCTTACCAGCGATCTGACGGCGGTCGTGCTGCGGTTGGAACAGATTCAGGCCCAGGAACAGGAGCAGGTGGCATGAAGCGCTACCTGATCGTGGCCGCCCTCGGCACCGTTGTTCTGGCCACTTTGGCGCCGCTGGCACAGCGCCGGGCGTACGGGCCGACGGCGCCATGGACGCGCGAACGGGCCATCGGGGCGACGATCAACCTGGCCCGCGAGTTTGGCGTCGATGTCGCGAACTGGGAGTTTCTCATGACGGTGGAGCGGCAGGAGGACTGGATGGATCTGCAGACCAGCCATCCCGAGTCCGCTCTGGTCAAGGCATTCTCAGGAACACGTTACCGGGTGCTGGCCCGTTCGCTGGACGGCGACTCCACGGTGACTGCGGATTTCGACGGCACGGGCCGCCCACTGCGGTGGCGGCCGCGGCTGACCAACTCGCTGCCGCGGCCGAAGGACATGCCGCGCGAAATGGTGGTCGCCCGCTTTGGCTTGGGCGAGGCGGCACTGTTTCAGTCCGCGTCGGAACGCCGGACGATGAGCAAGGCCGAGATCAAGGCCCGCGCCGTCCGAGGTGAGAAGACGTCGGACAGCGACGCGCGCTGGGAGTGGAAGGATCCGAACATCAGTGGACTGAGCGCCGAGCTCATTGCCTCGTATGACGACGGCAAGCTGGGCGAAGTGGATCTACGCCATGACGTGCCGCGATCCGTGCGGCGCAACGCTTCCGTGCCTGGATCGAAGCTGCGCGAGATCCTCTCCGGTATCGGCGCTTTCTTCCAGGTCTGCGCGATCACGGCAGCCGTGATCTTCGTCCTGGTCACACTGACTGACCGCCGCGATCACCTCCGCCTGGGCCTGTGGGTGGCGGGCGGCGTCATCGTATTCTATCTCTTTGCCCTGCTGCTGGGTGGACGGCAGGGGTATCTCTCGGCCAGTTGGGACCAACGCGATTTCGACACCACCAGTAACCGCGTTGGGTTCCTTTTCGGGTTGTTCCTAGTGCGGCCGCTGGCGTTGGCCGCCCCGCTGGCGGCGGGGCTGCTTCTCATTCGCGGCCGCGAGATCCAGCCGTGGTTGTCGGTGCTGTGGATTACGGTTCGCCGGAAGCTGATCCCCACGGCGGGCAGGGAGCTGACCGGTGGGATGCTGATGTCCCTGCCACTTGCGGCCCTGCCTTATCTGGTGAGCGCCTTGCTGCCGGGCTTGGGTGTGCGCGCGGATGCGGCCCGACCAGGCATCCTGATGGACACGTCGCCCGTGTTGGGAGTCCTGGTCCAGTATCCGTCGCAGTGCTATCACCTGCTGTGTGTATTTGCCGTATTGCTGCCCTGGCTGTGGCGGCCGGCACCGCGCGTGAAGTGGCGAGTGGCGCTGTTGCTGGCTGTGGGGCCTATGATCTGCCTGGGGCGCCTCTCACCCCTGTCGGGCAATGGCTATGTGAGTATCGCCGTCGCCATGGCGATGTTTGGCGGTTGGCTGTGGATCTACCGCAACCTGGGTCTGCTGGCGCTGATGACGAGCCTGCTGGGCGTCTATACGCTGTATGACCTCTCCGCTCTGGCGTCCTTTCCGGCGGGGCGGTTGTGGCCCATCACGCAATTGCTGCTGGTCTGGTTCGCACCGCTCGTGGCTGGGTTCGTTATCTCCAGACGTCCAGTGCAAGTCGACGTCCAGGAACTCGCGAACGAGATATCACGCCGCAATGATCCTCCGCCCGGGTTGGCACCCAGGTCGGAGCGGGAGCGTCTGCTGACCGAGTTTGCCGTGGCCCGCGAAGCGCAGCAAGGCATGCTGCCGGACAAGCCACCCAGCATTCCGGGTTTCTCGTTGTCCGCCACTTGCGTGCCGGCCCGCGAAGTGGGTGGCGACCTTTTCGACTTTCTTGAGATGCCGCAGGGCTGTTGGGCCTTGTGCGTGGCGGATGTTTCCGGGAAGGGTGTGCCCGCGGCGTTGTACATGACGTTGACGAAGGGCATGCTTGCGGCCGAACAGGCCATGGCTACGGGGCTGCTCGATCTGGCGTGCGCCATCAACCGGCAACTGCTGGCGGCCGGCAAGCGGCGCACGTTCGTGACGCTCGCCATGGGCTTGCTAGATCCCGAACGGCGCGTGTTGGAGGTCCTGCGGGCCGGGCACAATCCAATCCTGTGGTGGCGCGCCGAGTTGGGCGCGTCGGTCTATGTCCAACCCAAGGGCATCGGCCTGGGACTGGCCGGCGACCGTATCTTCACGAAGAGCATCGAGCGCGAGGAACTGGCGCTGGCTGACGGCGATCTGGTCGTTTTCTACTCCGATGGGTTGACCGAGGCCATGAATCCGAAGTTGGAGTTGTATGGAGAGGACCGTCTGCAGGCGGTGGTGGCACGCGCCGCTGGTCTGGACGCGCCGGAACTCGCGCAGGCGATCCTCGACGACGTCGAAGTCTTCAAGGCGGGCGCGGATCCGCACGACGATCTGACGCTGGTGGTGCTGCGTTGCCTGCCGACAGGCGAAGAGCAGGCGCTGACGGCCGATTACGCGATCGTCGCCGAGTCCTGATAAGCTATGGCCCATGCGGAGCGGCTTGCTGGGAATCGTGGGAATACTCTTGTCCGCGCCGGTGTGGGCGGGTACTGTCGACTTCGCGCGCGATGTGCAACCTGTCCTGAGCCGGTCGTGCGAGAAGTGTCACGGGGCGAAGATGCAGATGGGTGGGCTGCGTCTGGATGCCAAGACCGCGGCGATGAAGGTGCTACGTCCTGGTGACTCAGCGGCCAGCGAACTGTACAAGCGGGTAGCGGGGTTGGGCGATCAAGCCAGGATGCCGATGGGCGGCAAGCCTCTGCCTGAGGCCGAAGTCGCCCTGCTGAAGCGCTGGATCGAAGAGGGCGCCGAGTGGCCCGACGGAGTGGGCGCCAGCATGCGCGACGGCGGGCAGCATTGGGCTTACGTTCCGCCGAAGAAAGCGCCTGTGCCCGCGCTGGGCGGCGGGAATGCGATCGACGCGTTCGTGTTTACCAGGCTACAGAAAGAGGGCTTGGCGCCGTCCCCTCGGGCATCGAAGATCACGCTGCTGCGACGCCTGAGTCTCGATTTGACGGGACTCCCGCCGACGCCGGCGGAGGTGGACGCGTTTGTTGCGGATCAGTCGGCTGATGGCTACAAGAAGCAGGTGGAACGCCTGCTGGCGTCGCCGCACTATGGCGAGAAGTGGGGCAGGTGGTGGTTGGATGCGGCGCGCTATGCCGACTCCGACGGCTTCGAAAAAGACAAGCAGCGCCAAGTCTGGTTCTACCGTGACTGGGTGATCCGCGCGTTGAACCTGGACATGCCCTACAACCGCTTCATCGTCGAGCAGGTGGCCGGCGACCTGCTGCCCGGGGCGACGCAGGATCAGCGCGTGGCCACTGGGTTCCTGCGCAATTCGATGATCAATGAAGAGGGCGGGATCGATCCGGAGCAGTTCCGGATGGAGGCGATGTTCGACCGCATGGACGCGATCGGCAAAGGCGTGCTGGGTGTCACGATCCAGTGCGCGCAGTGCCACACGCACAAGTACGATCCCATCAAGCACGAAGACTACTACCGCCTGTTCGCGTTCCTGAACAATACGTACGAAGCGAACATCGCGGTCTACACACCGTCTGAGCAGGCGCAACGCGATGCCATTCTGAAGCAGACGGCAGAGATCGAAGAGGCGTTGCGGCGACGCATGCCGGACTGGACCGCGCGCATGGCCGCGTGGGCAGCCGAGGCTCGGATGAAGAACGAGAAGACGCGCTGGGTGGTGGTGCGGCCGGAGGTGGATGACATCTCGACAGGTGGACAGAAGTACTTGCCGATGGAGGATGGCTCGCTGCTGGAGGCCGGCTATGCGCCAACGAAGCACACGGTGAAGCTGACGGCCAAGGTGAGTTTGCCGAAGATCGCGGCGTTTCGACTGGAATTGCTGCTCGATCCGAACCTGCCGCTGGGCGGTCCTGGCCGCGCCATCGACGGTACGGGGGCGCTGACGGAGTTCACTGTGGAGCGCGTGACGGGTGGAGCCAAGCCGGAGAAGGTTGCGCTGGCCTCGGCCACTGCCGACATTGGCTTGCCCGAGACAGAGCTGGCAGCGATTTTCTACGACAAATCGAACAAGCGGCGCGTGACGGGCCCGATCTCTTTTGCCATCGATGGCAAGGATGAGACGGCGTGGGGCATCAACGCGGGTCCGGGGCTGAGCAACGTGCCGCGCAAGGCTGTGTTCGTGGCGGCCCAACCCATCGAGGCCAGTGGCGAAACGACGCTCGTTTTCCTGGTGAAACAGAACCATGGGGGTTGGAACAGCGATGACAATCAGAACAACAATCTCGGCCGTTTTCGGTTGTCCGTGACGGATGACGCGACAGCCGTGGCGGATCCGGTGCCGGCGGAAGTTCGAGCCATCCTTGATAAGCCGCCGGCGGAACAGACGCCGGACGATCAGCGCAAGGTGTTCTCGTACTGGCGAACGACGGTGCCTGAATGGTCCGCCGAGAACGCTCGAATTACTGAGCTGTGGAACGGCCATCCCAAGGGGTCCACACAACTCGTGCTGGCGGAACGGCCGGTGTGCCGCGAGACGCACATTCTGGAGCGCGGCGACTTCCTAAAGCCCGCTAAGCTGGTGACTCCCGGAGTGCCTGCCTTTCTCAATCCGATGGATGTCGAGAGCCCGACCCGATTGGACTTTGCGAAGTGGCTGGTGGATCGACAGTCGCCGACCACGGCTCGGGCGGTGGTGAACCGCGTGTGGCAGTCGTATTTCGGCACGGGGCTCACGGCGACCAGCGAGGATCTCGGCATGCAGGGGGAGAAGCCCTCTCATCCTGAACTACTCGACTGGCTGGCGGTTGAGTTCATGGAACATGGGTGGAGTCTCAAACATCTGCACCGTCTGATTGTGGAGTCGGATACTTATCAGCAGACGTCGCGAGTGACGCCCGAACTGCTGGAGCGCGATCCAGCCAACCGGCTGTTGGCGCGGGGCTCACGCTTCCGGGTGGATGGCGAGATTGTGCAAGACATCGCGCTGTCGGCCAGCGGCCTGCTGAACGACCAGGTGGGTGGCGCGAGTGTCTATCCGCCAGCGCCAGAGTTTCTCTTCCAGCCGCCGGTCAGTTACGGCCCGAAGATCTGGAAGGAAGAGAAAGGGCGGGCGCGGTATCGCCGCTCCATCTACACCTTCCGCTACCGTAGCGTGCCTTTCCCGATGCTGCAGACATTTGATTCGCCCAATGGCGATGCGGCTTGCGTGCGGCGGTCGCGGTCGAACACTCCGCTGCAGGCTCTCACCACGTTGAACGAGCCGCTCTTCATGGAGGCCGCGCAGGCGCTGGCCGATCTGGCACTGAAACAGGGCGGCCAAACGGACGCGGAGCGGATCACGTTTGCGTTTCGGCGGTGTGTCGCACGCCCGCCGGCCGGACCGGAGTTGAGCGAACTGCTGACGCTGCTGAAAAAGCAGGAGGCGCGCATGGAGCCTGCCCAGGCGTGGACCATGCTGGCGCGCGTCCTGCTGAACCTCGACGAGACGATCACGCGGGAATAGGAGAGACCTATGGAATCCAATCATGCGAGAACGGAACGAACCCGCCGTTGGTTCTTCGAGCAGTGCGGCGTGGGTCTCGGCTCCATTGCGTTGGCTGACCTGCTGCATGCCGGGTCTCCAGCCGATCCGCTGGCGCCGAAGCAGCCTCACTTTCCCGCGAAGGCCAAGCGCGTGGTCTTTCTCTTCATGGCGGGAGCGCCCAGCCATCTGGAGTTATTCGACTTCAAGCCGGAGCTGCAGAAGTTTGACGGGACGCTGCCGCCGGCCGATCTGTTGAAGGGCTACCGCGCCGCGTTCATTAATCCGAACTCCAAGCTGCTGGGGCCGAAGTTCAAGTTTGCGCAGTACGGCGGAAACGGCGCCTGGATCTCAGAACTGCTGCCCCACACGGCGGGGATCGTCGATGACATCGCCATCGTGAAGTCGATGTCGACCGACGCGTTCAATCACGCGCCGGGGCAGTTGCTGATGAACACGGGCACAATGCAGTTCGGACGGCCCAGTTTCGGTTCGTGGACGACGTATGGGTTGGGCTGCGAATCGCGCGACCTGCCGGCGTTCGTGGTCTTCTCCAGCGGTGCCAAAGGGCCCAGCGGCGGTAATTCCTGTTGGGGCAGCGGCTTCCTGCCGACGGTGTATCAGGGCGTGCAGTTGCGCGGTAGCGGCGATCCCGTTCTGTATCTGTCCAACCCTCCGGGCGTGGATAAGCAGACGCAGCGCGAGTCCCTTGATTCGTTGCGAAATTTGAATGAGATGCACCTGGCCAAGGTGGGTGATCCGGAGATCGCGACGCGCATCAACTCGTTTGAGATGGCGTTCCGGATGCAGGACAGCGCGCCGGAACTGATGGACCTCACTCGCGAGCCGGCCAATATTCTTGAGATGTACGGGGCGGAGCCGGGGAAACCTTCGTTCGCGAACAACTGCCTGTATGCACGCCGGCTCCTGGAGCGTGGCGTGCGCTTTGTACAGCTCTACCATGAGGCCTGGGACCAGCATGGCAACCTGGTGAAGGATCTCAAGAAGAATTGTCTGGACACGGACAAGGCCGCGGCGGCGCTGGTGAAGGACCTGAAGCAGCGGGGCCTGCTCGACGACACGCTGGTGATCTGGGGCGGGGAATTCGGACGCACGCCGATGGTGCAGGGTGGCAATGACGGCCGCGACCATCACCCGAATTCCTTCACCATGTGGATGGCTGGTGGTGGCATCAAGCCGGGGTTTGTGATGGGGGAGACCGACCCTCTGGGGTTCAACGTCACTCGCGACCGGGTGCATGTCCACGATCTGCACGCGACACTGCTGCACCTTCTCGGCTTCGATCACACGACGCTTACCTACAAGTTCCAGGGGCGGCCGTTCCGGCTCACGGATGTACACGGCGAGGTGGTCCACCAGATGCTTGTCTAGTGTGCTGGCGCGACCAGGTCACCCGCAGGAGCGGCGCGGCTCAAAGCTCCAGATGATTCTGGTAGACCATCTGGCTGAGCCTGAACTTCTCATGAATGCGGAAGATCTGCAGGTCGCTCATGCATTCGATCTCTTCGTCCTTGATCGTGATGGGTTCGGAGTTGGGGAAGTGGATCTGGATGCTAATGGTCAGGCCTTGCGGGACGACTTCCACCTTGCTCGGCTTGATGGTGCGTCCGGATCGCGTGCGCAGGAAGGATGTGCGCTGCGTCTCCAGTTCGACAACTCCGGCGCCCATGTGGGCCACCTCGGCTGGGACCCCGAAGATCTCCAGTACATAGTCTTGTGACGGAGCGCCAATCAACGAGTTCAGCTTGGCCTCTCCGAGTTTCTGTTGGCGCAGTTTGTAGAGCGCGGTTGCATGGCGGATGGGCAAGGCGCTGACCCAGCGTACGATGATGTCGGCCTTGGGTGGCAGGCTGGTTCTGGGGACTCCGATGCCGCCTACCGGACTGCCGCCCTTGATGGTGCCGTTGGGAGTCGTGCCTGGCACGTCTTTGTAGTCGAAGGGCCGGTCGCCCGGCTTCACCCACATCAGGTTGACGGACTTGGCATGGGCCCAGGGGGAGTCGGTCACCAACCGGATGACGAGGTCGTCGTTCCAGTTGGGAAACGGCTGGTTCTTCCAGTCGGCGCCGGATGCGACGGCAGCGGCGACGAGAAGAAGACTGGTCAACCCGATCGATCGAAGATTAGCCATTAGAAAAAGAAGCCCGTCCCGTTCAGGTTGTTGCGTGCCTGAGCATCCGAAGTCCCTTACTCATCCAGAATACCGCCCGCGTAGTAACGGACGCACCGCGGCGCATCGCGGTTGCACCGGGGCGAACGGTTCTGAAATCGAAAATCCTTGCCATCTGAAATACGAAGAACTACACTCAAGTGCTTTGGAAGCGTTTTCAGGGAGATCCCATGGAGTTTGTCAAGATCCGGCGGGAGCGCGCCGTGGATGCTGTCTACGAAGCTCTGCGGCAGGCGATTGTCAGTTGTTCCTTGAAGCCGGGCGAGCGCCTGAATGTCGAAGAGCTGGCTACGAAGATGGGTGTGAGTCTGACGCCGGTGCGAGGCGCGATCCAGCAGTTGGCGACCGAGGGGTTGGTGGAGGTGAGGCCGCGCAGCGGGACGTTTGTGGCCAGCCTGACTCCGCAGGATCTGGAGGACACGTTCAAGCTGCGTAGCGCGCTGGAGTGTCTGGCGGCCGAGGAGGCGGTGGAGAGAATCCAACCGCAGCAACTACGTCGCCTGAACGAACTGCTGAGGTTGCTGAAGCGCAAAGTCTCGAACGAGGAAGAGCGGCGCGCGCATGAGCAGGGCAACTCCGAATTCCACCAGATCTTCATCGACGCAGCGGGCAACCAGAGGCTGGCGGACATGTACCATGCGCTGAATGCGCACATCAAGATCGTACGAGTTCACGCCGGAGAATCGGGTTGGCCGACACGGATGCAGGAAGAACAGGCCGAGCACGAGGCAATTGTGGCGGCACTGGAGGCGAAAGACGTTCCGGCGCTCACTGGCGCGCTGCGCAAACACATCTACCGCGCGAAGGACGCGATGATCGCGGCCTTGAAGGCATTGGATGGAGAACAGCCCGAGGCTGGGCGGGCGCGTAGCCACACGAAGGTGTGAAGGCGTGTTGACTGAACCCCACCAGGCATGTTGCAGGAATCCACTGGCCGCCGTATGACTGGCGGGCCGTCGCGATCTGAACCAACCGGCTTGCTAGTGGATTCCCCTCTGTGGCGATTTCCGGGCCAGCTACGAATCGGCTTCCGTGGGATCGTATGCGTAGTGGTATTCCAGCTCGAAGGCCAGGGAACGTGCCAGCCCATCGAGATCGGGAAAGAGCGTGGCGTTGGTGATGTTCATTCGATAGAGCTCTTCGAGCGCGCGTTTCCGCAGGCCGCGGCCACGGAGGACGAACTTGGCGATGATGCCTTCTTTCGTTGCCAGAATTTCGTCTACCGGCCGCTCGATGTCCCATGGGAAAACAAAGGTGCCTGATTGGGCGATTACGCGGCGATTTTTGAAATACGGCTCTCCGACCGCTACGGCGTTCTTGCCGCGTATGCCGATCGCGTTGAGGACATCCTGCGGGCTGGGCGGGCGGGGCGCCTGCTTGAATTCCGGACCGTAGGCCCAGGTGCCGAGCTGAGGCGCATTGATGGCCCACACGGCCGCATCGTCGACACTGGACTCGAGAGCGAAAAAGGCGGCTACATAGGGTGACCAGGTGAAGTCGACCAGGCGCGTCGGCGCTCCGTGGTGCTGCATCAGAGCCATCCAGTGCGGCGTGTCGGCCACGGCCGGCATTGTCTCCAGGAAGCCGCTGGCCTTGCGTTGAAAGATCCAGATCAACCGATGCTCCTGCGAAGTCCAGTAGCGGGGCGCCACGTGACGGCTGCGCAGTTCGCGGCTGACGGTGGACCACACCGGCCAGTTGGCGTCGCGTTGGCCGCGGAACGCCCAGTGACGAAACGGATCGGCAGAAACGAGTTGCAGGAAGTCATCCCATGTGTCGACCACCTTCTCGAAGAGATAGGATCGACGAGGCGCTTTCCGCGATGCCTTCGACGTCTTGGACGAGCTCAACTGGATCCTCCCGGCCGCTGCCGAATCTAGCCGAAATTCGACTTCATTCCGCTCGCGCGAGCACAAACGGAATCTCCATTATCCCTAATGGGGCTCATGGCCGGAACAGCGAAGAGTGCTCCGCTGCGACCGGCCACCCTGCCCGACGCTGCACTGGCAGCAGGGCCACCGCGGCCAACGATCGCGCTGTACAGGATTCCGGGACTGGCGCTATACTACGCCCAAGCTGGGATCGTGATCTTGGGGAAATTTCTATGGTGCAACTAAGCGTGAATGGCGTCGCTCACAAATTTGACGGCGATCCGGAGATGCCGCTGCTGTGGTATCTGCGTGATCTGCTGGAGCTTTCGGGAACAAAGTATGGATGCGGAGCCGGCTTGTGCGGCGCCTGCACCGTGCATTTGAACGGTCAGCCCGTTCGCAGCTGCATCACGGCTATGAAGGATGCGGCCGGCAAAAAGATCACGACCATCGAAGGCTTGAGCCCGGACGGCAAGCATCCGCTGCAAATGGCGTGGCAGGAGCTGAACGTGATGCAGTGCGGGTACTGCCAGAGCGGCCAGATCATGCAGGCTGCCGGCTTGCTGAAGGAGAAGCCCAAGCCCACGGATGCCGACATCGATGCCTACATGACGGGCAACATCTGCCGCTGCGGAACCTACCAGCGTGTGCGCGCGGCCATCAAGAAGGCGGCGGGGGTGAAGGCATGAGCGGCGTATATCGGTTGGATCGACGCGAGTTCCTCGGCAGTCTCTTTTCGGCGGGCGCCCTGGTGCTGGCGGCGCCCCTGGCTGTGGACGGGGCCACGCCCGCTTTCATGCCCACCGTGTATCTGGGTCTGGAGCCGGATGGCACGGTGGTGATTGTCGCCCACCGTTCCGAGATGGGCACCGGCATACGGACCTCGTTGCCGATGGTGGCCGCCGATGAACTGGGCGCGGACTGGAAGCGGGTCCGCATCGACCAGGCCCTGGGTGACGAGAAGTACGGCTCGCAGAATACCGACGGGTCGTGCTCGATCCGCGACTTCTACGACGCCCTCCGCTCGGCCGGTGCCACCGCGCGCATGATGTTGGAGCGCGCGGCCGCGGCACAGTGGCAGGTGCCGCTGGGCGAATGCTCCGCCGTAAATCACGACATCGTCCACCGGCCTTCGGGCCGGAAGGCCGGTTTCGGCACCTTGGTCGGCGCAGCAGCGAAACAGCCCGTTCCAGGCAAAGACGAACTCAAGTTCAAGCCGGAGGCGGAGTTCCGGTACATCGGCAAGGGTGTGCCGATCGCCGACCAGAACGACATCGTGCGGGGCAAAGGCACGTTTGGCTACGACGCAAAGATGCCGGGGATGCTGTATGCGTCCATCGAGCGGCCACCGGTGGTGGGCGGCGGCGTGAAGAGCATGGACGCCACGGAGGCCAAGGCCGTGCGTGGTGTGAAGGATGCCATCGTCCTGCCGACCTTTCAGAAGCCCTATGGCTACAAGCAACTGGGCGGCGTCGCCGTCCTGGCCGACAACACGTGGGCCGCGATGGAGGGCCGTAAGAAGCTCAAGGTGGAGTGGACCGGTGGTGAGAACGAGACGTTTGACTCCGACGCATTCCGACAGAAGATGAGCGCGACGGTGCGGTCGCCGCAGAAGTCGGTGCGCAACAAGGGCGATGTCGACAAGGCTCTGGCCTCGGCCCACAAGACGCACGAGGCGGAGTACTACGTGCCGTTGTTGTCCCACGCTCCGATGGAACCTCCGGCCGCGGTGGCGGAGTTCAAGGACGGCAAGGTAACGACTTGGGCGGCCACGCAGAATCCGCAGGCAGTACAGGAAGGGGTGGCCGAGGCGCTGGGCATCCCGAAGACGGATGTCATCTGCCACGTGACGCTGCTGGGCGGCGGGTTTGGCCGCAAGTCCAAGCCGGATTACGTGGTGGAAGCGGCGCTGTTGTCGAAGCAGGCGGGCCGGCCGGTGAAGGTGAGTTGGACGAGGCAGGACGACATCAAGTTCGACTACTACCACGCCTGTGCCTCTGTGTACATGAAGGCCGGCCTGAATGAGCAGGGGCGCCCGGACGCGTGGCTGCAGCGTGTAGCCGCACCTTCTCTGATGAACCTCTATCAGAAGGACGTGATCGAACTTAGTCCGCTGGAGCTGGGCCTGGGCTTCATTGACGTGCCGTTCGACATCGCTAATCTGCGCGTTGAGAATGGCCCGGCCGCGGCGCATGTGCGTATCGGCTGGCTGCGATCCGTCAACAACATCCAGCATGCGTTCGCCATCCACTCCTTCGTGGACGAGTTGGCGCATCTGGCGGGCCGCGACACGGTGGACTACGCCATGGATCTGATTGGTCCAGCGCGTCACGTGGACTTCTCGGGGCAGGGATTTGAGCACTTCAACTATGGACAGAAAGAAGACAAGTTCCCGTTGGACACGGGCCGCCTGCGGCGTGTGATCGAGGTGGCAGCGGAGAAGTCGGGTTGGAGTAAGAACAAATCCGCGCCCGGGCACGCTTGGGGCTTCGCCGCGCATCGAAGCTTTCTCTGTTATGTGGCGACGGTGGTGGAGGTTGCCGTGGACAAGGATGGGAAGTTGACGATTCCCACTGTCCACTACGCGATCGATCCCGGCCAGGTGATCCATCCGGACCGGGTGATCTCTCAGTTCCAGGGGGCTGCCGTCTTTGGCAGCAGTGCCGCTCTGATGGGTGAGATTACGGCGACGGGCGGCCGGGTGAAGCAGGCGAACTTCAACAACTATCCGGTTGCGCGCATCAACGAGGGGCCGCAGCAGGTGCATGTCCACATCGTGCCGAGTAAGGAGCCGCCCGGCGGCGTGGGAGAGCCTGGAGTGCCCACTGTCGCCCCGGCGTTGGCCAACGCCATCTTCGCGGCGACGGGCAAGCGGATTCGTGAGCTGCCTCTGAAGAAGACAAAGTTGGTTTAGGTGTCAGACCGCGTCGAGGGCACGCGTGCGCCGAGGTCGGGATGCGGATCCCAAACCTCGGCGCGCTCGGCGCTGGTCGGGCTATTCCGGTCCGGTTGCTACCTCCACCTTCGTGTAGCCACGTCCCTCACTGGTTTCGAAACGGACTGGCAAGAACTGCTGGATGACAGCCATGTTTGTCCACGCATGCCTGTTCACGTTCACTGTTGTGAATGATCCGGCACCCGCGAGGGCCATCGGTAGAAGCAACTGGTCCGCGAGATGTTGGCACACCGCTGCCTGCGACGCCAGGTATTCACGGGCTTCCGTCGCGGCGATCTGGGCAACCCGCTCGGCACTGACACCCTTCTGGCCGAATGCCGTGAAGATGCCGGTGACCTGTGTGCTTTCGATCTCCACCAGGACCACGTTGCCAGGTCCGCCGGACTCGGAGGTTGACTCGATGACGTGGGCGTCCGGTCCCCAAGCCAACAGGCTGGCGGCGGTCGCTACTTCGCGCTCCGCGATGCGGCGAGGCAGGTTTGCCAAAATGGCGATCACCCGCCGCGATGCGGTCTCGCCCCGGTGCTCCAGATGGAGAGGCGCGAGATGCTGAACGGGCTGGATCGTCGCACGAAAGCGCCCGCCACCGGCTGGATAGAAGCCGTAGCGTTCGAGGGTTAGCTGGATGTCCGACCCCATGCGCCGCACCAATGGTGTGAAGGCGCGCGCCAGGAAATGGAACGGGGGCGCCGCGTCATTGTGGGTTCCGCCCTCGATCTCCACCGTACTCGGGCCGTCGGCCATCATCAACGCAGGCAGGACTGTCTGGAACACCAGCGTTCCGCTGCCCGCGGAGCCGACGGCAAAGTGATAGTCGCCCGCGCGCACTCTGCCAGGCGCAAAGGTGATGCATCGGGAACCCAGCGATGCACCCTCCACCTGTGCAGCGCCGACCTCGGTTGCGGCCAGCACCGCAGCCAGGTGCTGGCGTAGCAAGCCGGGCTTCTGGCGGCCCGCGCGGATATTGTCGATCTGGAACGGCCGGCCTGTGATCAGCGAGAGGCTCAGCGCCGTGCGCAGAACCTGCCCGCCGCCTTCGCCCATCGATCCATCTATGCGAGTCATCACGATTGTCCAATTCCGGGAGGAGTGCGGCATGGCGCCGCACTCCGTCATCCCTTCACACAAACGACCTGACGCAACGTGTGCACGATGGACACGAGGTCCGTCTGTGCGGCCATCACTGCGTCGATCGGCTTATAGGCCGCGGGTGTCTCATCGATCACCTCCTTGTCTTTGCGGCACTCCACGCCCTCGGTCATGCGGATGTGGTCCTCCAGCGAGAACTGGCGCCGCGCTTCGTTGCGGGACATCGCGCGTCCGGCGCCATGGCTGCAACTGTGGAAGCTCTCCGCGTTGCCCTTGCCGCGGACGATATACGAGCACGCCCCCATGCTGCCGGGGATGATGCCCATATCGCCCTCGCGGGCACGTACGGCGCCTTTGCGGGTCACCAGCACGTTCTCGCCGTAATGCGATTCCCGCGCCACGTAGTTGTGGTGGCAGTTGATCGCCTGCACCTTTGCGCTGAACGGCGGCAGTTGGCCGGAGTCGCGCAGTGCTCCGATGATCTGTTCCATCATCAGGTCACGGTTGTGGCGGGCATAGTCCTGCGCCCACTCGACGGCTTCCACGTAGTCGTTGAAATGGTCGGTGTGCTCGGGAAAGTATGCCAGATCGATGTCCGGAAGGTTGATGTAGAACCTCCGCATGTCTTTGCGGGCCAGCTCAATGAAGTAGCTGCCCATCCGGTTGCCCACGCCGCGCGAACCGCTGTGCAACATGAACCAGACATGGCCGTCCTCATCGAGGCAGACCTCGATGAAGTGATTGCCGGTGCCCAGCGTGCCCAGATGGTTGGCGTGATTGCCGCGATCGAGCTTCGGATGCTTGGCCATAATCGCGTCATAGCGATCCTTCAAGTCACTCTTCCAGGCGAGCTGATTCCGCTCGGGAATCTCGCCCCATGCTCCGCGATCGCCCGCGCCGCCATGGTTGGTACGGCCGTGCGGGACGGCTGCCTCGATGGCGGACCGGATCCCTTTCAGGTTGTCGGGCAACTGGTTGGCGGTCAGGTCGGTCTGCACGGCCATCATGCCGCAGCCGATGTCGACGCCAACGGCGGCGGGGATGATGGCGCCCTTGGTTGGGATGACGCTGCCCACGGTGGCGCCCACGCCCCAATGCACGTCGGGCATGGCCGCGATCCACTTGTAGATGAACGGCAGTTGTGCCGCGTTGATCAGCTGCTGGCGCGCCTGGTCCTCCAACTGGACGCCCTTGGTCCAGGCTTTGACCGGGACACCGGTCCCGGACGTAATTACGTTGTAGCCCGTCAATTCCGGCATTGTTGTACCTCCTAAATCCTGAACAGGTCCGCACGACGCTAATTGGATTCCTGAATAGCCAGCGGATTATGGCCGCACGCAATAATTGGAGCGAGTGCGGAGAATCGAACTCCGTTGTTCGGGCTGGCGACCCGATGCCCATCCAATGGGCCACACCCGCATAGATCTCTGGCTGGCCAGACGCAAAAAGGGCGGCCCGCGAGAGGCCGCCCTTTCCTGAAATCAGATTATTCCAAGACGGCTAGGTCGCCTCGCGAGCGTCCAGATTGACGCCTCGCCGCAAGCCACTGAGGCTGCTTTCGTATTGGAATAGTGTCGCCATGAAGTTTAATCGTAAGACAGCGCCGGTCTATTTGCAAGTGCTAATTGAGAAATATAGGGGCACCGTCCGTTCCGGTGATTGCCGCGCGCTCTTTGTGCCGCGCAACTGAGTGGACGTCACCGGACCGAGGTCGCACCAGGAGATCGGAACTGCGCTCTTGCTGAAACCACCACCCCCTTTTCTCAGGTGTGGTGAATCGCTTGGATTGCCAGTTTGGGCTCTTGTGCGATGATTCGGAGCAAGGCGGCCGCCGGTCCGGTGGGGCGGCGCCGATCCTGCTCCCAGTTCTGAAGAGTCTTCACGCTTACTCCGATGAGGTCAGCGAATTCGGATTGCGAGAGCTTGGTCCGTTCGCGGATGGCTCGCACGTCCGCAGCCTCGACTACGAATCGGCGCGAGGGTTGGGTCTGTCCGCGCAGGATAGCCCCGCCTTCGCGGATGCTGCCCAGCAACTCGTCAAACATTTCAGCTTTCATATCCGAATTCTCCTTTGACAGCCCTGGCCAATTCCTCGGTTTGTTTCGTCGTTAGGGTTTCCGCAACATTTTTCGGGTAGGCATAGAGCAATAGGATCAGGTTCTTCCGAACTGCCAAGTAGTAGATCACCCGAGCGCCTCCACGCTTTCCGCGTTTCTGCATCGCTACCCGGACCTTTCGAATGCCACCGCCACCGCGGATCAACGGGCCCATGGATGGGTTGACCGCTAACGCCGCCTGAAAGCGCCGGTACTCCTCGTCGCTGAGCATGGAAGTGATCTGCCGAGTGAATACCGAGGTCTCAACGAACTCCACTGATGCACATTATACGCCAATGGCGGATAGACGTCTACGGTGGCCGTTGCCTACGGCACCAACTGCGACTCGGCCGTGAACTTGCGATAGTTCGTGAACGTGATCTCTTTGCGGTCGCATAGTCCCATGCGGTCGCAGGCCTGGAGCACGCTTCGGCTCGGCATGAGAAATGGCTGGCCGCCGATGACCGCTTCCTGATAGTCGAGCTGGAAGAACGACGAGCGCACGGGAAAGTCCTTGGGAAAGTCCCGGGTCTCCATGGTGAGTCGATGGATGCGGCCGGTCTCCTCTTCCACCCACACGCTGCCGGCATAACCCGGCGAGTACATCGACTGAATGCCGATGGACCAGTGCGAGTTTTCGCGTTTCACTTCATAGTCGAACCGGACGAGCCGGAGTTTGCGGATCTTCTCCATGCGTTTGTAGCGGAACCCGGCCGATACGTCCGGAGAGAACAGGTAGCGGAGGGCTGTGGCGAACTCGCCGGAGGAGCCCATCGAGCGGGTTCCGACCATCTTATCGCCCGTTACCGGAGAGCCGTTGCGGCGCAGCAGACGGTAGCGCTCCTTACCGCCGGAGTAGCTCACCTCGGTGTCAATGGTGTCCACCAGATGCCAGTCGTCGCGGCTGCCTGTGCCTTTCATGCGTTGGGCGGACTGATCGCACAGGAAGTCCGGAAGCTGCTTGAGCCACTCGAAGGCGTAAGCCCGCGACTTCTCAATACCGGGATCGGGGGCGGCCAGTGCCAGGAAAACGAAGAGGGCAGAGGTCATCGCGGCTGGGGGAGGCGGCCTGCGGAACTGATGATCTGTTTCTTGGGATCAGCTGTCTTGGGCTTGGACGTCTCGGGTGTGATCGAAGGAGGAGTTGTGCCGGACTTGTCCTTCTTTGGATCCTCGGCTTCGGGGAAACTGATGTCGCTGTCGGTTGTGATGATCTGGGATTCGACGGCGAACTTGCGGTAGTTGCGAAACTCGATCTCATTGCGCACGCAATCGAAGCCGCCGCGGAAGCAGGCGAGGTTTTCGCTCTTCACGGGCAGCAGATAGCGGGTGCCGCTGATGTTCACCCAGCCATAGTCGACAACCGTCTCCACCGTGTCGATCTCATAGTCGGATGGCAGTTGCCGCGTATTCATCTCAATCCTCAGCACGCGAGCCGTCTTGGGGTCGATCCAGACGGCACCCTTGTAGGCTGGCTTGACCGTGCGGCCGAAGCGCACCTGCCAATGGGAGTTTTCCCGAAGCACGGAGTAGTCGTAGACCTTGGCCTCGACGCCGGCGGCCGTGGAGCTGCCTCGCAGTTTGAAGGCGGTCCTCGTGTTGGGGTGAAAGACGTCGATGAGAATGGTGCCGAACTCGCCGGACGACCAGGTGCCGGAGTCCTCAGGGCTGCCCTTTTTCACCGCTTTTCCATTGATGCGGACGTTGCGGTAGTCCTCTCTGTTGTTGGCGTAGACGAGTTCGACCTGGACCCGATCCTGATACTTCCAGTCCGGCTTCAGAGTCTTGCTGCGGTAGCGGTTGGTCAACTGGTCGCAAAGGAAGTTCGGCAGGTTCTGGTCGAAGTCGAAGGCCGCGTCGCGGGCCCGTTCCACCAGGTCGTCGGCGTTCTTGGGCCGTCCGTTGGCCGTCGTTTCTCTTTCGGTGGTACCCTTTTCGTCGACTATGACCTCGCGGAACGGAGGCTTAGCAGGCGTTGCTTCGGGATCGCGGGGCGTTGCCGCGACAGGGACCGGATTCGTCGACGTGGACGCGGGGGGCGCCGTCTCTTCATGCTTCTTGGCAGGACCACCACGCCTCAGCACGGGCCGGCCCGGATCGTCTTCTTTTACTTCGGGCCGTACGGGCCGTTGGGTGGTCTGGGCTTCCGGTTGTTGCTGTTCTTGCGCTCCGGCAGCTAGCGCAAGCCAAACGCAGAGAATCCAGGCACGCGCCATCCCACCTCCCATGACGGCTGTACTGTCAGCCGCGTTACCAATATCTTCTACTTCGCGGGCGTGGGAATCAAGCCCCGCACCATCATCCAATCCTTGAGGCGGCCGGGCCAGGAAGACAGAACCGGATCCTGCTTCGCTAAGCCTACGCCGTGCGGACCGTTCTGATAGATGTGCAATTCCGCCGGAACACCGGCGGAGCGGAGGGCCATGTAGTAGAGAATGCTGTTCTCGGCCGGCACTGTGGTGTCGCCGCTGGTGTGGAACAGGAAGGTGGGCGGAGTTTGCGCCGTCACCTTGAGTTCGTTGGAGAGATCCCAGGTGAGTGTCGGGTCGGGCGGATTGCCCAACAGGTTGAACATGGAGCCGCTGTGGGTGTAGCGGGTGGTGAACGAGATCACAGGATAAACGAGCATCGAGAAATCGGGCCGCTCGCCGTCGCGAAAGTGCGTGGACAAAGTGGCTGCCAGGTGGCCGCCCGCGGAGAAGCCCATTACACCGATCTTGTTTGGATCGACGCCGAACTCCTTGGCGCGGGTACGGATGATGGTGATGCCGCGGCGGGCGTCGTCGATCATGGCCGGATGATGATAGCGGGGTCCAAGCCGGTACTTGAGGACGAAGGCGGAGACGCCGAACGAGTTGAACCAATTGGCAATATCGGAGCCTTCCTTCTCCATGGAGAGGTGGGCATATCCGCCGCCGGGACAGACCAGTACCGCCGCGCCGTTGGCGTTCGGCGCGAGGTAGGCGGTCAACGAGGGTTTGTCGACGTCCTCGGTGCCCAGGGCGCCCGGGGCCCCGTCCGGCCAGAGGAGTTCCGTCTTTGGTGCCTGAGCGAAAGCTGTGGCGCAGAGAAGAGAGAGTAGAAGTGCGAATCTCATTGTGTCCTATTCGGTCAGAGCTGGTTCATCGATCGTCAGGCTGGCTTCGTCGGCATCGAGGGTGGCGGCGACGCCCAGCGGCAGTGTGAGTTGATCGTCGGTGTGTCCGATAGTGAGGCCCGTCACCACCGGGACCTTCAAGTCTCCGAGGATGTTATCCAGAACTTCGCCCAAAGAGAAGGTGGAGTCGAAGGATGGCTTGAAGTCGCGGGGTACACAATCGGCGCACTCGCCGATAACAAGGCCTTTGATCCCGTTGAACTTGCCGGCCAGGCGCAGGTGCGTCAACATGCGATCCATGCTGTAAGGCTGCTCATCAACATCCTCGATGAAGAGGATCTTGCCCTCGGTTTCGATCTCGAAGGGCGTGCCCATGGTGGAGCAGATCAGCGAGAGATTGCCGCCCACCAGGGGCCCGCTTGCCTTGCCACCCTTCATGGTTCGGGTGAAGTGGCGCGGGCGTAGCGTGTTGCTCTCGGGCGGGTTGGTGAGCTTGCCGATGGGCCGGGCGTCGAAGAGGGCCTTGCGGAAATTGGCCTGTGTAAAGTCTGTAAATCGCGACAGGGTCACGGGGCCGTGGAAGGTCACCAGCCCGCATTTGCGGTGGATGCCGAGGTGTAAAGCGGTGATGTCGCTGTAGCCCAGAAAGATCTTCGGATGACGACGAATGAGATCGTAGTCGAGCCGGTCGAGCAGCATGGCCGCGCCATAGCCGCCGCGGACGCAGAAGATCGCGTTGACTTCGGGGTCCTCGAACATGCGGTGGATGTCCGCGACACGGTCCTGAATGGGGCCGCCTAGATAGCCGTCACGCTTGCCGACAGCCTGTCCGAATTTCGCTTTGAGCCCAAAGTACTCGATGGTGCGTCGCGCCAGCAGCAGGCGATCGGGGTCGGAGACGTATGTAGATGGTGTGATGAGGCCGACCGTGTCGCCGGGCTTCAGTACCTTGGGCCGAATGAGCGTCAAGGGAGCGGGGGCAGCCGCCGCGGCGACCGGCAGTGCCCCGAGAAAGGAGCGTCTTCTCATTGACCTTCTATTCTAGACTCCAACGGATCTAGACCTCGGGTCCGGCCTCAGCACCGGAGGGGAAGCTTGGGGGCTCGGGCTCAATCGTTACGGGGACCACGACGGGCTCAGGGGGAGGCTCGGGTTTGGGCCGCACAAAGGGATCGAGCTCGACGGCAGCGCCCCAGGCCATCATGCGCAGCCACACTCGCGCGAAGACGTAGAGTTGCTGCACCACAATCAAAGCCAGAACGGCACCGGTGCCACCGCCTTGCAGGGCATTCGACAGCGGCAGGTACAGAGCGACGAAGGCCGCCAGGAAGATAGTGAGCACGAGCCAGACGCCCATGGTTTTGCCAGGATGCGTGAGGACCAGGCGCATCGAACCGAAGGCGGCGCGCAGGCTCTTGCGGCTGTTGTCTACGACGAGGCGGACTTTGGCGTAGTCCATGGCCGTGTTGACTAGTGCCATCAGCAGCAGTAGCACGCCGCTGACCACCCATCCAGCGATGATCAATTGATGGTCTTCCATACCGTCGCCCCACACCCGTTCGGCGAGTTTTTGAAGCATGCGGCGCAGGATCAACGCGATGCCGTAGAAGAAAAGAGAGTAGAGCGCCAGGCGCAGGAAGCGCCAGAAGTAGCGGCCGCAGCCTTCGTAGAACATGCGCGGGGAATAGTCGGGCCCGTCATGGACCAGCATCCTCACGGCGCCACCCGCCAGGAAGGTGCTGCCCAGGAACAGCAGAAAGACCGCCAGCAGCACGCCGGGCAGGATGGCCGGGGCCTGGTTGCCTTGCGTGTAGAAGATGATCTCAACCAGCCAACTGACGTCGAAGCCGCGCAGGAGTTCATTGCCGTAGCGGCTGTGGCTGAGGTTCGAGATCGCCACACCCATCAGTGGGAACGCCACGAACGCGGCCATCAAGGTGTGGAAGAACCAGTAGGCGACCATCATCCGCTTGCGTAGGGAAACGCGCCCCGCCGCGCCAAGGATTGCTCTGAAGATTGACATGGCGGCTCCTTATGCGAGCGAGGTCATCCACAACGAGAGGTTCTGAATCCAGAACAGCAGCTGCATGGTCCAGGTGGTGCTCAGCTTCTTGTTGTAGTCCGCCTGCCAACTGTTGTTGGCGTAGCTGATGTCCAGTCTGTACTTGCGTTCCGGATCCACTTGAACCCAGTCGATTTCGCTGCCGCGCAGGAATGTGTATTTGACCCAACGGTACTGCCCGTCCCAGGTTCGCTTCTCGGTTCCTCCGTCCTTGAAGTGGATCCAGACGTCCACAGGCGCCACTGCGTCGCCGATGCGGCGCACCTTGACGGTGCACTCGTACTGCTTTTTGAATGCCTTGTTGTCGTCGTCCTTGTCGTCCTGGGCCTGTGCCTCTTTGCGCGTGACGATCACCCGTTTGCCGCCACGTTCCAACGCGCCCATCGGCGTCTCCTTCTGGGCGCTGACGACATTACCGATGCTGTAGTCCATCTGCCGGTTGCCGAAGAAGAACTGATCGAAGAACCAGTCGAGGTTCCGGCCCGAGACCTCGTTGGCCACCTTCTGAAAGTCACGCGCCGTGGGATGGTTGAACCGCCAGCGCTGATGGTAGGTCCGCATGACGCGGGCCATGGTGTCGGCGCCGAGAATGCCCTGCAGCGAATCCAGAGTGACGCCCATCTTCGGGTAGGAGTTAATCCCATAGCTGGAAGAGTTGTAGTATTGCCACGAATTCCGAATCATGTTGTCCGCCGACGGCATAAGGAGGAACTGTGCCCGGTTCAACGAACTGTCGCTGAGGCCCGGCAGCTTGAGCATCTTCCATAGATCGATCCCGAAGAGCTTGATGGGGAGTTCACCCATCCCACCGAAGACCTTGTCCATCACCAGGGACGTCGAGTAGGTGTTGAACCCTTCGTCCATCGGCGATTCCTCGAATTCATTGGTGGCCACCAACTGCATCCAGAACTGGTGTCCGAACTCGTGGACCGTCACCTCTTCCAACAGGTGGGACTCCGGGGGGAGTTTCCACGTGGTGCCGGCCGTGATGAAGGTGGGGTATTCCATGCCGCCGGCGCCCGAGGCGTTGGCCGCTGGGTCGACCACCGTGATGGTCTTGTAGGGATATCTGCCGTACCAAAGCCCGAACCATTTCAGAGCCGCTTTCAACGCGGCGAAATGGCGGTCCATCTGCTCGCGGTGTTCCGGCTGCACCAGGGCGATCATCTTCACGTCGCTCAGACGCGCTTCACTTTCGGGGATGCCATGCAGCCTGGAGACCGCGGCGATCTCCTGGGGTGTGGTCTCCTTGTCGGCGATGAACATGCGCTCCTCGCGGAGATAGGTGGGCTGCACGGTCCAGGCGAAATCGGTGACATCTTCCTGCTCGAAGGTGTACGTCGTGCGGCCGCGGCTCTCGACCTTGCTCTTCATTTCACCGGTGGCGCCGACCACCATCTCCGCAGGGACCGTGAGTTCGACGTGGTAACGGCCGAAGTTCGCGAAGAACTCGCTGTTGGCGTGGAACTGATGGCAGTTCCAGGCGCCGGTGGTCGAGTAGCGGAAGCCGGCTTTCTCCCACACGCCCAACTTGGGGAACCACTGGCCGGCGAGGTAGAAGTCCTTGTGGAAGCCGGTTCTGGCGAAAACATTGGGGAGCTTGGTTTCAAAGTTGACGGATATTTGAATGGTCTCGCCCGGCTTGACCGGTTTGGGCAGGGGCACCTCAATGACGGTGCGATCGTCGGCATTGTCGTCGTCAGGATGAATGAAGCGGATGGCGCCGGTCAGGTCGCCCGCACCCGGTTGCTCCAGGCGCTTGATGTCGATCCAGCCCCATTCATCGCCTTTGAACTCGTCGTTTCGCAACCGCCCGCCCGATTCCCTGAAGAACGTGCTCTTCGAATTGCTGAAGGCGTTCATGTACAGGTGGAAGCGCAACGCGGGAACCGTATCCGGGGAATCGTTTACCCAGGTGAGCACTTCGCTGCCCGTGATGATGTGCGACTTGGTGTCCAGCGTGGCCTTGATGTCGTAGCTGGCGATCTGCTTGCTCATGGCCCCGTGGGCGCAGGCGGCGCAGGCGAGCAGTGCGAGGACGTTTCTCATGCTATTTCTCCGTCTGCCCCAATTTCGCCAGGCTGGGAAGGACTATCAGAGCCGCAAGTCGGAAGAGACACATGAAGTCATCATAGTCCCGCGCCGGCCCCGCCCATCAGGCGCGCTGGGTATAGAATACAGAGCATATGAGGGGCGCCCGTATTCTATGGGCCGCCATTGCGGCGGCTGTTTCCACGTCTGCACAGACGAAGCCCGATTTCTCAAAGGACGTCCAGCCCATCTTTGCCCAGAGATGTGTGATGTGCCATGGCGAAAAAATGGCCCAGAATGGCGTACGGCTGGACGATGGCGATGCCGCCCTTGCCGGCGGGTATTCCGGCCCTGTGATCGTTGTGGGCAAGAGCGCCGAGTCGAAGCTGTTCCAGCGCATCTCCAGCACAAAGAAGGGCTTTCAGATGCCGCCCGCCGGTGCGCCACTGACCGAGGCCCAGATCACGACCATTAAGGGTTGGATCGACTCCGGTGCCGAATGGCCTCGGACGGCCAAAGCCGCCAAGGCCGCGCGCCCCGCCCACTGGGCCTATCAACCCATCCGGCAGCCGGATGCGCCTGATGTTCGCAACAAGTCGTGGGCCCGCAATCCAATCGACAAGTTCGTTCTCGCGCGTCTCGAAGCCGAAGGCATTGACCCCTCGCCCGAGGCATCCAAAACCGCCCTGTTGCGCCGCGTTTCGCTGGATCTCACAGGCCTGCCGCCCACCCCGGACGAGGTGACCGCGTTCCTGGCCGACAATCGCCCCGACGCCTACGAGCGACAGGTGGATCGCCTGCTGTTGTCGCCGCACTATGGCGAAGAGCGCGCAAAGCACTGGCTCGACCTGGCCCGTTACGCCGACAGCGACGGTTACGAGAAGGATGTGGTACGGCCCTACGCCTGGCGCTGGCGCAATTACGTCATCGACTCCTTCAATAGCGACAAACCGTTCGATCAGTTCACCATCGAGCAGTTGGCTGGTGATCTGCTGCCGCATCCCAACCAGGAGCAACTGGTGGCCACTGGGTTCCAGCGCAACTCGCTCACCAACCGGGAGGGCGGCGTCGACCGCAAGGAGAATCGGTTCGACCAGCTCATCAATCGCGCCAATACCGCCAGCACGGTCTGGCTGGGATTGACGATGGGTTGCGCGCAGTGCCACGACCACAAGTACGACGCCATCAGCCAGAAGGAGTACTACTCGATGTTCGCCTTCTTCGATAAGGCGGACGAGGTGGACATCCATGCGCCGATGCCCGGTGAGATGGGCTCCTGGATGCGGTCGCGGCCCGCTTACCTCGAAGAGGTTGCCTCGCTGAAGAAGCTGTACGATGTGGACGAACTCCAGACGGAGTGGGAGAACGCGATGCGGGCGGCCATGGACCATCCGGGGCAGAATCTGGAATGGGACTTCCAGCTCTCGGCCGTAATCACAATGTTTGACCGCTTCGCCGAGATCCTCAAGACGCCGCCCGAGAAGCGTAGCGAACGCGACGCCGACGCCGTCTTCCATTGGTTCATCCGCAATGTCGGCCCAATGGAAGGGCGCGACCGGGACCGCCTGCTGGGCATCAGGGATCTAGGCCGCCGCATCGCACGGCTTGACGCCCGTCAGCCTCGCTTGACCGAGGCGAATATCATGGCCGAGCTGCCTTCGCCGCCGGCCACCCACTTGGCGATCAAGGGCGACTACCGGTCACCGGGCGTGGAAGTGGAGCCGGGTACGTTGGCCGTCCTTCCGCCTCTCCCCGCCGGTGCGCCGCGCAACCGTCTGACGCTGGCCCGCTGGCTCGTATCGAAAGACAACCCGCTCACCGCCCGGGTCACCGTCAATCGCCTGTGGCAGGACATGTTCGGCCGCGGTCTGGTGAAGACGTCGGAAGACTTCGGGACCCAGGGCGACAAGCCCTCGCATCCCGCACTGCTCGACTGGTTGGCGGCCGACTTCCGCGAGAACGGCTGGAGCGTCAAACACACGCTGAAGACCATTGTGATGTCGGCCACTTACCGGCAGAGCTCGCGCATCCGTCCGGATCTCAAGGACAAGGACCCCGAAAACATTCTGCTGGCCCGGCAGTCCCGCGTGCGTCTCGAGGCCGAGAATATTCGTGACTCCGCGCTGGCGGCCAGCGGTCTGCTGGACCCCGGCATCGGTGGCCCCAGCGTCCATCCGCCGCAGCCGAAAGGCGTGGCCGAGCTCGGCTATGCGAACAGTGTGAAGTGGGTGAACGACGAGGGGCCCAGCCGGTATCGCCGGGGCCTGTACATCCACTTCCAGCGCACGACGCCGTACCCAATGCTGATGAACTTCGACCGGCCGGATTCGAATGTATCGTGCTCCCGGCGCGGCAAGTCGAATTCGCCCCTGCAGGCCCTGAACCTGATGAACGACCCCGTTTTCTACGAGGCGGCCCAGGCGCTGGCTCTGCGCGTGAACCACGAAGCCCAGCCTGGCAAGCGCATCGACTATCTTTTCGAGCTCACCCTGGGCCGCGACCCCTCCATCCGCGAGCGGGAGCGGGTCCAGAAGCTGATTGACCAGCAAGCGACGGCCACGGCGACTGATCAGGCTCAGGCCACGGCTCTGCTGCCGTTGCAGCCGCAGAACGCCGCGTGGACCACGGCGGCTCGCGCGCTGCTGAATCTCGAAGAGTTCATTACCAGGGAGTAGCCACCATGATTCGAGACGAAAACGATTTTCGAGCTTTACGAGACCGCCGCCGCTTCCTGCGCGAAGTGGGCTGCGGCATCGGCTCGATGGGGTTGGCGAACCTGCTGGCGATGGAGGGGCTGGCCGCCTCGGGTCCGGCCGACAATCCGCTGGCGCCCAAGCTGCCGCCGCTGCCCGCCAAAGCCAAGAACGTCATTTTCATGTTCATGGAAGGCGCACCCAGCCAGATGGATCTGTTCGATCCGAAACCGGGCCTGCAGAAAATCAGCGGACAAACCTTGCCGGAGTCGCTCACGTCGCAGCTCCGCCTGGCCTTCATCAAGAAAGATGCCAAGGTTCTGGCAAGCCCGCGCGTTTTCAAACCACACGGCCAGTCCGGTATCGAATTCTCCGACTTTGTCCCCAACATCGCCTCATGCGCGGACGACATCTGTCTGGTCCGGTCGATGTACACCGACGCCTTCAATCACCATCCGGGCCAGTTGCTGCTGTTCACGGGCTCCATTCAGATTGGCCGCCCGACGGTGGGCGCCTGGTCGCTTTACGGGCTTGGCAGCGAGTCGAAGAACCTGCCCGGCTTCGTCGTCCTGACGTCGGGCGTCGGCACCAGCGGCGGAGCTTCGAACTTCTCCAGTGGGTTTCTGCCTTCTCACTACCAAGGCACGCTGCTGCGCAATTCGGGCGACCCGGTGCTGTATCTGTCGGATCCCGAGGGTGTCTCCAAAGCCACTCAACGAGCTACCCTCGACGCCATCCGCGACCTCAATCAGGAACACCTCGGCGATACGGGCGATCAGGAGATTGCTTCTCGGATCGCGAGCTACGAACTTGGCTATCGTATGCAGAGCGCCGCGCCCGAGATGGCCGACCTCTCGCAAGAGCCCGCGCACATCCGGGAAATGTATGGGATCGACGATCCCAAGACCAAGCAGTTCGGCACCAACTGCCTGATGGCCCGCCGTCTGGTGGAGCGCGGGGTTCGTTTCGTGCTGATGATGCACGCCTCCTGGGATCAGCACACCTACCTGAACCGCGACCTCAAAAAGAACTGCGACATCGCCGACAAGCCAACCGCCGCCCTCATCAAGGACCTGAAACAGCGCGGTTTGCTCGATTCCACGCTAGTTGTGTGGGGCGGGGAATTCGGCCGCACGCCCATGGTTGAGATCCGCAATACCCAGGACCCGGAGAACGCCGGCCGCGACCACCATCCGCTGGCCTACTCGATGTTCCTGGCCGGAGGTGGCATCAAGGGTGGGCAGGTGGTCGGCAAGACCGACGATATTGGCTTCAACATCGTGGAGGACAAGGTCCACGTCCACGACTTGCAGGCGACCATCCTCAACCGCCTGGGCTTCGACCACACCAAGCTGACTTACCGCCACATGGGGCGCGACTTCCGGTTGACGGATGTGGCGGGGCAGGTTGTAAACAAAATGCTGGCGTAGCGGCCCCGGGGTCGCTGTTGTAACTAAATTTCGCGGCGCCCCTGATCTCTTTCCCAATTGAAACGCGCATATTCTAGTGAGCGTCGAGAGGGAGTAGGGATATGAGCACCATGAAAGAGATGATTCGGGACCTCGTCATTGTCTCGGCCGTCGGCGGTTTGCTGAGCGGTTGGGTCATCGCCAAGGTTCTGGGGCTAGGTTAGCGGGCTTCGCAGCGCGCGCGCTGCATGGGGAAGTCCACGGCTTGTTCCTTGCCGTTCCTGGATCCTTCAATCCGGGCGAACAGGCCATCGGCGGTCCGGCGGTAGAGGATCCGCTGTGGGAAATCGTGGGTGACGTTCTCGAACACCACCTCATCCGCGGATTGTTTGATCAGTGTGAATGCCACCGGGGTCTGGGCAGAGCCGATGCGTGGCGTGTAGGTGACGGCGCCCGCTTTGGTTTCGATCCGCATGAACTCGTGGAACACGGTTTGTCCCTGCTTCACGGTTCTGGAAAGACCCAGCATCATGCCGCCCACAGGCAGACTCCACTGTTCGTCGACACGCACGGGGCCGCTCTGGGCGGTCCAGCAGCCGGCCATCCAGTCGAGTTGATTGGCGTCGCCGGCGTAGAGCAGGGCGGGCGTTAACAGCAGCAGGAACATTCGCATAAGCAGTAGTCTACAGCCCCACTCAACGGACGAATTGTAGGAATGCGACATTCGTCTACCGTTCTGGCCGAGCCAGATGTTCTCCCATACCGGGGAGGCTCTCTACCAGGCGGGCCGGCGGCGCGCCCGCCAGCGTCAGGTAATCACTGTTCATGTGAGCCTGATCGAAGTAACCGGCTTCGACGGCGACGCGCGCCCAGTTCCACCCCGGATGCTGCCGCCGCAACTGCAGGCTGCGCTGCATCCGGCGGATCCGGGACCAACGCTTGGGTGTAAGGCCCACATGTTCCTGGAACAGCCGCTCCAGTTGCCTACGGCTGCAACCTGCGTGTGCTGCGATCTCCTCAATGCGTTGTTGCGGCTGACGGAGGGCCGCTTCCACGGCTGCGGACATCCTGCCACGCAGCCTTTGACCCAGAAAGGCATCCGCCACCCGCACCCGTTCTTCCGTGGAGCGCGCGTTGCCGAGTTGCTCGCCCAGCGTGCGGCCCCACACGTCATCCAGTGCCAGGATCAGTCCCATGCTTTCGGCCTGGTGCCATCCCGTCAGCATCCAGGCGCCCTGTGGGCGAAATCGAATTCCGAAGGCCGAGAGCCGGTGGGCGGGCTGCAACAGGACGCTGGCCTGCATCTGTCCGATCCACAGTCCACGCGCCTGCCGGGCCAGCCGGCTGTCGTCCAGGATCCGCGCCGGAGGCTCACCCAGATGGAAAACGACTTCCCCGTGACCGTCGGGCAGCACCGGTTGCGCGGGCCCGGCTCCGAGCCCATCCAGCGTCCAGTAGCAATCCACGGCGGAGGCCAGGACCGGGGACGGCTGGTGCTCCTCATAGCGCATCAACTGAATCTTAACTGGAAAACTGCGTCAATTTGCAGTAAACAACTCGTCGTCGAGGGCCGCCAGGATCGACTGCGCATCGGTGTCGGCCGCCGTGAGCAGAGTGTAGGTGACGTTGCCCACCTGCACCACGCCTGACGGGCCGAACTGCAAGGTCCCTCGGCCGGGCGTCGAGCGCGTAATGCCGATGAGGCCGTCGATCAGTACTGGCCGGTCGACAGGTGCGGTGACGGCATAGTGACCCGGATCGCTCAGTTCGCAGTGCGTCGCACGGTAATGTTCGATGATTCTGGCCGCCAGCGCCAGATCGCCTCGCGCCTGCCCGTGGAACTGAACGGCCTGGGTCATCAGTGACTCGCGCAGATCCTCACGCGTGCGGGGCTGGCCCAACTGACCATGGTTTGCTGAGAAGATGAGGTCGCGGGTGGCGAGATAGGGCTTGATGTCCAGCACCGGGGTGCCTTCCATGAAGTCGAGCCGGTCGAGCAGGATTGTCAGACCATCGATGGAAATCACACGCGCGGCTGTCAGACCGATGGGGTTCGGACGCGCGGGTGAGCGCACGGCAAACACTCCGTGCAATCCACTGGGGCTGCGATCGACGACGCCACGCGGAATCACCTGCAGTACATTGCGTTCGTCCCGGCCCTGGCCCAGCCAGCCGAAAATCCAGAGATGGGAGTGCTTCTCGATCTTCAGCAGAGCGTCCGCGTATTCGGGCAGGATCTCGACAGCGGCCGTGGCACCCCATGTGGGCATGGCTTTCCGGTCAGAGATCTCCGACCGGACATAGCCCACTGGGCGGATGGCGAACTCAACACTCACGCTAGGCCCCGCGCGGCTTGATCACGAGCTGATTCACAACACCTTTGACGCCCTTCACCTTCTTGGTGATGCGTTCGGCTTTGGACTTCAGCTTGTCGTTTTCGACTGAGCCTTTGATGGTGACCGTGCCGTCCTTCACTTCCACTTCCAGGGTGCCTCCCTTGACGTCCGGGTCGTTCGCCAGCTTGCGGCGCACCTGATCGTAGATCATGTCGTCGCTTGCTTTGTCGTCGGCAAAGACGGCGACGGTCTGAAAAAGGAAGAAAAAGGCGAGAAACAGGGATAGGATTCGCATGTCGCTACTCCCCTACATTATCCTCTGATTCAGGCGCCCCGGCGGCCTCTCCTCCGATCATTGCGCGCCAGTCGAGCTCTTTCAGAAACGTCTCGTTTTCCCGCCACTTCGGGCTCACCTTCACAAACAACGAGAGGAACACCTTGCGCTCGAGTAGTTTCTCGATCTCCAGCCTGGCTTCGGTTCCGATCTCCTTCATCAGCGCACCACGCGCGCCCAGGATGATGGCCTTCTGTCCGGGACGCTCCACGTGAATGGTGGCCGAGATGCGGGTCAACCGGCCCTCTTCCTTCCACTCGTCAACCACCACGGCCACCGAGTGAGGCACCTCCTGCCGTGTGGTCAGTAGGATCTTCTCCCGCACGATCTCGGCGGCCATGAAGCGCTCCGGTTGATCCGTGATGTAGTCTTCCGGATAGTAGGCCGGGCCGCTGGGCATCTGCTCCAGAATCGCTTTCTTCAGGGCCTCCAGACCCTCGCCCGTCTCGGCCGAGATGGGGAAGTACTCGGTGAACTCGCGCCACTTGCTGTACTGCTCGATTACCGGCAGCAGGTCGTTCTTCTTCTCGATGAGGTCGATCTTGTTGAAGACCGCGAAGACCTTCGTTGCCGTGTCCTTGATCAACTCCAGCGACTTCTCGTCCTCGGCGCCCGGATGCCGCGTGCTGTCGATGAGATATAGCAGCAGGTCGCGTTCCTCCAGCGCCTCGCTGATCGACTGCATCATGCGGCGGTTGAAGACCGTATCGGCATCGTGAATGCCTGGCGTGTCGACGAAGACGATCTGCGCCTCGGGCAGCGTGAGAACGCCCTGGACCGTCGTCCGCGTGGTCTGCGGCTTGTCCGCGACAATCGAAAGTTTCGTGCCCAGCAGGGCATTCAGCAGCGTCGACTTGCCAGCGTTGGGCCGGCCCAGGATCGACACAAAGCCCGAGCGGTGTTTGGGTTTGCTCTTACTTCTGTTCTTGCTCATGCAGTCTCTGCCTCCACTCCAGGAGGCTGTGTTATGCGGTTTCCACTTCCGGGTCGGCCGCCGGTTCACTGGCGCGGATCCTGACACGATCGACGCGAAAGTCGTCGGCAGCCAGAATCTCAAAGATCAAGCCGTCCTGTTCCACTATAGTGCCCACGGATGGCACCGCTCCGTACCACTCGCTGGCCAGCCCGCCAACCGTGGTCGACTGGATGTCCTCGCCCGGGCGGTAGCCGAAGTACTCGTGTAGGTGGTCGACGTCAAACGAACCGGAAACCGTGATGGACCCGTCGGTTCCCTTTTCGACATCGTGCTGCGGTTCGTGTTCATCACGAATCTCGCCAAAGACCTCTTCCACCAGGTCTTCCATGGTGGCCAGTCCGGCCACGCGCCCATACTCGTCCACGACGTAGACGATGTGAATACCGCGCTCCTGCATCTCGCGCAGCAGTTTGGGCACTGGTTTCATCTCGGGCACGGGCAGGATGGGCCGTGCCAACTCCCGCAGCGTCCTGGTTTTGCGCTGTTCGTCGTCCAGCTCATACAGATCGCGCGCGTGGATGAACCCGACCATGTGATCGATGTCGCCCTCGTACACCGGAATCCGGGAGAACTGCTGTTCCTTCAGGAGCTTCCGTAGTGCCGTCAAGGTCTCACCCACGTCGATACCTACAATCTCGCGCCGCGGGGTCATCACCTCCCGCACCTTTTTGTCGCCAAAGGCCACGACATTCTGGATCAGCCGCGAGTCTTCCTTCTCGATGATGCCTTCTTCCTCGCCGGCAGTGATCAGGGCTTCAATCTCTTCGGACGGATCCTGCTTGTCCTCATGCGAGTCGGACTCGGCCAGCTCAAACAGCGACTGCAGGAAGCCCAGAAAGGCCGTAAGGGGCTTGAACAGCAAAGCCAGGAAGTGCAGCAGCGGCACCAAAGGCAGTGCCCAATGACCCGACGAACGACGGTACAAAGCCTGCGGGATCAGGTAGCTGGCTACCATCATCACCAGCCAGCCGAGAATGAAGCCCTCCAGTAACCCCTTCCAGCCCTCGCCGCGCGTGGCGGCCGCCGCCACGAATACCGATCCGGAGAGTACGAGGAGGCTGTGCTTGATCAGCGAAAAGACGAACGCGCCCTGTTCCGTCTCGTAGCCCAGCTTGTCCTGCAACGTCTCCTTGAAATAACCCAGCGACTCGAACTCGCGTGTACGCAGGCGCAACGACTCCAGGTAGAGAACCTGCACAAAGCTCACCAGGCAAAGCAAGCAAGACAGGATGAACGCCACCAGGAAAATCACGGCTTTGTACCCCGGCTGCCCGCGCGCTCAATCAGGCCTGTTGGCAATTCGAAGTGCCGGCGCCATTTCGCCTCCAGCCTGCGCATCTGCCCGCGATCGGTCTCGTGGTCGTGGCCCAGTAGGTGGAGCAGGCCGTGCAGCAGCAGAATCTGGATCTCTGTTGGCGTGCTGTGCCCGTTCTCGGCCGCCTGTGCCTGCGCCCTTTCGGTCGAGATGGCGATGTCGCCCAGCGGTCCAACCGGACTGCCCGAGGGGAAGGAAAGGACGTCGGTGGCGTAGTCGCTGGCGCGGAACTCGCGGTTCAACCGCCGCAGTTCCTCATCGCCCGTGATCAATGCACAATACGAACGCCCGGGCGCCACTTCGTCCAGCAGCACTCGCGCAAACTTCTGCAGTTCACGGCGCTCAAGTCCGCGTGCCCGCGTCTCGAAGATCAGTAAAGGGTCTGGGCTCATGCGCCGGGCTTCGGCTCTTCGGGTGGCACCTGACCGTCAGCCAGCTTCAGGGACATCTGCCGGCCCGTGCCATTCTGTTCACTGTACTTTTCGTAAGCTTTTACGATGCGCTGCACCAGGGGGTTCCGCACCACGTCGCGCTCGTCGAAATACAAGAAACCTGCCCCGTCGAGACCGCGCAGCACTTCCAGGGCTTCACTCAGGCCGCACCGCCGGCCCATCGGAAGATCGATCTGCGTCAGGTCGCCGGTGACCACCATCTTGGAATTGAAACCCTGCCGGGTCAGGAACATCTTCATCTGCTCCGCCGTGCAGTTCTGGGCTTCGTCGAGGATGATGAAGCTGTCGTTCAGCGTGCGTCCACGCATGAAGGCGAGAGGCGCCACTTCAATGATGTTGCGCTCCAGTGACTTCTCCACACGTTCGGTGTCCAGCATGTCGAACAGCGCATCATACAGTGGACGCAGGTACGGATCGATCTTCTCCTGCAACGTGCCGGGCAGGAAGCCCAGCCGTTCACCGGCCTCGACCGCCGGCCTGGTCAGGATGATGCGCGTTACCTGCTTGTTCAACAGCGCCGAGACCGCCATCGCCACAGCCAGGTAGGTCTTGCCGGTCCCGGCGGGGCCGATGCCGAACACCAGGTCGTTGCGCTCGATCATATCCAGATAGGCGCGCTGGTTGGGCGTTTTGGGGTTGATTCGCTTTTTGCCGAAGTTGCGGTTCCTGCCGCTCTCCGTGAGTGTCTTGAGGGTTGCCGTGCCGTCGGAAACGAGAATCTTGAGGAAACTGTTAATGTCTTCCCCGGAAAGCTTCGTGCCCGCCTCCAGCAGAGCGACATAGTCCTTGAGAATCTGCTCGGCACGACCTACCGGTGCATCGTCGCCGTCGATTTCGATGGCGTCGTGAGTCAGTCTTGTGGTGACGGAAAGGCCCGACTCCAGCAGACGGATGTTCTCGTCTCGGGTACCAAAAAAGGACTCGAGGCCGCGGATGAGGGGGACGCGGGCTTTCATCGCATGAGGCGGAAATTTCCGCGCAAGGCCCGGACTGGCATTCTGCCCCACTATAGCACTATCCACGGATCTCGCGAGCCGGCCAGGGAACAACGTACGAACAAGGGCCGCAAGCGGCGTAGTTACCCCAGGAGAGTGGCCGCGCCCAGGCGTCCGCAGTGGCGGTCGAGCCGGAGCCGCAACTCCTGCCGGGCCCGCAACAGACGGCTCTTGGCCGCTGCTACCGAGATGCCCAGGCGCCCGGCCACTTCCGGCATCGGCAGTTCCTGCACCTCGCGCAGGACGAAAACGTCCCGCAGCAGAGCTGGAATGCGCCGTATCTCCTCGCGCAGGACGCCTCCGACCTGACTCTTCGCCAAGGCCAACTCAGGCCCGGGTGACTTGTCCGGCAGGTCGAGGGGCACCGCCTCATCGCCATTTGCGCCGTCGTCCAGATACGTAAGGTGCATGCGCCGCTCTTTTCTCAGACGCATCAGGCACTCGTTGACTACAATCCGTGACAGCCAGGTGGAGAACTTGGCGTCCTGTTGAAACTGCCCCAGATGTTCGTAGGCTTTCCAGAAGGCGTTCTGGACCTCGTCCTCGACATCGGACTGATCTCGGAGAATGGAATACGCCATACGTTTCGCCGTCGGCGTGTGACGTTCGATCAACTCGGCGAAAGCGGCATTGTCGCCTTGCTGCGCCCAGTTCACGAGCTGGCTGTCGGGCACTCCGGAGTAAGCGGGATTGTAGGTTCGATTCAAGTTCAGCCCTCTGCCATCTCAGGCTAGCAGTGCTTGCTTGAGGATTGTAGCTTGTACTAAAATTCAATTCAGAGGGAATAAATCTAGCGATGTCTGATTCAGTGCAGGTGAAACAGAATTCAGTTGTGCCTGAGTCAGGGCCCGAGACTGTCCAGCGAGTCCTCTCCTCGTATGACTTGGGGCGCAAGTTGCGGCACTTGCGGATGCGCAAGAAGATCGGCCTTGTGGACCTGGGTAAACATACGGGCTTGTCGGCCTCGATGCTATCGCAACTGGAGAACGGCAAGCTCATTCCCACTCTGCCCACGCTGGCGCGCATCGCCATGGTCTTTGATGTGGGTTTGGAGCACTTCTTCAGCGACCGGCACAAGAGGGCGCTGTGCAGCGTGATCCGTCGCGGCGAGAGATTGCGGTTCCCAGACCGGGCCGACGCTCCGTCTCCGGCCTGGTTCTTCGAGTGCCTTGCCTTTTCCTCGCAGGAGAAGAGCCTGCAGGCCTATCTGGCGACGTTCGAGCCTCGCGAACGGGACCAGGTGAATGACCATGTTCACGACGGTGCCGAATTCATCTACGTCCTGGATGGCTCATTGGCCGTCGTTTACGCCGAAGATGAGATCGAACTCCAGCTCGGTGACAGCGCCTACTTTGACGGTTCGCAGCCACACGGCTACCGCGCTTGCGGCGGGGTGCCGGCTACGGCCATTGTGGTGACCACTCCGCCACGGCTGTAGGGCTCAGCTGTAGAGAAATTAATCATGCCGGACCCGCGGGATGTGCGGGTTCCCGAATCAACACCAGGAACGTCCAGACCCTGCTTTGCGTCCCAATAAGCAGTGATATATTGGGGATGCTGCGACTTGCGGCACTATTAAGGAGTTTCAGGTCTATGAAGGCTATCCGATTGATTCTGCCTGCCGCCACGTTGGTGGCCGCGTTCCTGGCGACAAGTGGTATTTCCTTTGCAACCAAGGAAATGGCCAAGCAGGAGAAGAAGCCCTGCGTCACATGTCACGAGAAGGGCAAGGCGCCCACGAAGGAAGCCCCGCTTCTGAACGAAGTGGGAAAATTCTACAAGGAGAAGAAGACCCTCGAAGGCGCTCCCAAGAAGTAACGGGTGCCCCTCAGTCGCCCAAGGCCGGCTGGATTGGTGTTGGGTGAAATGCTAGAATCCGCGAAGACCGCACTTTGCGGCCATCTACTGGAGAAGAAATGAAAGCACTCCGCTTGATCCTGCCGGCCGCCACGCTTGTGGCTGCCATTTTTGCCACTATGGGCGTCTCTTCCGCTACTCCCGCTTTTGCGAAGAAGGAAAAGAAGCCCTGTGCGACCTGTCACGAAAAGGGCGCCAAGCCCACGAAGGACGCGCCGGCATTGACTGCCGTCGGCAAGTACTACAACGAGAAGAAGACGCTCGAAGGGGCTCCGGCCGCCAAGTAAGTTGAGCCTCGGATGGCGGCGGCAAAATAGGTAAGAGTTTTCCGCTGCTCCCGGCACTAGTTGGGAGTAGTGCTTGAGAACCTCAACGACTGGCTCCGCATCGCGGACCAGAACTTGGCCCGCATCGCCGCCGCCACGTTACTTCCTCTGGGAGCGTATCTGCTCCTCAGCGGACTGGATGATCTCGCCGTTGATCTGTGCGGGCTCTGGCGCAGATTCCTGCGCCGCCATCCTGTTCTGCCTGTCGCTCCTCCCGATCAGGCCATTGCCGTCTATGTTCCGCTCTGGCAGGAGTCGGAAGTCATTGGCCCCATGCTCGATCACAATCTGGCGGCCATCGACTACCCAAACTACCAGGTGTTTGTGGGTGTATACCAAAACGACCCCGCTACCAGGCAGGCTGTCCGGCAACTTGAGGCGCGCTACCCAGCAGTCCATCTGGCGGAAGTACCCCACGACGGGCCGACGTCGAAGGCAGACTGCCTGAACTGGATCAGGCAGCGTATGCTGCTGC
Source organism: uncultured Paludibaculum sp. (assembly GCF_963665245.1). NCBI lineage: Bacteria > Pseudomonadati > Acidobacteriota > Terriglobia > Bryobacterales > Bryobacteraceae > Paludibaculum > uncultured Paludibaculum sp. The sequence continues at coordinate 2,483,877 of NZ_OY762269.1, forward strand.
ACGAAGACGAGCATGGCGGCCGCTTCGACCTGATCGTTATTCATGATGCCGAGGATCTGATTCACCCGCGTTCGTTCAGCCGGATCAACCGCTACTCCACCGCCTACGACATGATCCAGGTACCTGTTCTGGCGCTCCCAACCGCCTTCACAGAGTGGACTCATGGCGTCTACTGCGACGACTTCGCCGAGAGCCAAGGAAAGGACTTGGAGACGCGTGCCGGTCTGGGAGGGTTCCTGCCCGGGTGCGGAGTCGGCACGGCTTTCCGCCGCGAGGCTCTGGATCGACTGGCAGGGGCAAACCAGAATTGCATTTTCAACCCGACTTCCCTTACCGAGGACTATGACAACGGGCTGCGTATGTTCCGGCTGGGATGTCGCCAGGTGATGCTGCCGTTGGAGAGGGATGGCGGCAGTTTTATAGCGACGCGCGAGTATTTTCCCCGCCAGTCCGACAAGGCTGTTCGGCAGCGCTCCAGGTGGGTAACCGGCAACGCTCTGCAATCCTGGGAACGATTCGGTTGGGGCATGGGCCTGCCACAGCTGTGGACGCAGCGCTGGTTCCTGTGGCGCGATCGCAAGGGCGTCTGGGGGAATCCTCTCAGCCTGCTATGCAACGTGATACTTCTTTACGGCGTGATTTCCTGGTTGGCCAGCCGTCTGGGCCACTACGAATGGCCTCTCCGGCATCTTGTTCATTCCACGCGTGGAATGCTTTGGTTGCTCACCATCAACGCAACGTTGCTCTGCGCCCGGTTGAGCGTCCGCACCGTATCGGTTGCTCGCATCTACGGCGTTTTGTTCGCGTTGGGCGTCCCCCTTCGCATGTTGTGGGGCAATTGGATCAACACCCGCGCCACGCTGGCCTCGCTCGCGGTTTGGGCTCGCCACCGTTGGTATCACGAGCCGCTGCGTTGGCTCAAGACCGAGCACTGTTATCCCTCGCGCGAGGGGCTGATGGGACACAAACGCCGCCTGGGCGAGTTGCTGGTTGCGATGGGCGATTGCAGGAGACAGGATGTCGATGCGGCCATCCTCTCCCAGCCGCCCGGGGTGCTGCTGGGCCAGCACCTGATAGCCCTCGGCTTAATCACGGAAACTCGCTTGTATCAGGTGCTTAGCATCCAGCAATGTCTGCCGTTGGCGATGATCGAACCGGCCCTGGTCAGCACGCGCATCGCCCGATCGTTGCCGCGGAAGGTAATGCGGGAATGGCGTGTTCTTCCGTTTCGCATTGAGGACGGCGCGCTGGATGTCGCCTCGCCGCGTATTCCGAACGATGAAATGCAGAGCTCTCTCCAGAGGTTCACCCGACTCCAACTTCGGTTCCATCTGGTCACGCCTTCGCAACTCGAGTCGCTGCAGCGCAGCCTGCTCTAGCGTCCTGGAGACCTAGAATGGCAGACTTCGGGTTGTCTGCAGCAGCTTTCTGACAAGCGTTGCCTGAGTCCTCACGCCGGTCTTTTGGTAGAGCCGTTTCAGATAAGTCCGGACCGTATGGATGGTGATGCCCAAAGCCTGGGCGGCCTCCAGCGGTGAGTGGCCATTGGCGATCTGTTCAGCCAGCCGCGTCTCGGCCTTGGTGAAATGGAAGGCCGCCTCCAGTGCCGCCGAATCGATTAACAGCCGCCGCGCCGGGTCCATGAGCGCGACCGCCCGGTACCTGGTCCCCGGCCTGCCATTGGCGAGGGCCGTCGCCCACGCCAGCAGCGGAGTCTGACCGGCGGGCCGGTCAATTCGTGTCAACTGGCCCGCGCCCGCCAGTAGGTCAGGCAGATTCAGGATCTCGCGTTCGAGATCACCTCCCACCGACGCGGAGATTAGTTCCCGCGCCATCAAGTTCATGGCAGAGATATGCCCGTCTGGGTCGATGAGTACCAATCCGAGGAGTTCCACGCCTGTATTAGCGCAGAAATGTCTCGACTTGGGACATGATTAACATGTGAATTCGCATTTCTTCGTCTATCAGGAGGCAAAGAAACGACGAATCCGTGCTGCCGCCTCTCGTAGGTTGTCCATGGAGTTCGCGTAGCTCAGCCGGATGTAACCCTCGCCAAAGGCACCGAAGGCCGTTCCGCTGAGGGCCGCGACCCCTGCCTGCTCGAGCAAAGCGTCGGCCAGTGGCTTCGATTTCCACCCCGTTCCTTCGATGTTCGGGAAGGCGTAGAACGCCCCCTCGGGCATCGGGCAACGGAAACCGGGTATCGTATTCAGCTCGGCGACGAAAACGTCCCGGCGGCGCCGGAACTCGGCAATCATCGCTTCCGACGGTTCCTGGGGTCCTGTGAGGGCGGCGATCCCGGCACGCTGCGTGAAACTGGCGGTGCACGAATTGGAGTTCACCATGAGCTTATTCACCGCGTCCACCAGTGGAAGCGGCATCACCCCATACCCCATACGCCAGCCGGTCATTGCGTACGTCTTCGAAAAGCCGTCCAGGATGATCGTCTTGTCCAGCATGTTCGGAAAAGTGGAGATCGACACCACCTCACGCCCGTAGCTCATGCGGCTATAGATCTCATCCGACAGCACCACAACGTCCCGATCGCGCAACATTTCCGCGATGGCGGCAATATCTTCCTTAGGCATCACGCCACCGGTGGGATTTGCCGGAGAGTTGAGGATCACCAACTTGGTCCGGTCAGAGAGCTTTGAGCGGAACAGGTCCAGGTCAAAACTGAAGCCGCGGTCTTCCAGCAGCGGCATTGGCACCGGCACTGCACCGAGGTAGTTGATCATCGACTCGTAGATGGGGAACGACGGGTTGGGGTAGATCACCTCGTCGCCGGGATCCAGTAAAGCCATCATGGGAAAGAAGATAATCGGCTTTCCGCCCGGTACAACACACACCCGTTCGGGGCCGACGGTGATGCCCCGCGTGCGGGAAATGTAGCGCGCGATGGCCTCGCGCAGCTCCGGTTGGCCCTGCGTGGGGCCGTAGTGCGTCCACCCGTCGTCCAGCGCCTGTTTGGCCGCCTCCACGATGTGGCTTGGGGTCGCGAAATCAGGTTCCCCGATTTCGAGATGGATGATGTGCCGCCCCTGGGCTTCGAGGCCCCGGGCTCGCACCAGTACTTCGAACGCGGTTTCGACTCCAATCCGCGTCATGCTGGATGCTAACTTCATGAATGCGCCTTTCTACTCCGGCTCGACGGGGGCCGGCAAACGGAAGAAAATAGAGATGAAATTGGTCCGGCGGGTTGAAGAGCGACGAACTGGGCGCTTCCTTCTGCGGGGCCGGTCTCATACAATCTCAGAATAGCGCCGATAGAATCGATTGCACGGCCGGCGGGTCTCCAGCGTCAGATATTGCAGCGGAGCCTATGCACATTCCGGCCATCAGTCTTGGTGTGGCAATGAACGAGCCGCGAGAGCTGCCCCTGAGTCCGGCGGTTACCCCGGAATGGCGGGAAAAACAGGACCAGTTCGTCCAGGCCAACATGCGGCGCGTGTTCCTCATCATCTACCGCATCGTGGGGAACGTTGCCGACTCGCAAGACCTTACCCAGGAAGCGTTTATCAAGGCGCTTCAGAGGCAGGACCAACTCAAGGATCTTGACAAGGCCGCCCACTGGCTGTCCCGCATCGCCTCCAATACGGCCATCGACTTTCTCCGACGGCAGGGCCGGGCGAACCTTACTGAGATCGACGAGGTGTGTGATCCACTCACCACTGCGCCCGAGCGCAGCCCTGAGTCGCTGTTGCTCCGCTCCGAGCATCAGGACTATCTGGCTGAGGGTCTCAACCGCCTCACGGCGCGCGAGCGGACAGCCCTCATCCTCCGCGATGTCGAGGACTTGCCGGCCGAAGAGGTGGCCCGCCGTCTGAATTGCGGCAAGGCGACCGTCCGGTCGCACATCGCCAATGCGCGCACCAAGTTGCGCAAGTATCTGGAACGGAACCGACAGGACAGGAAACGCCCATGAACAACCATCCTGGGCTCGATCAGCTCGCTCTTTTCGCCGGCGGCGATCTGCCGGCTTGGCCAGCCCTGCGCCTGCGTGCCCATCTCTGCCTGTGTGCGCACTGCGCTGCCGAGGTGGCTGCCCTGCGGACAGCACGGCTCGAATTGCGTAGCGCCGCAGCCGTTCTCCCAGCGGGGCTCGATTGGAACGCCCTGGAGGCCGAGATGAGTGCCAACATCCGCCTGGGGCTTTCGGCCGGCGCCATCGTCGATGAGCCGGCGGTCGTTGACTTGAACGTGCCGGAACCAGCCGGCTGGCGGTTGGCTGTGGTCCTGGCATCCCTTTCGTTTGTTGCGTTGGCTGGCTGGTGGTTACGGAATCCCGTGAACCTCAGGCCCGGCGCTGATTCCGCCGGCGCGGTGCTGTCGGAAGCCCGGCCCGACGGCTTGGCACTGCAGAGCCGCGGCGCCGCGCTCACTCTACTGAATCAGCCGGACCAGCCCGCCGTCACCACCGTCAGTTGGGATGGCGGTGCGCGGGCCAGCTTTGTCGACTCTGAAACCGGTCAGGTGACCATCCACCATGTCTCCGCGCAATAGTCTTTTGCTGGTACTGGGTATGGCGTCCGCGCTGCTCGCGCAAGGGCCGGATCTGCCCATCGATCCCGCTAACTCGTTCAAAGTGAACCTGCCGGGCGACGGCCCGCTGGCTCTGGTCTCCGCCGACTGGGGCCGCTCCAGCGCCACGGCGCGCGGCGGCGCCATGCTCGTGGATCTCCATTCCACCCTGGTCTTCAAGAATTCCTCTCCGCGCCCCATTCGCGGCGTCTCGCTACTGGTTCTGGCTCAGGAAGTCACTCCTGGCGGAAAAGCCTCCGTCACTGTGCCCAGCCTCGACATCCAATCCGGCGAGAGCTTCCCCATCCGCGTAGACCTGCGGCTGATGCGTCCTCTCAATGCCGGTTCCGGTGCCCTGGTTCAAGTGGGCCTGGACGGAGTCCTCTTCGAGGATCTGACGTTCTACGGGCCGAATCGCCTGAATGCCCGCCGCGAGATGCTGGCCTGGGAGCTGAGCGCCCGGCGCGATCGCAAGGCGATGCTATCCACGTTGTTGCAGGCCGGTCCCGAAGGGCTGCGCAGGCAATTGCTCTCGGTACTCGCCCGGCCAGCCGACAATCTCGTCATGGGCATGCAGGTCGCCCGAGCCTTGCCACCCACCAACATCGACCCGGGCCGCGTCGTCGAGTTTGCTTTTCTGCAATTCCCGGATTCGCCCGTCGAGCTTCTCTCCGGGGAAGCCCGGATGACCGGCACCGAGGCCCGCGCTCCGCGCATCGAGATTCAGAGCAAATCCAAGCGGCCGATCCGGTTCGTGGAACTCGGCTGGCTCGCCCGCGACGAACAGGGCAGGGAATTCATGGCCGGCACGCTGCCTGCCGATCTCAGCCTTCCACCCGGTGCGCACTCCACGATCCGCAGGGAGAACACGCTGCGCTTCGCCAAGCCTGTGAACGGGCTCACGGCTTACCCCTCAGCCGTGGAATACGCCGATGGCGAACTTTGGGTGCCTGCATACTCTTCCCTGAAGGATCCGCGCCTGGCCGCCGCCCTGCCCGCATCGGGCGAGGAACGCCGCCTGGCCCAACTCTACCGGCGCAAAGGGCTGGAGGCGGTCGTCCAGGAATTGCGCGCGTTGCGCTAAACTCTGCCTACATGGACATTTCTGGGTTGATTGGCCGTTCGCCTGACCGGCTCACGCTGGTCGAACGCCGCCGCTTTATTGGGCTCTGGGTGGCGTTGGAACTCTACACGCCCGAGACCCTGCCCCTGCGCCGCATTGAAGCCGTTGGCCGCAATGTGATCGAATGCGCACGGCAACTGAAGGCCCGAGGCCTCGACCCTGGGCACTTCGAATTCGTGGCTCTGCGCGGGTAGCGGTCTACTGCTGCGGCTTTGGTTGCGCGGCCGTCGCGCCGCCCAAACCGGCGTAGCTGTCCTTCACCTTGGTCACCTTGCCGTTGGCGAACGTGACGAACGTGATCTTGCCGGGCGGATAGCCGTAGATCCAGTCCTCTGATTCGAGGCCGTCCTTGGTCTCTCTGATGCGGTCCCGCGGCTGCCCCATCGCGAGCTTCACCTGGTCGCGGTTCATGCCGATCTCGGCTCGCTTTGCCTTGATCGCTTCCTGAATCTCCGGTGGAAGGGTGTCGAAGTAGCTCTCCGTGGCGCTGTGCTTCTCGAAGTCCAGCACCGGCGCCAGCATCGTCTTGATGTCGGCTGGTTTGACGGCGGGCATGTGGCCAGGAAAGATCACGGCAATGGTCGTGCCGGCGCTCCGCGATTGATTGCGGCTCATCGGCACGGTCGATTGCCCGCCGCCCACGCCGCCTTCGATGCGCTCGTACCACTTGCCTTTGATATTCAACCCGTTGTTGATCTGCAGAATCAGCTTGTCGCTGTCGAAGTCGATCTTCGTGACCTGCACCAGTTCGCCAACGCGGGCCACCGGCCCATACTCGTCGCCGATCTCCATCCACTCTTTCTTGTCATATTGACCATTGCTGGGAAACGGGACGGCCTTCTTCGACCGCGGCAGATAGGCCTTCACCGTGGCATATTCCGCCGTCAGGCCCCGGATCAACTCCACCTTCTCCTCGTCTGTGAGTTTGCGCACCGGATCGGCCTTGCCGGTCTGCGCCGGCACGACGATGCTGCTCAGCCCCAGGAGAACCAAGAGGAGCTGGAACCGGATCATGGTCTCACGACTCCTTTCGTGTTTGCGGCTCCGGCTCCGGGCCGGAGTCCAGCAGCGGCGCTGCCTGCCGTTCCAGCGAAGCCCGCCACAACCAAACACCCAACATCACCACGCTGACCGTCGCCAGGATACTTCCCTCAGCGCCGTAGGCCCCGCCGCTCCATAGCGGTCCGGCTGTCCAGCGCAGAGTGTAGCCCGACAATCCCATGGTAAACCCGCTTAGGTTCACGCCAAAGAGGGGCAGCGTCCAGTTCCATCCGAAGTGCAGTCCAATGGGGAGCCACAGATCGCCGCTGCGGTAGAACGCATAGCCGAACAGGATGCCCCACAGGCCGGTGTTGAAGATACCCATCGGGTTTGTGCCCATGTTGTCCATATGGGCCAGGGCGAACAGCACGCCGAAGGGTGGAATCACCCACCAAGGTCCATAGGCGCGTAGCAGAATCTGGAACGCGTACCCACGGAACATCATCTCCTCGCCCACCGCGCCGAACAGCAGAACCACGGAGACAAGCAACAGCTTGCCTGGCGTGAAGGCGTTGGCAGGATCCGTGGAAGGCACGATAGACGCCATGCGGATGCCCACTGGAACCACCAGCGTCACCAGGGCCGCCACAACCCCGCTGGCCACCCCCAGCCAAAGGTGGCGTACGCTCGACGCGCCCCAGGCCATGCCGATGTCTTCCAGTCGCCCGCGCTCAAACGTCCGCACGACGAACAGACTGGCCAGCGTGGCGGCGACGAACAGGCTCATGGCCGCGGCAACCAGAATACTGGTTCCGCTCAGCAGCCATCCGATCAGGCCGCCCGCGTAACGAATGAACAGCAGGAACAAGGCGCCGCGCAGCAGCAGCCCAAACAGCCCCGGCTTGGCATGAGGAATTGCGTCCGGCATCCGCGCCTTTCGTCCGCTTAGGACAGAGTCTTCACAACGACGCCCTTGGGGGCCGCTTCCACCGGCAACACCTTGACGCCTTCGCTCGCGCCTTCTTTCTCGATCGCCGCCGCCACCCGGTCTCGTGCGTCCGGCTCGCAGAGAAACACCACGCATCCGCCACCGCCCGCGCCGCACACCTTGGCTGCCTTTGCGCCCGACTTCTTCGTGGAAGCGACCAGGTGGTCGATCAGCGGCGTCGAGATGCCGGGCGCGTTCTTCTTGCGGTGCGACCATTCCTCGCGCAGCAGTCGACCGGTCTCGTCCCAATCCTTCTTGTTCAGCGCACCCCGCATCGCGTGTGCGATCTCGGCGATACGCGCGAAGTTCTTCCTCACCCGCTTGTCGCCGTCGATGTGGAGCTTCATCACTTCCCAGTTGTTGATGCCGGAGTTCCGCGGCTTGCCCGTGTAGGCGAGAACGAACCGGCTGTTCAACTCCTCCAGATCCACCGCCATGGAATTATGCTGGATGCCGGCCACCGTCAGGTCGATCGCGCTCACGCCCCCATACATGGCCGGATAGTAGTCCTGGCAGCCGGTGGGCACGTTTACCACCTGTGCTTCGATGTTCTGCGCAATCTCGCGAACCTGCTCAATATTGTGCCGCGTGCCACAGAACTTGTTGAAGGCGCTGACCGTCGAAATCAACAGGGCCGAAGAGCCGGCGATGCCCGCGCCTTGCGGCGACTCGGAGTTCGTCTCCACCACCAGGCCGCCCTCGGGCCGAAAGTACTTCACCACCTGCGCGGCCAGGACGTTGCGCGCTCTGGCCGCTGTCTGCAGCGTAGCCAGGGAATCGAAGGTCTCCTCCAGATTCTGATCCTGCGAGCGCAAAGTAATGGAGCTCCCATCGTGCGGCATGATCCGGCAACTGGTGTACACGCTCACCGCGAAGTTCAGGGTGACGGCATTGGGATGGTAGACGTACAGCGGCCATATGTCCAATGTTCCGCCGGCCAGATCCACGCGGCAGGGCGATTTTGCGAAGACTTGCATCAGGTCTAGCTTAACGGATCGGCTGCTTGCCGGGCATCAGAGTGCGGCGGATTCGGAATGGGGTTCAAGGGGAGGCACTCCTGCGCTGCAATCTTGATCGGCCTCACCGGGGGACGATTCCGATTGGAATCTCCCGCGGTGGAGGCTTCGCTCGGGCCACGACTAAGGGACGTCTCGTTAAGGTCAGCTCGCGCGATGGAGTCGCCTCGTCTAAATAGGCGGCGCAGGTGAGCGCGAACCCATGAAGCGATTTTCGATAGAGTTACCATTGTGAGAGCCAGAAGGAAGCGGCGACGCGAAAGGGGCAAGTATAGGCCTTATGCGCCAGTCAAGATGAAGTTCTTCCAAATGCCTGACCCGTTTGGAGAAATGCCTGTGGAGGCCCGCCGTGCCTTGCTCCGGACCGCTGCTGCAAAGGCCCACGCCTCTTTTGAGACAGAATACCCAAAACTGGCAGACTGGTTCGATACCTACGATCCGCTCTACCTTCTGTCGTTTTGCGCGTACTACTTTCTCACCGCACCTCAAGGCGTAGACAAGGAAGCGATGGACGGTGAGCTGGATTTTGCATCGTTCCATCTGGAACTTCTTCAGGCTTTTGCACTCATGCGGCCTCGCGGCGGCACGCCACAGCCCCTTGGAGCGAGAGCTCAGGACCTCAAGAGTTCTCTGAAGGACCTGAGCGATTCCCTCAAATTTGATGGCATGGACCTCCCGCTCGACATTTCGGAGGCGGACTTACACAAGCGGATAGTACTCGCGCACATGCGCGGCCAGACGTTCGCGGTCCGGAACTGGGCTTATCCCGAACAGACGCTCGGCCATTTGAAGTCCATGTTTTCAGGTGTCCTGTCGGAGGTCATCGCGGCGGAATATGACGGCGTATCGATCGCTCGGGCGATTGATGCGCTTAATACACTCTGCGACGAGTCCGAGGATCGCCTGAATCTCCACATCGACTGCCTCAGGCCCGTCTTAACCGCCGATGATTTCGAGTCGGTTTGTGCTCGTTACAAAGAGGCGCTCCCTGACATTGTGTCTGATCTGGAAGGAATGCTCGGGATTTACAACGAGGCATGTCACGGCAACCTGAAATGGTTCAAAATGGCACTGCTTGCGCACTCCGACCTTCGACTGCCGGATATCCACAAGTTCTCGCTCGATGATGTGGTACACGCCTACGGTGAGGAATCCGGCCGCGTCGGTCTGAGAAAGCTCTTGACGGCATGGTCATTTCAGTTCGGGGACCTCTGCGAGCGGGACCCCAAGCACTTCCTCTACAGCAACCCTGTCTTGCGGCAGCCGTTTATCCGTCTTGGTGAGGATCACTTCTACTGGGTGTTGTCCTGCATATATTCGCACATGTTGCCAGGCATGCTTGAAGTGCTGATCCCTAAGGAGCATCGTGATCGATACATGGCTACGCGTTCCACATACCTGGAAGACCAAACGGAGAAGGCATTCCGTAAGGCGTTCCCGGATGGTAAGATTTACCGCGGCAGCAAATTCCGGCTCGACCCAAGCACCCTGACCGTCTATGAGAACGATGTTCTGGTCATCATTGATTCGACAGCCATCGTGGTCGAGTGCAAATCAAACATGGTTGACCCGCCAGCGCGTCGAGGCGCGGAATACCGACTCGCGGACACACTGGAGGACCTCGTCGTAGTCGCCGCGCAGCAGGCGCAGAGGTTTGCACAGTTCCTGAAGGAGAATCCGCACGGGCACGCCTTCGAAACCAAAAGTGGCAACATCAACCGTGTCAATGCCTCGCACCTCCTGAGATTCATCCCTATCTCGATCACTTACGAAAACCTGGGATTTGTCAGTTCCAATCTGAAGGAACTGGTGGCGGCCGGACTGATCGTGTCCGGGCAGCCATTAATACCCTCAATTTGTCTCACGGACCTGGAAGTCGTCCTTGAGACACTCGACTCCCAAGCGGAGCGCATCCACTATCTCGCGCGCCGCGCAGAGATAGAGAGAGCAATGGATTACTTCGGTGACGAGTTGGACTTGTTCGCGTTTTACACAGACACCGCGTTCAACATCGGGGAGTGGGAGCAGGGCGGCCGTCACATAAACATGGCACTGATGTCCAAGGAGTTGGACCCCTACTTTGTCGCGAAGGCAGATGGGGTGTCCGTTCCTAAGCCGAGTTTGCGGATAACCCTTTGGTGGCGCGCCATTCTGACGCAAATTGAAGAGAAGCGCATCGACTTCTGGACTGAGATCGCGTACGTATTCTTGAATATCAGCTACCAGGATCAACAGAAGTTCGAGGAGAGTTTCCATAAACTTCGAAAGCAAGTCCTGAGCGGTGCAATACGCCACAAGCACAATTGGGTTGAGATGCTGAGCGGGACCCATCCCAACAAGCGGTACGGCGTCCTTGGTATCCCGTATCGCAGCCTCCGACGGGAGGAGCGAATGGACATGATGAACCGCATGGCGGCGGAATTTGACACCAAATCTCCAGTCTTTGGCACGGTGGTTCTCGCCGTAGATGTGGATTCACCGCAATATCCGTATGATGCACTCCTGTTTCGACCCGGGCACGCGCCCGGTGCAACCGACTTCAGCCGGGTCGGGCTGGGAACCCGAAATAGATCTGAACGAAATTTTCACCTCAAGGATCCCAGACTTCGTCGGTAGAGGGTGTGGACACGCCTGAAAGCCGCAAAACGGAGAGCCAAGGCCGCAGACAGCTTGGCAGGAAGCTTCTCAGCCTAACCTGTCCTGCCGCGATTTTGTCTTGTGTTCGCCACGGGGCGCGGTTTTGACTGCACGGAATCGCTCAACTTCTCCCCGTCTCCCCTTGAATCCACCGTCATCCCTCACCTGTTTCGGCGCCTTTTGACCAGCCACCCTCCAGAACTCCATCTGATGGCCACCTGCTGCGCCGAATCCCCTTCCCTTCGACCGCTTTGGCTGGTGCGCTTCGCACTTGGGATATCGAAATCGATTCTGACTTTGCCTGTCGAAGGTTGGAAGAAGAAGGCGTGAGTCCAAGTGATTGGCGTTGGCTGTGGGCCTTGGTCACGCCGATGCGCTACTCGGATTGTCCCCCGTACATGCTGCTTCTGCCGGGTGTCAATGAGACCCAAAAGAAGCCGCAAATTGGTTTCACAGCATAGTACCCGCGCCCATGAGTCTCGAATGTTGGCGTTGTCTGACACTCCCCTACGGAGCATAATGGTGGGGAAGGATACATCTGATGTGCCGTCCTTACGTGGTGGCCGCTACACTACTGTTGTGCGGAATCGCTTGTGCTGAGTCACGGTTCGGCAGACCCGTCATGAAGGTCGCCAATCCGAAGGAATTCGGATACTTCAAGCTTGATGACAATCAGTTCCCGTTCTTGGGGAAAGGACCTCTTTTAGTTTCGTGCATGACCTACCGAGGAACGCGACGCTACTACGTTGAGATAGGCATCGTCAACCGATCCAGCACCCCAGTGAACCTCCAGAACGGATTTGTGTCGTTCACCAAGGAGGGTTATACAGTGCTCATGGCAGACACCATCTCATCGGCCGCGGATGTGTGGGCCAGTGTCGGTGGCGCGTTCGTTCCGACTCCTCCGCCACCACCGACGAAATCAACCACTACGTATTCTGGCATGGTGACTACGATGGGCAACAATACGCAGGTCAGCGGCACCTCGACAACCGCGGTGGACAACTCTGCTGCCGGCTGGCATGCCCTTGGGCAGGCCATAGCCGCCCGCAGCTACTACAATGCCCAAGGCCGCGAGCAGAAATTGGCGGTGTATCTGACCGCATTTGCCCACGAAAGGCAAGAAATGGTTGTCCAACCTGGGAAGACTGGTCTGTATATATTTACCTTTGAGCAATTGAAGCAAAAGAAGGCACCCTTTGAAGTAAGGGTTGCTGTCGGTTCCGAGACGTTCGTCTTTGCTTATAGGGAATGACCGCGTTCAAGAAACGCGCCCAAGCAGGCGCCGGGTGCTAATTCACGTTTCGGGTTAGGGTGTCCGAATCTGGAAGCTCCTCTCGGAAGCTCCTCGAAGCTCCTCAGCCCGACACGTCCCACCACTATTTTGTCGTATATTCGCCAGTAGCACCAGTTCGACTGCGCGGGGTCGCTCAACTTCTCTCCGTCTCCCCTCGAATCCCCTTCCATCCTTCACCCATTTCGCCACCTACCGGCCAGTCCTCCTCCAGAACGCTAACCAATACCCGCCCACTGCGTCGAATCCTCCAAACCGCACAACTCAGAATGGAATCACTACGGCAGAAACGCCACTGGGATGGGTGTACCTGTCCCGGTTTCCACCACCGCATTTTCGGAAATGGAGCCACTGGCAGCTTGGGCACGCAAGCCCGTTCTCCCTCTCGCCCCACCCCAGGGCGAACAAAAGGCGGTCACAGCCGTTCCAACAAAATATCTCCTTTCTTTCCAATCCCGCCCTTCCAAAATCGCCCCAAACCCCTTGACTCCACCCGCTACCGTAAAACTAGGTCCGGCTGTTATCCCGAACCGAGATTTTCACAAATAGGAAGGGAATTTACCCATGGCCTCACCAGCTCAGTTCGCCGCGAACCGTGCGAACGCCCAGCGCTCCACCGGACCCACCTCCGCCGAGGGCAAGGCTCGCTCCGCCCGCAATGCCCGCAGTCACGGCCTCACCTCCACTAAGCTCGAAATCTCCGAGCACGACCGCCCCGTCTTCGATCGGCTCGAAGCCAATCTCCGCACCGAAACCGCACCCGCCACCTGCATCGAAGAAGAGATCTTCCACCGCATTCTGGCCCACACCTGGAACCTCGCCCGCATCGAAAACTTCGAGTCCAACATCCTCGCCGAAACGGACCCATTCGCCGAGCCCGGCCCCGAAGCCGCCAACCTCGACCGTTTCGCCCGCTACCGCCGCGACCTCGAACGCTCCCTCTACCGCGCCATCGCCGAGCTCCGCAAGCTCCAAACCGAGCGCGCCGCCCTCTTCCAGCAGCACACTCCGGCCATCGAAGCCATCCTGGAATCCACGCCGCTGGCCGAAGTCACGCGGTTGACGAAACAGACCCAATCGCTCTTTGACCCCCACCAGGCATTTGAAACCAAACAGCGCTTCACCGGCGGCCGCGACAACGCCATCGCCGCCAACATAGCCTTCCAGGAAGAGATGGACCGGCGCGAGGCAGCCCATCCGGCGCCCGCCCACATCCGCCGCTTCCAGGACCAGCAGGCCGTCGTCAGCGCCTGCGGTCTCTAGAACGCTTTCATCCCCCCATTGCCCATAGCCGCGGAAATACCAGGTTGCCCTGTGATCCCACCGATCTTTGAATCTTGAATCTTAGTCGCGCGCGGACGCCCAACGGCTTTCGCATCGCTTGCGGGCGCGTTCACGGGTGGAAACCCCAACGCCCGCAAGCAGAGGGCATGGAGGCCCACCCTCTCCGCGCCGTGGCTCCCGATCGCGCGGCGCTTCCGCCGCGGCTGCGCTTCCGCTCGCGACTGAGGGATGCCTCTTGACCCTCGCTAGTGCTTATTTATATTCTCTGTTAGTAATCGGTATATCGGAGCTGTAAATCTGCTAGAGAGCGATGGCTCGCACCTTTGCCGCTGAACAAAGTGCGAGTTCCGTCGCTGATTTGTCCCCCGCCGATTGACTGACTTCCATCCGCAGGGCGTACCACTCTGTCCGCGGAAAGGGGGCCTCAGGTGGGTCGAAAACCATGTGGGCATTCTTTCAGGACATAGCGTCGGCTCTTCGAAGCACAATCCGCCACTGGGGAATTACGGCGACAGTCGCGGGCACGCTCGGGTTGGGAATCGGAGCTACGACGGCTGTTTTTGCCACAGTCGAAGCCATGGCCTTGAGGCCTCTTCCATATCCCGATTCCGATCGCTTGGTTCTCGCTTCGGCGCTCTTGAGGAATGAGCCTTGGCCCATCTCCTTCCCGGAGTTTATCGATTGGCAGGACCAGAACCGTTCCTTCGCGTTGATGGCGGCCGTAGTCAACGGAGGAGAATCGGCACTCCTTCAAGGTGGTGAGGCGCACCTCGTGAATGTCGCCCAGGTGAGCGGCTCTCTTTTCCCCGTTCTGGGTGTGCAGCCTTCCATGGGAAGGACGTTTCTCCCGGAAGAGGACCGGCCTGGAGCAGCCCCGATCGTCGTACTGAGCCATGGTTTGTGGCAACGCCGGTTTAGCCTCGATCCGCGGGTTCTAGGCAGGACGCTTACCATTGGCAGCCGCTCTTATCAGGTCGTCGGCGTTATGCCGGCCCAGTTCGACTATCCCAGAGGCACCGATGCGTGGATCGCCCTTGGGCCGAACCAAATACCAAACCGGCGCGCGCGTGGGCTCTGGATTGTCGGACGGCTTCGCCCCAGTCTTTCCCTGACAAACGCCTCAGACGACATGAACCTGATCGCGCACCGTCTGGAGAATCAGTACCCAGTGTCGAATGCCGGTTTTAGCATCCGCCTGGAGTGGCTGAGGGCCGCCATCATCGGGGAGCTCGGGCGGAAGATGGTTCTCCTGCTGGCCGCCGCGAGCCTGCTGCTCCTAATGGCTTGCACCAACATAGCGGGTGTCTTGTTGGCACGAGGCGTCTCTCGACGCCACGAGATCGCTCTGCGCATGGCTCTCGGCGCCTCGCGAAGCAGGATCTTCAGCCATCTGTTGGCGGAGTGCGCCATTCTGGCCTTAGGAGCTTTGGCCGTCGGACTCCTCCTCAGTGCGTTCTCCGTGCAACTCATCAGATCGCTGGCTCCTCTCCTGAAATTGGCCCCGGACCAGATTCGGGTCGGCGGACACGTGCTGCTCTTTGCCGTGCTCGCGTCCGTTTGTACAGTGCTGATCTTTGGGATCGTGTCGGTGATCCAAAGCGGGGGTGTGCACCTCAACACTCACCTCCGTGGATCGTGGTCAACGCCCCGCGGCGGGCACGGGATCCAGAGTCTGCCCATGATGATTCAGTTGGGGGTGACCACCACGCTCCTGACCACATCGGGGTTGCTGTTGAAGAGTCTCTTCCTGCTCGCCAACGCACAGCCTGGGTTTGATCCCGCACGCATAGTGTCCCTCAGGGTGCTCCTCCCCGGGACGGACCCTGTCCATCAGGCAGCGGTCGTAGAGGCAATCCGGTCCCGTCTCGAAGGCCTGCCCGGCGCCAGATCAGTTGCGGCCGCCAGTGGTCTGCCTATGGGTAGGCCGTTCCTGCCCAGTTCGTTTCGCATAGAAGGGGCACCCGACTTACGGTCTGGCGATCGCAATCTTGCCGGCTTTGGCTGTGTGACCCGAGGGTACGTCGCCGCGTTGAGGATCCCGCTACTGCAAGGCGAGGATTTTGGCCCGCCGCGTGCCCAAGAGGTCGAACAGCGGAGTCGTATTCTGATCAACCGGGCTCTGGCCCGGAGGCTTTTCCCCGGTGATCGCTCCGGATCGCCAGTCGGGCGGGTACTCCTGGTCTGGGGCGGTCAGAAGTTGGAGATTGCAGGCGTCATTGGGGACGTCCCCAGAGAGTTTGTCACGGCAGCGGCAACACCGGAGATCTACACTGATTGCACGGTGATTCCCATGCCATCCGTGAACTTCGTGATTCGAATGGCATCGGGGACGCACTGGCCGACCACCAAGGAGATCAAGCAGCAGGTTCGAGGCGTCGATGCCACGGTTCCCGTTGTGGACGTTCAGACGATGGATGAGCTCCTGGACCAGTCGATGTCCCACCATCGGCTGCTCGCGGCAGTAGTCACCGGCTACGGCTGCATTTCCCTGCTGATCGCCGGGGTCGGACTCTATGGCTTCATGTCTTACATTTCGCGGCTGCGAACGCGGGAGATCGCGATCAAACTCGCCCTTGGTGCGCATCCGTCCGACATCCTTGCCCGTTTGTTGTGGCGCGCGGTTGTCCTTTCCGTCGGCGGAATCGCACTTGGTTTGAGCGGGTCGTGGGTCGTCAGTCGCACCCTTGACCAGAGGCTGCTATACGGGATCCGTGCCTCTGACCCGGTGACTCTGGCCGCCGTATCGGTTCTTGTGCTGGCGGTTCTTCTCTGCGCGAGCTTCCTGCCCGCCTACCGCTCCGCGCGTCTGGACCCGTTGTCGGCACTCCGATGCGAATAGAGCGATGTCCGGCCAGGACCCTGACGGCCGCCGCATCGGGACTCTCGTTCGTCCGTCGCACCTCCACGGCACTTCCGGGCACGCCGAACTATGATGAAGTATGCCCGTCCGGCGTATCCTCCAACTCGGCGATCCGCTGCTGCGCGCCGTCTCTTCGCCCGTCGACCCCAGCCTCGCCATCGCCGTTCTCCAGGATCTTGACGACACTCTTGTAGAGTTTCGCCGCACTCACGGTTTCGGACGCGGCATCAGCGCCATCCAGATCGGCGCCGCGGTGCGCGTCGTCTTCCTGCGGGTCGACGGCATCCGCTACGAACTCATCAACCCCGAATACACCTGGCGGAGTCCGGAGATGTTCGAGCTCTGGGATGACTGTTTCTCGTTTCCGCAACTCATGGTGCGTCTGCGCCGCCACCAGTCCGTTGGCATCCGCTACCAGAGCCGCGACGGCGTCGGGCACGATCTGACGGCCGAAGGTGCTCTCTCGGAACTCCTCCAGCACGAGATTGACCATCTCGATGGCGTGCTCGCCGTCGACCGCGCTCAGGGCCCAAACCCGCTGGCGACCCGGGAAGAATGGCTTCGGCAGCATCAAGCGTAGGGGAATCCCTCATTTTTCCACTACCAATCCCAGTACCTTCGGGGTACCATGGGGCATGCTACCGTAGCGTGGGCGCTACCTTAGCTTCTTTACCTAGACCCATTTAGGGCGAAATTGTTTGGGCATTCTGCATGGATGAAACCGTCGTGGGTGCCGATCAATTGAATGTATGATTGAGCGGCGCACAGAACCGAGAATGCTGTGTGCGGATCTGGTCGATGTCCGCTGGAAGGACAAGGCCAACCGCGCGAGGCGGGCGGTAGCCAACCTGGAGGACATCTCTCTCTCCGGGGCATGCATTCAGCTGGATATGCAGGTTCCCCTGGGGACCCTGGTCCGCATCTCCTATCCCAAAGGCGAGTTTGCGGGCATTGTCCGCTACTGCCAATTTCGTGAAATCGGCTACTTCGTCGGCATCCAGTTCGAAGCCGGCTGCAAGTGGTCCCGCACCAGCTTCAGACCGCTGCATCTGCTGGATCCACGGTCTATCTCCAAGAAGCCAGCCTCGCGTTCCAAGGCCGGGCCGTTCAGCGCGCCAACTTGAGGGCTCCAACAATCTTTGCTCCGGTCCGGAACAATCAGATCCCAAATTCCGTCATAGAGGGCTAGGCAATCGTTCCCCGACGCCCGTCGGGGTCGGCTGTCTTTGGCCGCCGCCTGGAACGGCTCTCCGCCCACGGGCTGGTTCGCTCCGTCCAGGCAGCCCAGAACGGCGCGATGGTGGCCAGGCTGAGGCCGCCCCGCGAGGACCGGCCTCAACTGCAACTGTGGTTTGGGCTACGCCCGCAGAGCCGCGTTGACGCCGCGCATATAGGCGAAGCTCTTCTGCATGCCGGGCAGCGGGTTATCGCCGTTGACCTCGTATTCCAGGTGGACAATGCCCTTGTAGTTCATCTTCTTCAACTCCTTGAAGATGGCCACCACCGGCATCGCGCCGTCGCCCACGTCACACTGGCTCTCCTTCGCCATCAGATCGCGCAGATCCTTCATGTGCATATCGAGCAGGCGCGGCCCGGCCGCTTGGATCTCTTCAACCACATTCTTGCCCGTGCGCGTCGTATGACCTACGTCGATGCAGACCCCCATGCGCGGGTCCATGTCCTTCATCAGCTTCAGGGCGTCCGACGGGGCAGGGAAGTGCTTGTCTTCGGGGCCGTGATTGTGGACCGCGATCTGAATGTCGTACTGCTTGAGCGTCTTCTCGATCATAGGCAACGACTTCGCTGTCGCGCCGATATTCATCATCGGCATGCCCAGCCGCTTGGCGTACTCGAAGTACGTCTTGATGTCGTCCATGTCGTCCTTCAACATGTAGACCGTTCCGCCGCCGGTAAGGGTTAGGCCAGCCTTCTTGAAGTCGGCCTTGGCTTTGTCCAGCTCCTCGGGCGTGGAGCGGTAAAGGGCATGAAACTCCTTGATGCACAGGTACGGCGTGTTGAGCTGCTTCGTACCCTTGATGCAGAGCGAACGGCCGAATTCGCGGAAGGAGTAGCTGGCCACGCCAAGGCGGACATCGCCGGCAACGGCGTCACCGGCGGCGTGTACGACCGGGACTGCGGTGGCCGCCGCCATAGCGGCCGGAACGCCCTGTAGAAAAGATCTGCGGCTGGATTCGGAGAACATGCTCCGATGATATATCAGTTTTGAGGAGCTGGAAGTCCCGTATCGACTCGGGGCCTCTACGGCCGGGCCGTGTTCTCCAGGCCGGCCACCAGTTTGTCGATCTGTTGCAGCGCTCCGGATCTGTTTCCGGATTGCTTAGCCAGAGTCGATTTTGCTTTGTGCAGCATGCTCCGAGCCTCCGGCAGCCTGGAAGCCGCGACTGCGCGGGCTGTGGAAATCACCGTATAGTTATCCGGGTCCACAAGCCCCCTGTCCAGAGTAGCGAGAACCGCTTGCCGGTCCTTGGAGGACCAATCCGCATGGTGCGCCAGAGAATTCACCAACAGCGGATACAGATTTGCCCGACGATACGGCGACTTCTGCGTCGGAGCCGCCGAGAGCAGCCACCCCAGACTCCCATCGACATACTTGGCCAAGTCCTTCGCGTAGGGAGAGTCGGGATTATAGCTCCCGAGAGCTAGCAGCCTAAACCAATCTGGACGTGGTGTCTTCTGAAAGCAGGAGAACGTGAATCCCAATAGGCCACTGTAGTAAGGATCGCCCCACCCTTCAGCCTCGCCCGGGGACAATTCGGCAATGTGATCGTCAATGAACGTCCGCTCGATTCCAAGAAGGGTGAAGGCGGCGTCCACGGCATCCGCCTGTAAGCACCCCAAGCCGGCAATCGCGTGGAACGCCTTTTCGCGTGCGTGCCAATCGCGGGAGTGGATGCCAGCCTGAATGCGTGCCCGTTCCGCTGGATCAGGCGGAATGGGCCGTGCCGGGGTCTGGGCCTGTGCAGTCGCCAATAGCACGGTCAGCAGTAAGACGGGATTCATCGGCGGTGTCCTGTTCTGTATGCCGGCTTCCGGGCCTCTTGTCGCGTCTCTTTACAGCTTGCACCGGACCCTATGCCGTGTCTACGGTCTCGGGGGATCCGCACCAAGGCAGTGAAGGACCTTGCGCGCTTCGGACGGCGAGCCGCCGCGTCGTCAGATCTGTTCGAGCTCTTCTTCCAGCAACTGCTTCTGGTGCAGCTCCGCGTAGTAACCACCGACGGATAGCAATTCGGCGTGATTTCCGCGCTCGACGATGCGTCCCTCATCCAGCACATAGATGCAGTCGGCGTCGCGCACCGTCGACACGCGGTGGGAAATGAGGATCGTTGTGCGGCTTCCACTCTGGTTGCGCAGTCCATGGAGAATCCGCTCTTCCGTGATGGTGTCGACGGCCGACAGTGCGTCGTCCAGAATCAGGATCTTCGGCTGCCGCAGCAGTGCCCGCGCAATCGCCGTCCGCTGCTTCTGTCCGCCCGAGAGCGTGATGCCGCGCTCGCCAACCTTCGTCTGGAATCCTTCGGGGAACTCCTCGATATCCTGTGCCAGGCCCGCAATACTGGCTGCCGCGCGGACCTCCTCGTCCGTTGCTGATTCCACGCCGAAGGCGATGTTCTCCGCGATGGTCGAACTGAAGAGGAACGTCTCCTGCGGAACGAACCCGATCTGGCGCCGCAAGTCCCCGGGCGTCAACCCGCGCACGTCCACGCCGCCAATGAGCACGGCCCCTGACGTCACGTCATACATTCGCGGGATCAAGTGGACCAGCGAGCTCTTCCCGCTGCCGGTCCGCCCCACGATTGCGATCGTCTGACCGGCGGGGATCTCCAGCGAAACCCCATCCAGTACGGCGCGCCCGTCAAAGCTCAGGCCCGCGTTGCGGAACTCGATGCTCGCGGTCTCGGGCATGCCGGCGGGATGCGCGGAGGCCGTAATGGACGGCTCCTGTCGCAGATACTCCTGCAGCCGGCTCATCGACGCCTTGCCGCGCTGCATCAGATTCACCACCCAGCCAAAGGCGATCATGGGCCAAACCAGCATGCCCATGAAGGTGTTGAACATCACGAAGCTGCCCAGCGAGATCTTGCCCTGCATCAGCCGCAGGCCACCCACGCCCAGCACCAGCATGAAGGTCAGGCCGATCAACGCCTGCAGCAGCGGCATAAACAGACCGGAGAGCGTGGCCAGTTTGAGGTTCTGGGCGATGAAGAGCTTGTTCAGCGCTTCAAATCGTGCGATCTCCGGCTCCTCCTGCACGTAGGCACGGACCACACGCACCCCGGCCAGGTTCTCCTGGACGCGACTGCTGATATCGGAAAACAGCTTCTGAATCACCTCAAAACGATCGTGGATCCGCTTGCCGAAGACCATCACCACGATGGAGACGACCGGGGCCGGCGTCAACGCCCACAGCGTCAACTGCCAGTCCACCGTGAACATGATGCTCAGCGCGAGGATGAACGTGAGCGAGGTCTCGGCCCAGTACATCACGGCCGGGCCCAGCATCATGCGGACCGCGTTCAGATCGTTGGTGGCGCGCGCCATCACGTCGCCCGTCCGGTAACGCGCGTAAAAATCGTGGTTCAGCCTGACGAGATTGCGGAAGATGTCGTTCCGCATGTCATACTCGACATCGCGCGAAATGCTCACCAGGATGACGCGCATCCAGTACTGGAACAACCCCTTGATGAGCGAAACACCCGCCAGCGCGAGGCAAAACCAATAGAGCACGCTCAACGGTTGGCGGTTCGTCACCGCATCGATGCCCGCGCGTACGATCAACGGGATCCCCGCGCCCGCGAGGTCCTTCAGGACGAGGGCGCCCAGACCCAACAGCAGACCGCGCCGGTATTTTCTGAGGTAAGGCCAAGCTGACTGGAATGCGTCTCTCATGAGCTCAAAAACCTAACGGCGCCGATAGATACTTCGTGTACTCAAAGAAGATCGCCTTCCGGCCCTCGCGCGACTTATACCACTCGTGCAGCTTGAAACCGGGCGGATCCGCTGCCACGAAGTGCATCTCCAGATCGGCCGGCGCGTCGGTCTGGTACACCCTTCGCGCCCGCCGCAGATGGCTGGCGACACTCACAATCAGTACCTTCTTGAGGCCCCTGCGTCTTAGGTCGTGCAGGATGGTGATAGCCTCGCCTTTTGTGGATGTGCTGTCGTTTTCGATGCATTGAAACCACGCCGGGTCAAAACCCTGCTTCATCGCGAAGGTCATCGCCGGAACACACTCACTCTGACCGAAGAACGACTGCGGCCCGCTGAGCAGGACAAGAGGGACGTAGCCTGCCCGGGCCAGTTGCCCGCCTCGCATCACCCGTTCGCCGGCCCAGCCTCCCGCCAGCACTACCGCGGCCTGCGCCTTCTGTGGGGGTTCGCCCACATCCAGAAAGTCACCAGCGGCGCTGAGAATCCGCGCGCCCTGCCACCACAGCAGAATGCAGATTGCGATGAAAATCAGAACCGGGAGATATGCGAATCCACGCGAACGGCGGCCTGGGTGTGCCATGCCCTCTTACTTTTCGGGATCGAGCCGGCCTGCCGTGCGGAGCTTCTGGTAAAGACGCTCCACTTCCTTCTCATCTTCTTCTGTGAGGAGAGGATAGCGAGGGGAGGGCGTGGCCTGCTTCGTTTGCGCCTGTGGCTTGGCCAACTCGCCAAAAATCTGGCTGTGCGGAACCCCATTGATGAGGGACTGCGTGGATCGCTGCTGGATGAGTCGCAGTAGGCGGTTCGCATTGTCCGTTTCACCGGGGTAAATCAGCCGGACCTTGCCTTGGTCCACCAGCGTCAGATCCACCACCATGGGCGCCACCCAGCCGGTTTGGTCGATGCGCCGGACCGAGGCCCAAGGGATGAGCCGCTTGCCGGACTTAAGATGTGTCTCGGTGACCTCTACCGTCGGGTGCAGTCCCAGCCACAGCACAAACAAAGCGCTGGCCAGAAGCAACACCGCCGGGATCGCAGCCGGCAGCCAGGAGAGGGCGCACCAACCAGAGAAGGCAGCCAGCCCGAGAGCCACTGCCGCCGCGGTCAGGTAAGTACGCGCCGGGGTAAAACGAATCATGCCTTGCCCCACTCCTCCAGCGTAACCCCCCGCGCGGAAGCCGTCAATTTAAGCTTCACGCAGCAGGCGGGCTCCCGTATAGACATAGTGCAGTCCACTCACAATGGTCCCGGCAGCCGCCAGCCAGAGAAAGGCGGCAATCACCCACTGGGGTGGATAGCCGGGCCAAGCCAAGTCCATGATAATCCAGCCAGCGAGGCCGAGCTGAAAGAAGGTACTGATCTTGCCCCAGATGCTGGGCGGCAGCGACCGGATCTTCGTAAAGAGCAGCGCGCCGGCCGAAAAGAGCAGGATCATCGCGTCCCGGCCCAGCACCAGCCAGACCAGCCACCATGGCAAAGAACCGCCGTAGGCCAACCCCAGGTACACCGTAATCGCCAGGACCTTGTCCGCAATGGGATCCAGCATTCCGCCCAGCTTCGACTGCAGATGGAAACGACGGGCCAGATACCCATCCAGCATGTCGGAGAAGCCGGCGATGAACATAAGGGGAAAGGCGCCACGCGCGTCGTGTCGCGCCAGAAAGAGGCCGATCAGAGGGGTAAACAGGATCCTGAGGATAGTGATGGCGTTCGGAAGATACCGCATCAGAACGACGCCGCGTGCACCAGATTCGCTGAGCTCTCATCCCCAGTGACGATCTCATACAGCGACGGATCGGACATGATTTTCGTCACCAACGCCACATGCATCGCGTGGCCCGCCCGCTCGGCAATGACGTGGCCCCTGAGCGCCCGCCCAATCAGGGCCAGATCGCCGATCAGATCCAGGGCCTTGTGACGGCAAGGCTCGTCGGGGAACCGCAGACCTCCAGGATTCATGACGTCATCGTCCGTAAAGCATACGGCACTGTCCAGCGACGCCCCGCGGATCAGACCCATGTTGCGCATCTGATCAAGTTCGGGTGCGAATCCGAAAGTGCGGGCCGGAGCCAGTTCCCGTGCATAGTTCTCCGGCGTCACCTCCATCTTCAACGACTGGCCGCTGACCAACGGATGCTTGAAATAGACGTGACACGTCAACTGGAACGTCTCGGCCGGCAGAATGGAGATGCGCTTGCCCGGGCCTTCCAGGCTCACCGGGCGGAGGATGCTGAGATACCGCCGCCGCCGCCGCGAATGCTTGATGCCCGCCTCCTGCAGCAACTCGACAAACGGCAACCCGCTGCCATCCAGGATCGGCACTTCCAGGTTGTCGATCTCCACGTAGGCGTTGTCGATGCCCATGCTGTACAACGTGCTGAGCAGATGCTCCGTCGTCGAAATCAGCACACCTTGCCGCATCAGGCTGGTGGCGTAGCTGACACGCTGCACATACTTCCAACTGGCTGGGATCTCAAAATTGTCGAGGTCGGTCCGGCGGAAGACGATGCCCGTTCCGGGCGCCGCCGGCACGATGCGGATGTTGACCGGAACACCGCTGTGCAACCCCACGCCCGAAGCTGCAACCGGGCGCTGGATAGTGGTCTCAAATTTCAATCGCGACTCCAATCTCATCCTAACAGACTTAAAACCAGCTCGTAAGTACTTTGTCTCTCTAGATTTACAAATTTTGGAATGTGGTAATATGACCACAACTGCTCCGTCGGCTGTAGCCCGAATGCCACGTTTGGGCCGGTTTTCACACCCCCGGGAGTATCATGAAACTCATGCCCCGGCTGTTCCTCGTCGACTCCTTCAACTTCATCTTCCGGGCCTTCCACGCCCGCCAGCGCATGAACGCTCCCCCCATGCGCACCTCCCGCGGCTCGTCCACGGAGGCCATCTATATCTTTCACAACATGCTGCGGCGCCTGGTGAAGCAGTATCAGCCGGATTACCTGGCCGCCGTCTATGAGTCCGAAGGACCCACCTTCCGCGACGAGGCCTTCGCCGCCTACAAAGCCACCCGCACCGAGACTCCACCGGAGCTCATCGAGCAGCTACCCGCCATCGAGCGCATGCTCGGCGCCATGCGGATTCCCGTCCTGAAGTTGAAGGGGTATGAGGCCGACGACATCATCGGCACAGTGGCCTGGAAGACCGCCTCGCCAGATCTCGAGGTCTGGGTCATCTCGTCCGACAAGGACATGCTCCAGTTGGTGAACGACCACGTCCGGATGCTGGACGCAATGAAGAACGACACGCTGTACGATCCGGCTAAGGTCAAGGAATTCAAGGGAGTAACGCCGGAGCAGATTCCTGACCTGCTGGCCCTGGTGGGCGACACGGTCGACAACATTCCCGGCGCCCCGGGCATCGGCGACAAGGGCGCCGTCCAGCTTCTGGAACAGTTCGGCTCCCTGCAGGGCCTGCTCGACAAGGCTCCGGAAGTCACCCGTAAGGCCTATCGCGAGAGTCTTCTCAACAACCGGGACCAGATCCTGTTCAGCCGTAAACTGGCTACCATCGAGACGGCCGCGCCGTTCGAATTCAACCTGGACGACCTGGCGATCCAGGGGCCCGACGTGCCCACGCTGGCCGAGTTCTACCGCGAATACGAGTTCTACAGTTTTCTGAAGGAGCTGAACGTCGACGCTCCGCCCAGCGCGGAGGAGACTCCTGCCGAAGCCTTTGATTCCACTGTTGTTTTCGACTACAAGGCGCATTTGTCCGCCGGGAATCCGCCGCTCGACCCGCCCATCGAGGACGTCCTTTTATACTCCTTCCTCGTCCTGGCCGATCCGTCCGCCTGCCAGTTGGACCCGCTGGTGATGCGCTACCTGGAGCGGCCCGGCGCCACCCAGGAAGAGACTCTCAAGCTGCTGGCCGCCAAGCTCCGGCCGCAGATAACCCCTGAGTTGAGAAAGCTTTACGATGAGCTGGACCTGCCGCTGGCGCCCGTGCTGGCACGCATGGAGCGCACCGGGATCCTGGTCGCCACAGACCAGCTCTCGGCGCTGTCCAGCCGCATGGAGGCCGAGATCGGCAAGCTCACAGACGACATCTTCGGCCTCGCCGGCAAGCCGTTCAATCTCAATTCTCCCAAGCAGTTAGGCGAGATCCTCTTCGAGGACCTGAAGCTCCCCACGCAGGGCAAGACCGGCAAGACCAAGGCCTACTCCACCGCCGCCGATGTCCTGGAAACGCTTGCGCTGGAGCACCCCATCGCCCAGAAGATCCTGGAATACCGGCAGTTGGCCAAGCTGAAGGGCACCTACGTCGACGCGCTGCCCATGCTGCTGTCGCCCGCCGACCACCGCCTGCACACCACCTTCAATCCGGCCGGCGCAGCCACCGGGCGGCTGTCATCCTCCAATCCGAATCTGCAGAACATCCCTGTTCGCACGGAGTTAGGCCGCGAGATCCGCGCCGCCTTCGTACCCGAGCCGGGCTGGACCCTGCTGGTCGCCGACTACTCCCAGATCGAGCTGCGCCTGCTCGCCCACTACTCGGGCGACACCCTGCTGGTGGATTCCTTCCGCCGCAACGAGGACATCCATACGCGCACGGCCTCGGAAGTCTTTGGCGTGCCGCAGCTTATGGTGACTCCGGAGATGCGCCGCAACGCCAAGGCGGTCAACTTCGGTATTGTCTATGGACAGACCGCCTTCGGGCTGGCCGCGCAACTGGGCATCGGCCGCGACGAGGCCGATCTCTACATCCGCAACTACTTTGAGCGGTATGCCGGTGTGAAGAAGTGGATCGAGGCGACCATCGCCGAAGTGCGTCAAAGAGGCTACACTCTCACGCTCGACGGTCGCCGCCGTCCCATTCCGGATATCGCCGCCAAGAATCCCAACGCCCGCTCGTTCGCCGAACGCACCGCCGTCAACACGCCGCTGCAGGGCACAGCCGCTGACCTGATCAAGCTGGCCATGATCCGCGTCGATGCGGAGCTCGCCAAGCGCAAGTTGCAGACCCGTATGTTGCTGCAGGTGCACGACGAACTGGTGTTGGAGTGCCCGCCGGCCGAACTCGAAGAGGCCACGAAGCTGTTGAAGTCCACGATGGAATCCGTGGTGAAGCTGAAGGTTCCGCTGCTGGTCGAAACGGGCCACGGTTCCAACTGGAGGGACGCGAAGTAAGGTCCGCATGGATCCCCTGAAGGCCCAACTCGAAATTCTACGAGCCCGGCTCCAGAAGATCGACGCGCGGTACCAGACGGAGCCGCTGCCGGAGACGCGCGCCCTGCCCGACGGCCTCGAAGTCCGCACCGAGGACGGCACCCATTGGGAGATCGACCGCCACTGGCCGGCCCACCACCGCCACGGCACCGCCGATGTCGGCGCACTGAGCGAGCTGCCGCAGGACCTGCTGGCCGCGCTAGTCAACGAAGAGGGCGTCACCGTGCCGCCCGAGCGCTGGGCCTTCCTCGACACGGAAACCAGCGGCCTCTCCGGTGGTTCCGGCGCGTTTGCGTTCCTGGTGGGCGTCGGCGGCATCACCGCCAACGGCTTTGTTTTGAAGCAGTTCTTTATGCGCGACCACGGCGAGGAGCCGTCGATGCTGAAGGCGCTCTCTGCTTATCTTGACCAGTTCGACCTGCTGGTCACCTACAATGGCCGTTCCTTCGACCAGCCTCTGCTGGAAACGCGCTACCGCCTTCTGCGTTTGCCCGAACCGTTCCCGCGTTTGAAGCATGTCGATCTGCTCTACTCCGCGCGGCGGCTGTGGCGGCTGGCCCTGGAGAGTTGCCGCCTGCAGGAACTGGAGCAGCGGATCCTGGGGGTCGAACGGCACGGCGATGTGGATGGCCAGTTCATCCCGAATCTGTACTTTGAGTACCTGCGGACCGGCAACTTCGCTCCGCTGCGGCCGGTGATTTCGCACAACGCGGTCGACATCCTCTCGCTGGCCTGCCTGACGGCCATCGTGCCCGTCGCTTTCCGTGAACCGCAGCGCCTGACGTCCGGTGCGGAGATGGTCGCCCTGGCCCGCTGGTTCCGGAATGAAGGCCGGGCCGAGGACGCGCTCATGCTCATGCGCCAGGCGCTCACCCGGAATCTGCACGAGCCGCTGCTGTATGAGACGCTCTGGCACGTTGCCGAAATTGAGCGCAAACTCGACCGCCACGATGCTGCGGTGCAGGTCTGGACCGAACTGTCCACGATCCGCAATCCCTGGCAGGGAAAGGCCTTGGAGCGGCTGGCCATCCACTACGAACGCCGCGAGAAGAATCTTGCTATGGCCTTTGAGATGACGCTTGCCGCACAGGTCATCGAAGACAGCGAGGCTCTGCGGAAACGCGCCGCTCGCCTGACCAGGAAGGGCTCCGGCCCGAAATCCGGACGGCTGTTGTAAGATTTCACACCACCGCGCAGTGTGGACTTCACAACAGTAGAATCTTTCGCCAGTCCCTCTGGATAGCAACTTTCCGCTATGCCCCGGCACAGGAACTGAGGTACGATTCCGTAATCGCGACTTGAATGTGACCAGGGATTCATTGAATGTTCATCGTGAACTGCTATTCCTGGTTGCGGCTTCAGGTCGTCCGGGGTGCGAAGTGTGCTTCGCGCGTTCACATCCGATGACCATGCTGTCCGGTTTTCTCTGTTGATCATGAACACACTCAAGGTCTCTCTCAAAACAGCGCTGACTGCCGCGCTCGCGGCGATCCTCCTGTCAGCTACCCTTCTGGCTCA
Source organism: uncultured Paludibaculum sp. (assembly GCF_963665245.1). NCBI lineage: Bacteria > Pseudomonadati > Acidobacteriota > Terriglobia > Bryobacterales > Bryobacteraceae > Paludibaculum > uncultured Paludibaculum sp. The sequence goes on from NZ_OY762269.1 coordinate 2,512,235, forward strand.
GTTCGACACCGCAACCGTGCTCGGCACGATCCGCGATACGTCGCGGCTTCCGGTGCATGGCAGCACCGTCACGGTGACGAACACGCAAACCGGTGTCTCCCAAACGGCGGAGACGAACGAGTCGGGTGACTATCAGTTCTTTAACCTCAAGGCCGGCACCTACACAGTGTCCGCCGAAGCCAAGGGCTTCAAGCGCGTCACCGCCGCCCAGTTCACGGTGAACGTGAACGCCCGCCAGCGCGTGGACCTGGAACTGCCCGTCGGCACGGTGACCGAGACGGTGGACGTCACGGCTGCCGCCGCACAACTCGAAACCGATACCAGCTCCCGCGGTACGGTCGTCGGCAACCAGCAGATCGTGAACCTGCCGCTGAACGGGCGCGCCTACGCCGACCTGGCGTTGCTGGTGCCCGGCGTCCGCAAGTCCGATCTGGCCAATGGCAGCACGCCGCGCGACGCCTCGTTCAACGTGAACGGCATGCGCAGCTCGCAGAACAACTTCGTCGTCGACGGCGTGGACAACAACGCCTACGGCACTTCGAACCAGGGGTTCTCCAACCAGGTGGTGCAGCCGTCACCCGACGCCGTGCAGGAGTTCCGCGTCGAAACCAGCAACTACAGCGCTGAGTTCGGCCGCGCCGGCGGCGCGATCGTGAACGTCAGCATCAAGAGCGGCTCCAACGACTATCACGGGTCCGTCTACGAGTTCCTCCGCAACACCTCGCTGAATGCGACGGGCTTCATCAAGCCAGTGCAGAACCAGAAGCCGGTGCTGATCCAGAACCAGTACGGTGGTGCGTTCGGCGGAGCGATCAAGAAGGACAAGGCGTTCTTCTTCGCCGACTTCGAAGGCTACCGCCGCGTGGAAAAGACCATCATGTTCGCCACCATCCCCACGGTGGATCAGAAGAACGGCATCTTCTCCACCACGGTGCAGAACCCCTTCACCGGCGCCGTTTATAGCCCCGGCCAGTTGCCCTCCGCGCAGATCAGTAAGTTTGCCAGCACCGTGCTCGGTGCTCTGCCGGCTCCGAACCTGCCGGGTCTTTCGAACAACTACCAGTCGCTGCCCACCCAGCCGACGAACGTCGACAAGGGCGACGGCCGCTACGATCAGTACTTCGGATCGAAGCTGACGGGCTTTGTCCGCTACAGCCACCGCCTCTCGCAGCAGCAGGTTCCCGCGGCGATTCCGGGTCTGTCGGGCGGCAACAGCAACGGCGATGTGCGTGTGCTGAACTACCAGACCGCGGGCGGCATCACCTACACGATGAGCCCCACCTCCGTCATCGAGTTCCGCATCGGCGTCGGCAAGACCGAGGGCGGCAAGACCCCCTGGTTCGTCGGCCAGCCCAGCGTGGCGACGCAGCTCGGGCTGCCCAACTACCCCACCGACAAGCGCTTCACCGGCGGTCTATATCCGCAGTCCATCAGCGGCTACGCACAGCTTGGCGTGCAGGGCAGCAACCCTCAGTTCCAGAACCCCTTCCTGATCAACCCCAAGGTGAACTACTCGCGCATCATGGGCCGCCATACGCTGAAGGCCGGCTACGAGTACCAGAGCGTCAGCACCGAGATCGACGACTTCAACCCGAAGTCGGGCACCGATAGCTACGGCGGCCGCTTCAGCAAGGTCGCCGGCACCGCCAACAACAACGAGCAGTATCTGGCCGACTTCTTGTTCGGCGCCCGCAGCAACTACCAGCTCAACAGCGCCACCATCGTGAATCTGCGCCAGCGCATGCACTTCTTCTATGTGCAGGACGACTGGAAGGTGAGCCCCAAGCTCGTGGTGAATGCCGGCCTCCGCTATGAGTACGGCACGCCGCAGTGGGCGCAGGACAACATCCTGTCCAACTTCGACCCCATCTCGAACAAGCTGATCCAGGCGCAGGACGGCGGCATCTACGACCGCTCGCTCGTTCACCCGGACCGCAACAACTTTGCCCCGCGCCTCGGCATTGCCTACACGCTGCGGCCCAAAACGGTCATCCGCTCGGCCTATGGCATCAGCTTCATCCACTTCAATCGCATGGGCGGCGAGAATCTGCTGTCGTACAACCTGCCGAATATTCTGAACCCGTCCATCGATCAGGCGCCCAGCACGGCCTCCTCTGCTCCTCTAGCGCTCTGCACCAGCACCTCCCAGGTGCCTGGCACCTGCTTCCGCACTACCGAGATGGGCTACCCGGACAACTTCCTGTCGCTCTCGAACGTGAAGCAGATCAATGTCCGCGCTAACTACATCCCGGCGGACTATCGCACCAGCTACATCCAGAACTGGCACTTCACCATTCAGCAGGAGCTGGCCAAGGACTTCGTGCTCGACCTGGGTTATGTCGGCACGCGCGGCGTCGGCCTGATGATTCTGGGCGACTACAATCAGGCTCGTGTGAACAGCGATGGCACCAGCCTGCAGGCGCGCCGGCCCAATCAGTCCTTCGGTCTGATCCAGATCGCCTTCGGTGGCGGGTACCTGAACTACCACGCCTTCCAGGCCAAGCTGGAGAAGCGCTTCAGCGGCGGCTTCTACCTGTTGAACTCGTTCACCTGGTCGAAGGCCATCGACAACGCCAGCGGCCACCTGGAAGCGAGCAACGGCGACAACTCCCGCGTGAACTTCCGCAATCTGCCCGGGGAACGTGGCGTATCCGGTTACGACCAGCCGTTCAACAACACGACTACCGTGGTCTACGACTTGCCCTTCGGCAAGAACCAGAAGTTCGGTTCCGGCTGGAACAAACCCACCGACTACGTTCTTGGTGGTTGGCGCCTCACCGGCATCAATACGATGGCCAGCGGCAATCCAGTGAACCTCAGCTACAGCCCGGCGTCGGACTTCCAGGTGAGCGGCTCGCCCACTTACCGGCCCAACGTCACCGGCGACCCGATGATGCCCGAAGCGCAGCGCGACCGCCTGCACTGGCTGAATCCGGCCACTGTCAGCGCACCGACGGATCGTACGCAGCCCTTCGGCAATGCGGGCCGCAACATCGCCCGCGCGCCGTCTCTCTATCAGCTTGACCTGGGTCTCCACAAGGACTTCCCGATCACTGAGCGGTTCAAGGTTTCATTCCGCACCGAAGCGTTCAACCTCTTCAACAAGACGAACTTCGGGCCGCCGAACGCGAACATCTCGAACACCAACTTCGGCACCATCACCAGCACCTATCCGGCCCGTCAGCTGCAGTTTGGCCTGAAGGCCCTATTCTAAAGACCAGAGACATGACCATTCACAGGAAGCAGTTCCTGCAGGTGGCCGGCGGGGGACTTCTGTCCCTCGCCGCGCCGCGCCTGCTCGATGCCGATCCGGGGTCCGGCAAGTTCTATTTCGCCATCATCGCCGACACCCACATCATTGACGACTTCTACAAGGGCCCCGAAGGGAGCCCCGAGGACACCGAATCCATCTTCAAGACGGCCGAACGCCTGACACAGACGCGCGACTATCTGAACAAGCTGCAGCCGAAGATGGACCTGACGTTCCTGGTGGGTGACTACTTTCACAACTACCCGTCGCCGGACGTCGATTTCTATTTCCAGAACAAGACACGCATCGACGTGGCGAAGTCGATTACTGACGGCTTCACGATGCCGGTGCATGTGGGCTACGGCAACCACGATTATGGGGTGCCGAAGGTGTCCCATGCGGTTTCGCACGAGCTGTTCCGCCGCAAACTGGGCCTGCAGCCCTACTATTCGGTGGACCACAAGGGCTTCCAGTTCATTCACCTCAACAACTTCCTGGGCGAGACCTGGCAGCCCGGCCATGCCAAGTACGACAAGAAGATCGGCAGCCTGGGTGAAGAGCAGTTGACGTGGCTGGAGGCGAAGCTGGACGCGCACAAGCCCACGTTTGTGTTCATCCACTTCCCGCTGTCGATTGTTGCGCCCAAGGAGAAAGCCGACCTCGGCCTGCACCCACTGTTGAAGAAGCACAAGGACACGGTTCAACTGGTGGTGTCGGGCCACTGGCACCGCTGGTTTGAGTTCGGACGGTCCTACGGGCCGCTACACCAGGTGATCGCGGCCACGCGCTACGACCCGAATGCCTATCTGATTGTCGAGGCCGACACCAAGAAGCAAAGCCACCGCCTGCTGAATATCGACCTCGTGGACTGGAACACGCACTACAGCAAGCCGTGGCGCGGTCTGTAAGTCCGATTACAGGCCGGCTTTGATTCGTACCGCGTTGCCCGACGGGTCGCGCAACAGGATATCGCCGCCATTGTCCGCAACCGGTGAGGCGATGGCGGCGATTCTGCGTAGTTCGGCCGCGTTGGGCACAACCACCGTGAATTCCTTCAAACCCATCGCGCCCTCCGGATTCGGCCTCGCGCCTACGCCGGCCCACGTGTTCACGGCGATGTGGTGATGGTAGCCGCCAGCCGACAGGAATGTGGCGGAGCGGCCGTAGCGCAATGTGACGTCGAAGCCGAGCAGGCCATTGTAGAAAGCCTCGGCTTCGGCGATGTCACCGACGTGCAGGTGGACATGGCCCATGCGTGTGCCTTCGGGCAGGCCGTGGTCCGTGGGTGCGCCAATCGCGGCGGCCAGCACGCCCTGCGCATCCAGGGGATCGGTAGCCATCTGGACCTCTCCGTTGCGGACAGTCCACTCCGCACGATCCCGATCGCGGTAGATCTCGATGCCGTTGCCTTCCGGATCAGCCAGGTAGATGGCCTCGCTCACCAGATGATCGGCCGCGCCCTGCAAGGGAACGCCGGAGTCGATGAGGTGCCTCAACGCCGCGCCGAGGGCACGCCGGGTGGGCAGCAACAAGGCGAAATGGTAGAGCCCGGCCGTTCGCGGGACTCGCCGGGCGCCCGGGTTGCCATGCAGCACCAGCAGTTCGTCCACGCCAACGCCCAGGTGGACAGTTTCGTCTTGCTGCTTCAACACCTGGAGGCCGAGCCGGCTGGTGTAGAAATCCACCGCCTGGCTCAGCGAGGCGACTGTCAGAGACACAGCACCGACTGTAGTCGCGGCCGCGATGGGGATTTGAGCTGTGGTCACACCGGTTAGATGGCTGCGGCGGCCCAAAGGTTCAACGGGTGATGGGCCGGCCGATGAGTTGCGGGGCTCGCAGGCGCGCACCCTGATAGGCGCGGACGTCCTCGAAGCGCACGTGCTGCTCCCAGTCGGCGCGGGCGGCGGAGATCTCCTCCTGGCTGCGGGCGACGAAGTTCCACCACATCAGGATGGTCTCGCCGAAGGGGGCTCCGCCGATGACGAGGACCTGGGCGCCGGCGCGTGTACTGAGCTGCATCTCGCTGCGATGGGCTCCGAGGTAATACAGCGTGTCGAGCTGCAGCGGCTGGCCTTCGAAGGCCGCGTCGCCGGAAAGGATGATGAGTGCGTGCTCGAAGTCGGGCCGCAGCGGCAGTTCTGTGCTCGTGGCGGGGTGCAGGGTCATCTCGGCGCCGACCATGGGCGAGTAGGCCACGCCTTTCGAGCGATGCCCCTGCCAGTCCCCCAGGATGACGCGGATCAACGCGCCGGGCTCTTCCAGCACGGGCGGCGTCGGGTGGTGTCCAAAGGCCGGCGGCGCGTGGCGATGGGCGTCGGGCAGCGCGACCCAGAGCTGGACTCCGTTGAGGTGGCCCGTGTTCTCGACGGGCGTCTCCTCGGTATGGGTGATGCCGCGGCCGGCGGTCATGACGCCGAGCTGGCCGGGCCGCAGCAGGGCCTCGGTACCGAGGCTGTCGTGATGGATGATCTCACCCGACAGCAGCCAGGAGACCGTCTGCAGGCCGATGTGCGGATGCGGAGCGACATCCATGGGCTTGTCGTTGGTGAAGCTGAGCGGGCCGTAGCGGTCGAGGAAGCACCAGGGCCCGATCATGCGGCGCTGGCGCACGGGCAGGATGCGGCGGATGCGGATGCGACCGAGGTCGGTCTCGTGCGCCGGGTAAGTCTCCAGGACGCGGGCGGAATCCGCCGCCGCGCATTCCAGGGCTGTTGATTCGGTAGGCAGTAGATTGCTCAGGGCGCCTCTCCTTTTTCTATTCTGGCGCAGGAGCGGCGAACAAAACAGCCCTTGGCATGTCACTGAATAGTGCGAAATCCCGCTTTTATGAGTGAACGCCGCCGCACTCGGCGGTCGCCTCTGGGAGGGACTTGTATGGTCAATCCGCAATCCGCAATCGTGCTCCCGCGGGGGGAGCAGATATTCGAGGTCGAAGGCCAGGCGCAAATGGTGGAGTGGTCGTTGAATCCGCCGCTGGGCCGTATCATCGTTCTACCCGGTTCGCCGGGAAAGGCTCTTTACCAAGCACCGCTGTTTCGCTGGAGTAGCGCCGATGTGAAGATCACCGCCAAGGTGGAGGGTGACGCGAACGCCGGCGGAGAAGCCGCGATTACGCTATCGGCCACGCCCAGTTGGCTGACGCTGCTGAGCGCCTTCTGGGTCCTGACCTTTGGGGTAACGATCGGTATGCTGTTTTACCTGTGGCCCGCGCCTCCGCCTCCCATTGGCGTGGAGGTCTATCCTCCGGCTGTGACCCTGTCGCCGGGCAAAGTCCAACAGTTTGAGGCACGAGTCCTGGGCGCTCCGGACCAGACCGTGATCTGGACGTCGGTCGGCGGCACCATCTCTCCGACTGGCTTGTTTACAGCCCCCTCGCCCCTCAAAGAAGGAGAGACCCCCAGGATTATCGCCACCCTGGCCTCGGACTCGAAGTTCAGTGCGGCCGCCCAGGTCATCATGTCCACCGAGCAATTGGTGATGACTCGGTCATTGGCGTCTGCAGCACAGATGGCAGCCGGCTCCGGGATTCAGTTTGAGGCGCACGGGGATTCGGAGAAGGCCGCCGAGGGCCTGAGCTGGATCACAACGGAAGGGACTGTCGACAAGAAGAGCGGACTCTTCACCGTGCCCGAGTACTCCCATACAGGCCGCGCCGTCGTCACCGCCTTCGACCCGAAGAACCCGAACCGCAAGGCCAGTGCGGTGGTGCTGCTGCGCGGTGGCTTCCCATCGGACGTGAGCTCGCAAGACCGGAATCTGACAGGGCTGCTGATTGCCTTCTGGGCGGGTGCCTTGGGTGCGGCGCTGGGGGCGCTTCGGTCGTTCGTCGGTTTCGTGGGCAATCGGAAGTTCGTGGCCAGTTGGGGCGTCTATTACCTGTCGCGGCCCGTCTTTGGGGCCGGGTTGGCGCTGCTGGTCCACTTTGGGTACAGGATGGGCGCCTTCAATGCGTCGCCGGGCAGCAGTCCCATGGACCCCGCCAGTGCCGCGTTCATCGGAGGCATTGTGGGCCTTTTCGCGGACGATGTGCTGGGCAAGTTGAAGGACTTTGTGGACCGCTTCCTGCAGATGTCTGAGCCTCGAACGGACAAGATGAAACAGGATGCTGGGACCACCGCGGCTGCAGCGCCTGCCCCCTCGATCAGCTCGGCGACTGCTTCCAGGGCTGCCGGGACGGTCGTTGTGACCGGGCAAAACTACACCGCCGCATCGAAGGTTCACATCGACGGCACGGCCAGGACGACAACCTTCATCAGCGCGACGTCGGTGTCGGCTCCGCTGGATGCGACGAAGAACGTTGGCGACGATGTGAAGGTTGTAGTGGTCAACAGCCCTACAGCAAAGAGCGCCGAACAGACCGTCAAAGTCGTGGCCTGACCCAGGCTGGCAGCGGCGGCTTCGGGTTGGATAGGATGGTCGCTTCGATGAAACGACTCCTCCTTGTCTCCCTGGTGGCTGCCGCCGCCTTCGCCCAGCCCGCGCGCTGGAGCGAGAAGCAGGCCAACGACTGGTATGCGAAGCAGCCCTGGCTGGTGGGCGCGAACTACAACCCGGCGAACGCCATCAACGAGTTGGAGATGTGGCAGAAGGAGACGTTTGACCCGGCGCGCATCGACCTGGAGTTGGGTTGGGCGCGGAGCATCGGCATGAACACGATGCGGGTCTTCCTGCACGACCTACCGTGGCAGCAGGATCCGGCGGGGTACAAGCAGCGCATCGGCCAGTTCTTGACGATTGCCGCCAAACACAATATTCGCCCGATGTTTGTGCTGTTCGACTCCTGCTGGGATCCGGCGCCGAAGCTGGGCAGGCAGCGGGCTCCGAAGCCGGGCGTCCACAACTCGGGCTGGGTACAGAGTCCGGGTGCGGCGGCGCTGCAGGATCCCAAGCAGCACGCGCGGCTGGAGGCGTACGTGAAGGGCGTCGTGAGCGCCTTTGCGAACGACGATCGTGTGCTGGCCTGGGACATCTGGAACGAGCCCGACAACACGAACGGGTCGAGCTACGGCAAGCTGGAACCGGCGAACAAGGTGGACCTCGTGCTCCCGCTGATGAAGCAGTCGTTCGCGTGGGCGCGGTCAGCGAATCCGAAGCAGCCGCTGACGGCCGGCGTCTGGCAGGGCGACTGGTCGACTGCCTCCAAGCTTTCGCCTATGGCCAAGGCGCAGCTGGAACTGTCCGACGTGATCTCGTTCCACAACTATGACGGCCCGGCCGAGTTCGAGAAGCACATCCAGTGGCTGAAGCCGCTGAACCGGCCCATCCTGTGCACCGAATACATGGCGCGCGGCAACGGGAGCACGTTCCAGGGCACGCTGCCGGTGGCGAAGAGGTACAAGGTGGCGGCGATCAACTGGGGCCTGGTGGCGGGTAAATCGCAAACGTTCCTGCCCTGGGATTCGTGGCAAAAGCCGTATGTGGATCGCGAGCCGGCGATCTGGTTCCACGAGGTCTTCAAGACCGACGGGACTCCCTACAAGAAGGACGAGACGGACTTCATCCGAAAGATAACGTCACAAAAATAGGGGCGGTTGACACGACCGCGACAAACATCACTTTTGCTGGGAAATCCGGACGTTGCGGCGCGCGGACCGCTACACTGGAAGGCACCAACAGAGGAGGTTTTACTATGTCCATTTACGGAGCCAGCGAGCTGGCGAGAAGTTTTCGTACTGTTCGCAAGAACACGATTATCACGGCGCAGGAGATTCCGGAGGAGCAGTATGGATTCCGGGCCACTCCTGACACGCGAAGCGTTGCCGAGACCCTGATTCACATGGCAGTGATCCCAACCTTTGGTGAACGGATCCACTTCAACGACAAGATCGACACGTTCGTGGGGTTCGATTTCTTCGGTGTGATGGGCGCCCATTACGCCGAGGAGAAGGTGCCTCGGACGAAGGCCGAGATCATTGAGATGCTGACGGTGAACGGCGAGCGTTTTGCGAAACTGCTGGATGGCGTCACGGACGAGATGCTGGCGGAGACCATCACGTATCCGCCCGGCATGGAACCGGCGTTCAAAACCCGCTTTGAGATGCTGCTGAGCACGAAGGAGCACGAGATGCACCATCGGGGCCAACTGATGTTGATGCAGCGGATGATTGGCATTGTGCCGCATCTGACGCGGAACTTCCAGGCTCGTGTCGCGGAGATCCAGGCGGCCCGGAAGTAGACACAACTCAATTGTGGAAGGAAGGGCCTGGCGCCAAAATGCCAGGCCTTTCTAGTTTTGTTCAGGCTCCAATGGCGAGCAGACGGCGCAAGCTGGACCAGCGGGGTTGTTCCTCGGCCTCCTCGAGTTGTGCGCAGCCGGCGGCGAGGCGTTCAGCGAATTGGCGGATGGCCCGGCCTGGCGCCAGGGATGTGGGCAGAGGGAGGCGGTAGTCGGTCATGGCCGCGCGGATGCCTCGCTTGTCCTCCGGAATGCGTGCCGCCACCGGACAGCTCAGGTACTTCTTGATATCGTCCAAACCGATGTCCGTCTGGTTCCACGCATTGATCACAACCTGGATCTTGTCCGCCGGAACGCCACGGCCGACCAGTTCCACGCTACGTCGTTTGGCCAGTTGCAGGGCACAGGGCTCCTGCGTCGTCACCAGAAAAACGGCGCGAGCGTGGCGCAGGATCTCCTCGGTGCCGCTGTTCACCAGCTCTGGTAGATCGACAACGATGGATTCATAGCGGCCTTGGAGGAAGCGCAGCAGGAGGTAGTAGTGATGCCACTGTGGAAGGCCATGGTGCATTTCGGCGGAAGCCAGCAGGAAGTCGACACCGTGGCGGCGCGAGATGAAGTTGTGCCAGCGCAGAGGGTCGATCTCGGAAGCGAACGCCAGGGCGCTTTGTGTGCTGCCGCGGGCGGGGACTCCGGCCATTTCGCCCAGCATCCCCGAGCGCAGGTCGGCTTCCATACATAACACCCGATGGTCCCGCGTAGAGGCCAGAACGGTGGCGGTGGAAAGCGCGAGCGTGCTGGCGCCGGAACCCGCCTTGGCCGGCAGGAAGCAGAAGAGGTTCTGGCTGGGGTTCGGGTCCAGGCTGCGAATCGCGGCGGCGATGGCTGAGTCCAGGGGTTCTCGTTCCAGCGGATAGGCGAGAAACTGGGCGATGCCCGAGGCGCGGAGGCTCTCCCGCAGGGCCGACGTGCCGCCTGCGCCAATCACCGGAGTGCGGGGGCAGCGAGCCTGAATCTCGCGCAGGCAGCCCGACGCGGAGGAGGGGTCCTCCAGGTCGAGGAGAACCAGTTCCGGTTCGAACTGGCGGCAGGCGCTGCCGAGCCACATAAGAGCGGGGTATCCGGTTGTCTGGCGGACGATGGAGAGCTTGGCGGATTCCAAAGCGAGCCTGTTCATCGACTCGCAACGGGCCGGGCTGGAACAGATTAACAACGTTGTAAACATAACGTGCCTGCACTCCGTAAGCACGTTAAGGGCCAGTGGCTGCCGCACTGGAAGTGTAAGCTGTGGAGCGGTCTAGCCGTCAGAAGTCCGACTTTCTCAGGTGCATTCGTCAGATTTTCGTCAGGCATACCCCTTACAGACTAACCGAGTACAGATTGCGGCAGGCTGGTGAAGACGATGCGTTCGTAGGGCGACGTCTCGCCGCATTCATAGAGGCACCCGATGCGGTCCCGCTTGAGCGGCGCGAGGCAGGAGTAGGCCGCCGGGCCGTTGTGCACCACTTGACCGGCGGACCATGTCTTGCCTTGGTCTTTCGACGCGCGAACCGTGAGGCGTTCGCGTTTGGTGGAGGCCGGGTTGGAGAAGTAAAGTACGTTGTCGCGGGCGATGAGGCTGGCCTGGCAGACGGATTCGACGAGCGCCGCGTCGTGAGTGATGGGCTCCCAGGTCGTGCCGCCATCGCGGCTGATGGAGACGGCGCGGCGGTTCTGCTGGTGGTAGTTGCGCATGTTCAGCATGAGGGAGCCGTCGCGCAGTTCGACGATCTGGCATTCATTGGTCCCGGGATCCGATGACCCCCCGATTTGCCAGGTGCGCCCGTGGTCGTCGCTGTAGATGATGTGGGACAGGGTGGCGCGGGTACCCTCAACCGCGTGGTCGCAGGGAATGATAAGGCGGCCGGTGTGGGTTTGGATGCCGACCCCGGGTCCGGTGGCATACCACGTCCATTCGGGCTTGCGGGTGAAGCTGGTGATCTCGTCGAGGATCGTCCAGGTGAGGCCGTCGTCGTCGCTGCTGGTGATGAAGACCGTACGGCGGTCGGGCACGGTGCGGTCGATCATCTGCCGTTCGGTGACGTTGCCCGGGTTCACGGTGAGGGGCAGGAAGATGCGGCCCGTCTTGCTGTCCTGGACGGGGCAGGGATTGCCGATGGTGTCATCGCCGTGATCGGCTACCAGTTCGATGCCGGACCACGTCCGCCCCTGGTCCATGCTGCGCTTGACCACGACGTCGATGTCGCCGCTGTCCGAACGGCCGCCCTTGCGGCCCTCCGCGAAGGCCAGCAGCGTCCCCTTGCGGGTGGCCAGCAGGGCCGGAATTCGGAAGGTGTGATAGCCGTCGTCGCCCGCCTGGAAGACGGTGATCTTGACGGATGGTTCGGGAGCGGCGGCGAAAGCGGGGGCGGCGATCAGGCCGGCCAGGCAGTGGCGTCGGGTGAGCTTGGGTGTAATTGGCATGGAAATGAGAAAGCCCGGCTTGGGGCCGGGCCTTCTTCCTCAAGTCAGTAGTAGTTTAGCGAGTTAGCGGCGGCGGTCGCCACGGTCGCGGCGGGGGCCGCGGTCACCACGATCGCTGCGCTCACGGGGCGGACGGTCGCCGGACGGAGCGGTGGCCACCGGTGCGCCTTCAGCGGCCGGTGCGGCGCCATCAGCGCCGGGGCCCTTGAGCTTCTCGCGCTGTTCGCGGAGCACGGCCTTGCGGCTGAGCTTGATCTTGTTGCCTTCCTGCGCGAGCACTTTGACGAGGATCTGGTCGCCCTCGTTGAGCTCGTCGCGCACGTTGGCCACGCGATTCTCGCTGATCTCGCTGATGTGGAGCAGGCCGTCGGTTCCGGGGAAGATTTCGACGAACGCGCCGAACTCAGCGATGCGGACGACTTTGCCGAGGTAGGTCTTACCGATTTCGGCCACGGCCGCGATATCGGTGACCATCTGGATGGCCTTCTTGGCGGACTCACCGTCGGAGGCGAAGATGTTCACGGTGCCATCGTCGTGGACGTCGATCTTGACGCCGGTCTGCTCGATGATGCCGCGGATGACCTTGCCGCCCGGTCCAATGATCTCGCGGATCTTGTCGGTGGGGACGGTGACGGTGTAGATGCGGGGCGCGTAGATGCTCATCTCGGGGCGGGACTCGGGTAGAGCCTCTTCCATCTTGCCGAGGATGAACAGGCGCGCTTCGCGAGCCTGGGCGAGCGCTTCCTTCATGATGGCGGTGCTGACGTTGGGCACCTTGATATCCATCTGGAGGCCGGTGATGCCGGCGCGCGTGCCAGCGACCTTGAAGTCCATGTCGCCGTAGTGGTCTTCGGCACCGGCGATGTCGGTGAGGATGGCGTACTTGTCGCCTTCCTTAACGAGACCCATGGCGATGCCGGCCACGGGGGCCTTGAGCTTCACGCCGGCGTCCATCAGGGAGAGGGACGCGCCGCAGACGGTGGCCATCGAGCTGGAGCCGTTGGATTCCAGAATGTCGCTGACGATGCGGAGGGTGTAGGGGAAATCGGCCTCGGGCGGGATGACGGGGATGATGGAGCGTTCGGCCAATGCGCCGTGACCGACTTCGCGGCGGCCGGGGCCGCGCATGAAGCCGACTTCGCCCACGCTGAACGGGGGGAAGTTGTAGTGGAGCATCAGCTTCTTGGAGGTTTCCTGGAGGTTCAAGCTCTCCATGCGCTGTTCGTCTTCCTTGGTGCCGAGGGTGGTGTTGACCAATGCCTGGGTCTCACCGCGGGTGAAGAGCGCGGAACCGTGAACGCGGGGCAGGACGCCGACTTCGATGGAGATGTTGCGGATCTCGTCCATGGCGCGGCGGTCGGGCCGCTGGCGGAGTTCCAGCATCTCGTAGCGGAAGATCTTCTCGCGCAGGGTCTCAAAGCAGATCTTGGCTTCCGTCTTGTCCGCATCCTCGGTGAAGAGGGCAATGGCCTCGGCGGCAAGGTCGTGGACCTTCGAGTAGCTTTCGGTCTTGCCGTACTTCTTGGTATCGAGCGCGTCGGAGAGGCGATCCTTCACCAGGGCTTCGATCTTGGTGTAGACCTCGGCGTTACGAGCCGCAGGGGTGAAAACACGCTTGGTCTGGCCGCACTTCGCGACCAGTTCCTTGATGCCGGCGATGATCTTGCGGCAGCACTCGTGGCCGTATTCGATGGCGGCGAGGACTTCTTCTTCGGACGCTTCGGTGGCGCCGGCTTCGACCATGACGATGCCGGATTCAGTGCCGGCGACGACGATGTTGAGCTTGGCGGCCTTCTGCTGCTCGTAGGAGGGGTAGGGGATGAACTCGCCGTTCACGTTGGCGACGCGGAGGCCGGCCAGGACGTGCTCGAAGGGGATGTTGGAGATGGCGAGCGCGGCAGCGGCGCCCGTGATGGCCATCGTGGCTGGATCGGTATCGGGCGCGGCCGACAGAACCATGCCGATGACCTGGGTTTCGCAGGTGTAGCCTTCGGGGAATAGCGGGCGGATGGGACGATCGATCAGGCGGGAAGTGAGAATTTCACGGTCGCTGGGACGTCCCTCGCGTTTGAGGTAACCGCCGGGGATGCGCCCGGCTGCGTAGGTATACTCGCGGTAGTCGACCGTGAGAGGGAAGAAAGCCGCATTCGGCTTCGGTTCTGAATTGGAGCAAGCGGTGCAAAGCACCACGGTGTCACCGGACTTCACGACTACAGCGCCGTGAGCTTGCTTGGCGAGTTTCCCTGTTTCCAGGGTCAGGAGTCGACCACCCAGGTCGATTTCAACGGAATGTGTCATTACAATTCTCCCAGGGCTGCCGGCATCCAGGCCGGCGAGCCATTCGATTTTTGATTTGGTAGGAACTTGTGAGGGGGCGGGGCATCGACGCAGGTGGGACGAGGCGAATGCACAGAGGCCTTTCGGGCGAACTTATCCCATAGGGAAGCGTTCAACCGAAAGGCTCGTGCCATGTCGGGAAGGTCCGCAGTGCGGAGCCCCACCGGAGGGGCGGGGAGACCGCAGAAGGAGCCTGAAGTTAGCGGCGGATACCGAGGCTAAGGATCAATGCCTTATAGCGCTCAGGATTCCGGCTCTTCAGATAGTCCAACAATCGGCGGCGGCGGGCAACCATGATGAGCAGGCCGCGGCGGCTGTGGTGATCCTTCTTGTGGGTCTTAAAGTGCTCTGTAAGCAGCAGAATGTTCTGGCTCAGAAGAGCGATCTGCACTTCCGGCGACCCCGTATCCGTCTTGTGGACGCGATACTTGGTAATCGTATTTGTTTTGGCTTCAGCCGCCAGTGCCATTATTTAAAACACACTCCTCATGTTACGTTCGTTTTCTTTACCATTTCAGAGTAGCACAGTTCCGTGACTACTTCCGAGCGCAGGCCTCTTCGTAGCCTCGCGCGAGATGGTAGATGAGCAGATCGAAGAACCGGCCCAGCCGGTGTTCGAGCTCTTCTTCGGCGTAGAGATCCACGCTCGTCTGGACCAGCGCTTCGTCCCGTATGAAGTCGAGCGTGGCGTCCTTCATCAATTGTACAGTGCGCAGAGCCTGGCTGAGGGGGACCCCTTCCCGGTAGCGTTCGCGGCCGACTCTCTCATAGTGCAGGGCGAGTTCGTCCTCATGTTGGGCGGAGACGAGGTAGTTACCCAGATTGTGGAGCAGACGCCGGCAGGTTTCGGTGATCTCGGATTCCGGCAATTGGCTGATGTGGGAGAGTCCGTGGCTGGAGCGAAGCAGGCGAAGAAAGTGTCCACTGATCGCCTCCCAGTGGTCCTCAATTTGATGGATGAGTCTGGCGGATACCATAACGCAGCCTTTCTAGCGATTGGGTAGGCTGGTTCTGAAGTACGCCGGACGCGCAGCGGAGTCAAGGGGTTTGCCGCGGACCGGATTGTGTTCCGGCCCGCGGACAGAGACTACGCGCGCCGGTAGTTCGCCAGCATGAACGCTCGCCAGGTCCCATCGTCCTCTAGCACCTGGGAAGTCAGCGTCCGATGATCGTTGCTTACAAACCCCATGACGTCACGGTAGCGGGCAAGCTGGCTTTGGTCCTTCATGGCGGGCCCCTCGCTTTCGAGCGTCAGAGTATTCCCAGCGGCGTTCAACTCGCCGTCATAAATCCATAGATGGGTCATCATCGACCCGATCCAGGTGCCCACGAACCTTTTTGTCCGTGAGTCGAAGCCGAGCGTCATCACGGAGGTGGCGGGGCCACAGCCGGGCATATCGCCCTCTCCTTCGGCAACAGCCCAGAGCCCGCCTATGGACCGGACCACCTCGCTGCCCTTGGACTGCGCAGGCGGCTGGCCGGGCGCCATCGTTGCCTCAACCTCGTACTGCCATTCTCCGATAAGTTTGTGCAGCCACTCATGTTCCATCTGCGTCTTCATCGTCCCTCCCATGGTTCTCTCAGACGAACCCAATCATTGTGGCGGCGGCTACTTCGCCGGGAAATTCGGGTCGGCCTTCACTTCCAGGATCTGCCGTGTGTGCCGTTCACTGTGGGCGGAGGAGAAGAGCACCCATTGGTATGCATCCAGTGGTTGACCGATGGGTGAGTCCACTACATGGTCCCGCAGTCCCTCGGTGGACCTCAGAAATTCGGCCGTGCGGGCCCTGGCCTTCAGGAATTGATCCGTTGACTCGCGCGGAGACCAGCGTCCGGTTGGAGTGAGCGGGCCGGGCGCCTGCGCTTTGTGGGAGCGGTCGACAATCGCCGCGAGAACCAGCTTGTCGCCGGCCTTGATGTCTCGATCGGGTTTGCCCGCGGGCGCCTGCATGATCTTTTTGGTGATGGTCTCCAGGAAGAACCCTTCGCTGAGTGCGATATGCTCAAGCACTTCGCCAATGGACCACCGGTCTGGGCCTGCTTTGAACTTCAACTGGGCGTCGGACAGTCCTTTCGTCGCCTCAATCACGTCATGGCGGGTTCGTTCCAGCTGCGCCAGACCCGCCTGCCTGTCAGAATCGCTCAGATCGGCGCTGGCGGGAATGGCCGTCAGCGCGAGCGCTATCACCGCGGTACCTCGCAGCATCTGATGGGCGGAAGAGCTCCAAAGGCGGTGAGATTTCATGCCTGTTTCTCCTTGTGATTGAGTTCTTGAAGCGGGCCCACGGCGAGGAACGCGAGGGGCCTTGCATCGTTGAGGTCACCAGATCGTCGAACCGCGGTCAGCCAAATCGACAAGGAATCCGCCAGTGAGGCGGCAGTTTGCACATGCAACACGAGCGGGCCATGCTCCTCCGGGCTGGAAATGCGGCTGGAGTTCTGATTACCCTGAAGATCGTCCGTCCATCTGCCGATATCGCGAGGGTGAGGACCGCTCTTTTCACGCTGTTGCTGCTGCCGTTCCCCATTCAGGCAGCCTCGGTCAGCGACCTGCGGCTGGGCTCCTTGGCCAGTGAATCCGCCTGCTCCATCACCAAGTCGTCGACCCGGTTTAGTGCAGATTCCCAGCAGGCCTTCGTTCAGTTCAACGCCCGCGGGGTCCATGCCGGCGACCAGTTGCGCATCGACTGGGTGAATCCTGGCGGCTCCGTGTCGTCCTCAGTCCCCTACGAAGCGCTTCCGGCTGCTGCCAACCTCTGCTTTCTCAGTGCCTTGCCAATTGGCGGCTTCGCGCCAGCCACCCAGCCCGGCGCTTGGACGGTCCGCGTGATCATTAATGAAAACGTCGCTGGCCAGGCCCGTTTCGTGATCGAAGGCGCAGCCACCAATCTGGCGGCCCGGGTCGTTCAAGTGACGGATCAGGAACTGGTTATCGATGCCACTGGAGCCACCTCGGACACTTCCATCAACATTGCCCGGTATACTCCATCCGGTGGATGGCAGTACATCGCCCCTTTGCTGGCGGAGCATCAGGACGGCAATCGGATCACCGCTCCCATCCCCAAACTCGATGCGGCCGAGTACCTGGTCATTCTGCGCAATCCGGACGGCTCGCAAAGCCCCCCTGTCCGGTTCGTCATCTCCACGGGGGGCGGCTACACCATGCCGATCCTCACCACCGAGCGCTGGCGGATCTCGCAACGTCCCTATGGCTCCTACTCCCATTGGGGCCGCAGCATCCACGCCTA
Source organism: uncultured Paludibaculum sp. (assembly GCF_963665245.1). Classification (NCBI taxonomy): domain Bacteria; kingdom Pseudomonadati; phylum Acidobacteriota; class Terriglobia; order Bryobacterales; family Bryobacteraceae; genus Paludibaculum; species uncultured Paludibaculum sp. Next base: position 2,529,708 of record NZ_OY762269.1, read on the forward strand.
CGACATCGCACCCATAGACGCCCGATTCGTCACGGCCATGCGGGGCGGCGTCGTCTCCGCCCACGACCTCGGCCTGGGCCAGACGCCGAACCTACGCATCTTCGGCAACTACATTTCGATTCAACATGATGACGGCGAGTTCTCGCACTACGCCCATCTCCGGACAGGGACATTCCGAGTTCGCACTGGCCAGCGGGTGGAGGCGGGCGATGTCCTGGCCGAGGTCGGTACCAGCGGCTATTCCTTTGGCCGGCATGTCCACGTCCACGTGACGAAGTCCGCGTCGATTTCCGCGCAGAGCATCCCGTTCCGTTTCGAAGACAAGCCGGTCGTTCTTACGAAGGCTGCCACCCCAGGACGACCGCAGGCCAAGCCGGCGGTGCGCCCGCGCTGGAGCGGGGAACTGGGCTTCGCCGAGTGGTGGACGCGCCTCCTGCCAGTCCCTCGTGGAGCCAAGGCGTTGGAGGTCAAACTCGGCTGGGAGGACAAGGCTACCGACTTCGACCTCTATGTCGTCAGCCCCAGCGGACACACCTACCGGCCCGAAGACGAGGCCATCCGCATCGAAGGGCCGGAACCGGGCTCCTGGCGGGTGTCCGTCCAGGCCGTCCGGGGGGCCGGAAACAGCCTATCTTTTTGGGTGGAGCCCTCCACCCGGTAACCCATTGCCAAAATAGGACTTATTAGTCCGATATAGGTGGTTTGGGGTCCGGTCGGCCCCTCCGCGAAGGGGCTTTTCTTGCATCCTATCAACGTATTAGCGACATTCCTGAACGGATTGCCGTATACTGGGGGCAAGGTGACGCATGAAGACCTACGCCCGGTTTACCATTCTCGTGGTCGCAATCGTTGGTACGTTGGCCTGGTTGGCCGCCAGCGGAATTAGCGAGTCAAAGACTTACTACAAAACGATCTCCGAACTGAAACAACTGCCGGGCGGTGAGGGCACCAAACGTGTGCGCGTCACCGGTGATGTCGTGCCCGGCTCCATCCGGCGCGACGGAGAGCGTGTGCACTTCAAGATTGCCGAGAAGGGCCACCCGCAGATCCTGGATGTTGTGTACACCGGCAAGGATCCGCTGCCCGACACCTTCCGTGACAATGCTCAGGCCATGGCCGATGGCAAGCTCCAGTCCGATGGAAGTTTCCAGGCCAGTTCCATTGCCGCCAAGTGTCCCTCTAAGTATGAAGCGGCTCCCGGTGGCAAACCGGCCGCGCAGCCGCTGAACGGCGCCAAACCGCCGTCAATGTCGTAAGACCCCGATCTCAAGGGAGCACACTTCATGGAGACTCTCGGCGCTTTCGCCATTCTACTGGCCTTCTGCCTTGCCATCTACGCTTTCTCGGCGTCACTGGTGGGTTCCATCCGGAAGCGGGCGTTCCTGGTTGTCAGCGGCGAACGCGCGGTGTATGGCGTTTGGATACTGATGACCACGGCTGCCGGCATTCTGGTCTATTCGCTGATGACCAGTGACTTCCGGCTCGCCTATGTGGCCGCCCGCTCGAACCGAGCCATGCCGATGGTCTACAAGTTCGCCGCCTGGTGGGGTGGCCAGGAAGGGTCGCTCCTGCTCTGGTCCTGGCTGCTGTCTACCTTCTCGGTGATGGTCCTGTGGACCAACCGCCACAAGTTCCGCGACATGATGCCTTATGTCATCGCGGTGCTGAGCTTTACGCAAATCTTCTTCTGCACTCTGAATGCGTTCGTCGAGCCGCCTTTCCAGGTGCTAGCCGTTGGCAGGGGTGTCCAGGCGGTTGCCGATGGCAATGGGCTCAATCCCCTGCTGCAGCATCCGGCGATGGCCATCCACCCGCCCATGCTCTATCTCGGCTACGTTGGCTTCATCGTCCCCTTCGCCTTTGCGTTTGCCTCCCTGGTCACGAAACAGCCCGGTGAAAAGTGGATCGCCACCACACGGCGCTGGTCGCTGATTACCTGGGCGTTCCAGTCCACGGGCATCCTCCTGGGTGCCGGCTGGGCCTACGCGGTTCTCGGATGGGGCGGCTACTGGGGTTGGGACCCGGTGGAAAACGCTTCGCTGCTGCCCTGGATCACCGCCACTGCCTTCCTCCACTCCGTGATGATGCAGGAGAAGAAGGGCATGATGAAGGTCTGGAACATGGTCCTCATCGCGTCGACATTCTTTCTGTGCATCTTCGGGACCTTCCTCACACGTTCTGGAGTCGTCTCCAGTGTCCACGCTTTCGCGCAGAGTTCCCTCGGATCGTGGTTCCTCGGCTACCTGGCCATCGCCGTCGGCATTACGACGTTCATGATCATCAAGCGGCTGGACTACCTGAAGTCCGAAGCGCACCTCGAGAGTGTCCTCAGCCGCGAATCCAGCTTCCTGTTCAACAACCTGATCCTGCTTGCTTCCAGCTTCGCCGTGCTGTGGGGCACTTTGTTCCCCGTGCTGACGGAAGCCGTGATGGGCGAGAAAATCACTGTCGGTGCCCCGTTCTTCAATAAGGTAAACATCCCCATCGGCCTGTTCCTGCTGCTGCTCACTGGCGTGGGGCCGCTCATCGCGTGGCGCCGCAGTTCGTGGGATAGCCTGAAGCGCGCGTTCCGCTGGCCCACCATCGCCTTTGCGCTCACCATCGTTGGCCTGGTTGCCTCAGGCATCCAGCACATCTACGCGCTGATCAGTTTCGGGCTCTGCGCCTTCGTAACGGTCACCATCGTGATGGAATTCTGGAAGGGTTCACGCGCCATCGCCATCAAGAACCAGATGAACCTCATCCGCGCCATGGTCGAACTGACGCACCGGAATACGCGGCGCTATGGCGGCTACCTGGTCCATATGGGCATCGTCATCATGTTCATCGGGTTCACCGGCGCGGCCTTCAATAAGGACACGACCCGCGAAGTGAAGATCGGCGAGCACATCCAGCTTGGCAACTACGATCTGCAGGTGAAGCAGGTGTTGGATGGGGACAACCCGAACTATTCATGGCAGCGGGCTGTCATCGGCGCCTCCAAGAATGGCGAGCCCCTGGGCGATTTGACGCCGGAGCGACGAGTCTATGTGTCCAGCCAGCAGCCCACATCCCAGGTCTCCATCCGCCGCCGGCTGAACGAGGACCTCTATCTCAATTTCGCGAGTATGAGCCAGACAGACGCCAATGCGGCCATTATCCAGGTCTACATCTTTCCCCTGGTGAGCTGCATTTGGGTGGGCTTCTATGTACTCTTATTCGGTACGCTCATTTGTCTGGTGCCGAGCAAGGTGAAGTACTCCTACGCTCGAACCGAAGTCGTTGGTGTCTATGCAAAACAAGCTCAGCCTACGAAATAGGATCGTCTTTGCGCTGGTGCTGAGCGCCGCTCTGCTACAGGGGACAGTGCCCCTGACGAACGAGCGCGTGCGGCGGCTGGGTGATCAGATGCAATGCAAGTGCGGCTGCTATGCCAGCATCACGGGCTGCAACATGATCAACTGCCACTTCTCCGACCCGGTTCGTACCCAGTTACTGAAGCTGGTCGATGAAGGCAAGAGTGACGATGCCATCATTGCCGATATGGTCGCCGCCTATGGCAAGGACATCCTGCTGAAGCCGCCGTCCACTGGCTTCTACCTGTTGAGCTGGATGATGCCATTCGTGTGGATCACCGGTGGGCTGGGCGCCATCTATCTCGTTTTGCGCAGCTATCTCAGAAAGCGCCCGGCTGCCGAGGGCCCCGGGCAGATCGTTGTAGAGTCGCCCGACCTGGCTCGCTACCGCGATCGCATTGACAAGGATCTCTCGGACTTGGAATAAAGTGGTCCACGGCTCATGATTTTCGCCGCCTCTATCCTGCTTACAGTGGGTGTTCTTGCTTTCGTATTGTTCGTCCGGCCTCAAGACCTGCCCGAACCCGAAGCCGCTTCGCCCACCCAACATCTAGAAGACCGCAAGGCCGTCATCTACGACAACCTGCGCGACCTCAACTTCGAATACCGCCTGGGCAAGCTCTCCGAGGCGGACTACAACAAGACCAAACTGACGCTGCAGAACGAACTGGCAGGGGTGTTGGCTGAGATCGACCGGGTGATCAAGGGTGTCGCCAAGCCGGCCGCCGCGCCGGTCAAATCCGCCAAAGTCGAGGCTCCAAAAGAGGTGGCCAAATCGCCTGAGCCGCTCGTCTGCCCGCACTGCTCGGCCAAGTTCGACAAGCCGATGAAGTTCTGCGGGGAGTGCGGGAAGTCGATGACGGGAGCCGCCGAATGAAATCCCTTCTGCTTTTCCTCATCGCCCTGCCTCTGGTGGCCGCCATTGACGGTACCGTCGTCAACAAAACCACGGGGAAACCTCAGCCGGGCGTCACCGTGAACCTCACCAAGTTGGGCCAGAACGGCATGGAGCCCGCTGGTTCCGCGAAGTCCGGACCCGACGGCAAGTTCTCGATCGAGGCGCCCGCCGGCTCGGTCCATCTGCTGCAGGCCCTGTATCAAGGTGTCGCCTACAACATGCAGTTGCAGCCGGGTACGCCCACCACTGGGCTGCAGGTGCAGGTCTTCGACTCGCTGCCCAAGCTCAGCGCTGTCGACATGACGCAGCACATGATTCTCGTCGAGTCCGACGGCAAGGAACTGGTGGTGAACGAGAGCGTCATCTTCCAGAACGACAGCCAGACCACGTGGTACGACCCGCGGGCAGGCACGCTGCATTTTACTGCTCCACCCGAAGCGGGCAAGGACGTGAAATCGCGTGTCATCGCTCCCGGGGGCATGCCTGTCGAGCGTGAGCCGAAGCCCATCGGTGGCAAGGGCGAGTATGCCATCGATTTCCCGGTCAAGCCAGGGGAAACCCGCTTCGACATCAGCTACAAAGTGCCCATCAAGGAACCTATGGTCCTGAAGGGCCGCATTTTGCATGATCCTGGCCCGGTGCGCCTCATCGCCCCGCAGGGCATCACGGTGGAAGGCGATGGGCTCTCCTCTCTCGGCGCTGAGCCGCGGACGGGCGCGGCTATCTACGACATCAAGGGTGACGCCTACGCAGTGAAGATCAGTGGGACCGGCACGCTACGCTCGTCGGAATCGGCCGCTCAGCCGGCCGGCGCGGCGCCAGAACAACCCGCGTCCGAGGACGGGCCCACCATCCAGCAGATCATGCCCCCTGGCTACGAGCGGCAGTACAAATGGGCGCTCGGCCTCATCCTGGCCATCCTCGCTCTGAGCTTCGCGGCGCAGTATATGAAGTCCGCGCCCTCCTCCGCCAGGAGCAAGCCGAAGGCATGAAGGCGCTCGCCGTCGAGGGACTTTGGAAATTCTACGGCGACTACGCTGCTCTTCGTGAAGTCGCCTTCGATATCGAGCCGGGCCAATGCGTGGCGCTGCTGGGCCGGAACGGTGCCGGCAAGACCACGCTGATCCGCATTCTGGCCGGCCTCTCCCGCCCCTCGCGCGGCGTCGTCAAAGTATTCGATACCGACTTCCAGAACCGCGCCACGCGCAGCCGCATCGGCATTCTGGGCCACGGCATCGCCATCTACGACGAGCTCTCGGCCTATGAGAATCTGCGGCTCTTCGCCGCCCTCTATGGCCTGGAGAAGCCGGATGCCGCGGCCCATCACTGGCTGGAACGCACAGGTCTGGAGCGCGTGAAGGACAGTCTGGTGCGCGAGTTCTCGCGCGGCATGCGCCAACGTCTGGCCGTGGCGCGGGCCTTTCTGCACAATCCGCAGATGCTCCTGCTGGACGAGCCGTTCACGGCGCTGGACGACCGGGCGATCGCGTTACTCCAGAACCTGCTGCGTGACGCCCTGAAGGAAGGCCGCACGGTGCTCATGTCCACACACCAGCTCCGCGAGGCGTTGGAACTGGCGACGCATGTGGTGCTGATCAACCGCGGCAAGATGGCCCATCGCGGATTGCGTACGCAGGAGATGCTCGACGATCCGGGCTACCTCTACCGCACTTACGGAGAGGCGTGATGCTATTCCTGCGCCAAGTTCTCACGATCACGGGCAAGGACCTGCGCAGCGAGCTGCGCACCAAGGAAGCTCTGAATGCCTCACTCGCTTTCGCGCTGGTGATCCTGCTGCTGTTTAGTTTTGCTTTTGACGCCAACCCGGAGATGATGCGCGAGATTTCGGGTGGCCTGCTCTGGCTCGTGTTCGCCTTTGCCGGCGCGCTGATTCTGAACCGCAGTTTTGCACGGGAACTCGTCAACGATTGCCTGGATGCCCTGATCTCTTCGCCAGTCTCCGGCCCGGCCCTGTTTCTGGGGAAGGCTCTGGCGAACTACATTCTGTTGCTTGGCATTGAAGTGGTTTGTCTGCCCATTTTCGGAGTGTTCTACAACGTGCGCTGGGCGCAGCAACCGCTCTGGCTGGCACTTGTGCTGATCCTTGCCACGTGGGGTGTATGCGTGGTGGGCACGATCTTCTCCGCACTGACCGTGAACTTGCGGCTGCGCGAGCTGATGCTGCCGATGTTGGTGTACCCCATGCTGATTCCGTGCCTGATGGCGGCCATGATGCTGACCACTCCGCTGCTCGCCGGCCAGCCCATCGAAGGCGACATGTTTGCCTGGCTGCGTCTGCTCGTCGGCTTCGATATCATCTTTACTTCGCTGGCGGTTGTCCTCATCGACACCGTTCTGATCGGATAGGCAGGAGAGCCATGAGAGAAAAGACTCTGTACGGCCTGGGTGGGCTGGCCATCGTGCTGCTCACACACAACATTTGGAAGATGCTGGTCAACCTGCCCGACGAGGCGTTTCAAGGGGCCATCTTCCGCATTATCTTCTTCCACGTACCCGCCGCCTTCACCTGCTTTTTGTGCTTTCTGGTTTCCCTCATTGCGGGGATTTCGTACCTGAAGTCGAGAGACCTCAAGTGGGACGCGTTGGGTGTCTCGGCCACCGAGGTGGGCCTCGCCTTTGGAGCGGCCAATCTGCTTACCGGCATGATCTGGGCGCGCATCATCTGGGGTATCTGGTGGACATGGGACTGGCGTCTCACCTCGATGCTGATCTGCTGGCTGTTGTACGGCGGCTATCTGGTGCTGAGACGCGCGATCGAGGAACCCACGGAACGTGCCCGCCTGTCGGCCGTGATGTCCATCCTCAGCTTCTCCGTCGTGCCGTTCGTCTTCTTCTCCATCAAGTGGTTCCGCACGCAGCATCCGCAACCCGTGCTGTATGGGGACGGCAAGATGGACTCGGGTTACCGGGCCATGCTGTACGGCAACTGGGTTCCGATTTTGATGGTCGCCTTTGTGCTTGTCGCCATCCGCATGATGCAGGAGCGGCGGCAGCGAGAGGTGGACGCGTTGCGCCGGTCGGCGCACGCCTTCTAGGAGTATTAGCTCACCATGAACGACGCCGCTGCTCGCAATTTTGAATACCTTGCCTACGGGCTTATTACCGCTTGGCTCGTCCTGGTGGTCTATGTGTTGACTCTCGTCAGCCGCGAAGGCCGAATTCGCCGCCAGATGGAGAGCCTACAGCGAATGCTCGAGGACAAGGAGAAACACTAAAGCAATGAATCGCCGCAGCCTGCTGCAATTGGTAGGCGCGGGGGCCCTGTCCGCCCGCGAAATGGCCGCGCAGGAAACTGTCGCGCGCGCCACGCGGGCCACGCCCTCGCCCAAGATCAAAGACGTCCAGGTGATTGCCACCGCTCCGGTCGGGCTGCGCCTTGTCGTCGTCAAGGTTATTACCGACCAGGACGGCCTGTATGGCTATGGCTGCGGGACGTACACCCAACGGGCTGACTTGGTTGTCAGCGCCGTGGAACGCTATCTGAAGCCTTTTCTCATTGGTCAGTATGCCGATCGCATCGACGATCTGTGGCAGGCCATGTATAACTCCAGCTATTGGCGCAACGGCCCGGTGTTGAACAACGCCATCAGTGGCGTGGATCAGGCCCTTTGGGACATCAAGGGCCGCCAGGCTGGGATGCCCGTCTACCAGTTGCTGGGCGGCAAGTGCCGCGAAGCGGTCGACTGCTATGGCCATGCCTCTGGCGCCGACATCCCGCAGTTGATTGCCAACGCCAAGCGCTTCATTGAGCGCGGCTTCCGTCACATCCGCGTGCAGATCGGCGTGCCCGGTCAAGCCGGTTATGGGTCAGGCGGCAGCGAGGTCAAGGTCGAGAAACTGCACGACAAGCCGGTCTTTGAACCGGAAGACTACATCCGTCGCGCCCTGAAGATGTTCGAGGCGTGCCGCAAGGAACTCGGGGACGAGATCGAACTGCTGCACGACGTGCACGAGCGCATCTCGCCCATCCAGGCGGTGCGCCTGGCCAAGGAAGTCGAGAAATTCCGGCTGTTCTTCTTGGAAGACGCCCTCTCCCCCGAGGACATCGTCTGGTTCCGCCAGATCCGTCAGCAGTGCTCCACGCCGCTCGCCATGGGCGAACTCTTCAACAGCCCGCATGAGTGGACTCCACTAATTGCGGAGCGCCTCATCGACTTCATCCGGATCCACGTCACCCAGGCCGGCGGCCTGACCCCCTGCCGCAAGATCGCGGCCATGGGCGAAATGATGGGCGTCAAGACCGCCTGGCACGGGCCCGGCGACGTGTCTCCCATCGGCCATGCAGCCAACATCACGCTCGATCTTGTCTGCCAGAACTTCGGCATTCAGGAAAGCTACCAGTTCCCCGAGCGCGTCAAGGAGGTCTTCTCGGGCTGCCCCGAGATTCGCAATGGCTACTACTACATCACCGAGGCGCCCGGTTGGGGCATTGAGGTGAACGAAGCCGCCGCGAAGAAGTACCCGTTTGGTTCCGGCGAGCGCGGAGAGCGCCAGCGGCTGAACGGCGGCTGGGGCGAAGTACGCCGCCGCGACGGAACGGTGATCAAACAGTAGAGGTTTTGTGGAACGAATGGGATCCATGGCGCTATCCTGACCTCCAGGTAGAGGAGGCTTGCCATGCAACCTGGGATGGCCATGGATCCCGCCCCAAATCCGGGGCTGATCTTCGAGAATTTGAATGCGCATCAACGCTCGGCGGCGCTGCGCACCGCGATTGAGATCGATTTGTTTCGTGCTGTCGGCCAAGGTCCGGCCGATGCGCTCACACTGGCCGGACGCTGTTCAGCATCGCCGCGCGGCATCCGCATCCTCAGCGACTTTCTGGTCGTGATGGGGCTACTTTCCAAGAGCGACGGCATCTACAGCCACACCCCGACAAGCGCTCTGTTCCTCGATCCCAACTCGCCGTCTTCCCTGCATTCGACGGCACGGTTCCTTGGGTTGTCGGAGATGAAGGCGTCTCTCGACAACCTCACGGAGATCGTCCGGACGGGCCGAACGACGCTCCCCGGGGACGGTAGCGTCGAGCCCGACAATCCCATCTGGGTGGAGTTCGCCCACAGCATGGCGCCCATGATGGGCCCGCTGGCCGGTCCGCTGGGGACGATAGTGCTGAACGGCCGCACCGGCCCGATGCGGATTCTCGACATTGCGGCGGGGCACGGGCTCTTCGGCATTGAGATCGCGAAACAGCACCCCGAGGCGCGGATCGTTGCCTGTGATTGGCCCAAGGTGCTGGACGTCGCCGAGGAGAATGCGCGCAAAGCCGGCGTAGCCGACCGATTCGAACGTTTGCCGGGCAGTGCATTCGACGTCGATTTCGGCGGGCCGTATGATGCTGTGTTGCTTACCAACTTCCTGCACCACTTTGACGTGCCGACCTGTACAGGCCTGCTGAAGAAAGTCCGCGCGGCCCTGAAACCCGGAGGGCTCTCGGCCACCTTGGAATTCGTGCCGAATGAGGATCGTGTCACGCCGCCCATGCCGGCCGCGTTCAGCCTGGTGATGCTCGTCTCCACGCGGGCCGGCGATGCCTATACGTTCAGCGAGTATACGGCGATGCATCGAGAGGCGGGTTTTGGGCAAATCGAGGCGCATCCGGTGCCACGATCGCCCCACACCGTGGTCACGGGCATCGCCCAATAGGGCGCGATACAATCGCCGCATGCGGCGACGTGAGTTTGTCTTGGGGACCACCCTGGCGCAACGGCCAGTGTCGGTCCCCGGCAGCGTATTGGTCCACGAGCACATCCTGGTCGACTTCGCCGGCGCCGCGAAGGCGACACCGGATCGCTATGACGCGGACGAGGTCTTCCGCATCGCAAAACCAAAGCTGGAAGAGCTGAAAGCGTTCGGCTGTGTACGGCTCCATGAATGCACGCCCAACTACCTGGGCCGGGCCGCCAAGCTGTGCGCGCGGCTGCAGCAGGCGACCGGCGTCGAGATTTGGACCAACACCGGGATCTACGGAGCAGCCAATCGCGCTGGCGTACCCGCCTACGTGGCGCAGGAATCTTCTCGGGACCTGGCACGGCGGTATGTGGCCGAGTGGCGCTCCGGCATCGAGGGACTAAAACCTCGCTTTATCAAGACCGCGGTGAACGGCTTTCCGCTGGAGCCTTTGGACGTGAAACTAGTGGAGGCCGCGGCGATGGCGAGCCTGGAGACCGGCCTGAGCATCGCTTCGCACACGAATGGCGGCGGCCCGGCGGCGGAGGCGCAATTGGACGTCCTGTCCCGCCTGCGGTGCCCGGCAAGCAGGTTCATCTGGGTTCACGCGCAGAGTGAGAAGGACCACCGGCACCACGAGTCCGTGGCACGGGCCGGTGCCTGGGTGGAATTTGACGGTATTAGCGAGTCGTCGGCGGGATGGCATCGGGAATGTGTTGAGTGGATGCAGGCGCGGGGCCTGCTGAAGCAGGTGCTGATCTCTCAAGATGCGGGCTGGTATCACGTGGGGGAATCCGGGGGCGGTTCCTATCGTGGATACACCTATCTGTACAGCGGGTTCTTGCCGCTGCTGCCGTCCTCCACCTGGCACACGCTACTGGTGGACAACCCAAATCACGCTTTCTCGTGACCGCCCGCTACTTCGCAAGAATGGTCAAGACGCCGTTGCCCGAAAGCCGTATCTTGGGTTCATGCCAAGACCGCACTTCTCACAAAAACCAGTTCTGGTCGACATTCCCTCCACGCACTATCTGGCCATTGCCGGTCATGGCCAGCCGGGCGGCCCAGAATTCCAGGACGCTATCTCGGCCCTGTATCCGATGGCGTACACCATCAAGATGACGCGCAAGTCCGGCGGGCAAGAGACGTTCCCTGTCGCGCCATTGGAGGGCATTTACACGGCGATCACCGATTGGCAACTACTGTTGCCCGTCCCGCCGGCCATTCGAAAGTCCGAAGTGCGCCAAACCGCCGGCAAGCTACTGGCCAAGGGAAAACCCGAATCCATACAGCGCGTCGATCTCGTCACCCGGAAAGAAGGGCGTTGCTTGCAGGCGCTGCATGTTGGCCCTTACGACCAGGTGGCCAAGACAATCGCCGTGCTCAAGGAATACGCCGATGCCAATGGTCTGGAACTCATCGGCCCGCACCACGAGATCTACCTCTCCGACCCGCGCCGCACCGCGCCGGAACGTCTAAAGACCCTCGTTCGCTACCCGGTGAGATCCGCCGCTCCGGCCACACGCCCGTCATGACCTACGAAGAGCGCATCGCCCGAGTGAGGCGGTACATCGAGGAGAATCTCGATGAGGAGCTTTCCCTCGACCGTCTGGCCGGCGTCGCCTGCTTCTCGCCGTTCCACTTCCACCGCATCTTCCGTGGCATGACAGGGGAACCGGTGAAGGAATACGTCCGGCGTCTGCGTCTGGAGCGAGCTGCGGAACGCCTGCGCCAGGGCCACCACCGCATCGTCGACATCGCCCTGGAGGCCGGCTACGAAAGCCACGAAGGCTTCACCCGTGCTTTTCATGCACACTTCGGCGAGGCACCGGTGGAGTTCCGCCAGGTGCAGAGTGTCCAGTTGCTGCGCTTGCCGTCGCGCACCGTGGTCGCGGCGCGCCACGTTGGCCCATACAACGAGGTGGGCGAGGCGTGGTCGAGGCTCTTCGCGCTGGCCGGGCCCGCACGCCTGTTGGGTCCCGGACTCGACTACTTCGGCATTGTTCACGACGATCCGGAGGCGACCGAACCGGCGGCCCAGCGCTACGACGCGGCCCTGAAGGTGAAACCGGGCACCTCACCGCCGGACGGTCTGGATCTTCACGAGCTTCCGGCGGGCGAATACGCAGTGCTGCGCCACGTCGGCCCCTATCATCTGCTGGGCGCGGCGTACGCCCGGCTCTGCGGAGAATGGCTGCCCCACAGCGGCCGGGAAGCCGCCTTCCGGGCCTCCATCGAGTACTACCGCAACGATCCGCGCCACACGCCGGCGGAGCAACTCATCACCGATATCTGCATCCCTCTGGAGTAGAGGGCCTCGAATACGCCGAAACGTGAAAGCGCTTTCGACCTTCGTGCTCGAATCCATGTAAGCTGTTTCTGGAGGCGTCAGCTCATGGCCAGTCGTCAGTCGCACCCGCGTATCTCGCGTAGAAACTTACTCAAGGAAGCGGGCAGAACCGCCGTGGCGACGGTGGTTGCCGCGCCCGTGCTGCAAACCGCCATTGTCTCCTGCGCCTCGGCGGCGGATGCCCCGCCGCTCCATAGCGAAGCCGGCATCGATCGAGTGACCATCCTGCCCGGCAAAACCTATCTTCGCGGATGGGCCGGTTATGGGAGCGCTCCTCATCCCGGACGCCCCCGTCGTCGCAATGCGCCTCCGACCCCACCCACTCCACAAGGGCCCGCGCCCACCATCGCCTGGAGCAAGGCCTCCGGACCCGGTGCCGTCACCTTCGCCGATGCCAAGGCGCCCATCACCACGGCGACCTTTTCCACGCCCGGCTCCTACGTCCTCAAGCTGACCGCCAACAACGGGCAGGCGGAGTCCTCTGCCACCCTGCAGGTGCTGGTCGAAACACCGCCGCCCGCGGAACAACTCGGCGCCGTCTATACGCGCAACTTCCAGATCACGAGCCCGCTGTGGAAAGCTCGAGCCAAGGCCCTGATGGTCAATTGGATCCCCCACTGCATCGACCAGATCAACCGCACCGACATCAAGGTGGGGCCTGGCGGCATCGACAACTTCATCGAAGCAGGCAAGGCGCTGCGTGGCGAACCGCATGGTCTGCACAAGGGCTATGTCTTCTCCAACGCATGGGTCCACCAGACGGTCGAGGCCATGAGCATCGCGCTCATGATCGATGCGCAGGGCGATGCGGAAATCGAAGCCGCGCACAAGAAGATGCGCGCCACGCTGGACGATTGGATCCCCAAGATCCTGGCTGCCCAGGAGCCCGATGGCTACCTCCAGACCGCCTTCACCCTTTCTCGTGAGAACTACGACGGCAAGGTCATCGACACCAAGGGCTACAAACACTGGGATCCCGCCCACCGCGGCGATCACGAAGGCTACGTGGCCGGCTACTTCCTGGAATCCGCCATCAACCACTATCTGATGACGGACAAGAAGGACGCGCGACTCTACAACGGCGCGAAGAAACTGGCCGACTGCTGGTACAACAACCTGGGGCCCGCGCCCAAGAAGCCGTGGTTTGACGGCCACCAGCAGATTGAACAGGGCTTGGTTCGTTTCGGCCGCTTCGTCAATGACATGGAAGGCGGCGGCAAGGGTGACAACTACATTCAGCTCGCCAAGTTCCTGCTCGACTCGCGCTATACCACCGCCACGGGCCCAGACGAGCAGCAGGAATACGACCAGAGCCACTTGCCCGTAACGCAGCAGTATGAGGCTGTCGGGCACGCCGTGCGCGCCGCCTATACGTACTCCGGCATGGCCGACGTCGCCGTCGAAACCCACGACCCCGACTACCAGAGCGCTGTCAAATCCCTCTGGCACAACCTGGTCCACCGCAAGTACTACGTCACGGGCGGCATTGGCAGCGGTGAGACCTCTGAAGGGTTCGGCCCCAATTACTCGCTGCGCAACCGCGGCTACTGCGAGGCCTGCTCCAGTTGCGGCGCAATCTTCTTCCACTGGAAGTTGCACCTGGCCTACCACGACGCCAAGTACGTCGATCTTTACGAAGACACCATCTACAACGCCCTGCTCGGATCCGTTGACCTCACCGGCAAGTACTTCTACTACGACAACCCGCTGGATGAATCCACGCCCCGTTACGAATGGCATGTCTGCCCTTGCTGCGTCGGCAACATCCCGCGCACCCTGCTGATGCTGCCCACCTGGGCCTACTCCCGCACGCCGGACTCCGTCTATGTGAACCTCTTCGTCGGCAGCCGCATTGTACTCGAGAAGGTCGCCGGCACCGATGTAGAGATGGTGCAGGAGACCGACTATCCCTGGAGCGGCAAGCTCGCTCTCACCGTCAATCCGAAAGACTCCAAGCGATTCAGCGTCCACATCCGCATGCCGGACCGCGCCGTGAGTGAGCTCTACAAGCCCATGCCCGACTCCAACGGCATCTCTTCCATCCTGGTCAACGGCAAGCCCGTCAAAGCCGCCAGTCGCAACGGTTATGCCGTCCTGGATCGCACATGGAAAGCCGGCGACAAGATCGAAGTCGAACTGCCGCTGAAGCCCCAGCACATCAAGGCCAGTGACAAAATCGAAGCCACCCGCGGCAAACTGGCCCTGCGCTACGGCCCGCTCATCTACAACATCGAGCGCAAAGACCAGGACATCACCAAGCGCCTCAGCGCCAAAGCTCCGCTCACTCCGGAGTGGCGTGGCGACTTCCTGGGTGGCGTCGTCGTTCTGAAAGGGACCTTCGCCGATGGCAGCCCCATGTTGGCCATCCCCAACTTCGTCCGCGAGAACCGTGAACCAGGCTTGCCCCTGCCGCCTGAGGAGCCCCGCCCCGATGCCAGCGGCCGTCGGCCGCCGATGCCGGACGCCACCTCCATCGTCTGGATCAAGGAGGAGCCGGCCAAGGCCTGACCGGCCCCACCCGCGCGCCCATCGTCCGACTCACTTGCGGTGCGGCTTCACCTCCTGCCCGCCCCGCAGCAGGATCTTTTCCATCTCGTCATCGTCGTCCATGACGATCGAGCCCATCTTCCGCGCCTGCCCGTATTCCGGGTCCTTGGGGTCCTTCGCCTTCTCCGGATCGAACACCCGCCGGTCCACCGGCACCACCGTGTACGGCCGGTAGTCGGGCACCGTCGTGAAGCTGTCCGAGAAATCGTTGGCCAGCGCGTCAAACATGTTCAACGGAGGTAGGCCCAGGATCTCGTAGAGCGTGCGGTGCATGCTTAGGATCGTCGTGTGCCGGTGCGACACATAGCCGCGCTTCGCCCAGGGACTAATCACCAGCAACACGCTCCGCTGCGCGTCCACATGGTCCGGCTCGCCGCCCGCGTCATCCTGCGTTACGAAGATCGCCATGTTCTTCCAGTACGGCGTGTGCGAGAGAAACTCAACAATCCGTCCCAGCGCCAGATCGTTATCCGCCATCCAGGAGGCCACGTACGGGTAGCCTTTCGCCGGCTTCGGATCGGAACCATGGTCGTTGCAGATGGCGATGTTGAGAAAAGAGGGCAGCGTTTTCCCGCCGCGCACAAAGCGCTCCTCAAAATCGCGCATGAACCAATGCGCCCGGTACTGGTCCGGGATGTTCATGTTGAAGATGGGATACCCGAAAGCCGTGTTGTCGAACAGGATCTTCGGCATCGGTACGTTCACCACCTCCCGCGCGCCGGTGGGATGCTCGTCTTCATCCTCCACCACGCCGGGGAATTCAAAACCCTCGCCGTAGTTGCGGAACCGGATGCCGTGCCGGCCCAGGTGCTGCCACATCGAGCCGGCCTCCGGGTAGTCCTCCGGAATCAGCGATCCATTCGAGCCCATCGCATAGCGGCGTCCCGGAGCGCTGCTGTCCTTCTTGAAGCCCCAGCCCAATGAGTAGGTCATCTGCATCAGGTTGTTCGGCTGTACGCCCACCAGCCAGCGATGCCCCACGCCGGAGGCCTCCGGCTCCATGTAAAAGTTGTCGCTCACGGTAAAGGCGCGCGCCAGCGCATTGTGATTCACCATCACTCCGGCGTCTTCCAGCGTCGGTTCGCCTTTTTCCTGAATCGTCTGGTGCAGGCCCCAGCGCAGCAGCGAGGGGTCGTGCCGCGCGCCCGGGACGCGGTCGAAGATCGTGTCGAAGGTGTGATTCTCCTTCGTGATAAAGACGACGTATTTGATCTCCCGCGACGCCCGCCCCGGGATGCCCGGAATCACTGGAGAGGACATTGCGGCCCGGTCCGCCCGCCGGTCCACCATGCCGTTGGCTTCCAGCACGCGCTCTGTCAACGGCCGCAAGTCCTCATCGGTAGGAGTGCTGACCAGGCCCAGCACGCCGCGCATCTTCAGGAACTCGCTCTTCGGGATGTTCTGGCCCGCGCTGGGCCCATTCCCAAACCCCTTGAAACTGATGCTGGCCAGATGCCGCCCATCCGGCGAGACCGCCAGCCGGTACGGGTACCACGCCGTCGGAATGTGGCCCACCACCCGCAGCGTCCGGGCATCCAGGACTCCGATCGCGTTGATGCCACTCTCGGCCACATACAGCCGCGCGCCGTCGGCCGAAACCACCAGGCCAGACGGACCCACGCCGCGCAGTCCCGCCACCAGCGGCGACGGCACAATCCGCTGTTTCGCGGCCACCTTGCCACTCGACAGGTCGATGCGCTCGATCAGGTCGTTGTTCCCGTTCGAGACATAGAGACTGTCCCCGCTCACGGCCAGGAAGTTCGGAGCGCTGCCGCCTACCGTCACCCCATTGTCCGAAGGCGCGTGGATCAGCAGCCCCGTCTTCCAATGGCTCACCACCGTCGGAGCCTGCGGATTAGAGACCTCCACGCCCGTTACTGAGAACGACTGCGGCCCATTGTCGTCGCCCAGGCCCGGCACCTTGCGGCCCTCAAACGTCACCCCGTCGCGCGCCTCCTGGCTGGGATACCCAAACGCGGGCCGCGTCAACCCCCGCGGATCGGACTTTCCATCCGCCGGTGGCGGAATGGCACTGTACTCGAACAGCCCGATGTTGGCCAGAAACACTCGATGCCCGGAGACCGCCAGCGCGTAAGGATACCGCCCGACCGGCGTCGAACCCACCACCCGGCGCTGCGCCGTGTCCACAACTACCAGCCGGAAGTTCGTCACATCGGCGCAATACAAGTACTTCCCGTCGTCCGACAGCTTCAGGTCCGCTCCGTAGCTGTCCTCAAACTTCCGCCCCGCCACCTCGACGTTCAGGGGAATCTCCGCAACCAGGCGCGGAGAGGCGGTATCGAAGACGAAGACCTTGCCCGTCTCCCCGCTGCTCCAGTACAGCAGCGCGCCATCGGGCGAAAACTCGGCGCCGCCCGCGTTGAGGCGGTTCTTCTTCTTCTGGCCCGGGCGCGGCGGGGGCTCCACTGTCACAATGCGCGGCGCCCCCGACTGCCACCCCGTCACCAACTGCCCAATCCCGTCGCTGGGCACAAACAGCGTCCTTCCGTCCCGAGTCATAGCGAGCCCATGCGGGAACCGCGCCAGCGGCAACTGCCGCCCTTCCGGCCGCAGCAGCCGGCCATTGGGAAGAATGGTGGTCCCCGACGGGTCGTGCTTCGCGTATTCGTCCACCGCGGGCGCGTGCAGATACGGTTGTGCGTGTCCCTCCGCTGTCACAAACAGAGCCGCGGTCACAAGTAGGACCGCCATCCCGCGGCGGTCCGGCGTAGGTCGATGTCTCATAAGGAGTTGGCGCCCCCCCTCAGAGGGGGCGACTACCAGCCTAGCGAAACTCCCACCCGCCCCGAAGCGATTGACAGAAGATTCACGGAATCGACACCGGGAGACGGGACGTCCTGCACCGGGAGACGGGAGACGGGACGTCCTGAACTGTCACAACAGCTTTCTCCTGCAATATTTCCGCACGTCGCCCTCCGGTATTGTGCGTACCGGCCACGCACACGCTGCATCACCGTTGCCAGGTCAGGCACCTCGCGAGGGACGGCAATCCCGTGTATGTGGTTGGGCATCAAGCAATAGGCCGGGACTGGGAGGTCGCCGGGCGCGGCCCCCTCATGCAGCAAGCGCAGGTACGTCACTCGGTCGAGGCGGGAATGGAAGACGGCTTTCCGGTCGGTTCCCCGCGCTGCGTAATATGGTGCGCCACACCGGGCGCAACGAATCGAGCAGATCGAGGCATCTTACGAATCAGCACCTGGAAGCACGGCTGTTTTTCAGCAAGAACTGACAGTGACACCAGGACGTCCCCGCGCCCCCTTGAGCCCTTGAACCTGGGCATCCGGAAATCTCTCGGCTCGCATCTTGCATGCCTTGGCTCAGGAACACATACGCCTACACGAAACGCAGCGAGATCGCTCGCCTCGATAGCAGAAGGTCCCACAACACTCCAGACAATCTCTTGTTCCTCTGTTTGGATCCAGAACGCCCAGGCTTTCGCCGTCGACTTCTTTCACTCGTACAACGATGCTTGAAGCTCGGCCTCGAAGGGGTCCGGGAGTCCGGGAGGAAACTGGTCAAAGCCGTTGGTTCTGCGGTCCCAATCCCGGCTCTCGCGCCACGAGCGCGACAAGGGCCACCGGTTCAAGACGCAGTGCCACGTTCCAAAGTCCGAAAGTAGAACGATATCGCGAGGCAATGCCAAACGGCGATGTCCTGAACTGGGAAGCGGTAGCCTGGGCCGCCGCTGCGAAAGACTCCGAACCGCCTCTCGGAGAGGCGAAGAGCCATCTGGCCGTAAGCGACGGGCTACCTGCGCGGCTTCATCGGACGTCTGCAGGACTCGGTCATCTCGCCAAATCGAAGGAACATCCAGTCAACCCTCTTCCGTGGGGCGAGCCCCCAGGCTTGCGGGCCGGCATTCGTGCCGGCCTTTTTCTCGTCCCAGTTTCGAACCCACAAGACCAACCGGACACCCAATCACGCCCGTACTTCCGATCCCGCCCCTTCCACTGGAAAGCCCAGTTCGGTCGGGAGCGGAAACCCGCTCCCGAGCGGACGAACCAGTCGCACGCTTCTCCGCTTCAGTCGAACCGCAGCGAACGCCGCCCAAGCCGCGCACTTCACCGACGCGGCCCAACTGACACACACCTTCAATCAAATGGTAGGCATGGCCCTCATCAGACATGATGCGAGGCACCTTCATCGAAATTCCCTCGCCGTTCAACGTGTCCTTGCGTACAGCCGGCAAGCCAGCCGCCCTCTCGCGGGAGTGACCGGACCATTGCGCCGTCGCGCGTAGTCGTCCCGTCTAGATCCAGGCTCCGTCTTGTGCACGCCCCTGTCTATGCCGCTCTCGTAAGTCCCGATCCGCGGCGGTTGCGTGATCTCCCTCAGCGCACCCGCCTCAAGAAACGCCACTTTTCTTCCGCCGAGCCGTGAGCTGCTAGTTCGATGCGAATCGCGAGCACCCAGGCTTTGTGCATGCTCTGGCTCAGCCACGGCTGTACGGACTGGCGCGCAACCCGCCGCCACGTGCGCCGCCTCCGCCAGCGCACCCACGATCTGGTGCGCGCCAACCTCTACCCGATCCACCGCCTGGCCGACGCCCTCCGTGCCCGCCACGAACTCGCCGGCGACGAAGCCGAACAGATCCTCACCACCGCCCGCAGTGAACTCGCCCAAGGCTCCGTTGGGTCCTTCCCGGCGCCGATTTCCAGCCAGTAGCCCAATGGCACCCTGTCCCCAGCCACTGCGCCCCGAAACTGGTTGACAACGGTTGACAGGGTTGACACTCGGACAGAACTGTCCGAGACTGTAGTGGCGAAGGGTGCGGAGTTCGAGCGGAGAGTCCGGAAGCTGGCGCGCAGCCAAAAGGTCACCTGTCAGTTTGTGGCCGACAAGGGCAAAGGCAGCCACGGCCGCCTCTACTTCGGCGACGAGTTCACCACCCTCAAGGACCGCAAGAAGGAGATTGGCCGCGACCTGCTGGCCAAGATGTGCGCGGATCTGAAGATCGATCCGCACGACCTGTAGGAGATAAACGCATGTCCCAGTTCGCCTACCCCGCGAAATTCACCACCGGCAGCGACGGCCGCGTTCTGGTCGAGTTTGCCGATCTGCCCCGCGTAGCTACTGACGGCAGCGATGAGCGCGAAGCTATGGAAGAAGCCATGGATGCTCTCGGCTCCGATCTCTCCATCCGACTCTCCCGCCGGGAGGAGATCCCAGCGCCGTCCCCGGCCAAGCGCGGCCAGCGCTTAGTCCCTGTACCGCTCTGGCTCGCGCCGAAGCTCGCGCTCTACCTGGCCATGCGCGATCAGCAAGTCAGCAACTCGGAGTTGGCCCGCCGCCTGGGAGTTCACGAACGGGTGATCCGCCGCATGCTCGATCCCGAACACGCCACCAAGGCCGAGAAGATCCAGGCCGCCCTCGCGGTCCTCGGCAAGCAGATGACCGTCGAAGTCCGCGACATCGCGTGAGACCACGTTCGGTTATCAACCCATCAACCTGTTTTTGGAAGCTCCCGCTGCGCTCAGCGTGCCATCTC
Source organism: uncultured Paludibaculum sp. (assembly GCF_963665245.1). NCBI lineage: Bacteria > Pseudomonadati > Acidobacteriota > Terriglobia > Bryobacterales > Bryobacteraceae > Paludibaculum > uncultured Paludibaculum sp. The sequence goes on from NZ_OY762269.1 coordinate 2,550,038, forward strand.
TCCACCCGCCGTCCAGCAGCCCCGGAAGGGTCCCGACGCCGCCCGGCGTGACGGCTATTCCTCTGTAGCTGTGACATTTCTGCCATCCGGACCTCTGCTGGCGTTTCACAGCCTCTCCCGGTTGCCGTCCACCGTGACTGCTCTCAGGAGGCCGGAGGCGGGCAGACCGCCTCCAATGCTCCCTACGAAGCCGCTTTGGCGATCCGTGCTAGCGCCGTGACTGCCGCTTTGCGAACCCGGGAAACGGGACAGGGAAACGGGGAAACGGGACGTCCTGAACTGTCACATCAACTTTCTCCTGAAATATTTCCGCACGTCGCCCTCCGGTATTGTGCGCACTTTCGGTCACCGAGACCCGAAGATCTCCGGCCTTCAGGACCTTGCCCGCAATCCCTCGACGCCGTCATTTGGGTCAATCGCCCCGGCGGCCTTCGCCCACACCATCGCGCGCTGCGCTCGTATTTCTCCGGCAAAGGCTTCATCCTCAAACGGTTGCCCGGAGTACGTCGCACGTCGTAGCGCCTTCCATGGCCCGGCCTCTTCAGGTTCACCCAGAAGGCGCATCCAGGCCGCGGTACCACCCGCCGCTCGCCAAAACTGCATGTCCGCAATCCACCAGGAATCTTCTCCCGATAGATGCGCTTCCGCGCTCGACCATTCATAGGACCGCGAGCCCTCCACCAGACCTGCACGAACAGGATTCGTAGCGCCGCCCAGAGGTGGGAGGCGCCCAGCGGGCGCGAGTGGAACCGGTTCTGCCACAGGGGCCCGCACCGGCCGCGGCGAGCGTTCAAATATTGTGCGTACCGGCCGTGCACACGCTGTATCACTTCGGCCAGGACAGGCACCTCGTGCGACACGGCAATCAGGTGTATGTGGTTGGGCATCAAGCAATAGGCCGGGACTGGGAGGTCGCCGGGCGCGGCCCCCTCATGCAGCAAGCGCAGGTACGTCACTCGGTCCAGGCGGGAATGGAAGACGGCCTTCCGGTCGGTTCCCCGCGCTGCGTAATATGGTGCGCCACACCGGGCGCAACGAATCGAGCAGATCGAGGCATCTTACGAGTCAGTACCTGGAGGCGTGGCTTCTTCTCGGCAAGGATTGACAGTGACACCAGGACGTCCCCGCGACGCTTCCCGTCGCGAGGAGGCCCGCCCATTGAACCCGCAACGTGCTTGTCGCGTCCTACCGCGAACCCACTTCGGCCCCGGTTTGACGCAGCACCACCTCATCACCATCGCCGGACCGGACCTCCAGCCTCAACGCACTCTCTTTGTCCGACCCGGCGACAGCTCGCTTCAACGGCCCCAGCGTCTGGGCAATGGCGGTTCCGCCTGTGCCAGCCGTGAAGCCAACCAGGTTCTGCGGCTGTGGTCCGCCCACCAGCACCAGTCTGTAGCTCTGCCCAGGTGCGAGTCCGCTGGCCGCGATCTGCAGGCTGTCAATCAGGCCCAATGAGTTGATCGACACACTGGCGCTGGCAAGGGTACTCGTGCCCGGGGCCGCCGTCATTCTGACATGCAGAGCTTCGCGCGCCACCCCGGGTGGCTCCAGCCTGGCGTTGCCTGCATCGGAAGCCGTCGCGTTCGCAACGTAGACCAGTGCCTGCGGCAACTGACCCACGGGGATCGTCGCCGCCACGCGGTTCGTTCGCGTGTCGATCGCCTGCACGGCGTCTCCATTTTCCAGTCCGACATACACCCGGTCACCTGTGGCGGAGCCCCAGATGCCATGCGGCAGATCACCCGTTCTGATCGTCGCGATCAGTTCCGGCTTGGAACCCGGCTCCCGCCGGTACGCCAAAACCCGGTCACTGCCGCCCACCGTGACATAGGCGAACCGGCCCTGCCCGTTGGCCACCAAGGCAACGTGATTTGTAATCGGTCCCGTCTGCAGCACCCAGCGGGTCTCAAACGGCGGCTTCGCACTCACCACCTGAGTCTGGCCGGAGTCCTTCAGCGTAAGCCAGACCTCGTCCTGATCCACCGCCAGGTTCGGCGAAAATGGGCTCGCCTGCTTTACCCGCGCAATCACCTGGTAGGTCTCCGTATCGATCACATCCATCTCCGGCGTGAAGCTGGAGGGTACGAACGCATACTTGCCATCGGGCCGGAAGAGCACCATGCCAGGGCCGTTGGCCGTCTCGATGCGCCGCACCTCCTTCCGGGCCGCCGGGTCGATCACGCTCACATAGTTCTCACCACGCACGGCCACCCACAACTCGCGGCCATCCGGCCGGAAGAACGCCTCGTGCGGAGACCGCCCGACATAGACCTTCCCCTTGACAGAATTCGTCTCCGTGTCGATCAGAGTCACGGAATTCGAGCCGATCGAAACCACCGCCAGAGTCTTGTGATCCGGAGAGAACCCCAGCCCATGTACCAGGAGCTCTCCGTTGTACAGCGGACTCAACGCCGCCGGTACGCTGGCACCCAGTCGAATCGAACCCAGCAGACGGTTCGACACCGGGTCGATCACCGAAACCGTGTTGGAGATCTGATCCGCCGTATACACGCGGTCGCCGGCTTGGGCCGCCGCCATCGCCCCAATGAGAAAGAAAACTGCTCCTCGAATACGCACTTGGTTTACCGGTCCCCTTTCGCGCTGCCCGCGTTCAACTTCTTGAGCCGCAGTGTCATCGCTTCGATCTCGGATTGCTGTTCAATCACAATCTCCTGTGCCAACCGCCGCATCGTGGGATCCTTTCCATGTATCAACTCCGCCTTCGCCATATCGATCGCACCCTGGTGGTGCGGAATCATCATCGAAGCGAAGTCCCGATCGGGGTTGCCGCTCATCGGTGCCGCCTCCATCTGCGCGTCCATCCGCGCCATGCTCTCGTGCATTGCGGCCATGAAGCCGGAATGCGTCGTCTGTGCAATCGCTGCGGTCAGAATTCCAGCCGCTCCCAGACACACCAGGAGCCGGAATCCCAGGGAAGACCCGCCGCCAGGCAGGCTTTTCATCATGAGGATTCTCCTTTTCAACTGTGGTGGTGATAGCCGCGGCGCGTAGCCGCAGCCTAAGAAATGGAGGTGGCGGCCGATCGTACCATCTCGATCGACTCAGCCCGGGTCACTGCGCCGACGAATACGATTCCCAGTCCATGCCGCCGTGCGCCGGCCGCCGCATACCGGCCCACCGTCCTGCCTCGCGGCTCGTCCGCCAGCGCCAGTTGGCCGGCCGTTGCTGACGAAACCGTCGCGCTTCTCACGAAGAACGAGACCTCCCGGCCGCCCTGCTCATAGATGAGATGGAGCCATGCCTGGGCCTTGCCCTCCAAATTGCACACTCGGGCCCGCGCCAGCGTGTAACCCGATGGCGCAAACAGCCGCACAGGGCGGCCGTCGCCCAAGACCCGTTCCGCCAGCTTCTCCGCCTCACCGGAGTTGGTCACCCATCCCGCCTTCGGCAGCCTCTCAATCGCGTCCTCGACATGGTCGGCAGCGGCCGATTCCAGCAGGACCTCCTCCGGCGCACTCTGCAGGTGCCCGGTCACCACGATCCCCACTATCAGCAGCGTCGCGGCTACGCACGCGACCTGCAACGCCCTCCATCCCGGAAGGAGCCCGCGCCACGCCGGACCATCGATCTTCCGACGCACCCGTTCCTGCAACGTCTCCGCCTGCACCGGGACCTCGGCCAGACTGGTCCGCAGCAGATGGTCGGCGCGGATCTGTTCGTTCAACAGCGCGGCGCAGGTCCGGCACCCTGACCGGTGCCGGTTGTACTCTTCATCCTGCTCCGTCGTCAGTTCCCCGGAAAGATGCAGGGAGGTCAACTCTTCAAATCGCTCACACTCCATCGGAACCGCTCCCTTCTCCACGCCGCCCGGCCAACTGCCGCCGTAGCGCGGCCCGGCCTCGGCTCAAGCGCGACATCACCGTCCCCATCGGAACGGCGAGTAGTTCGGAAATCTCCTTGCACGTGAATCCATCCACTATCGCCAGATGCAGCACTGTGCGCTGGTCGTCCGGCAGAGCTTCAAAGGCCCGCCGGACAAGATCCCGCTCCAATACATCGGCATCGGCGAACCTCCGGTCGGCGGCATGTGTTTCCAGCAAAGGCGCCATCGTGCTCGCCTCCGCCGCCCGCTTGCGCCGCACCTCCGAAGACAGGTTCAACATGATGCGGAACAGCCACGCTTTGCAGTTCGTACCCTGGTCAAAGCGGTCGAAAAAACGCCACGCCCGCAGCAGTGTGTCCTGCACCAGATCCTCGGCGGCGCCACCGTTGCGGACGATACTCAGAGCCGCGCGCAGAAGGCTGGATGCGTGGGGCAAAGCCTCCTGTTCAAACGCCGCCCGTTTTGGTTCGCGCCCCGCCATGCCGATAGTATGGCAGCCGGTTGGCGCGGCCTTTGCTTCGCTCATCGTCACCCTATAAACCGCCGCGAGCGCCATTCTCATCCATCCTCCCGGGCATTTTTCTGGTGGCGCGGGGCCCGGCCTGACGGACCCCGCCTGCCCGCTATCTCGGATTGGCCGTCAAGTCCTGGCCGCTCTGCGACTTGCTGATCGTGACCACACGGTTCGCCACACCGGTTCGCCCCATTGAGTCCGTCACCTTTGCCGTGATTGTGACGTCCTGTTTACCCGTCGGAACCACCAGCGATCCTCCAATCACCCAGTCGGCCGTTACCCGCACACGCCCCAGCGCATCCACTTCCGACCCGGCCACATCGAACAGCGGAGCCAGATTCACCCCAGGCGGCACCACGTTTCCGTTCGGCTGCTTCAGCGGCACATCCAGAGCGACGTATAGTCCGGGATAGTTTCGGTTCGGCAAGCCGCTTCCGCCCATGGCGCCCACCGGAATCTGCGAACCGTCGAGGATCAAACCCACCGGGAGCGGGTTCTGAAACCCTTCCCGCTGCCCGTTCTCGCTCACTGCAATCTCAGCCCCTCCGCGAGCCACCGCGCTCACATGCAGGAAGATCAGCGCGCCGTTGGCCAGTGTCGGATTCTTGTCCTGCGGACCAATCGCCACTGCCGTCGGGACCCGCGGAGCAATGATGGACACCTCCGGCGCCTGCGGATCGCCCTCCATGCCGGTTGTCGCAGTGCTACCCAGCGGAGCCGGTGTCAACGCCTGGCCCGAGGTCTTGGTTCGATCCACCTTGAGCCTGATCTGGTCCATGCCGACCCGGCCTGCTTCGTCCACCAGTGCCGCCGTCAGCGTGAACTCATTCACGTCACTGGGCACGGACTCCAGCACATGCCAGCCCAGCCACGCCGTCACGCCCTCTCCTGGAGTATCGTCCGTTCCTGCCACATTGAAAGCCGAGGCGAAATTATTGAATTTCGGCAGAATATTCCCGTCTGGAGTCACAAGGTCACAGTCAAAAAAGACGTACAGTCCTGGTACGTCGGGATTGATCGCACCCTGATTGAGCAGGTCGACGTGCCGGATGCCCGCGCCCGCCGGCGCCACGTTCGACTCGCGCAGGCGGAGAGGAACCAGGTCACGAGTGACGACCTCCAGATTCACCAGGAAGCCGGTTCCATTTGCACTGCCCGCGCCTGGCTTCGAGTCGCCCGGAGCAATGCCGGAATCGGCCAGCGGCGACACGATTCGGACAATGGGCGCCAGGTCGCCGTTCACGCCCCGCCCTTGGGTGATGCGAATGCGATTGTTGTACGTGATGGGTGTGCTCCGCCCACCGCGCGCCCCCGCCAGGTCCTGTCCAATCAGGCTCATGGGTGACAGGGCAAGGGCCACGGTGAGCAGGTGCGTCAGAAAGGCGCAGTCGGGGCGCCGTTCAATCAGAAACATGGGGATCTCCTTCTGAGAGCCTGGAAAGATCGGCTCTCCTTTCATGCATGGAAACTGCCGGAACGTCCGGAATCATCCCCAGAATCAGAGAGAATTAGTCCGCCTTATCGGCCACACATGCCCGTATCCCAGAGCTTCAACCGTGAGCTGCGCTTGCTCTGAAGCCCCGACAAGCCCGGCACGGCCGTCACCGGCCAATTGCGGCAGGGAGGAGTGCCCTTCGTCTGTTGCCCATCTACCCCGAATTGCCAGCTCCTCCGCCAGGGGGTATATCGAAGCACCGCCCGCGAGGCTACCGGCTTCGCGCACGCGGCGTATCACCGGATCCTCCACGGTCCACGGAGCAGTATCGTGAAACGAAGTACCCTTGCCGTCCTCTGGGTCGCCGCATTCCAATCGGCGTCCCTTCTCGCCCTAGGTCAAACCCCGCAAACAACCTCGAAGCCGGATCCTCGCGTCGAAGCCCTCCTCCGCCGCATGACGCTGGAAGAGAAGGTGGGCCAACTCTCCCAGATCGGCGGTGTCGCCTTCATCCCGGACGCCCCCAAGCCGGAGGACGCTATTCGGAAGGAAAACGGGACGTCCTGGCCTGTCACATCAACTTTCTCCAGCAATATTTCCGCACGGCGCCCTCCGGTATTGTGCGCACTTTCGGTCACTGAGACCCGAAGATCTCCGGCCTTCAGGATCTTGCCCGCAGTCCCTCGACGCCGCCATTTGGGGCAATCGCCCCGGCGGCCTTCGCCCACACCACCGCGCGCTGCGCTCGCATTTCTCCGGCAAAGGCTTCATCCCCAAACGGTTTCCCGGAGTACGTCGCAGGTCGTAGCGCCTTCCACTGCCCGGCCTCTTCAGGCTCACCCAGAAGGCGCGTCCAGGCCGCAGTACCACCCGCCGCTCGCCAAAACTGCATGTCCGCGATCCGCCAGGAATCTTCTCCCGATAGATGCGCTTCCGCGCTCGACCATTCATAGGATCGCGGGCCCTCCACCAGGCCTGCACGAACAGGATTCGTAGCGCCGCCCAGAGGTGGGAGGCGCCCAGCGGACACGAGTGGAACCGGTTCTGCCACAGGGGCCCGCACCGGCCGCGGCGAGCGTTCAAATATTGTGGGTACCGGCCATGCGCACGCTGCATCACCGTTGCCAGGTCAGGCACCTCGCGAGGGACGGCAATCCCGTGTATGTGGTTGGGCATCAAGCAATAGGCCGGGACTGGGAGGTCGCCGGGCGCGGCCCCCCTCATGCAGCAAGCGCAGGTACGTCACTCGGTCCAGGCGGGAATGGAAGACGGCCTTCCGATCGGTTCCCCGCGCTGCGTAATATGGTGCGCCACACCGGGCGCAACGAATCGAGCAGATCGAGGCACCCTACGAGTCAGTACCTGGAGGCGCGGCTTCTTCTCGGCAAGAATTGACAGTGACACCAGGACGTCCCCGCGACTCCGCGACTTGAGCAAGCAATTGATCAACCGGCACAAACGTCAGGTCGCGCGTGCGAGGGCGAAGGTCAAGCTTTCCGAGCCCGATATGCGGACGCAGGAACAAGTTAAAGCCGCGCGGGAGGCAAGCGCTCCCGCCGGCGGCTGGCGTAGTGGCCCCCGTGCCATCTACGCCAGTCCCACTTCTCGAAATCAGGCGGGCCATGCCACCGACACGAGGTCGACGGGTGGGAGCTAAAGCCATGTTCCGCGCCTTGAAGAACCTATTCTCAACTCGGTGCCCGCACTGCGGGTCCATCGAGTACCGGAGTGTTGGCGTTCGCAACTTCCTGGAGCAAGCCGTCCTCTGGCTGCTTCAGCCCTGTCGTTGTGACTTCTGCGGCCGTCACTACTTCCTGTTCCGATGGCAGTTGCCCGTTGGCGGAACCGCGTAGTCCTGCGCGATCCTGAAAGACTACGTGCGGGAGGCCGGACTCCGGCACAAGGAAGTGTTCGTGCCGCTGGTCGCGATCAGTGGTGTAGAGCAGAAGGGGCACTCCGCCTGACTGCAGCCATCGCCGATGTGACGATGCTTGCCGGCGCAGAGGCTTCCTTCCCGGGATATCATGCTGACCGGCGTTCCGAGGTGGCGTTGACCGGATGAGATCGACCGTATTTGACCAGATGACCGCCCGCCGTCGCTCCCGGTTTCCCGTTGCGCCCGAGACGCTGTTCTCTGGCTGTCGCTGCAGGTCAAAGCATTGCTCTGCGGATGCCAACGATCTGGTGGGGACGCCGTGGTGGACGTCCCCGCCTTCGTTCCCTCCGATTGGTGCGCTGCCTTCGTAGCTCTGAGCTGAAAGCTGGCCCTCCCGTCACGCCGCTGGATCACAACGATTCGCCCGGGGCTAATAGCCGTTTTGGCAGGTGCCGCCTCTACCTACAGCACGCCAATCGCCACCGGCGAAAGGGTGATCGAGACTGGAAGCCCCTCGTCAAGGGGCGTGGCGCGTCGCGGCCCTGACCTTGGAGCTTGCGCAACAACGCATCACGAAGACGACGCCGAGCCGAGCGGTTGTTCGTTGGGCCTTGGATTGCTCCTGTCGCGGTGAGGGGGACACGCGCCATTTGGCCGACATTCAAGCTAGCAAACCCGGGCGCGTTGTGAGATCAACAACGGTCATTCTCCTCGGGCTCGGAATTGTTCTGTGTGGATCCGCCTACCCGCAGGAGATTCGCAAAGGCAAAGAGAGACCCAAAGTTGGTCTGGTGCTTGCAGGGGGCGGGGCTGTCGGGTTGGTTCACGTCGGCGTCATCCGCTGGCTGGAGGAACACCACATCCCGGTGGACTTCATCGTTGGCACCAGTATGGGCGGCATGGTTGCCAGCGTTTATGCGACAGGCCACACCGCCAGCGAGATGGCGACGTTCGTGGAGACCATCGACTGGTCGGAAGCGTTGCGCATAGATGCTCCGTTTAGGGATCTGTCCTTTCGCCGTAAAGAGGACCGCCGGTCGTTCCCCAATGCTCTCGAGTTCGGACTCAAGGGCGGATTCCAACTACCCATGGGGCTGTCGCCCGGGCAGGGAGTCGGCTTGGTCATCAGCCGGATTGCGGCGCCGTACGGGGATCTGAAGAGCTTCGACGACCTGCCCATTCCTTTTCGCTGCGTGGCCACGGACCTGGTCAAAGGCAGGGAAGTTGTGTTTTCCGGCGGGTCGCTGTTCGACGCCTTGCGCGCCACGATGTCACTGCCGGGCGTCTTCGCCCCGCTCCGGTTGGGCGACCAGGTGCTGGTGGATGGCGGGGTTCTCAACAATCTTCCAGTTGACGTCACAAGGAAGATGGGCGCCGAGGTGATCATCGCGGTGGGCCTGGAGACGTCGGATGCCGACGGCGCTTATGACACGCTGCTGGCCGTGGTCAAGCGATCGCTTGGCGTCATGGTGGCCGCAAACGAGAATCGGAATTTGAAAGGGTTGGGGCAGGCCGACCTCATCCTTCTGCCAGATGTGTCCGGCTTCTCGTCACGCGGCTACGAGCACAGCAAGGAACTGGCGGAGCGCGGCTATCAGGAGGCACAACGCAAGGCGCGCTTCCTGGAAACGCTGGCAGTGAGCGACGGAGAATGGACGGCCCTGATGGCCCGGCGTGCGAGCCGACGGCGCCCGGAGTGGATTGAGTCGAAGCTGGTGGAAGTCCATGGAACGGCTCTGAGCAAAGACGTTCAGTTGACGCGTGAACTCAATAGCGAGTTTTCCGAGCCGTTTGATCGCGGCCAACTGGAGGCCGCACTCAACGAGGTTACCGGTCTCGGCCGCTACAAATCCGCTGACTACGGCTTCATCCGGAGGCAGGGCCAGGACGCCATCCAGATCAATGTCCATGAGAAATCGTACGGGCCGCCGTTTCTCAATACCGGGCTCTTTATTTCCGGGTCGAACTCAGAGGGGCTGAAGCTGGGTATTGCGGCACGGTTGACGATGCTGGATGTACTGGCGCACAACTCGGAGCTTCGCACCGATTTCAGCCTCGGAATCGACAATCGGATTGCAACGGAATATTACTACCGGCTGAAGGGCACCCGCTTCTTCGTTGCGCCTGGTGGATTCCTCTACGAGCGGTCTCAGGATTTCTACAATCAGGGGAACACGGCGCTGTTCTCCTACAAAGTGAGGGAGACGGGTGGGAGTATTGACGCCGGCTATGCGGCAGGCCGATTCTCGGAGCTGCGGCTCGGCTACCAACTGAGGAAGTTGCACACCTATGTCAGTAGCGGTTCACCCGATCTGACGTCGCTAAGCGGCATGGTGGGCTCCACCCGCCTGAAGTTCACTCACGACCGGATGGACAGCATTGTGCCGACGAGTGGGCTCTACTTCTCGTTCGACGGACAGTGGGTGAATCGTTGGCCGGGTGCGCGCAAGCAATTCCCGATTCTCGAATCCCGAGTTGCCTATGCGTTGCCGATTGGGGAGCAGTACTCCCTCCTGGAAACGATGAGCGGAGGCACCACCGTGAGCACGGGCTTCGGGTTCCCACCGTTCACGCTAGGCGGGCCGTCCAGACTCGCCTCCCTGGCCCGTCAGCAACTCATCGGGAATCACTACTACTACAACGGGCTGTACCTGATGCGCCCACTATCCGAGGTGAAGGTGCCCGGCCTCCGGAGCTTTCGGGCGATGCTGGGCTACGAACTCGGCAATGCATTCACGTCCGGACAGCCGCCCCCACCATTTCACGATGGGGTGGTGGGGCTGATCAGGGAGAGCCCACTGGGGGTCGTCTTCTTCGGCGCAAGCTTCGGTGAGCGCGGCGAGAGGAAGCTCTTCATTACCGTGGGACGGTTCTTCTACTGAAGCGCGGAGCGGAAACAGACCGACGATCCGACAGTGTGGGCTTGGGCGATGGAGTCTCCGGGCGTCCTCGCCCAGTGGTGGTGGAAGGCATTGATCTTCGAAAGAGTGGCAGAAGCCATGGATTGGGTGCGTCGGGGGCCGCCTCGGGCCGGAACGATGATCTGGAGAGTCAGGTCCCGCAACGCAGCTCTGCCGGCTCGACAGGCAGCCTGCCTGATGGCGAGTTCCGCCGAAGTGACTGACCAAATCACGTCAGATGGCCCGTTACGGTCAGTTCCGCTAAGGACTACCCCCTCATCTCGTGCGCGGACCACAGGACCGGGTGGCGGCTCCACCGCGGCGAAGCGGCACGAATTGCAAGCTCCATGATGGCAAACGAAGGAATTGCGATCAGGCCGGCTCCGAAGTTGGAGAGAGGCCCGATCACGTTTGCCTGAGTGCGGCCAGAAATGGGCCAAGACGTGCACTATCCAATCTCCATCAACTCGCGGATGGGTGCGGGTGAGCATGCGCCCAAGCCAGTCCGGAGCCCAATTCGGGACAGGCGCGATGTGACGACCTGGTTATGTTCTCCAGGACGCCACGACGGCGATGATCGCGCGAATGGGCGTCGCATAAGAACCGAATGGGACGCTGAAAGGGACTGCACGTCGCTCAGCCAGAGAGCAGTGGATGATCGCGTTTGGGGCAGGAAGCGCCGTAGAGATGTACACCCCATGGGCGGCTGATCTCCCGGCGAAGGTAAGGCAGTCGATTCAGAGCCGGGACAGAGAGAATCCGCTTGAAGCGGTACGTCGGGCAGACGACTGAAAGGACAGGCCTCATGGAAGAAACCAGAACGGTCCAGAAGATTGCATTCGTTGGCGACCATATACCGCGCAAGTGCGGGATTGCCACATTCACCTCCGACCTGCTTGGCGCCATTGCGAGCACACACCCGTCGAGCGAGTGCCGTGCAGTCTCGGTTACAGACCTTCAGGGGGAGTACAAGTATCCGGAGGTGGTTCGCTTCGAGATTGACGAGCAGGATGAGCACTCTTACGTAAAGGCCGCCCAGTTCCTCAACGACAGCGAGGTGGAGGTTGTCTGTGTCCAGCATGAGTTTGGGATATACGGCGGCCCGGCGGGCGCCTATCTGCTGAGTCTGCTGGCTCGGTTGGAGGCGCCGGCCGTCACCACACTGCACACCGTTCTTCGGCAGCCCAACACGGATCAGCGCAGGGTGATGCAGGAGATCGTCGATCGTTCGGCACGGCTCGTGGTGATGACGGAAAGGGGACAGAGCATTCTGCAGGAGACATATCAGGCGCCGCGGGCCAAGATCGATCTGATTCCGCACGGTATCCCAGACGTGCCGTTTGTGGAGCCGGAGTTTTACAAGGGCCAGTTCGGGCTGAGCGGCAGAAGGGTGTTGCTGACGTTTGGTCTGCTGTCGCCCAATAAGGGCATTGAAACGGTGATCAAGGCGTTGCCGGAGATCACGGCGGAATTTCCAGATGTGGTTTACATCGTGCTGGGCGCCACGCACCCGAATGAACTACGCACACGGGGTGACGCGTACCGCCAGCAACTGGAAGCGCTGGTGAAGCAGAGTGGGGTCGAGAACAACGTCCTGTTCGCGAATCGCTTTGTCCCCTTGAAAGAGCTAACTGAGTTCATCGGGGCGGCTGATCTCTACATCACTCCCTATCTGGACGAGGCACAGATCACATCGGGCACCCTGGCTTATGCGTTCGGAGCAGGCAAGGCGGTGATTTCGACACCTTACTGGCACGCCGCCGAGCTATTGAAGGACCAGCGGGGTGTACTGGTCCCGTTTGGGAATCCCATGGCGATTGCCGGGGCGGCGAAGGAACTGCTGCGCGATGGGGCGCGATGGAACGCCATGCGCCGGCGGGCCTATGGACTGGGGCGCGACATGATCTGGAGCAGCACGGCTCGGCGGTATATGCAGTCATTCCTGCTGGCGCGACGTCCGGCGATGAAGGCGCTCCACGCGGTAGCTCAGGGTGCGGTGCGCGATCACCGGGAGCATGGCATGCCGCAGTTCAACCTGGAACCGCCCTGGCAAGAGACGGATTCAACAGGGGCTGGCCGATGGTAAGGGTTCAGTGACGTACACGTTCCTTGACATGACGATAAGCGACGGACATGGAATGCCTGATAGACAATGCCGCTCCACGTTTTGGCGGTCTGGGGTATGCCGATGAGCCAGTTGACGTCCGACGCAGCAATCGAAGCCACGCGGGACCACCGCCCGCTGGGCGCCGTCGTTGTGGCACATCCCGATGACGAGATTCTTTGGTGTGGCGGTTTCCTGCTCACTCATCCCGAATTCCACTGGCGCATAGTAACTCTCAGCAGGGCACTCGACGTGGACCGGGCGCCCAAGTTCCGTCGTATTCTGCGGCGATTTGAAGCAGATGGAGAGATGGCTGATCTTGATGATGGTCCGGACCAGACGCCGTTGCCGGAGGAACAACTCAACGGAACCGTCGCCAGACTGGTGGGTGGCGACAGATACGACTTAATTGTGACGCACGGCGCGATGGGTGAGTACTCCACGCACAGGCGGCATTCGGAATGTTGCAAGGCTGTAGCCGCGCAGTGGGCGGCCGGGATTATCGATACGCGGCGCTTGTGGATGTTCGCGTATACGGACTGCGGGCGGGCCTACCTGCCGCGCGTGCGGGCGGATGCCGATTGGCGGGATGTGCTGCCGGGTGACATCTGGCTGGAAAAACGCCGGCTCATCACCGAAATCTATGGATTTGCCCCCGATAGCTGGGAAGCACGAACCACCCCAAGGGAGGAAGGGTTCTGGTGCTTTGATTCCACGAAGGGTGTCGAGGAGCGTCTGGCGGAACGAGGTCAGGAACGATGAAAGTGCTTGTATTGACGGAGTACCCGCCATCAGCGGCGGGTCTCGCGACGCAGGGCGAGCTATTCTGCCGAGGCTTGCTGGACGCAGGCGCGGATGTCCATCCCGTGCATTTCGAGTCGCCGCAGGAGAAGGAGTGGTACTACCGCTGGTTCCGGCCTGATGTGGTGGTCGGCATCGGGTTCTGGGGTCACGTTCCGCACCTGGTCCTTCACCCGCAGCAGTTCGGGATGACCGCCGTTCCATGGCTGGTGGCGGATGGCTACGTAGCGGCGCATCACGACGTGCTGGATGCGCTACCGTTGGTCCTCGTTACCTCCAATTGGGTAAAGGAGACATACATCCGTGATGGTCTCAGCGGGCACAACATCGAGGTTCTGCCTGTGGGCTGCGACACTGATTCCTTCATCCCGCGCGGCGCCGATGACCCGAAGGTCCACTCCATCCGTGAGGCGTTGGGCGTGGGCGATGGCCAGCAGATGATCCTGACCGTGGGCGGAGATGCCGCTTCGAAAGGCGCGCAGGAAGTCATGCGGGCGCTGGCACTCATCCGGAGCGAGGCGCCGGCCTGGAAATATGTGTGCAAAGTCTGGCCGCAGCCTCGCACCGTGCAGCAGAATCTGGCGGACCTGCAACTAGCCGCCCAACTGGGCATCGACGAGAACGTGACCTATTCCACCAATGTGGTCTCCCACAACTTCATGCCTTACCTGCTGGACGCCTGCGACATCTACGCCGCGCCATCGCGTCTGGAGGGTTTCGGGATGCTTCAAGTGGAGGCCAATGCCTGCGGCAAACCGGTGGTGGCCGTTCGCGCCATGGCATTCCTGGATACCCTGGTCCACTGCGAAACGGCGTTTCTGGCTGAGGTGGCCGAGGAGATCAAGATCACAGAGGGGATCTTTGGAGAAGGACACGGCATCGACACCGGCCATCGAGTCGTGTTCCCCTGCCCACGCACCGTGGAGTATCGGGCCAGCGTCGAGGATATCGCCAAGTACCTTTTGGACCTCATGCGGGACGAAGGTCTGCGGCGGCAGATGGGTGAGGCCGGGCGGCGGCGGGTCGTCGAGCGTTTTGACTATCGCCGCGTGGCCAGGCGTTTCCTGGAGATTGTCTCCGACCGGCTTGGGATCCAGTGAACAGCAGACTGCGAGGCGCATACTCCAATGGATGACAGATCAACAACAGTCGTCGACCGAGCCAAGGAGGCAGCTCTTCGCGTACTTCTCCACAACGCCCACGGGCCCTTCCACGGACTTCCGAGGACCGCGGGCTGGGGTTATCCCGAGCCTTACACTCGCGATCTCATGCTCTCGGCCCTGGGAATACTGGTCACCGGCAACCAGGTGCTCACCGATGCTCTGCGTCGCACGCTGAATGCCCTGGCCGTCCATCAGAGCCCTCTGGGTCACATCCCGTCACTCGCTAACGATCCCAACGACAGGGGGGCCAGTGATTCAACGCCTCTCTTCCTGCTTGGACTGGCATTGTTCAGGCAGTCGGAATACGAACCGGCATTCCTGGAGGAAGCGGCGCGCAAGGCACTGACATGGATGCAGTACCAGAGCCCCGACGACATGGTGATGGTGTCCCAGTTGCCGACAAGCGACTGGCGTGACGAGCAGTGGGTGCTGGGCTATGGGCTGTTCGTGAATACGCTGGTTTACGGCTACCTCATGCTCTTTGGCGAGCACGAATCCGCTGCCCGTTTGCGCGCGCTGGTGAACAGGTTCGAAGTCGTTGGTGACGTCCGGGACCCACACGTGCATGAGGGCTTGGTGATGCCGTCGAGACCATACTACGCCTTGTACTCGTACAAGATGTACAACAGCGATCGGTTTGATCTGTTGGGCAACAGCCTCGCCATCCTGACAGGAATTGCCTCGCGGGAGCGGTCAAGGAACATGATCGCCTGGGTGGAGGCAGAGTGCCAGACGATGCGGGGGACCGGTGATCTGGTTGTGAATCTGCCGCCTTGTCTGTTCCCGTTCATTCTGCGGGGGGATCCCGATTGGCGGCCTCGATACGAGCTATTCAATCGGCCCGGTGACTATCACAACGGGGGCGTGTGGCCGTTCGTGTGCGGTGTCTACATAGCGGCCTGTGTTGCAGCCGGACGCATGGGGTTAGCCCGTCGAAATCTGGTCGCGCTGGCAGAACTGGTGAAGCCGTGGCATGAGAACGAGGCCGAGTGGGGCTTCAACGAGTGGATTAAGGCACAGAGCGGCCAGCCCAGCGGACGAGACTGGCAGACCTGGTCGGCGGCGATGTATCTGTACGCCGCGGAATGCGTGCGGCAGGAGCGTACGCCGTTCTTCGAAGAGATGCGGCACAGCAACCGCGCGACGGTGAAGGACCCAGGTGTCGGAGCGGTCAGCCGATGATCGGAGCGATCCTGCATCGCCTGCCCTTTGGCCGGGCGAGATGGGTTCCTGGTCGAATGGCCAGGGTGTTTGCGCACTGCATCGCGCTGGCCGGGGATTCGATGATTTACCGGTTTCAGGAGGCCGCGCCATGGCTGGATTGACTCAGATGGACAAGTCCGCTGCGGCCGAGCAGGCTGGTGTCGTTTCGATATGTGTCCGCGATCCCCACGAGACGAAGAGAGTCATTCAGATGAGTATCGCCTGCTTGTCTGACAGAGGCCGCCTGGCACTGTGCTCATAAGGAAGAAGCGAGCGTCGCCGTAACGAGATTGGCCCCTGATGTGCAGCCATCACCAGAGGGCCGGCCCCAACTACCTGGAGATATCCGCGGCAACTGACGCGGAAGGACGCGCAGTCTCTGGAGTGCAGGTGGCCGAAGCTCAGGAGTTTAGCCCTACGTGCCCGGGAGGGACACAGCGATGCTGATGAATACGAAGAGTCTGAAGGGGCTGGTTGTACGGGCCAGCGACGGGGAACTGGGGACCGTGGATAAGCTCTATTTCGACGACGACACGTGGGGGGTCCGTTACCTTACGGTGGCAACCGGCGGCTGGCTGGGCGGCCGAGAGGTGTTGATCTCGCCGATCTCCATCGCGGCCGCGGACTGGCACGCGCAACGGCTGGACGTCGCGCTGACCATGAAGCAGGTGGAGGACAGTCCGCCCATCGATACACATGAGCCGGTTTCGAGGCAGCACGAAGCGGCTTACCTCGGTTACTACGGGTATCCCGACTATTGGGGTGGGCCGCATATTTGGGGCCCTTCCTTCTATCCGGCCGGATTGGCCGTGCCGACTGTCGCTGCGACACAGTCGGTGGCGGACAGAATCAGTAAGGAGCCGATGGATTCCCATCTGCGCTGCACCGAGGCGTTGGAAGGCTACTCCATTGATGCGGTTGACGGCGGAATCGGCCATGTATGCGGATTTGTCTTCGACGACTACGCCTGGGCCATCCGCTACGTGGAAGTGGCCACCAAGCAGTGGTGGCCTGGCAAGAGAGTGCTCTTCTCGCCTGGATGGGTGCAACGAGTGAGTTGGCCGGAGTCCAAGCTCGTCGTCGGCCTTACCCGGGAATCGATTCAGGAGGGTCCGGCGTACGTGGAATCCATGCCAGTCACCCGGGAGTATGAGAACCGTCTGTACATCCACTATGGCCGGCCGCCGTACTGGCTGTTTGAAGGGGACCACCGACCGGCGTTTTCCTACGACCAGGTTTGAACCGCTGTGCTGGGAGCCTGTATCTCCGTGCGGCTATGCCGCATGTGCCGTCTGGCCGGTGACGGGCAAGAACTGGAGGCTTTACCGTGTCGAGACGTAAACGATGGATCGTCTGGCTGGGTGCTGGTGCTGGAGTAGTCCTGGTTGGTCTTGCCGGCCTGGGGCTATACTTCGCACGCCGTTTTGACCCCTTCCTGCGCGAGCAGACCATCGCCTATCTTGGGGACAGATTTGATGCCGAGGTCGAACTTGCGACGTTGAAAGTCCGGATGCCTCTTGCATCGCCACTGGAGATTCTGGCTCGCCACGGCAAGGGCGCGATGGCCCGCATCTCCGGCGAGGGGCTCACATTGAGGCTCAAGTCGCTGCCAAACCGGCCTGCATTCATGACGATGCGCAAGTTCTCCTTCGAGGTGGATCTAAACTCGGCGTTCGAAAGGAAGGCACTGATCCGGAAGGTGCGCCTGGAAGGGCTGGAACTGAAGATGCCGCCCAAGGGCGAGGCTGCTCGGGCGGCACGCCCGGCGGACACGAGCGCTTCGCGGGTGACGGTCCATATCGACGAAATTGTGGCTGACGGAACACGGCTGTCGATTATCCCTCGGGATCCGGCGAAGGAGCCGTTGGTGTTCGAGATCTCCAAGCTGCGGCTGGAGTCCGCTGGGACCGGCGAGCCGATGCGCTACACGGCCGTCCTGACCAACGCCAAGCCGCCCGGACTGATTCACGCGACGGGCAGCTTCGGGCCATGGGATGCCGAATCGCCCGCGAGTACGCCGCTATCGGGGCAATACGATTTCCGCGACGCTGATCTGGGGGTTTTCAAGGGGATTGCAGGGAAGCTTGCCGCAACGGGACAGTTCCACGGAGAACTGGGCCGATTCGAAACGGACGGCGAGGCCCGGGTCCCAGACTTCCGCCTGAACCATTCGGGCAACCAGGTTCCTCTGATAGCGAAGTATCACGCGATTGTGGACGGCACCAACGGCAATACACTGCTCGAACCGGTCGAGGCGACATTGGGCCAAAGCACGTTCGATGTGAAGGGTGGAATCGCCCGGTACGCCGGCGAGAAGGGCAAAACTGTCGATCTCGATGCGACCTTCCGCAACGGGCGGCTGGACGACGTACTGCTCCTGGCCGTGAAGGGGCCGAAGCCGATTCTGCGAGGCGGCCTCAGGCTGCACGTGAAGATCACCCTGCCACCAGGGAAAGGCGAGATTGCAGACCGGCTGAAGCTGGTTGGGACATTTCGACTCATGGCAGCGCGGTTCACCAATCCACGGATTCAGGGAGAACTGGATGTCCTCAGCCGGCGCGCGCAGGGCCAGCCCAACAATGCGGAACTGGACGAGGTTCCCTGGCAGATGGATGGGGCCTTCCTCATGAACGACGGACGCGTTGCCTTCGACAGGGTGAATTTCGTGATTAAGGGCGCGCAGGCGGCGTTGGGCGGCACCTTCACATTCGCGGGGCAGGAGTTGGACTTCCACGGTACGGCGCGCGTGGATGCCCGACTATCTCAGATGATGATGACGCGGTGGAAGCGTTGGCTGCTGAAGCCGGTGGACCCGGTCTTCGCTAAAGAGGGCTACGGAACGGTGGCGGATTTCAAGATATCCGGGACGCGCGACGCGCCGGCGTTCGGATTCGATCGCAGTGCGGCCAAGGATCGGGCGAGGGAGCGCAAGGCCAAGCAGGCGCCCATCGTGGGTTCGCGATCCGCTCGGGATAAGGAACCGGACAAGCGGGCACAAGGCCTTGAGTAAGAGGGGGACGCTTCTCGGAGCGACGTCCGAACTGCGACGGCCAGGCACGACTGGGTGGCGCCGGTGACCGGGCATCGAAGCCGGCAGATCCTGCACTGCCGGCTCCGGCCGGAAGGGCTAGAGTTGAGACGCGGCTGCGCGGGCTTCCTTGTAGTCCGCGCTGGCCTCGCCGGAGGAGGAGATGTCCTGGGCGCCGGTCTGTTTGAGCAGATCGCGGGCTCGAGCGATCTCGTCCGAAGAATCGCAATGGACGGAAAGCAGGACGCCGCCGGCTCGGATGTGGCCTTCGTAGCGCTTTGCTTCGTACTCAGGGATGCCCATGCCAACCAGGGCTCCAATGAACCCACCGACGGCACCACCGGCGCCGAGGCCGGCCAGCGCGCTCAGGATGGGTCCGGCGGCAATCAGCGGGCCGATCCCTGGAATCGCCAGCACGCCAAATCCGGCCAGCAGCCCAAGCACACCGCCGATCGCCCCGCCCGTCGCGACGCCGGCCGTAGTGCCTTCCGGAGCCTTCGTGTTCTTCTCATGCGCAAAGTCCCTGGTGCCCTGATTGTCAGGGAGCAGGACCGATATGTCGTCGTTAGTGAATCCGGCCTTTAGCAGGCGGTCCACGCTCTGTTCCGCTTGAACTCTGGACTGGAAAATACCGAACACTGCGGTCATTTTGCTCGTCATCAGTTTGTCCTTTTCTGCCACTTCGAATAAAGCCTTGGGTTCCGTGTTCGTCCGGGTGCCGGCACCACCTGTACCGGCAGGCGCCTGGGACCGGTGTGAATGCCGACGGTGGGAGCAGGGGTTAGTGGTATGAGTCTTCGTTGCATCGGAACGGCCGGCGGTTCCGGTCGGAGAAAGAGGGATTTCTTCCCGGTTAGGCTTTGGTCCCGTGCCGGAGTCAGTTGCCGTCCGCGTGACCGTTGATGCCGCCAGATGCTGTTGTGTAGACACATCGCGTCCGCGTCGCGATTGCTGCTATGCCAAACCGCGCCTCGAGATTGTGGGGCGAGGCCGTGGGACTTCGCCTCTGCTATTTCGCCGGGACATAACAGCAGCAGCAGTGCCGCCGCGAGTGCGCTTACTCCCGAGAACTGGAGGAGAGCCATAAGCCTTCCAAGTGCATGCCGGGGTCCAGGGGGTAGGTGGAAGGAGTTCCAGGAGCGGTGGGACGCCGGCGCGAGGAGGCAATGTCCAGCGATGCTGTGGAGGTGGGCGTGGCGTGCGAGGGCCTGACCTCCCACTGCAAGTGGCTCATTGCGGCGGGCATGAGTCGAAGCCTGGCCGCTTCTGTGTCGCCGGATGGAGCAGTTGTTCGGCGCTCCTAATCGTTCGGTGCCTATGGCGCCGCGACTGGATTGAAGGCGAAGTGCGCGCCCACGCGCGGCTGCGGGCTTCGTAGTGGTGCATGCGGCGGTGATCGCGCATGGTCACATGACCACATATTGCCGATCGTCCTGGACGTTGACTTCTCCCCTCGGCACCGTTGCGGGGGGCTTGCGCGCATCCAGCAGTCCGGAGGAGGTGCGCGCCCGAGTGTTCATCTGCCAGTTCGAAGCAACGGTGCCCGGCGTGTGGCGTTGTTCGTCCTGAACGAATCCAAGCAGATCGCCCGGGAACGGCGGAACCTTGCCTCGCGGGACCATCTAGAGAGACCATGGCGGTCCCACAATAGCGTGCCAACGAGGGCGAGTTCGCGATCGCGGTCATGGCCGTGACGTCAGCGACTGGATGACGGGGCGGGATTGTGTGCTGTAGAGCGTGGATGTCGACGATCAGTTGAAGCGAGCCTGGCTGGAAGTGACCCAAGGGCGGGGCTCATCGATTTCGCGGTGGAAGCTTCGTGGGCGGATGCGCCTGAGTCGGCGATTGGACGAAAATAGGGGGACGCCGGACTGCTTCGGCGTCCCCGGGGAGAGCGGTTTGTCTGCCCGCTGTCAGGCCGTCGCCACAATCTTGGGCTGAACGGCTGAACCCGTCCCGGAGTCTCCTCCGAGGAAATGGACTAGTTCACGATTGACGTCGTCCGCGTGAGTCCACGTGATGCAATGGGGCCCGTCCTTCAAGACGACCAGGTGGGCGCCCTTGATCAGCTTCGCGGTTCGGAGTCCCGAGGCGGCAATCGGTACGATGCGGTCGGCGTCTCCTTGTATGACTAGAGTGGGGACGTCGATGCGCGCGAGATCGCCGCGGAAATCCTCGTGCCAGGTGGCTACGCTAGCGAGGCAGGCGGTAGCAGAGGCGCCGGCCGCCACATTCCAACTGGCTTGGATGGTCTGCTCGCTGACGCGCTTTCCCAACAGGAGGTCGGCATTGTAGAAGTCCTTGAAGAACTTGGCGAAGAAGGCGTAACGGTCGGCGACGATCTCTTTCTGGATAGCGCCGAAGACGCTGCCGTCCACGCCTTCCGGGTTGTCGGCCGTCTTCAGTAGATAGGGCGGCACGGCCGAGATGAACACTGCCTTGCTCACATCCTTGGAACCGTAGACTCCGAGGTAGCGGGCGACCTCTCCCCCGCCCATCGAGAAGCCGGCCAGCACGAAGTCACGGAGTTCCAGTTGGGTAACCACTTCGCGGAGATCCTGAGCGAAAGTGCTGCAGTTGTAGCCAGCCGCCGGCTGGCTGGACTTGCCGAATCCGCGACGATCGTAGGTGATCACCCGGTATCCGGTAGCCAGCAGCGCGGCGGTTTGTCTCTCCCAGGAAGCGCCGCTGAGGGGATAGCCATGGATGAGGACAACCGGTTGGCCGGCGCCATGGTCTTCGTAGTAGAGATTGATGTTGCCGGAGTTCTCCCGGCCAACCGTAAGGAAAGGCATTCAAGTGCTCCTATAGCTGTGGTACTGACGACAATGAACGCAAACAAGCCGAGGTCCTTGAGGCCTGGGGCCTAGTACTGGACGTGGGCTTCGAGGAACCACAGTTGTTTGTCGGCCACGCGGGAGATCTCGGTGAAGAGATCGGCGGTGGAGCGATCATGGTGTTCGTCGGCGACATCAATGGCTTTTCGAAGAGTGCTGGTGAAGAGAGCGTAGCGATCGATCAGGGCGGCCAGGTGTCTCTGCCCCTCTACCGCGTCAACCGGATATTCGGGCAGGGTCGAGTGGGCAGCGGCCATACGCGCGGTGCCGGCCGCTACTCCGCCTAATGCTGTGGCCCGCTCGGCGATGGAGTCGATGAAGGGAAAGATCTCTCCAGCCAGCTGGTCAAACATCGTATGGAGCTGGAAGAAATTGGGCCCCTTCACGCTCCAGTGCGCCTGCTTGATTTGCGAGTAGAGATCCGCGGTGTCGGCGAGACGTGCATTGAGAAGCTCAACCAGGTGCTCGCGCTCGGCATCCGGCACGTCCATGTGCGTTGGGAACGGCAGGGCAATAGTCTGGGTGGTCTGCATAGTGTTATACCTTCCTTCGATCGTTGCTAATGCACGGGGAGGGCCGAACTCTCCGCGTCCGGCCCGGGCTCTGGTCCGTCTCGTCTGTTGGATGGACGGCTATCTGGACGGGTCTTTTCCGCGCGTGGATTGGACGCCCTTTAGAATCGCCAGGCCAACGAGGATCAAGCCACCCACCACGATCCAGTGGGGACGTGCGACGTGGGGACGTGCGAGGGACGCACCGCAGACTGTACCCGACTTTCTCGCTATAGCACCAGCGGCTCTCAGAAGTGCTCCCCCGTGCAGGTCATCCTCATACGAACCGCTCGGAATTGACCTACGGAAGTCCAGCCCCGATGTTCCTCAGCAAGCCATCAGCCGCCCAAACCCACGCGCCCCGCACCACTTCTCCCCCATTTTCCGCATGAAGCCCTCTTCATTCACAATCGACCCAACTATTTATTTCCTTTCTTATCAATACTCCTTCTCCCAAATCCCCCAATACCCCTTGACCCCACCCGCTACCCTGGAATCGCGCCGGCTTCCATGCCGGCCTTTTTCATTTACAAGGAGATTGACATCATGGCTACCGCAGCTCAGATCACCGCCAATCAGGCCAATGCCAAACGGTCCACTGGCCCCGTTTCTGTCGAGGGCAAGGCCCGCGCCGCCCAGAACGCTCGCAATCACGGCTTCACCGCTCGCAACCTCAAGATCAGCCCGGAGGAACGCGCCGAGTTCGAATCGCTCCAAGCCGCCTTGCGCCTCAGGACCCAACCCGCGGACTGCCTCGAGGAGGAGATCTTTCACCGCATCCTCACCCACACCTGGAACCTCCGCCGCATCGAAACCTTCGAGTGCCTCATCCTCGCCGAAACGGACCCATTGGCCGAAACCGACCCCCACGCCGCCAAACTCGAACGCTACGCCCGCTACCGCCGCGATCTCGAACGCGGCCTCTATCGCGCCATCAAGGAACTCAGCAAGCTCCAAACGGAGCGCGCCGCCCTTGAGCAACAGCACCCCGACGTGGTCGAAGCCATCCGGGAACATGTCCCCTTGGCCGAAATCACGCGCCTGACGAAAAACACCGAGGAACTCTTCTTCTACGAAGGCTATGGCCGCCCGCGCAAAGCGCTCGAACACCTGACCACCGGAACCGATTCTGACCACGAAGACAGCCAGGACCCCATCGCCGATCTCCAACCGGTTCGCGTTCCACGAAACGAAGCCAATCCCGCCGGCGAAGATGGCCTACCCTTCCTGAGCTACAACGTTTCCGGCATCTGAACGCCTATCCGGCAAAGTCGTCACGCATTGACGAAACGAAGCCGCTGACGAGTTCCGCCGCCAGCCGCACCCCCAGCCGGAATCTCCTCCGGCCATGCTCTTTGACAATCACACCTGAATGCCACGTTCAGGGGAGCCACCGGCTACGGCCAACACGCCCTTCGTGTGCCCCCTCCCCTTGCCCGGCGCGCCTTCTGACGGAACAAAGCCACTCGCGGCCTAACCGTCCAGCCTGGCCCACCCGTCCGCCACTCGTCACCCCACGCCGAAACAAACCCAACCCGCATCTCCTGTGATTCCGAAGGCGATTCCGATCCGCACCGAATTGCCAGTTTCTCCGCCAGGGCGTAGTATCGAAGCACCGCCCGCGAGGCCAAACGCCCTCGCGCACGCGGCGTATCACCGGATCCTCCACGGTCCATGGAGCAGTATCGTGAAACGAAGTACCCTTGCCGTCCTCTGGGGCGCCGCATCCCAATCGGCGTTCCTTCTCGCCCTAGGGCAAACCCCGCAAACCACCTCAAAGCCGGATCCTCGCGTCGAAGCCCTCCTCCGCCGCATGACCCTGGAAGAGAAGGTAGGCCAACTCTCCCAGATCGGCGGTGTCGCCTTCATCCCGGACGCCCCCAAGCCGGAGGACGCGATCCGGAAAGGCCAGGCGGGCTCCATCCTCTGGGTCTCGAAACCAGAGGACATCAACCGTCTCCAGAAGATCGCCATGGAGGAGACACGGCTGCACATCCCGTTGATCTTCGGTCTTGATGTCATTCACGGCTTCAAGACTCTGTTCCCAATGCCACTCGCCTTGGCGGCGTCGTGGGATGGATCGCTCATCGAACGCGTGCATGGAATTGCGGCGAAAGAGGCGCGAGCGTCTGGGATCACCTGGACCTTTGCCCCGATGGTGGACATCGCCCGCGATCCGCGGTGGGGCCGGCTGATAGAAGGGGCGGGCGAGGATCCGTTTCTCGGCTCAATGGTCGCGCGAGCTCAGGTGCGTGGGTTTCAGGGCGACGACCTGAGCAGCCCGAATCACGTGCTGGCATGCGCCAAGCACTTTGCCGGCTATGGCGCGGCGGTGGGCGGACGCGACTACGATTCGTCGTATATCTCCGATTCCGAGCTGTGGAATACCTACCTGCCGCCCTTCCGCGCGGCCCTCGACGCCGGTGTGGCAACCTTCATGAGCGCCTATATGGATCTCAACGATGTTCCGGCCACCGGCAATTCGTTCCTGTTGCAGGATGTGCTGCGCAAGGCGTGGAAGTTCGACGGCTTCGTGGTGAGCGATGCGAATGCGGTTCGTGATCTGGTTACGCATGGTTTCGCGCGCGACGCCCGTGATGCGGCCTATCGCGCCTACACCGCGGGCGTCGATATGGATATGGCCAGCGGCACCTACTTGCAGCACCTGTTGGAACTCGTGAAGGCGGGACGCATCTCCGAGTCTCAGGTCGATACCTCGGTGCGAGCCATTCTTGCGGCGAAGTTCCGGCTGGGTCTGTTCGAGAAACCATACGCGGACGAGGCTCGCGCCAAGACCGTGATTGGTGCGGCGGAGTACAGGCCAGTGGCGCGTGAAGCGGCCCAGCGGACGGCTGTGCTGTTGAGGAACGAAGGATCACTGCTGCCCTTGGCCAGGAATACCGTGAAATCCGTTGCGGTGATCGGCCCATTGGGCGATGCCAAGCGCGACATGCTCAGCATGTGGAGCGGGTTCGACGTCGATGCCAGCACCACGGTAACCGTGTTGGAAGGCATCCGGAACAAGCTCGGCAGCGGAGCGCGCGTCGACTACGCGGAAGGGACACGGATCTACAAACAGTACCCGGCCATGTTCGAGGAGCTGTTCAAGATGAAGAAGGTCGAGCCCTGGAGCGAGCACAGGCGAAACAGGAGTTCGACAAGGCGGTGGAACTGGCGAAGCGCTCGGATGTGGTGGTACTGGCCCTGGGCGAATTGGCGATGATGAGCGGCGAACTGGCCTCGCAGAGTTCTCTCGACCTGCCTGGCCGGCAGCAGGAACTGATGGAAGCCATCGCGGCGACCGGCAAGCCCGTGGTGCTGGTCCTGGTGAATGGCCGCCCACTGAACATCACCTGGGCGGCGAGCCACATTCCGGCGATTCTGGAGGCATGGCATCCGGGTAACGAAGGCGGGAACGCGATTGCGGATCTCCTCTTCGGCGACGCCAATCCAGGGGGCAAGCTGCCCATCACCTGGCCGCGCAGCGAGGGACAGATCCCCACCTACTATGCGCACAACCTGACGCATCAGCCGGAGGGCGGCCGCGGCTTCACCTCCCGCTATTGGGACCAGACGGGGGCTCCGCTCTACGCGTTCGGATACGGCCTGAACTATTCGAAGTTCGCGGTTTCCAATCTGAAGGTCGCCAACGGTTCCGTGAAGCTGGGCGGCAAGGTGGATCTGGCCGTGGACGTCGAGAACACCGGGACGAGGACCGGCGACGACGTGGTGCAGGTGTACATCCATCAGAGGGCGGGCCGTGCCTCGCGGCCGGTGCGCGAACTCAAGGGCTTCGAGAAGGTCACATTGAAGGCCGGTGAGAAGAAAACGCTTCATTTCTCCCTGGGCAGAAATGAGCTCACCTACTGGAGCCAGGCGAGCCGCGATTGGGTGCGGGACGAAGCGGATTTCGACCTCTGGGTAGGTTTGGATTCGACGGCGACCCTGCACTCGGAATTCCACATTGTGCAGTGATCCCAAACAATTGTTGCTTCTGGAAAGGCTGAAATCCGATGGTGAGACCTCTATTTCTCTTTTCGACCCTGAGCGTGATGTTGTCAGCGGCGGGCCTGCTGGCGGCTGCCGACGTGGTGAAGGTCGACACGGGCCGGCTTCAGGGAATGACGCGGGAGGGCGTTGTGGCCTTCAAAGGCATTCCGTTCGCCGCCCCGCCGGTGGGCGAACTGCGGTGGCGCGCTCCCCAGCCGGCGAAGGCGTGGAAAGGCGTCCGGCCGGCGGCTGAGTATGGTGCGGACTGCATGCAGAAGCCCTTCCCGGGCGACGCTGCTCCCCTCGGTGTGACCCCGGCCGAGGACTGCCTCTATGTGAACGTGTGGGTTCCCGAACGTGCTCCGTCGAAGAAGATGCCCGTGATGGTGTGGATCTATGGAGGTGGCTTTGTGAACGGCGGCAGTTCGCCCGCCGTCTACGATGGCTCTCAGTTCGCGAAGCAGGGCATCGCGTTTGTCAGCTTTAACTACCGGCTGGGGCGGTTCGGTTTCTTCGCGCACCCGGCCTTGAGCAAAGAGACGCCGTCGGGTCCTCTGGGAAATTACGCCTTTCTCGACCAGATTGCCGCATTGCAGTGGGTCAAGCGCAACATAGCGGCGTTCGGAGGAGATCCGGCCAATGTCACACTTTTCGGTGAGTCCGCCGGCGGCGGCTCGGTCCTCACGATGATGACTTCGCCTTTAACCGTGGGCCTGTTTCACAAGGCCGTCATTGAATCCGGCGGCGGCAGGAGCATGTTGTTAGGCGTTCGATACGTCGACCGGCCCGGTCCCACGGGTACACCCTCCGGGGAGTCGGTCGGGTTGGCGTTCGCGAAGGCCAACAACATTGAAGGCTCCGATGCGGCCGCTCTGGCGGCACTCCGCGGACTGCCAGCGGAACGAGTGGTGGCCGGTTTGAATATGGCCTCGATGAATACACCCACCTATGCGGGCCCGATGGTCGACGGGAAGGTCGTTGTGGAGTCGCCCGGTGACGCCTATGCGGCCGGCCACGGCATGAAGATCCCGATCATGGTCGGCGCCACGAGCGCTGATATAGGCTTCCCGCGTGGTCGGACGATGGAGGAACTCTTTGCTCCTTTCGGTGCGGATGGGGCCAAGGCCAAGGCGGCTTACGATCCCGACGGCACCGGCAAGGTCATCGAGGTGGGTGTGGCGATGGCGGCCGACCAGATGATGGTTGAGCCGGCGCGCTACACCGCGCGCTCACTGGTGAAGGCCGGCCAGCCGGCATATGAGTTCCGCTTCTCGTACGTTGCCGAATCGATGCGCGGCCAATGGAAGCGGGGTGCGCCGCACGCTACGGAGATCCCGTACGTTTTCGATACCGTGATTGCCCGCTATGGGAAGGATCTGACGGCGGCCGACCAGGCGGCGGCACGCGCGGCCAATACGTATTGGGTGAACTTCGCCAAATCGGGCAATCCGAATGGAGGGGGATTGCCGGACTGGCCGGCGTACAAGCCGGAGACCGACATGTTGATGGACTTCACTCTGACGGGACCCGTGGCGAAGCCAGACCCGTGGAAGGCGCGGCTCGATCTGATTGAGCGTCTGGCCGAGCCAAAGAAGTAGGTGCCGCGGGAGTGACTCGGTCGACTACCAGTAGCGCCAGTCGCCCGTGTACCAGACCAAGGCTGCGAGCGCGGCGTTGGTGACGGCGTGGGCGGCCACGGCGTCGCCCAGACGCCCGCGAGTCATCTGAATCAGAGCATAGGCCGCGCCGGCCGCGATGCCGCCCAGCCAGCGCGATTCGTGCATGGCTCCGAATGCCACGGTTGACACGACGAACGGCAGCCAGGAGAAGCTGTGCCAACTGACCGACTCGAAATCCGGGTTGGCCACCCTTCGCAGGAGGTAACCACGGAAGGCCAGTTCCTCCGCAATCGGGACCGTGATCACCGCGGAAAGCAGCCGGCAGGCGAGCCAGGCCGCTTGGAGAGGCCCAGACATCGCGACAAAACCGGCCGGAAGACCGGTGCGCGCCCCCGAGGCCGCTGGCGTTGTCCAGACCCACACTGCGGCCACCAGCAGCCCCACCACGGCCGCCGCGGGGCCGAAGCGCCAGTCGACACCGCCGTAAGCCTTCCGGAAGTGCCACAGAGCGGCCAGAGCAGCCAGCAGGCGTAGTGGATACAGCCATTCGAAGTCCGCTGACGCCGCTTTCGAGACCAACGATGCGGCCAGAATCGCCAGGAACGGCATGAGGTAGGCGGCGACCGCCTGGCTTTGTGTGGCGTCTCCGTGCGCGACGGGGGAACTCCGCGGTGATGGGTGCTGGAAGAACTGAATCCGGCGCGAAAGAACGCAGAAGAGAATGGCGGTGGAAGTGAATGCGATCCAGCCCGCCTGGGAATGGAAGCCGCCCATCGCGATCCGGTCGGCACCGGCGTGCCCGATCAGAATCAGCATCGCGATTCGAAGCGCGTTCAGAACCCACATCAGCAGTGCGCCGGCCGGAATCAACGCCAGCGCGGCTGGAAAGCGGTATTCCCGCCGGAAGAAGTAAAGCCAGGCCGTGCTGAAAATCAGAAATAGGCCAATTCCTTCGTAGCCGGAACAAGCCGGTTCGACGAATACGCTGAAGTTCTTTGTACCGATCTCGGCCGTCAGTGGATTGGCCGTCAGGCCGGGCAGGATCGGCCGCAGCAGGAAGTGGACGAACTCGAAGGTTGGAGCGCTGGAACTCTTCCACATAGCCAGCGCCGCCGGACGAGCCGCCGTCGACACCGCCGCCACGGCCAACCCCCAACCCCACCCCCAACCTACAGTGCGCAGTAACGGCAACCAGAAGGATGCCGGGAGTAGCGAAAGCCCCAGAAAGATCACAGCGGAAAGCCCGCTCAACAGCCAACTGAGGGCGACCCACGGAGAAACCTGGCTGGAGGCGCCGGCAAACAGATGCGGAGACAGCAGTCCAAAGGCCGCCATCAGAAGCATGTGAGCTGCGAGAAAGTGATACCTCACGGGCCCGGGCTGCCTGCGCATGACGGCCAGAATGCCCAATATTCCGTACTGGCTGAAGATCAGCGCGGAAGCGAACAGCGCTGCCACGGCGCGCACCAGACCGCTGCCTGAATAACGGATCCACGTGGCCAATCCACCCTGGGCCGGGAGATTGCCGGTATCAAGCAGCATGCTCGACAGCAGGAGTTCCACCAGCAGGACAGCAATCAGAAAGGAGAATCTGGCGCCAGAGAGCCGAAGGAGGGAACTGCGCGAGGCGCCTTGGTGGGAGTTCGAAGTCGGAGAAGGGGGCGTCGTTTGCGGCACTTACTGGGATGCGGGGTCAGGCCAGGGACGAGACGCGAACGCCCATCCCTGGCCCGGCCCCAAGAGACTACCGCCGGCGGCTGCGGAGAATCAGCACCGCACCGGTCAGCAAAGTAAGGGCGCTGGCCGCGGATGCGCCATCGATTTCAGGCGCCGGCACAGCCGCGGATGCCACTGCCCCGAGACTGATCATTAGGCAGAGGAACCCGAAAGACTTCTGAACCAAACGTGTCATCATCTATGCTCCATTGCAGGAAGAAGCCCGCACCGAAATGCTATTCCGTTTACGCTCGCACCGTCAAGGGAATTTGGGCCTTTCAAGGCACAAAATACTCCGGAAATAGGCCGTTTTGGGACTATTCTGGGCTTATTGGTACTGTTGATGTACCTCATACCTCATTGGCCATGGGTGACAAGTACTAGAACTTGCGCGCCATCCCGGGCAATCTATAGTCTCTCAATTAGTACTTCTGAAAGCTGCTTTTTTCCGATGGACGGCACGACCGCGTCTTCGGCCGGGTAGCCCACGGGAATCAGCAGGCACGCGCGCTCGTTCTTTGGACGTTCCAGGATCTCCCCCAAAAAGCCCATGGGGCTCGGTGTATGGGTCAACGTTGCAAGTCCGGCGAGGTGCAGCGCTGCAATCAGGAATCCGGCTGCGATGCCCACCGACTCCTGAACATAGTAGTGCTTGATCTTGCGCTCGCCCTCGACGCCATAGTCCTGACGGAATACGACGATCAGGTACGGTGCGGTTTCAAGAAACGGCTTGTGCCAGTCGGTGCCCAGCGGCCGCAGCGCTTCCAGCCACTCCTCCGTCATCCTGCGCGCATACGACTCGCGTTCCTCGGCTTCGGCCGCCAGACGGATCCTCCGTTTGACGGCCGCATCTCCAACGACGACGAACGTCCATGGCTGCTGGTTGGCTCCGGAGGGTGCGGTAGCGGCACACCGGACTGCGGTTTCAATCAGGTGGAGCGGCACGGGTTCGTCGCTGAAGTGGCGGACGGAGCGGCGTTGCCGCAGTCGAGCGTAGAACTCTTCCAGACGCCGGGCCTGTTCATCCGGCGACAGCCGCGAGAACTCCAACCTTTGAAATTCGGGCACGAGATTCTTGTCCTGTTGAAAAGGAGATGGTGAGGCGCGAGGGTCAACCCTTCGCATGACCGGAGGAGCGGCCGCGACCACGGTCTGATCTGTGGCTAGATCACCACAACTTGCAGACTGTGCTGGATAGTCCGCACCCGCCCAGCCTGTGTGCCGCACAAGATGCCGAAGGCGAGGACAGAGGCCAAAACGCAGGCCCAACAGTAGTTCCTCATGTCCGGCAGTGTAGCATAGACCTTATGGGTTCATTGCCAGACGAGTTCTACCGCATATCCAAGCTGCCACCCTACGTCTTTGCCACAGTCAACGAAATGAAGGCAAAACTGCGCGCGGCGCAGTATGACGTAGTTGATTTCGGGATGGGCAATCCCGACGGCGCAACCCCGCGCCCCATCGTGAGCAAGCTGGCAGAGGCAGCACGGAACCCCAAGAATCATCGCTACTCCGTGTCGAGGGGCATACCAAACCTGCGGCACGAGATCTGTAAGCGCTACGCCCGGAACTACGGTGTGGAGCTTGACCCGGAAGATGAAGCGATCGTGACCATCGGATCCAAAGACGCGTTGGCGCACCTGCTCTTCGCCGTCGTTGGGCCGGGCGATCACGTGATTACTCCGGCGCCCTGCTATCCCATCCATCAGTGGGGGGTCATCATGGCCGAAGGCGAGGCCGTGCCGTTGCCGGTGTCCAATCCAGCCGATTTTCTGAACGGACTGGAAGACCACTACCGCAAGGCCACCAAACCACCGCAGATCATCCTGATGAACTTCCCGCACAACCCGACCACGGCCTGTGTGGATCTGGATTTCTTCAAGGAAGTGATTCGCATGGCGCATCAGCACGGCACCATGGTGGTTCACGACTTCGCTTACGCCGACCTCGGCTTCGACGGCTACCGGGCCCCCAGCATTCTGCAGGTGGATGGCGCCAAGGACGTCGCCGTGGAGATCTTCACGATGTCGAAGAGCTACAACATGGCCGGCTGGCGCGTGGGCTTCTGCGTTGGCAACAAGAAGATGATCAAGGCTCTTGCCCGCATCAAGAGCTATCTGGACTACGGCAACTTCCAGCCCATCCAGATCGCCTCCATCATCGGCCTGCGGGAGTGCGAGGGCGAGGTGGAGAAGATCCGCCATCTCTACGAGAAACGGCGCGATCTGTTGGTGGACGGGCTGAACGCAGCCGGATGGCCGGTGGAGAAGCCCAGAGGCTCGATGTTCGTATGGGCCCCCATTCCGGAGGCCTTCCGGGCCGCCGGTTCCCTCGAATTCTCCAAGTTGCTCCTGGAGAAGGCACTGGTCGCCGTGTCGCCGGGCATCGGCTTCGGACCGGCCGGCGACGGCCATGTCCGCTTCGCCCTGATCGAGAATCACCACCGCTCGCGTCAGGCGATTCGCTGCGTCAAGCAGTTCCTGAAGGACTGTAAGGCAGTCTGACACTGGTATCATCGCGCTATGGCCGCGCGAGAGCAGTCTCGGCCCTTGAGGCTCACTGAGCTCCGCGCCATACCTGCGTTCGCCCTCAACCGCCTCTTGCAGGAGGAGAAGGCACGTTGGCTCACGCTCCTACACTGGGATTTCACGCCGTCCGCCGACCTGGTGACACGCTATGTGGCCATGCAGGCGTTGGACGGCTTTGTCCTGGTGGATGACGGCGAGCCCGTCGGCTATGTGTATTGGGTGATGGAAGACTATAAGGGGTTGATCGGCGACCTCTATGTCCGCGATGCCTGGCGCTCGCCCGCCAACGAGAATATGTTGATGGGCGCGGCGCTGGGGGAGATGCGCCGGCACTCCTGGATTCGGCGCATTGAGGCTCAACTCATGCAGCTCTCCATCCGCGGAGGACAAGTGGCGCCGGCGGGAGTGCACCCGCGGGTCTACCCTCGCCACTTCATGCTGGCCCCGACGGAAGGGCTCGACGCCATTCGTCCTGTCCAGTTGGCGCCCGAAGTCCGCTTGGAAAACTGGAACATGCGCTGGCTGGATGCCTCGGCTCAGTTGATCAGTTCGGTCTACCAGGGCCATGTCGATAGTGCGATCAACGACCAGTACAACTCAGGCCAGGGTGCGCGGCGGTTCCTGCAGAACATCGTGCAGTATCCGGGCTGCGGCCACTTCAGCCATGCGGCATCGTGGGTGGCGCTCGATCGTGAGGGGCGTGTCGTCGGGCTATCGCTGGCGAGCAAGGTGGCGACCGATATCGGACACATCGCTCAATTGTGTCTTGCGCGCGACTTGCAGGGCGGCGGCGCGGGCTATGAGATGCTCCGGCGCAGCATGCAGTCCCTGGCCTATGATGGCTGCGGAGAGGTTTCCCTTACCGTCACAGCCTCAAACGATCGAGCCATCCGGCTCTATGAGCGATTTGGCTTCCGGGCGATCTACCACTTTGAGGCGCTGGTTTGGGAAAGCCTCTGGAGTTGATCTACATCCCTAACGTGGGGCCAATGGCCTCGTAGAACGTCAGGACCGCTGGTCCCAGCGTGATGACGAACACCGAAGGCATGATCAGGAAGAATACCGGGAACACGAGCTTGACGCCGAGCTTGCGGGCCGTTTCCTGTGCCTTCTGCCGGCGCCGCGTTCTCAAATAGCGGGCGTGGTTTCGCAATGCCGGTCCCAGGCTTGTGCCGAACCGGTCGCTGTCAATCAGGACCGTGGACAGCTTGCGCAGTTCCATTGAATTGGTACGCTGCCCCAACGAGTAAAGAACCTCACTGCGCGATCGGCCCGCCCGCAGTTCCATTTGGACCTGTGCGAACTCGCTGGCCAGTTCGGGATATAGCCCCCGCAGTTCCCGGCTGGTTTCTATCAGCGCGCTATCCAGCGATTGGCCCGCCTCGATACTCAACACCATCAGATCCAGCGAGTTTGGCAGCGCCCGTTCCAGTTCGACGCACCGCCGCGTCATCTTGGCGCGCAGGACGCGGTCTGGCACCAGGAATCCGAATCCCAGGCCGCACACGAACAGCACGAAGCCAATCGTCAGGCTGTCGTGGTCCAGCAGCCCAATCCAGCCCAGGACCACTCCGAAGAGCAGCGCCGCCGCGACCTTCGTTCCGTAGAAAATCGTACCCGCGGCCGGAGAGCGATAACCCGCCGCCACCAGCAGGTTCCGTGTCGGGTCCTTGGGCTGCTTCTGGCCCGGCGCCAGGTCACCGATGACAAACATCGACTCCTGTAGACTCGCGGCAAGGCCTTTCTGGCCCAGCGATTCCGGTGGCTGCAGTCCACCCTGCTGCAGTCGGGCCTCGGTCCGCCATCGCACCAGCAGCAGCGCCGCGCCGACCGTTGCCATCACGAATAGGAAAAAGCAGACCGATATCATTGCTTCCGACATGGCTGCCTCACGCCCTCACCTGGGCAACACGCTTGATCACGAAGTGCGCCGCGATATTGGCCAGGGCGGCCAACCCGAGCATCGTCCGCCCTTCCGGGCGCCGCAGCATGACAGTCATGTACTCCGGGTTTGCAACGAACATCAGCAGCCCGATCACCACAGGTACGATGGTCAGCACGGTACCCGTGATGCGGCTGTGCGCCGAGACGGCGCGTACTTCACCTTCCAGTGCCGTGTTATCGCGCATCGTCTCACCGAGGCGGCCCAAAACATCGTTCAGCCGTCCACCTACGCGGTTCTGCATCTTTACCGCGGCCACAAACAGCCGGACCTCGGGTACTGGAATGCGGTCGGCCAGATTGTTGAGCGCCTGGTCCCAGCCCACGCCGAGATTCCACTCCTCGCGCGTGCGCCGCATCTCAGAGGACAGGGGTTCCGGTTGCTCCAGGGCCAGCAACTCCAATGCGGTGGAGAGAGGATAACCTGCCTTCAGGGCCCGCGTCATGGAGTCCAGTGCCTCGGGGAACTGGGAAGAGAAGGTCTCAAAGCGCTTGCGTCGTACCCGCCGCAGGTACAGATAGGGAGCCGACACCACGAGAGACACAATCAAGGCCGACGGAAGCAGCGGAACCACACCGGTCTGCCACAGCAGCGTTCCGGTCGCCGTACCGCCCAACAACATCATCAGCGTGACACGGCCCACTGACCAGCGTAGGTTGGCCTCCGCGATCATGGCCCGTAGCTCTTCCACGTGGCTGAATCTCTCCAGCAACAGTGCCCACACCTTGATTGTGCTGAGGTCCGCTTCCTTGATTACGTGTGGGTTGCTGTCATGTTCCCCGGTCTCCAGCACCAGTTCCGTGCCGGCGCGCCGCGCGCGGACATGCATGGACGCCCAGTAGAACGACACTGCCAGCAGCGCCGTCAGAAAGGCAGTGCCGAACATCATCAGGAAGACGATGAGGCTGAGCATGGTGGTTAGGGGCGGGCGGCAGGTACACCGCTCATCAGGGCCGTTGGCGCCACGCTCTTGGCCCCTTCCACTGAGCGGTCGTTCGGGTTGCGCAGAATCAGGCGAAGTTGCAGCGTGGCATCGGCCAGGCTCAACCGGTCGGCATCCGCGGGTGCCACCAATAGCGTGACCACGGGCCTTCCGTTCCCCTGCTCCATTCCAGTCACGCTAAGCACTTCCACGTCCTCGAGCATGCGCCGCAACTGCTGCACGCCGTGCGTATCCAGCACCTGAATATCCACCCGGCTGCCCGAGCGCATCAGGGCTACAACGCCGCTGGAATCGCTGGGATGAATACTCACCGCGCGGCGGCCTGCGGGAATCCCGAGCGAAGGCCCGCCCGCCGATCCACGTTGTGCGACATGTGCGGTGGTGATGGGTTGGTTGGGAGAAGCCGGTTCCAGCAGCGTCAGCCCGACCGCCTGCTCTGGAGCTGGGATCGCGTCGGGTGGCAGTGATTTCGGGTCCAGTTCGACGACCCGCACGTCTTCCTGCCGCAGCACCGCTCCACGATCCAGAGCCCTGACGGCAACCACCGCAGTCCGTGGATTGTCGGCCGAGGCCGAGCCCCGCAGGCGGGGGATCAACAGGCCGTAGAAAATGCCAGTTGCCGCGACAGCCGCCACAAAGGCGACGCCCATCAGCGGCATCAGGTTCCGTTTCATCGCATACCTCGAGGCCGGCTGGTACGGTTTTCCTACTGATACCAGTCCTGCCCTAGTACAACATGCCCCGTACTTGCGTCCCATTGGGCTAAGGCCCTAGTGCCACTGAGTATGAACCTGAGACGCCACCAAGCCCCGGACGGCTACAATGAAGAAAGTGGAAACTCGCCGTATGTGCCCGCATTGCCGGGCTTTTATCACCACCAGCGACAAGGTCTGTCCTTACTGCGACACGCCCGTTGGACCCAGCGCCAAGGATCGGCTTGGCGGAGCGGACCTCTTCGGGGGACTGATCCCCTCGGCCCAGTTCGTCACCGTCCTCCTGCTCACGATGAACATCGGGATGTACCTGGTGACGATGATCGCGCAGGCGAAGATTGGCGAGGGCAACGCGCTCATCCGTTACGGCGCGGCCCTGCCTGAGGGGGTTTTCGGCGGCCAGTGGTGGCGCATCATCACCGCCGGCTTCCTACATGGCGGCCTCATGCACATCGGCTTCAACATGTGGGCTTTGATGGATGTCGGCCGGCATGCCGAGGAGACCTACGGCGCCAAGCGCATGTCCGTGATTTATCTGCTCTCCACGATGGGCGGCTTCGCATTGAGCATGGTGCGCGGTACTCCGTTGACCGTCGGGGCGTCCGCCGGTCTGTTTGGACTGATCGGAGCCATGATCGCCATCGGCGTCATCCACCGCAATTCCCATCAGGCGGCGGCCATCAAAGCGTTCTACATCCGCTGGGCGATCTATGGCCTGTTGTGGGGTCTCCTGCCGATGTTCCACGTCGACAATGCAGCCCACCTCGGCGGCATGGCGACTGGCTTCGTGGTTGCCTGGGCGGCCGGCACGCCTCGCGAATTCGACGTGAATCGTGAGCGGTTCTGGAGCGTTATGGCCGGTCTTTCGGCTGCCGTCACCGCCTACGCCTTCCTGCGCCTGTTCCTTTGGATTCAAGGGATGGCGGCCATCTAGGCCCACGGGCGATAATGAGCCATGCGCGCATGGCTCATGGAATCGTATGAAGGTGTCGAAAAGCTCCGCCTGACCGAAGTGCCCGATCCCCAACCGGGTCCTGGTGAGGTCCAGCTCGAGATGCATCTCGCCGGATTAAACCCGGCAGACGCCTTCCTGGCGCTAGCCCAGTACCCCGCCAAGCCAACGCTGCCCCACATCCTCGGCCGCGACGGCGTCGGCACCGTGCGTGCCGTCGGTCCCGGGGTCACGAATGTCCAGACGGGTGACCTGGTGGGTCTGCTCCGTTGCGACGCGGGCGTTGAAGCTTGGGGCACTCTCGCCGGAAAGGCTGTGGTACCGGCCGCAAGTCTCGCGAAGGTGCCCACTGGCTGGAGCGAAGAGCAGATGGCCGGTGCTCCGCTGGTGTTCCTCACCGCCTGGCAGGCCCTGGCTCAATGGGGTGAACTGCCGACGGCCGGTCAGGTAGTGCTGGTGACCGGAGCTTCCGGGGGTGTCGGAGTGGGCAGTGTGCTGCTGGCCAAGTCCATGGGGGCGACCGTGGTGGGCCTCTCCCGCAGCAAAGAGAAGGCCGAAATTGTTCGCGGCCTGGGTGCCGATTTCGTCTTCGATCCTTCCGATCCCGCGCTCCGCAAGCAGGTTCTGGCCGCCATCGCTCCGCGTAAGGTAGATTTCGTAGTCGATAGCGTCGCCGGGCCATTGTTTTCGCAGATCGTCGCCATGCTCGGCTATGGCGGCCGTATCAGCGTGGTAGGCCGGAGCGGCGGTGCTGTTCCTGATTTCAACACCGCCACGCTCTTCTTCCGTCGCAATCGCATCGGAGGCGTGGCCGTCGCTGACTTCACGCCTGAGGGGGCGCAGAGTGCCTGGGCCGAGATTGTGCGCCGGCTCGATGCCATGGGCCGCCGCCCGGTGGTCGACCAGGTGTTTCCGTTTGAGAACGTGAAGCAGGCCTTTGCCCGTCTGGCCGAAGGGCCCATGGGCAAGGTTCTGGTGAAGGTGGCTTAGTGCTGATGTTCGGAATTACCGTGACGTAGTTGCGAAGCAGCCGTCAGCCATCAGCGCTCAGCCATCAGCTACAAAGGCGCGAGGGCTCTCCAAAAACTTCTCCCGAGAAGGCCTCGGTTTTTAGGCCTGGAAGGGGCGAGGCTGGGGCGGCGATCGTGCCTTGACCCGGTTCGGGCGGTCGGCGCGAGCCCCCGGTTGTCTGTGTCCCTGCACTGTCGACACACTAATCCCGGAACGTCCCTCCGGACCCTCTGATGCGTCACGCTTTACTTCGCCGCGATCGGTACGAGGTGGAACCCTTTTGCCTTCGCCCTCGATTCCAGCATGGCCATCTCGCGTTGTGCGCGCTTGGCTTCAAAGCGTTCCATCCCGCGATCCACCCACTCCTGCCCGTATCGCATCAACCGGTAGACCAGTATCGCCAGATACCGCGCCATCGCCTTCGTCGCCGCCGTTTTGGACGGCAACTTCAATTGCAGATGCCGGTACCGCGCACCGAGAAACGACTTGCTCTGCTTCAGTGTCATCGCGGCATTGCGAAACGCAATCGCCACCCGATTCCGCACCTTCGTCCGCGCCGTCCCGATCACCTTCCCTCCGCTGATGTCCTTGCGCGGGCATAGCCCCAGCCAGGATGTGAAGCGGTCCTCGGTGGCGAAGGCGCTCAAGTCGGGCCCCAGTTCGGCCAGAATCGTCTGCGCTGTCATGACGTCGATCCCGTCGATAGTCGTCAGATCCACTCCGGCAATCCGTGTCAGCTCCGTACGTAGATCGAACTGCGGCGCGTTGCCCCGCGCTTTCTTCTCGCCCACCGTCCGCCGCGCTTTTTTCGGCTTGCTGTCGGGCTCGGTCACGGTGGCCGAACTGGCCCCTGGCGCCGACAGAGGATGCGGCGGCAATTCACCCAGGTACTGCTGCAACTGCTGATCGCATGCCTGCAATTGGTGCTGCGTGAAGTCGTAGCTCTCCACCGCCTGTTGTAATTCAAACAACACTTCGTCCCGCCACAGGCCCTCCAGGCTTCGCGCCACCTCTTCCCGCGTGGCCTGCACCCGCGCATGGCACAGATCGGCCAGCCGGTAGGGATCCCGTTCCCCGCGCAGAATCGCCCGAATGATGGCTTGCCCGCTCACGCCGCTCAGGTCGCTCAGCACGTTGCTCAACTGCACGTTCATCGCCGTGAGCGCCTTTTGCATATGTTGGATCGTCCGTCCGGCCTCTTTCACGTGCCGGTCCCTGACCCGCCATACAGTGCGCACTTTCTCCATCGTGCGCGGCGTATGGAAGGAGTCGCGCAACAGCCCATAGGCATGTAGCTTCATCAACCACTGGCACTCCTGCACATCGGTCTTGCGCCCGGGCACGTTCTTGGTATGCACAGCATTGACCACCGTGACCCGCAAACCGCGGGCGGTGAGCACATCGTACAGTGCGAATCAATAGACACCGGTGGCCTGCACCGCCACCGTATCGACGCGGCACGATTGCAGCCAGTCGGCCAAACGGTGCAGTTCCGACGTCCAGCAGCCGAACTCCTGCACGGGCTGCGGATCACGGTCCGGAGGCACGGCCGCGAAGTGGCTTTCATTGCCGATATCGATGCCGGCTGCATTGGGGTGGACAATGGTGAGCCCTGGATCGGCGGACCGCAACTGACCACGCAGAGCCCTGCGCTGTCGACGGTTGAGGCGGTTCCAATGGGGCGGGGTAGATTTCTGAGGAGGAGCCATGTGAGAATCATCCTGTCTGAAATAGACCCAGGCTCGGCTCGACTGACGCAGGTAACCACAGACTCTCCAACGGGGTCGAGCCGGGCCTTGTACAGGCTGGCGGCTCGCCACCAATCAATACATCGCAACAGTCGAAGTCATGCTGACAGGCGGGCACAAAGGCACCAAGCAAACGCCGACCATAGCTTGCCGCCTGAGTCGAAGATAATTACACACAAAAGGCGGTGCTCGCCTCAAGTTTCCGGCTCAATGGATCGCGGCTCCAGCCCGCGTCATGGATGCTGATAGCTGAGTGCTGATCGCTGAGAGCTTACTTCCCATACGTCTGCGAACTTCCGAAACCACCTACTCAGCAGCCCGCGCCGGCGCTCGTTGGTTTGGCTTTGGTGCCGCGGCTGAAGCTCAAGTAATTGGCGACATTCTCGCGCAGCAACTGCGGGAAGTTTTTGTCCAGATTCGAGCGGATGGCCACATAGCACTCGTCGCACGCATTGTGCATCGTGAAGTCGCGAACCATCTTCGCC
This sequence comes from uncultured Paludibaculum sp., assembly GCF_963665245.1. Taxonomy (NCBI): domain Bacteria; kingdom Pseudomonadati; phylum Acidobacteriota; class Terriglobia; order Bryobacterales; family Bryobacteraceae; genus Paludibaculum; species uncultured Paludibaculum sp. Next base: position 2,589,944 of record NZ_OY762269.1, read on the forward strand.
TGATCTTCCAGTTTGAACCGCTTGAACTGCATGGAGCACGGCTGCAGCATTCCATCCGCGGTCACCACCAGGAATCGCAGGCCCGCCTTGCAGCCCGGCGCCCCGCCTGTTTCGAAGTAGTGGCGCGTGGCGTCAATAGTGGTCGGAGCGCTGACAATCCAGTTCGACTCGTCACGCCGCTTCTCGATGCGGTCCAATTCAGCGTGGAGGACGTGCAGGTGCTCCGGAGTGCCCGGAAACAGATCCCGGCAGCCTGTCCGGCGGGCGGAGTAAGCGCTGTAGCAGATGTTCACGCCCCACTTGTGCGCCTGGTCGGCCGCTCCGTTGATTTCGCCGACGTTGGCAGCCGTGATGCAAGTATTCAGGACGATGTCGTCGAAGCCGTGGGCCGCGCACGCCGGAATCACTTCATTCAAGTGCGCGTAGAGCCCCGGATACATGCGGAACTCATCATGCCGACTGTCCGGGAAGTCCAGCGAGACCGAGAACTGGTCGACGCCCGCCTGGCGCAACTCCAGGTAACGCGCCGGCGTCATCAGCGACCAGCTCGACACCAGGATGATGTAGGGCAAGCCATTCGCCAGCTTGATGTTGCGGACCACCTCGCTGAGGTCGTCGCGCATCAACGGCTCGCCTCCGGAGACCTGTACCACACACGGCTTCAGTGCCTCGGTGTAGCGCCGGTAGTCGGCCGGTCGCATGTTCAGTGAATCGTCCTTCGGACCGCCGTGATCGCAATGCCGGCAATAGCAGGTGCAGGAATCGGTGACTTCGAAGGAAACAACGATAGGACGCTGCGCGAGCCAATTCATCGATCCCTGTCCGATGATCCTAAGTGACTGGCCAATGGGAACCTTGCGCATGAACCTAAATCATACCAACAGGCCCGAATAACGTGCAAGAAGGTAATGATTTACAGTACAGGAGTAGCCACATGCGGATCCTAGTACTGAACGCGGGCAGTTCGTCCCTCAAATACCAGCTCATCGAGACCGGTTCTCGCGACGAACATGTCGTCGTCAAAGGCGCGGTCGAGCGTATCGGCGCGGCCGGCAGCCCGGTCCACAACCACACGGAGGCGGTGGAAGAGATCCTGCCGAATCTGGGGCCGGTGGACGGTGTCGGACACCGCGTCGTACACGGCGGCGAGCGCTTCAAGGCCTCCGCCTTGATTGACTTGGATGTCGAGCACGCCATCGACGATTGCTGCTCGCTGGCGCCCCTGCACAACCCGCACCACCTGGCCTGTTATCGCGCCGCCCATGCGCTGTTGCCTAACGTCCCGCATGTCGCTGTCTTCGACACTGCGTTCTTCCACACGCTGCCCCGGCGAGCCTTCCTTTACGCCGTTCCATATGAACTGTACGAGTCCGAACACATTCGGCGCTACGGCTTCCACGGCACCTCGCACCGCTATGTCTCCGGCAAAGCGGCGGAGCAGTTGGGCATCCCGCCCGATGAAGTGAAGCTCATCACGTGCCACCTGGGCAACGGGTGCTCCGTTGCGGCGGTCGATGGTGGCAAAGCGGTGGACATCTCCATGGGCCTCACCCCGCAGGAGGGGTTGGTGATGGGCACCCGCTCCGGCGACATCGACATTGGGGTGATTTTCCATCTGGCGCGCCAGAAGCAGATGACCCTGGACGAGATCGAGAAACTCCTGATTCACCGCAGCGGCCTGCTGGGTCTGTCGGGCCGGTCGAACGATATGCGGGATCTGGTCCATGCCGCGGCGGGTGGGGACGAACGCGCACGGATCGCAGTCGAAGTTTTCTGCTATCGCGTGCGGAAGTACATCGGGGCGTTCTGGGCCGTATTGGGCGGCGCCGACGCCATCGTCTTCACGGGCGGCATCGGCGAAAACCGGCCGGAGGTCCGCGACGAGATCATGCGAGGGCTGGAGTGTCTGGGCGGAGCTGATGTGCTCGTAATTCCCACGAACGAGGAGTTGCTCATCGCTCGCGACACTGCCCGCCTTATCGGAAGAGGAAGATCGTAGACGCGGCCGTCAGAATCACCACCAGCGCCTCGAAGACTTTGTCCGGGATGTGCGGGACGATCTTCCGGCCGCCCATGGCGCCCAGCATCACCGCCGGCACCATCAGTACATCGAATACCAGCGACTGCCGGCTGAACAACCCATGCCAGGCGTAGATGGGGACTTTTGTCAGGTTGATGATGAAGAAGAACCATGCGCCTGTGGCGATGAACTCCTCCTTGGGCAGATTCTTGCTCAGCAGGTAGAGGCTCATCACCGGCCCGGCGGCGTTGGCCACGGTGGTTGCGAACCCGGCCGATGCGCCGTAGAGCACCGGATGCGGGGTCACCTGGCCCGCATTGCGGTTGTACTTCCTCCACAGGTAGGCGACGAGCATCACCAGAACGATGCAGCCCACCACGGGCCGCAACACGCCTTCTCGCAGGTTGAGCGCCAGCGCTCCGCCGCCCATCCCGATCAGGACCCACGGCACCAGCGAAAAGAGCCGGCCTGCCGCCGCATGTCGCCGCCAGTAGATCACCGCGAACACGTCCGCCGTGCACAGCATGGGCAGCAGCCATGCGGCGGACGAGCGTGCATCGCCCACCGTAAGGATGATTAAGGGGACGACCAGGATGCCCAATCCAGGTAATCCTGTCTTGGCTACACCGACACACATGGCGCACAACGCGCCAACCAACCATTGCCAGATTTCCAGATGGGGCATGAGGACTTGTTACGAGGTCTAGTCCTCCAGCATAACCGCAACCTTGCGCCGGATCGTTTCCGCGGCGTCAGGCACATGCAGAACGTCGCATTCCGAGCCCAGGATGTGCGGGTGACCACAAGCCCGCATGGCCTCCCTCAACGCCTCTGTCTGCCGCCGGACCTCCTCCAGCGGCATCGCTGCGTCGGAGTAGAACGTCTTGGTCGGCAGGTTCCCGAACAACACAACGTTCGGCGGTACCACGGCAGCGATCTCCTCCAGACGGCACGAGCTTCCCAGGCTGAGTACTGCCGGCTCCAGCTCCGTCACCAACCGCTCCACCATGTCGGATGTCACGTCTCCGCAGTCGTGCAGGATCAGATCCACCCCGTGCCGCTTCAGCAGCGCGCGCAATTGCCGGTTGGGCTGGAGAACGAACCGATCCAGGAGTCCCGGATCCCTCTTCCACTGCCGCGGCGACAGATAGGCAGTGTTGACCGCTGGCTCACAGACGATGATCGCTCTAGCGCCCGCCACCATCTGGGCTTCCGCTGAGCGCAGCACCGCCGCCAGGGCCAGCGACAGGCACCGCTCCACCAACAGCACTGCGTCATCCTCAGCGGCGGTGACACCGGACGCCGCCAGCGCGACCCCGGTGATGGGATCGGCGACGAGCTTCGTCATCAGGGAGAACGGGCCAATCAGCATGCCCACGGGTAGAAGGTCGGTTCGTTCCGCGATGTACCGCACGGCGCCATGGTTCGCCTTGTGGCGTTCCAAGAACTCTCCGAAGACCACATCCTCATCCGGAGCTTCCTTGAAGTGGAAAGTATCCACGTCCGCCGCGGGAACTCCGAAGTGCGCCAATAGGTCCGACTTCTCCAGCCGCAGGTCCATGAGCGGAAAAGCCAGAGGTGTGCGATATCGCCGCGCCGCGCTCTCCACAACCGCGCCCAGCCGCCCGGCATCATGCAGGATCGATTCCGGATCCGCCTGCTCATGCAGCACCAGATCGGCGCCGATCGGCATCCGCAGGCCTTGGCGCGCGAGATCCACGTAGTAGGCGGCGTTCATGGTAACTACCCGCGGCCGTTGAACTCCTTCACGGCGCCGAGCATGGCCACCAGGTTCTCCACCGGGGTCCCGGCCTGGATGTTGTGGATGGAATCGAAGACGAACCCGCCGCCCTTTGAGAAGATCTCGCAGCGCTGCAGAACCTCGGCCCGCACCTGCTCGGCTGTCCCGAACGGCAGGGTCTTCTGCGTATCCACGCCGCCGCCCCAGAACACCAGCCGGTCTCCGTACTTCGCCTTGAGCGTCGCCGGATCCATGCCGGTGGCCGAGCACTGCACCGGGTTGATGATGTCGAACCCGGCCTCGATGAACGATTCGAAGAACTTCTCCACACTGCCGCACGAGTGCTTGAAGCACTTCCACCCTGTGTTCTTGTGGACCCAGTCGTTCACCGCCTTGTAGTAGGGGAACCACAACTCGCGCAACGTCCGTACCGAGCAGAACTGCGAAGTCTGAGTGCCGAAATCCGTGCCACAGAGGAAGACCGCGTCGACGCTGTTGCCGATGCGGGCGTGTACCCGCTCCAGGTTCCTGATCCCGTTCTCGCACTGGTGCGCGAAGATCTTGTGGACGTAGTCCTTGCGGCTGCTGGTGGACATGTACCACTCGGCCACGTCGCGGATCCCCTTCGGGTTCTTGAGGAACGGCGCCGGCACCAGAGCGATGTCCCCAAAAGCGGTTCCGCCGAAGGTGGCGAGGATCCCCTTGCCGGTCTGTTGCGCCGCGGCCACGCTGGCGCTGACGTGATCCAGATCGGCTTCGGTGAGCGGGGTGAACTCCTCCAGGTTGTCCTCGATGTTCAGGGACTCTTCCTCGAAAGGCGGCTGCCGCACGATGGTGTCAAAGAAGGCGCTACCCAGGGGCATGCGGCCGCTCGGCATGGCCGTCTCGTCACCCTCGGGGTAGATGAGGATGTCGCCGTTGGCCTCGGTGCGGGTTCTGAACTCGGTGGACACCAGCACAGGCAGCCCACGGAAGTCCCACTCTTTCCACTCCGTATTGGCAAAACCGAACATCGTGTTGCGTGGGAACACGCCGGTCACGTCCAGGCCCATCGCCTCACTGAGGTCGGCTTCTACCAGGCCGAGCATCTGGTACGGTTCATGTACCTTCACCGGCCGCTTCTCCAGACCGTAGAAGTCGCGCAACGCCGCCACGCACGATACGTGGACCCCTGTGACCGAGCTGCCGCCGAAGTCGATGGGAATGCGGTCCGGCTGCTTGTGCGCCAGGGTGTCCTGCAGCCTTTGGCGGCTGGGAGTGGGTGCCATTCTACGGTTCCTTCCTTGCGGCTGGCTTATTCATACTTCAGGATCAATCTATCTGAATGCAACAAATCAGTCAACGAACCGCATAATGGGACCTATGAAAAGGCGAACGTTCCTCGCGGCGGCTACCGCCGGCCTGCTGCCCGCCGCGGCCAAACCCAGTCCGAACATCGTGCTGATTCTTGCCGACGATCTCGGCTGGAGCGACATCGGCTGTTACGGCAACCGGGACATCGCCACGCCCAATCTCGACCGCCTGGCCGCTCAGGGTGCACGGTTCACCCAGGCTTATGCAGCGTGCCCGGTATGTTCGCCCACGCGAGGCAGCATCATGACGGGCCGCTATCCCGTGCGCACAGGCGTCACCGACTGGATCCCCGGCCGCCAGTCCGATCCCAAAGGCCCCATCGTCACGCCCCACACCGCCGATCAACTGAAGCTGGAAGACCGTACCATCGCCGAGTGTCTGAAGCCCGCCGGCTACCGCAACGCCAGCGTCGGTAAATGGCACCTGGGTGGCGATGGGTTCTTGCCCACTGACCAGGGCTTCGATCTCAACATCGGTGGCAATCATCGGGGCAGTCCGCCGCCATCCGGCAAGCTGGGTTCGAGCTACTTCGGTCCTTTTGATCTGCCGAATCTGAAAGCCGGCCCGGGCGAGTTCATCACCGAGAAACTATCGGAGGCCGCGAGCTCATTCATAGCCCAGAACCGCGCCAATCCCTATTTCCTCTACCTGGCCCACTACACAGTGCACATCCCGCTACAGGCCCACCAGGAGGACATCGCCCGTCATCGGGCACGCGCGAACGGCCGCTACAACCCCATCTACGCCGCCATGCGCGAGAGCATGGACCAGAGCGTCGGCCGCGTGATGGAGGCCGTCGAGAAGAGTGGAGCCGCGGACAATACGCTGCTGATGTTCTTCTCCGACAACGGCGGGCTGCGCTACGAAGGCAAGAGCCCGTCCGCGGTGACCGACAATGCGCCTCTGCGGGCAGGGAAGGGGCATCTGTACGAAGGGGGCATTCGCGAACCACTGATCGTCCGCTATCCCGGTGTCGCGAAGCCGGGTACTGTGATCGACGCGCCGGTATGCAGCGTCGATTTCCTGCCAACCTTTGCCGAGATGGCCGGACAGCAACCGGGCGACGTCGATGGCGTCAGCCTCCTGCCGCTCCTGCGCGGCGGCCGGCTGAAGCCGCGGCCGTTGTTCTGGCACTATCCGCACTACTCCAACCAGGGCGGGGCGCCCGGCAGTGCAATCAGGGAAGGGAACTGGAAGCTCATTGAGTTCCACGCCGACAGCCGCCGCGAACTGTTCAACCTGGCCGACGATCCCGGGGAGCACCGGAACCTGATCCGCCGGCAGCCGAAGATCGCCGGCCAGCTCTATGCGAAGCTCGACGCCTGGCGCAAAGCGAGCGGCGCGATCATGCCCACCAGGAATCCCAATGCCGATCCGGCGTGGCCGGGTTTCCAATTGACGGGCGAGGAGAAGCCGACTCCGCCGGAGTAACCGGCAGCGCCAAAGCGTGGCACCGGGAAATGTAGCGGTGTCGTTCTTCCAAAAGGTGACCAATTTGACGGACAACTCTCCATGCGGGGATGTGGCTCGCTGAACTCCGGCCGGACCGTCGCCAATCCGGAGGCCGGCCCCGAACGGCGTTCGAGGAGCTCTCCCCAGATTAGGAACGACAAGTCCAAGTCGGCTTGTGCCCGCTCAACTGCCGAGTGGCGCATGATCCGACCGCAGAGTGTAGGCAGATCGCGAAAAGGGCCCGAGGACACCTCCGCCCAGAAGGGACTTGCCTTCGTCGAACCGCCTGGCGCTACCTCACGCGACTTCACGTTCTCGGCGCCGGTCAAGCGAAAGGCTTGGCCGGATGCTTACTAGCTTTCCTGCGCTGCTGCTGCTTGTCCGACCCCCATAGGCACGCCGAGTGATTTCCTCTTGAGGCAACTAGGAAAACTTCTCGGAATGACTTGTGGACGGCGAGGCCCTCGACCTCTTGAATCGCGGTTTTCCATTCATCTTCGAAAATAAGACCGTCCGTCTCGCAATTAATTATCAACACGGTATTGGGTGGGTATTCTTTCTTCGCTTTTGCGGTCAGCCTTTCGACTATCTGTAACGCGAGATCGCTGATATGTTCCCGGCCATGGTATACGTGCGGCTTCGATACTGACGTGCGCGTCGCCTTGTCAATCTGTACACCCTTTGGGCCAAATGATCCGCCAGTTTCATGAAGCTGTTTTCTGGCGATATGCGCAAATTGATGCGTTGATGTCGTCACCTCGATCGTTATCTTCCGCGGCATTCCTCCCTTGTTAACCATGGGCAGGGGTGTCCAGATGACCGCGTCATACGGCTGAGAGCCACTGAGCCAGCGTACTTTCATCCGGTTGCCGACGCGATACCGCGCCTGGATGTACTGCGCGATGGGGATCAGCTCTTCAAGAAGCCTCTTCTCCCGTTTGCTTGAAAGCAGCCTGATTTTGCCAGGTCCATCGGGCTCAGATCGAATCTGGTCGAAGAGGTCATAGACTTTCGTGCAGAAGCGGAGGCCATCAAGCAACTTGTCGTCCAGTGCAGACAAGTCCAGCGGTGCGTGCGTTCCCATGCCTCCATTATCTTTCGGGTGCTTCCGACTGGCGGGCTTTCGGGGGCTTGGGCTCGATCCCGATGTTGTCGTTCGCCGCAGAAACGATCCGCTGCGTGCAGCCAAGATAACGCTCGGTCGTCTGGACCGACATGTGGCCTAGGAGGAACTGGATCTGTTCCAGTTCGCCGCCGTTGGCGCGGCGAAGGTCATGTGGCGCGAGGTTGCTGACGCCGACCTGTGTGGCGAACTCCTTCACGACGTGCCAAGCTAGCTTCTCGGCCATGCCCCCACCCCCCAGCCTTACCAGCGCTACTGACACGTCGGAATGCCTTCCCTGTCGTAACGCAGGCGGCATCCATCCACGCACTGAGTTCGCCATAGACCTATTCCGGAACTGGGACGGTCTGCGGGCATACCGGGGCCACGGGGGGGGGGGCGGCGCTATGTATGCGAGTGGAACCGCAGGCTTGGGTGGGTGGGGTTCACGGGCGCCAAGGCGACTTGGGGGCTGTAGTCCGGAATTACTTCCAGATTGCCGGCGGCGCTTCCGGGAGTCGACCAGCCACTTCAGAGGGGCGTTTCCAATCCAGTTGCTGCTGAGTAGCCAAGCCTTTGAGAGACGCTTGATGCGCTCACCATCTCGGCTGCCGGAGTGCAGACTGCTTCGATGGATGGGCGACTACACGGACAGATGGACTGCGCCCAGGAAGGCGATCATTCCGAAACTACCGGGACGTAAGGGCCTTTGTCATTCCGGACTCCCTTCTCCGAGTTGCGCGCTATCCATCGGGAGCACCCATCGGTGTGGTCTTGCACGAGGCCACTCCGCCTGGCACCCTCGTTAATAGGAACCTCTCCGCCACGAACACGATAGGGCTCCACGCTACCGAGAGAACCCTGCGCGACTACTCGAGACGAATTCTCGTCAGGACGTTTTTGGCCGTCCGTCAAGGACTCATCCTGGCAGGAGACGAGCGGAAGGAAGCTCCCTCTCTAGCCGAACTTTCTCGAGTGAGCTTTGCGGACAATTGAGCGAATATGTGCTAAACAGAGAGTGCCGGGTAGTGGAACGGTACATGCTGGCCGACTGCGAGCACGGAGCAAGGGGATGAACTATTGGTGGGTGAATCAAACCGACAATTGGCAGGATGAGTTCAGAAACGGCTATCTTTATGCAGGGGAGAGTTCCCATGCCTATCGGAAAAGTATACTGGATGTTCGCAAGGATGATCTAGTCATCTGCACCCACGGCACGGGCAAAAAACGAAGGATCTACGCGATAGGCATTATTGCCGCCGATCCTTCGGGAAAGATTGTTCCGAGACGCGAGACACGGGCAGTACAAAGTATCAAAAAGCCGGCATGGCCCAAAGGGTGGGAGGTTCCCATCGATTACGATGAACTTGAGCACTCGGCTCCGTGGGCGCCCATCCGGCACCGATTGCAGGGCAAGTTTGTCGCGAAGCATTTCACGGACAAGTCAGCCGGTGTTCAGGGATACCTGTTTCCTGTTCCACCTGAGACTGCAGGAGAAATTCTGCGGTTAGTGAGCCGGGAGCAACCACCGGAAGCCAGGTTTGCAACAGCGGAGGCAATTTCGCCCACAGTGTTTGCCACTACCATGGCAGCCGAGGTTATGGTTCGGGTCGGCCACAGAAAGTGGTCTGCCGATGTGAAGGCTATGTGGGGCGAGCGCTGCTGCGCAACCGGATTCAATGTGAAACCGCTCCTTCGCGCGTCACACATCGTCTCGTGGAGCGAGGACGAGTACAGCCGACTTGACCGGTACAACGGACTATGTCTGAGCCCCGCCTATGACGCGGCGTTTGACGCGCATTTGATTACGTTTAAGGATGATGGCCGCATCCTGCTAGCCGACAACTTCAGCGCGGAATCGGCTCGTCAGATCGGCATTGATTCAGCCACGAAGATCGAGGGGCTATTGTCCGGCCACCTAAAATATCTTGAACGGCACCGCTCGACTTTCAGGTCGAAGTATTTGAAGCCGTAGACGCGGGTGACCGGATAGAAGCTAGAGTACCCCAGCAAAACAAGGGGATTGTGGAGTCTCTTTCCGACTGGTGCGCGATCTGGCCGGAGATTGCACTCTGACGGTTACCGGCAGTCTCCAAGACGAGCGGTGCACATGTTGGAACCTTGCGGCTACCGATGCGCTACGCTTAATCAGTCATCTTCAATGCGCTGCCTTTTCTGCAAAGTGGACGCTTCGGCCAGTACGTCCGAGGAGCACATCATTCCAGAGTCGCTCGGCAACACAGAGCACAAGCTCCCCATTGGAGCAGTTTGTGATCCGTGCAACAACTATCTGGGCCGCAAAGTGGAGCAGCCTCTCTTGGAGTCCCCGGCCTTCCGGCAGTTGCGGCGCGGGATGAACGTGCCGAACAAACGCGGGAAGATCCCGGAATGGGAGCATTCCCACGGTGTCTCATTGCCCGCGTATCGTTTGATGGGACGGTTCCTCGCAAAGGTCGGGTTGGAGGTGCTCGCCTTCCGAACCCTGACAGTAACTGGATGGAATACCGAGCTTGTCGGGCAGCAAGAGCTCGACCCGCTCCGTCGATTCGCCCGCTTCAACGAAGGCACGGATTGGCATTCACCTACCGAGCTCTCTACCCCGTGAACGCAGTCTTCACTGAGGATGACGTGTCCTACGAACTGCTGCACGAATTCACCGTCTTAAGGACTCCCAGCAGTGAATACTACATTGTCCTTGCCATCTTTGGCGTTGAGTTCGCCCTAAACCTCGGAGGCCGCGAACTTGACGGTTACCGGATCTGGCTTGAAGAACACGCGTACGCCTCGCCACTTTACACCGTAAAACAAACGACCACCGAGGAAATTGGATAGGGAGTTCGTCCGCGAAGAGTTCGCCTTGAGGCCATCCGGGCGAATCGTCGCCAATCCGGACATTGGCCCGGAGCGGCGTTCGAGGAGCTTCCCCCAGATTAGGAGCGACAAGCCGGCTTCCGATCTGCTTCCACTCCCTCCGGGGGCCGGCCACGACACGCCAGGCCCGGCTGCGTTAGAATCTGACTAGAGTAGTCAGAAGGAGTCGGAATGAACAAGGCACGACGACCTAAACCACGACAAGCAGCCGGCAGCGCCGCACGACAGGCCACTCCGCAGGAGTGGCAGTTACAGGAGGCGAAGGCGCGGTTCAGCGAGGTGTTTCGCTTGGCCCGGGAACAGGGTCCGCAGCGCGTGACGAAGCACGGAAGGGAAGCTGTGGTGGTCATTCCGGCCGAGGAATATGCCCGCATCACCGCGCCTCAGCGTCGTCCTGCCAGCCTTGTCCAATTCTTCGCGGCCTCACCGCTCCGTGACTCCGGCATTGACCTGGATCGAGTCCGCGATTTTGGAAGGGCGATCGATCTGTGAACGGATTCCTGCTCGACACTAACGTAATCTCCGAACTGGTGAAGCCGGAGCCTGACACGAACGTTGTCCGCTGGATCGAGGAAACGGACGAGTCCATTCTATTTCTGAGCGTCATAACCATTGGAGAGATCCGGAACGGCATCGAGCGACTCACCCCGGGGAAACGTCGAGGCCGATTGGAGTCCTGGCTGAAGATCGATTTACGAGCCCGGTTTCGGGATCGCATCCTGCCGGTGGACGAGTCTGTTGCCGAGCGATGGGGTGCATTGTCCGCCATCGCAACCGCGAACGGGAGGCCCGTGCCGGTTATCGACGGCCTGCTTGCAGCCACCGCCGTGCATCACGACCTCATGCTCGTGACCAGGAACGTACAGGATGTTGCCGGAACCACCGTGCCAACTCTGAACCCCTGGTCGTAAAGCCAGTTGAGACCATAGGTCGCGCCGGGGCCGTCAGACGATTACGCCCTGTTACCCTTGGTGTTGAGACGCTGACTGAGCGACAATAGGCAGCACGCGATGGATGCCAACCTGCTGTTTATCTGCTTCCTGACTCTAGTAATCCATGTCGTCGGGACTCTGGCATACGCCGTTCGTATCGCTGGCATCAGAACGCGGCGGGTTGCCATTTCCTTTTCCCTGTTCAATATCCTTGCGCTCGTTTCGCGAACATCGAACTCGTTCCAGGGGCCGTTTCTTGCGAAGCGAATCGAATCAAGACTGCTGGGAATACCGCTTCCGTCATCGATGCTCGCCGATTTCCGGTGGCTCCTGGCTGCCGCGACAATTGCGACGGCAGTCGGCGCCCTGTTGACTCCAACCTTTCAGCGGCTGTTCAGCTCAGCCGTTCGTCACTTCCAAACAAACCGCTCTATGCCACGCCTGATAGCAACGGCATTCAGCCGGCGTGGACTCTCCAGCTTCGTCACAAACGTGCGGGTTCCATCGCGGCAGAACCTCAAGCAGCTTGGTTCTGGAGCGGGCGTATCGGTGCTTGTCATCGGCCTGAACGTTATCGCAATGGCTCTGTGGACGCTCGGAGTATTTGCCTCGTTGTATGCTGGCTACCTCAACCCGGAGCTTCGCGTGACGTGTAGCACCTTGTCCTCCGTCATAAACGGCGTGGCTACCATCTTGATGTTCGTCTTTATCGATCCGCAGGTCTCGGTGATGACCGACGACGTGATCGAGGGGCGCATATCAGACGGACGGTTCCGTCGAGCAATAACCTCACTTCTCGGTGCGAGGTTGGCCGGGACCGTTCTGGCGCAAATCCTCTTGGTCCCGTCTTCTGCGCTCATTGTGCGGATTGCGAAAGCCATATAGCGATCGAATCGAAAGCCTTATCTCCAAAGGCGAGTCCAGGCAAGACCGCATCATCGAAGGCCCACTCCAGCGGCACTGTCCGGATCGTCAGCGATCGAGAGGTTGACCGTCCAGCCCCGACCCCGCCGGAGTAACCGGCAGCGCCAGCGATCGCGGCACGGGGAAATGTAGTCGTGCCGTTCTTCCAGAAGGTGACCAATGCTCGCCGGCGCCCAGAATACGTCCGCTCTTGCCGCTCCCGGCGGGGCACATTCTCCATCGACAAAGACGGAAGATCCTGCACCCCTTTTGGAGGAGGGCATACAAGGCGAGACGCTCGGCAAATTAGGCATCGCCTGCAACGAGCAACTGCCTGAAGGGTTTGAGGTATTGCGGCCCCTGCTCTCGACTGGTGCGTGGAATTGAGGTGAGGTACGCCTGACGACGATTCCGTCGACCGCATCTGGCTGGCTCTGGCCAAGTTGACGGACGCCCCATGCGCGGATGTGACTCGCTGAACTCCAGGTGGGCCGTCGGCAATCCGGACATTGAGCGACGAGCCCGGTCCCGCCGGCCCGGACTTCTCGTTTGTCCGCGATCCAGGAGAATCTGGACAGACCACTTGTACGACATGGCGACTTCTCGGCCGGGTGGATTGGCGGCATCGGAATGAGACAGGCCCAGTTTGTGAGACACATCCGGGGGGAAGTACAATCAGCGTATCAGGGGCTTTGCGGCTGGCCTCGCTGAATGCGTCACAATGAGTCCTTCTTATAAGCTGACGGCTGTCCTCTTCGGAATTGGCGTCACGCTTCACAATCTCGAAGAAGCGATGTATCTAGTACGCTGGGCCCGTTCTCATTTGAAACTGCGGTTCGAGCCAAATCCCAAGATATATTGGGTCTTGACCTCGTTGGTTAGCGTTATGATTTGGATTCCGATTGTTGGCGTCTGCGTTTCAAAGGAGAGCCCCCATTTTCAAAGCGCCCTGTCAGGATTTGCCCTCGCCATGGCAATCAATGCGGTGTTGCCGCACCTCGTGATCAGCTTGGTCAAGCATTCTTACTCGCCGGGAGCGGGAACGGGAATGCTGTTCAACCTGCCACTGGGCGTGTTGTTGATTCATGCGCAGTTGAGCGCGCACTCGATCTCGCGTGTCGGTGTCTGGCGGGAAGCAGTTCTGTATGCCTTGTTGTTGGCCGTCGGCACCTTCGGAAGCCTGTACGGAGCCCATGCGATCTTAGCCGCGAGGAGGGCGTGAGTATCGAGACCTCGTGGAGTTGTCCCGCCAAGGGCCCTTTCGGGACATCCGTTGAGCCACTTGGTCGTATAACGCGCTATGTGCGGATGCGGCTCGCCGAACTCCAGGTGGGCCGTCGGCAATCCGGACACTGGCCCGGAACGGTGTTCGAGAGGCTTTCCCCAGATTAGGAACGACAAGTCCAAGCCGGCTTGTGTCCGCCCAACTTCCGAGTGGCGCGTCGGGCATTGATCCTAATTGCTCTACACTGGGCGGCCAGCGGCGAGTAATCCAAATCCGGGTGGCTCAGACCCGGGCGTCAGATCGATTTGGCCAGATTTACGGTACAACTTCTTCGAGCGCTATCAGCAAGCGATCGGTCAGGCTCCGAGCTTCCGAATGGTGTGATTCAGGAATGGATGGCATTGGGGCTCAGTTCTCACATTTCTGTGGGCCGCGCCTCAACCGGCGAAGCAATTTATTCGAGCCTCAAAGCGGTGGTCGGGTCCGTTCTCGCAGCACGACGGGCTGGCGCCCAACAGGCGAGGGCAGCCATCACCAACAGCAGGACTACGACGGCGGCGTAGGTGATCACGTCGAACGGTCGAACGCCGAACAGCAGGGACTTGAGAAAGCCTGACAGCGCGTATGCCGCGGCGCCGCCGATGGTGACGCCAAGGAGAGCGGGTCTCAGTCCCTGGCGGACAGTCATGCTGACGATACCTGATGCGGTCGCGCCAAGTGCCATGCGAACTCCGATCTCGGCTGTGCGTGAGGTCACCGAATAAGAGAGAACGCTGTAGATGCCGAGGCTTGCCAGCAGCAGGGCCAGGCCGCTGAAGATGGCGAGGATAAACGAGTTCATACGCTGCGACGAAATGGAACGGTTGACCACGTCGTCGAAGGTGCGGATATCAGCAACCGGCAGATTCGGGTCGAGGCGGGCCACGACCGACCGAACTGCCCGCACGACCGCCATCGGATCGTCGCGGGTTTCGAGAAGGAATTCGGAGGGCAGAGCAACCCGCCCATATGGCAAGTACACCGTCAGAGCCGGGCCGCGATCGAGTCCGCGTTCCAGAGAGTCGCCGGCGACGCCTACCACCTCCGCATCAATGTTATTCCACAGCAGCACATGTCGGCCGACCGGATCCTCACTCGGAAACAGCACTTTCGCCAATGCAGCACTGAGCATGACCGTGCGGTGCGCGGGTTCGGGTTGACCCCGCTCGGCCGAGACCGGTTTGTCGGTCGTGTTGAAGATGCGCCCGTGCAACAACGGCAAGCCTGCTGCGCGCAGGTATCCCGGCGTGATCACGCGCCAACCTGCCCAGGGTGGGGAGTTTGACCGGCGCGAGGCGGCGGAGATACCCATGCCGTAGTTCGGGCCCTGCACGGGACGCACGTTGACGGCACCGCTCGCAACGATGTCGGGGTTGACGGAAAGCTCATCGAGGAAGCGATCGATGAACTGCTTACCTACGCCGTTCTCGCCGTAGCTTTGCGGATAGCTGATGGAGAACACGAGGCGATGGTGAGTCTGGAAGCCGCGCTGTTCGTTGATCAGCGCCTGAAAGCTGCGCGCCAGGAGGCCGGCTCCGACCAGGAGGACGAAGGCGAGCGCGATCTCGGCGGTCACCAGGATGGAGCGCAAGCGCCCCTGGCGGCGGCTTGTGCCTGCCTGCCGGTTGCCTTCGCGAAGGGCCGTGGCGATGCCTTGATCGGGTATTTGCAACACCGGCGCGAGACCGCATAGGACGCCAGTGATGAGCGCCGCGCCGACGGCGAAGGCAAGCGCTCTTGGATCGAGACTCACTTCGTCGAGGCGAGGAAGACCACGAATCTCGAGTGTTCGCAGGAAACGCAGAGCGCCATGCGCAATCAGGAGTCCGAGGCCAGCGCCGAAAGCGCTCAGCAGAAGAGACTCGAGCATGATGAAGCGGACGAGCCGGCCGCGTCCGGCGCCGAGTGCGGTGCGCAGGGCGATCTCGCGCTGGCGCCCCAAACCGCGCACCAGGAGGAGATTCGTGACATTCAGACAGGCGATCAGGAGCAGTAGAGCAACCGCGGCCAGGAGGATCCGCAGGGCGCGACCGGTGGTGGCCGGAGCAATCCAACGGCTGGCCGGAAAGAAAGCGAATCCGACGCCCTTGCAGTCTTTCGGATAGGTTTCGGCAAGAGATCCGGCGACGCGATTGAGATCTGCTTGGGCGGCGTCCACCGTGATGCCTTTGACGAGGCGGCCGACGGCGGCGAATTCCGCGCTGGAGCGGTTGGCCGCGGCGCTATAGGCGATGGGGAGGTACACCTGATCGTCGATCCATGGCTCGCCCGGCGGGAGCACACCGATGATGGTGAAAGCCGCGCCATTGAGGCGCAGCGTCTTTCCAAGAACCGCGGTGTCAGCTTGATAGCGGCTCTTCCAGAATTTGTTGCCCAGAATGGCGACCGGCGCGCGATCCTCGTTCGCGGAGAAATCACGCCCAAGAATCGGAGCAACGGCCAGGGTGCGGAAGAAATCGACGGACACACGCGGGGCGGACACTCGCTCCGGTTGACCATCGCCGGTGAGATTGGCTTCGTCGCTGTGGTAGAGCCCAACGCTTTCAAACGACCGGTTGCGCGCGCGGAGATCCCAGAAGTTGGCCTCAGAGAACGCCACTTCGTTCATGCCGAGTTCGTGCCAGGTTGAGACTAACTCGACCAGGCGGCCGGGATCGCGAAACGGCAACGGACGCAGCAGAACCGTTTCGAAGACGCTGAAAATGGCGCTGCTGGCTCCGATACCAAGGGCCAGCATGAGGACGGCCATGGCTGTCATGCCAGGGTTGCGGCGCAGGCTGCGAAGGGACTGCCGAAGTTCCTTGCCAAAGCCCTCGAGAGACGATCCTCTGCGGATGTCTCGCACTTCTTCCTTGATCATTTCTATGCCTCCGACTTCGATGGCTGCCTCTCGCCGGGCGGTGGCCGAGTCGGCTCCGGATTGGATCTTTTCGTCCTCGAGCAACTGGCGGTAGGAGCGGAGTTCTTCCTCAAGATCCGAGTCGACGAGTTCTCGGCGGAACAGATTGCGCCAGGTTGCCTTCAGCCAGTGCATGCTGACGTCCTCCTTATGAGATCTCCAGAGCATTCGCCATGGCGTCCGAGATGCGGCTCCAGTTTTCGGTTTCCTGCTTGAGTTGACGGCGACCGAGTTTGGTCAGACGGTAGAACTTGGCCCGGCGGTTCGTTTCGGACTCGCCCCATTCGGCGGTGAGCCAGCCTGCTTCTTCGAGCCTGTGAAGGGCGGGGAAGAGCGAGCCTGGTTTGACTTGAAAAGTGTCGTTCGTCACCTGGGCGATGCGGCGAGATATTCCCAAACCATGCATTGGCTCAAGGCTAAGAACTTTCAAAATCAGGACGTCAAGCGTCCCCTGCAGCAGCGCCGTATTCGAAGGATGGGGCATGAGTGCTATAGAGATTCTATATGTCGATCTACAGACAGTCTATATGAGAGCAGCTTGGAAGGCAATACCTATGAGTGTGCGTGTAGTCGTCTTGCACGACCGTTGACATCCAGGCCGGGACGCGATGGCACGCTCGATCCAGATTGAGCTCGATCAGTCGCCGTTTCGGCCGCTGTGCCCGGAGAACGGGGGGCACGGAAGCCGAGATGAATACGGCACTGCCGGTTACCCACGATCAACGGCGTAGTGTTTACGAACGCATGTGAGCGCGTAGTCGCCATGTCGTACGCGTGCTCTGGCCGGTCTCGTTTCTGCCTCAGCCTTTGAGGCTGTGGGGTATCTGACGATGAGATCCACGGGTATCGCTTCTCTTCGGTTTCCTTGACGCCCGTAGCGGCACGACGATTGGTTCGTGCTTTCTGTGTTTCTGAGCTGTGGCAGTTGGCGGTCGAATTTCGAATTGGCCATATCCGCAAGTGGAAGCGGAGCCTCGTCTTCAGGCCTTCACTGGATGATCTGGGTGCAGTGCGACGGGCCCCGTTCACCCTGCTGGCGTTTCTTGTCGAGTGGACCAACCTCCGAGTGACCCGTGATCCTGGCGCAATCCGGAGGCCTTTCACCGCATTGCTAAAACTCTTGAACGACTACTGCGGAGTTCCCAATGGCCCTGCGGGCCGCAAACGTGGATGAAGACGCGCTGCGAACCGCGACTGGGAAGGAGCGGGCACCGGTTCCGAACGCGTCTTCAATAGAGCCAACCGTGGCCCTGCGGGCCGCCAAAGCGGATGAAGCCGCGTTACGAACCCCAACCGTAAGGGAGGGGTCTCCGCTCGCTGCGAACCGCGCACGTCAGTAAGCGGGTACCCGTTCCGAACGCGTCTTCAATGGAGTCCCGCATGCCCCTGCGGGCCGCCAAAGCGGATGAAGCCGCGCCCCTTGTCCCAGTCCCCAAACGTAAGTGAGGGGCTACGCACGCGTCTTCCATGGAGCGCCCGTCGTTGGTCCCACGAAAGACGATCCTGCCCGGAGAGGTTGTGTCGCGGAGTGTTTTGCTCGTGCTACCCTCGTCTGTGGGCGCACAGGGCGCCTCTTTCCGCGGACAGGACTGAGTCCACCTGGGGCGTGTTTGGTTGTCAGGTTCTCGCGAACCTCCTTTTACCCGATGCAAGCGGACCGGGGACACTTAGAGGAGGCCTCGCTATGTCTATCCGTTTCCTGCCAGTTCGTCCGGATCTGGACCAACTCAAGCATCAAGCCAAAGAACTTCTGGCCGCCATTCATTCGGGCGATTCCGATGCAATTGCGGAACTCCAGGAACATCACCCTGAACCAACGGTGGACCCGCCCAGCGTCAAGCTGGCCGGTGCGCAGTTGGTACTGGCACGCATGTATCAGGCGAGCAGCTGGGCGCGGCTTGTCCAAGCCGTGAATCTCGCCAATGCCATCTGGAGAGACGACCTGCGCGCGGTTCTCGATCTGGTGACCCAGAACGGGAACCTGCTGTATGAGCAGACGCTCATCCGCAGTGACAGTAACTGGGGTCCGCCCATGACCTATGCTGCCAACCTTGGGCGAGACCGCATCGTCCAGGCACTCCATGAGGCCGGCGCCACCGACCACCGCTCTGCGTGGGGTCGTGCGGTGCTGCAGGGCAAAATCGAAACCGCAAAACTTCTCGTCTGGATGCTCGGCAAACCCGCGATGCCCGACGACGGCCTGGGCGGGCCGGCGTATACACTGAGCGTCGAAGGGACGTTGTATGCGCTAGGCGTGGGCGCACGCGTTTATGACGGCAACGGCAAGCTCCTCGCGCCAGTGGATGTAGTGCTCGAGACCGATGGTAGAAATCCAGCGGCGAAGCACAAGATTCTCGAATTGTACGAGCAGCACGGTGTGGTGTATCCCGACACGCCGGTGATGGCGTTGCACCGCGGAAGAATCGATTTGCTCGCCGAACATCTGCGCCGTGATCCGGCACTTCTCAGCCGCACCTTCAGCCATCGCGAGATCTACCCCAGCGAAATAGGCTGTCTCGATCCAATCAATGCGACAGTGGGCACCCCTCTCGGCGGAACAACACTGCTTCACATGTGCGTGGACTACGACGAGATGGAGATTGCGCTCTGGCTCCTCGATCACGGGATGGACGTAAACGCATGTTCCGCCGTTGGCGCCAGCGGGTTCGGCGGCTACACCGCGCTCTTTTCAACAGTGGTGTCCCAGCCCAATTTCTGGATGAACTACCGGAATCGCGGACCGTACATCGCGCCGTTCACCGAGCTTCTCCTGGAGCGCGGCGCTGACCCAAATATACGGGCGTCCCTATGGAAACAACTTCATCCCGGCCACGCAAAGCACGCTGACGGAGCGCGACATGAGTATCGCGATGTGACGGCGCTGTCGTGGGGGAGGCGATTCCATGCCCCGATCTTCGTGAGCGAGCCGGCGTTGCGTCTGATAGAAGCGGCCGGGGGCGCCGAGTAGAAGCGACAGCGACCGCCCGAGTTGCATGGACTCCCCGCTTGTCCGAGCCAAGGA
The DNA here is from genome assembly GCF_963665245.1 of uncultured Paludibaculum sp. Lineage (NCBI taxonomy): Bacteria > Pseudomonadati > Acidobacteriota > Terriglobia > Bryobacterales > Bryobacteraceae > Paludibaculum > uncultured Paludibaculum sp. The sequence continues at coordinate 2,609,503 of NZ_OY762269.1, forward strand.
TCTCGACACTCGACTGCGGTCGATCCGAGCTGCCTAATGCCGCCTGACGGCTCCGCGTGTAAGAATTGTGTCCGGATCGTTCGGCTATCCGGAGGGTGATGGCCAATCTCCGAGTGGCGCGTCGTACGGCCGGAGCGATCGGCACCTACAAACGATCGTTGTCGTACATCGGTATTTGCCGGTGTCCTGATCGGCTTCGCGGTCACAGCCGTTTGGTCAGCGCGCCAACGCGGCCTCGGAGAAGGCGCGTCAATCCCATTTTGGCCGGGTTTGAACTTTCGTACGGAGCGTGCCGATGAAAGCAACAGCAGCATCGTGGGCGCGCGGTCGGATACGCATGGGGCGGCATCGAAGGCTGAGCGTAATCTTGAGGCCGCAGGTCTAGGCAGTTTTGGGGATGGTCGACATTCTGTCCAGAGGTCTGGCCGTGGTGCGGAAGGAGTGATCTAGGTTTTGCCAGTGATCCGGCAGGAGGCACCCAGAAGAACTTACGGGGCGTTAATCGCTTTGGCGCACGTGGTGACATGAGACGGCTGAGCACACCGGCTTCAGCACACGCGGCTTTGGCCAGAGAATTCCGCATGCTACTTTGCGGGAAGTTGGTGGCGTTATTAAACCTGGACCGTCATGGTGGGCACCGCTGCCATCACTCTTACTGCGCAGAGGCGCTACGTTCCTCACGCCGAGCAAGCTAAGGCATAGTAGTTCCGGCGCAAGTCCAGATGCTCCCGCCGCTCAGATTCTACCCAGGCACCGTATTTTGCGGATTCGCCGTGAAGCAGTACCTCCGGCACGCGCAGCCCTGACTCGAGCGCCCAACGAATCCCTGAAGCGGATAGCGGATCTCGCGCCAGAGCCGCATCGCCAATCGCCATCCAAGCCTCTCCCTCCACTTGCTCGCGCCACATCGTATGCGCCGCGGCGATTCGGGGCGCCATTTCTTGCGGCGCCGCGACCGGGCAACTGTGAGCCATCGAGCGCCACACGTCGCTCCAACCCGCACCTTGCAGATTACAGCCGCCCACGTCAGTGAAAAATGCGGCCAGCCGCTGCCCACCTGGCAGCATCGCGGTGTACCACCATCCGCCCTCCACCGCGCGGATGCGTGTCCAGTGATCGGCCGTTGCGTCAGGCCAGGTTGCCGCAAGTCCGATCAGGTTTCCCTCGTTCCTGGCCCGCACGCCCATCCTCCTCAGCAGCCAGCCGCGCCGTCCCGATGCGTCCACCACAAACGGTGTTCGAGCGAGCGTCGACCCTGACTGCAGCACCCACTCGCGTCCGTCGCGCCGGATCTTTTCCATCGGCACGCCCAGTTGCACCTCTGATCCCCACCGCGCCGCCACCCGCGCCAGCATCCGGTCAAAACTGACGCGGTCTAGGTGCCAGCCGCTACCATACGGCGAGGTGATGAAGTCCCGCACGGAGGCACCTTCAGGGCCCCATTCCGACACTACGCCCCAGACCGGCCAGTGTTGGCCTGCAGCGAAGTCTTCGGCTGCCCCAAGCCGCTCAATCAGGCTCATCACGGAAGGCGGCAGCATTTCGCCGCGACGGGCCGTGTCGAATTGAGACTCCTCCACAACGAGCACCTTGGCCCCGGCCCACCTCAGTGCGATTGCCGCCGCCGCACCTGCCGGCCCGCCTCCGATGAGGACACAGTCGTAGCAACGCGGGGTCAAAGAATCCGCTCGTCCTGGTGGAACTTCGCCACGCTTCCCGGTGTCGAACTGGGCCGTACCACTCCGAGTTTCCACCACCGTTCCACCATGTCCAGTTCATTGCCAATGCCTTGCGACCAATTCACAGGACCCGTCGCGGTGGGACTCGCCCGCACTTGATTGGGCCGTTGCGCCGGCCACCAGTTGTCGGCGCATTGCAGAAAGTCCGCTTGCCAGGGCAGTGCGGAGCGCTTTGTGACGTCGCCCTCCATCACGCCTGCCGTGTCGTTTTCGTTCTCCGCGTGCCGGAGCCGGAACTCGAATGGGGTGACGTAGAGATTTGTGTTGCGAAGGTTCCAACTGGCCTCCATGCCGGGGAAAAATGCGCCGCCGCAGCCCGCCTCAAGAGCGGCCCGGTCCAGGCCCGCTGGGGAAATCACCGTCTCCGGACTTGGCGGTTGCCCCGTCCAATCCGCCAGGAACTGCCCGTTCGACCAGCGCCGCAGGAATTCATACTGGGTTTTCGTGATGGCGAAAGTAGGCGATTCTTGCACCATGCCGCCGGTCCCGTCGGACTTTAGCTTCGGCATGGTTCTCGTCGTACTCGTCGGGTCAAGATCGTTGGGATTCCTTAGCCGATTGAAGATTCTCGCTCGTGGATTGGTCGCCGGAGTCTCGCCCGGTTGAGGAGCCTGCCCGAGCAGTGCCCAGTCAAAGTGCGCCGGAGAGTGGGTGTTGGCGCCTTGATTGACCCAGCGATAGTCAAAAGCCTTGTGGAGAATCGCGTAAATGTGGCGGCTGAATGAGGGCTGGAAGCCCGCCTGCCATGTCTGGGATGCTGCATCGAAAATGCTCGCATCCGCGCCGAACTTCCGCAGCGCCAAGTCGTAGAGCAGGTCGTAAATGCTGACGATGTTCTCGATTGGCGGCGCATAGTCCGGCGGCGCGACGATTACCCACGCCTTACCGCTGGCTTCAATCTCCACCCCACTCGCGAATCTCACCCGCGCAGTCACCGGTCCGTCGGAGACGTCATCGAACCAGCCGTCGTTGTTCGCAAAATTCAGGGTGCTCTGTGGAGTGCCGGTCGTGCCGGACTTCCCGAATCCGCCCGCCACGATGAGGCGCCCCGCCTGATCCGTCGCCAATGTCCCCAACGAATCGATCGAGGTCGACGGATTGAGCGTCGGCGGCCACTTCTCGTTCGCGGGATTCGTGCTCGAGTTGCGATTTACCTCCCCGTTTTGATTCGCTCCCGAGATTGTCCGGGCGCCGGGATCGATGATTAGTCTCTTGCGCCGCTCCTGCGCATCGGTGATGCCGCTGTTGCGAAGGTCCCCGGGCGGATAGGGTGTTTGCTCGCCGGTGAGCCCGTTGAAGCTGTGCCAGATCGCCTTCTTGTTCGCCAGATGGACGGTCCATTGCACCGCCATCACGCCGCCCTGGCCGGCAGTTACCTCGATGGGAGGAGTCGCAGGATTCGTGTCATCGTATTCGAAGACCCGGAAGCGCACCGCCTGTCGTCGCAAGCGCCCCGAGGCATCCCGGTAGTGGCCGTCGGCAGGCTTGGCGTACGTGCCTGGCAACTCCGCGCCGAGAAAATACTCCGAGCTTGTTCCCACACGAGCGATTCCGATCGCAGGGTGGATTTTGTAGTGTTTCGCCATTTGCTGTCTGCCCTTTCTGTGTGAGAGATTCCCTCAAGCTTCTAGTGCGTCCCGCAGTTCCTGGTCCGCGGCCTCGATCGCACCCAACGTCGATTGATCGTCCGCCGTGGGAGCATCGGCTGCGGTGAACTCCCGCAACGCTTTGATCTGCGATGCCGATTCAGTGAGCAACTCCTCCATCCTCTGCTTAATGGCTGTATCGGTCCCCGGCAGCGCAGCCGCCGGCAGTTCGTAGGGAGGCCCAGCCATCTCCGCGCTTCCCTCCGCGATCGGCAGTTGCGCCAACCGGGCTGCGACCGGCTTGACGCCGATATCCATCTCGGTGTAGATGGCCGCCGATATCAACTGCGGACGGCCCAAAGGAGTCTGGTCCGGCGTGTCGCGGCGCTGCTGCAACGCCAATAGCAGACGCAAGAGGATGAGTTCGTAGCGGACATTCAGCAGCTTGGCCCACGCCAGTGTTCGTGCGGCGTTGATTCTGCCGGGTCCGCCCAGCGTCGATGGATTCGTCGCTACCGGCGCAATCCCGGGCCCGATCTCCGCGTCGTAGGCTCGGTATGCCAGCAGGAAACGCCAAAAATGGGAATTGGAGTCCGTCGTCGGGCCCTCTCCCTGGCTTGCAATCTGATACACCAGCCTGAGAGCATCCTCCCGGCTCAGGACCTTGCCGACAATGAATCCCGGAGGGCCGAAGATCTCGCTACCATCCGCCTGGCGCAGTGCTGCGTCGAACTGGAAGGCCTCATCCGGCACATGGCCGATCCCATGAAAGGGTTTAGGCGGCAACGGCCAGATCGGGTGCGGATTGTCGTCCGGCTGGAGCAGCCAGAAAAGCTTCGCAAACAGCAGGCCGACGTGCCTGACCGGCCGATGGGCCGCGTCTTGCGCCACTTGGGCAATCGCTAGCGCTTCCGCGCGAATTCCGGCATCTGTGATCTCATCCGGCAGCGGACTCTCCGTCGTCACGTACTTAGCCACCGCTTCCTTGGACAGCTTTTCCAGGCTCGGTGGAAAGGAGTAGTCTCCCGCCGGTTCCTCTTCGTAGGAAATGTTCTCCCGATCCATATGTGTCTGGCCGCCGAGCGAAATGATCAGGTTCTGAACCGTGATGAGGTGCCCCATCTCCTCCACCGCGATGCCGGTGATTGTGTTCCTCCACATCCCCGGCGCCATCGAATTCCCGGCAAACAAGTACTGCACCATTAGGGACTGCTCGATTTCCGCGGCCGCCTGAAGCAAGTAGCGGCACTCATCGGCGGGCGCCATCGGTGTGGGTGTCTCCGGCATCCCATACTCGCGCACCGCTTCCAGGACGGCGCGGTCTCCAATCCACTCCAGGGTCTTTTCTAGAGTCGCCGGCAACGCTGCCTCAAGCGCTTCGCTAAGAGCCAGCGTCGGTGCCGCCTTGCGCCACTGCAATCGGGAGAAACGGCCGTGCTTCATGAAACCTCCTATCACGTACTCCAATAACTAAGCGCAATTCGTCCGAATTTGGGGACACGAAGGCCGCGAATCGACTCACCGTTCAGATCAGAGAGAAAAAACACTCCCTGCTGTCCCTCATTGTGCGTTTTTCCCGCTTAGTTGGTTTGTGGGGCCCTTGAGCGCCCGGCAAAAGGAGCATAAGCATGAAGGTCGCGAAATTCGATGCGCCAGGCAACAATGGCGATCTGGCCGGAAATCCTACTCTGGCAGACCGATGGAGCCAGCAAATCTCAGGCTATTTCGACACCGGTGTGCAACATGTGCGGCAACGCCTTTCGAGCCATCCGGCCGCTGTCTCGCAGTTCTACAATCCGCTGACGCACGGCTCGACCGCGCCGGATTTGCCGTTGTCACAAACGACGATTACGTGGAATGGCTTCCCTCGAAAGTTTCTCCCGGCCGCGCCGGGTCAGCCCGTCGATTTCGCGGCTACGGAGCCGACGCCCGCCGCGGGCAACTTCCGCCCGCAAGACGAATACCTCGAATGGCATGTCACGCGGCAAAACGGGAAGATCACCTCCATCCAGTTCACCTCGGAAGGCTACGACTACTATCAGTTCCTTGCCGCGAAGGCGCCGAACATCCTCTTGGCTTTGTATCAGCGCTTCATTTCACCCAATGTGGTCATCGGCGACCTGATCAAGAATGGCCAATACGATACCACTAACAAGTGGAACACCGAGTTCGGCGCCATGCACCTCACCCAGGGGGCCAACAATCTCTTCGCCGAGGTCATTCTCGGCGCTGAAGCTACGGTTCGGCGCAAAGACACCGCGGGGCATGAGATCACTTCCGCCATCCCACTCACTCGCTGCTCCCAGTTTGGCGATGACCGCCGGAACAGCGACCCCAACATTGGCGCTGGCGTCAACCACCTCGCGGGCCAAAACCGGATGATCACCATCGCCGATCCAGTCGGCCTCTACATCGACAGTCTCGACGACTCCACCTTCCGCCTTCCCAACAACGCGCCCACAACAGGCTGGTTCAAGGTGCTTCGCGGCTCCGCCGGCCACACGATCCGCGCAGTCTTTGAGCCGCCCGCCGGCTCCCCCTTTACCGTCTCCGACGTGAAGATCGGTAACGCTGGCGTCACATTCGGCGGACAGATCGCGCAGTTCATCACCATGAAACTAACGGGAGTTGCCGGTGTCGCGCAAACAACCCACAATCCCTTGATCGCGTGTGTGGGCGCCGGTGGGGCTCCGATCATGCTCGCCGCCATTGATCCGCCAGCGGCACATACGGCCTCGGAATCTCCTCTCCTCCCGTTGCGCGGCCGTGAAGAGTAGTTGGTCGGGAGCAATCTCATGTCTCATCGACTCAACCCCCAAGATGAACCGGTCCTCGATGTCGACGACATTCAGGGCAACATCCTCTTGGGCTTCAACAAGGATCATCAGCGCCTGATTGGCGTCAGCTTTCATGAGATGCCCTCGGCAAAAGCCTGGCTCCGTCGCATCCTTCCTCACATCAGCTCCACGCGGGAGGTATTTCATTTCAACACATTGTTCCGCCTCGCCCGATCCCGGCGGGGCGGCGGCGAAGCGGTTGGACTGATTGCCTCCTGGTTCAACATCGCCTTCTCCCGTGACGGAATTGCCAAACTCACGTCCGCAGCTCAGGCCGACGATCTGCCGGATACCGCATTCGTGAACGGCCTCGGCAAGGACCGTTCGATTGCCCTCGGTGACTTCGCGCCACTGCCCGCTGATGATCCTACCAGCAATTGGGTTGTAGGAGGAACAGGCCGCGCCCCGGATGTCCTGCTCATCATCGCCAGCGACAGCCCGGCTCAACTCGACGAACTCACCCGGGTAGTCATCCCCAATGAAGCCGTCGATAGTCCAGGTGCCCCTTCCATCGTCTGGCAGGAACTCGGTGAGACACGCCCTGACCTTCCCGGACATGAGCACTTTGGATTCAAGGATGGAGTGTCGCAGCCCGGTGTATACGGTCTCATTTCCAAACGCCCCAGAGTCTTCCTCACGCCGAGATTTCTCAAGCCGTCCGCGGCCGGCGAGGTCAACTTCGCTAAACCTGGCCAGCCCTTGATCCTGCCCGGAAACTTCGTGCTCGGCTATCCCTCCAACAACCGCAATGACGGCACCCCCGTCGATCCGCCACCACTCCGGCAACCCTGGTTCAGAAACGGTTCGTTCCTCGTCTTTCGCCGCCTCAATCAGAACGTCGCCGGTTTCCACCAGTTCCTAGCAGCACAAGCTGCCATCCTCGCGCAGCGGCCCGAGTTTTCCGGACTCAGGCCCGAACGTCTCGGCGCCCAACTCGTAGGCCGTTGGCCGAGCGGAGCCCCCATCTCTCGTGTTCCGGATCGCGACGATCCCGCCCTCGCCCGCGCGCCACTCGCCAACAATGACTTTTTCTTTGGCAAGGACACACCCGCTCCTGACCTGCTGCCGGGAGTTACGCCCCCCGCGGTTTTCCCGGCAGCTCTGGAGGGGGCTAACGGCCCTGTCTGCCCTCATGCCGCGCATATTCTCAAAGTGAATCCACGCGACCTTGCCAGCGACGTCGGACCGGATTTTGACACACTCACGCGCCGCATTCTCCGCAGGGGAATTCCCTTCGGCCAGCCTCTCAAACCGGGCTCGTTGGTCGATGATGGAGCCGAACGCGGCCTCCACTTTCTCTGCTACCAAAGCTCGATCGAGCAACAGTTCGAGTTCCTGCAGCAGCGCTGGATGAACTCAGCCGGAGGCCCGGCTTCCGGCGGACACGACATCATCGTCGGGCAGAGGCCCGACCTGCACCGCGAAGCTGAGATTCGCGCGATCCACCCCGGGGACCGACTAAGCGAGAAAATCACGGCCCCAACTCAGTGGGTCACTCCCACTGGCGGAGGCTACTTCTTCGCGCCTTCCATCAGCGCTCTGTCTACCGTGCTCGCGGCGGATTCTCCTGTGTCGGCCCTGACTGCGTCCCGGAAGAAGCGCCGACCGGCGGCCCGACCCACGCCCGGAGGATAACTTCAATGACTGTGACTTTCCCCACCACCTGGATTCATGGTTCGTAGAACTGCGCCGTCAATACCGACCCGCCCATTCAGGTGCATCGATTCAACAACGACACCTATCTGCTTCGGCAAAGCAAATGCTCCGATCCCGGTCATCCGCCCGGCAACATCGGTCCTCCTTTTGAGGCGCCGTTTCTGTATCTCTTCTTTGGCTCGAACCCCGCGATTCTCATTGACTCCGGAGCGAGCGCCTCGCCGTCCGTCTTGCCACTTGCCGCGACGATTGCGCAGATCCTGCAACAGCATCCGGTCCCGCTAATCGTGACGCACACGCACAACCACGGCGACCACAAGGTCGGCGATGGCCAACTGGCGGGTCAGCCGAACACCGCCATCGTCGGCACCAACCGTCAGAGTGTGGCCTCGTTCTTTAACCTCTCGAATTGGCCCAACCAATCCGGGTCGATCGACTTGGGCTCACGCATCATCGATATCCTTCCCATTCCCGGCCGCGAGGATGCTCACATCGCCTTCTACGACCGCCGCGATAAACTGCTCCTTACCGTGGATTCTCTTTACCCTGGCTTGCTGGTGGTGAACAACTGGGCCGCTTACCACGCCAGCATCGACCGCCTCGCCGCCTTCGTGGCAGATAACCGCCCCGTGACTCATGTCCTCGGTGGCCACATTGAGATGACCCAGCCAGCCGGCCGTTGGTTTGGTCTCGGCGTCCTCTTCCAACCTGGAGAGCATGCGCTTCAGCTCGGCACCGAGCACCTGATGGAACTCAAGCATGCTCTCGACCAAATCGGCCACACGCCGAGAGTAGATCGCCACGCCGACTTCATCATCTACCCCGCAGGACTCCCGCTCCCGAGCCTCGCGTGACCAGCGGTAGGTTCGGGCCAACGCACAACCCTTGTCTGGGTCGTCGGCCCCTCGGAAGTTGAACCGGACTACTCGGGCATTCGGCAGCCTCTACCCATTCGCCTCATCGCAGTTGCGAAGACAACTGGCGATGGGGTGAACGGCATCTGCCTCGGGTCGGCAGCCCCCTGCCTGGGACCGAATTCCGATGGAAGGGGCTCCGCGACCGCCGGGGAAGGCCGATCCCAGCGAAAGAATCGGAGGTGGCGGTCGTCAAGGCCTTGCCTGCCGGTTTGGCACAGCGTGGCGGCACGATGGACATCGGCCCGAGTTGCTGCTTCAGCGGAAACGCAGGCACTCTCCAAGTGCGGACTCCGGCCAAAACACCGAATCTCGTGTGAGTTCTTATACATACGGAAATCCCCTTGTGCGCCCATGTCATCATCTTGACCTGGTGGGGGTGCACGCACGCCCGCCTTGGCGCATCGCGCGGCTCCGGCCTCTCGATCCGCCGTGGTTCTTTGACATTTGCATCCTCTATGCTCGGCTCTCTCCGTCCCTGCGTGTTCTCGCATATTCGGCCAGACGGACTTCGGCCTTCCGGTCGATGCCCGCTCTGGCCAGAATCGGGAAAAGGCGAAATTACCAAACGAACCGGAATGTCCTTTCCAATCAACAAAAGGGGACACTTCGCCGGAACCCAGCCCGAACCCGGAAGACCCCAATGGGGCGCGACCTTCGCCGAGCCTTGGCTCTCACGGCCACTTCCAAAATATCCAGGGGTGAGGGATCAAAGCCATTCACAACGGCAAATCCCTCGCCTCCGGTGGATCAAAGCCACCCACAACCAACCGGCCCCGGGCATCTGCGGCGAGCGGATCCGCGCCCCAGAGAAAGCTTGGCCATTCAGGTCGGAGTGCTATCCTGAGGGTTGGTACCCGCCCGCATGGAAATCTTCAAGGATTTCACCTTCGAAGCCGCCCACCGTCTGCCCAATCTGCCGCCCGAGCACAAATGCTCGCGGTTGCACGGGCACTCGTTCCATGTCCGGATTGTCGTCGCTGGCGAACCCGATCCTGTTCTCGGTTGGGTGATGGACTTCTCCGACATCAAGGCCGCCTTCAAGCCCATCCTCCTGCAACTCGATCACTACTACCTGAACGACATTCCTGGTCTGGAAAACCCAACCAGTGAGAGAATCTCCATCTGGATTTGGAATCAACTGAAGCCGCTGCTACCCTCGCTCAGCCGTGTGGAGATCCGTGAGACCTGCACGGCAGGCTGTAGCTACACGGGTTGATGGATTCTTCAACAATTCCTCAGAGCTGAGTATTTTCTTTGTAAATGAGATAATGGGCTCTTGAAGTAGCAATTAAGTCTTGCTAGGATGAGAAATCTTTCATGAAGCGGCCCACTCTGATCGCAAACGAATTGCCACCTACGCTCGCGCCTTCCCTTGCCACCAAAGCGCCTGTTCTGGACCGCGTTCACATGCCGATTCGCAAGCCGTTGCGGGACGGACCGTCGCTGGACCACTGCCTACGCCACCGGCGCTCGTCCCGTAACTTTCTGCCTGACCCGCTCACTCTCGACGAGACAGGGCAGTTGCTGTGGGCGGCTCTCGGCTGCACCGGTTTGGGCGGCCTGCGGACGGCTCCGTCTGCCGGCGCCATCTACCCCGTTCGTGCCTATCTCCTCGCGGCCTCCATTCAAGGGCTGGCGCCAGGTTTCTACAGCTACGATGTCGATGCCGAGACCTTGCAGTTGCAGCGGAAGGGGGACAAACGGAAGTCCCTGGCTCGCGCCGCCGCCGGACAGTCCTGCGTCGAGGAGTGCGCGTGCGCGCTGCTGCTGACGGGCTGGTACAAACGGGCGGTCAGGGAGTTCGGTGACGCTGCGCCCCGCCTTGCCGCCATCGAGGCGGGACACATCGGCCAGAACTTCTGTCTGCAGGCCACGGCCATGGGCCTGGGCGCCATTGGATTGGGCCGCTTGGACACCGAGGCGGTCCGGTTGCTGCTGCGGCTGCCCGACGACGAAGAGCCGCTGTATCTCCTTCTCGCGGGCCGCATTTAGCGCCTTCCGCTCGGATTCAGCGCCTCAGCGTTCGGCGCCCTTCGGCGGCGTTGCCTTGATGGCGCGCTCAAAGGCCCATGCCCGGATGTGGTTGATCTGTTCGCGCATGGTGCGGGACAGGGGCACCGAGCGAGCCGCGAGCGTGAGCAGGTCCTGCGGATTCACCGACGTGTCTGCAAGTTTCGCTTTGGTGATGGCGCTGACGACGCACTGCTCCACTTCGGCGCCCGTCCAACCCTTGGTGAACTCCATGAGCTGCGGAATGTTGAGCGCATCGGGGTCATAGCCACGGCGTGACAGATGAATGCGGAAGATCTCGGTGCGCTCCTCTTCCGTGGGGAGGTCGACGAAGAACACCTCGTCGAAGCGGCCTTTGCGGATCATCTCGGCGGGCAGCAGGTCGATCCGGTTTGCGGTTGCGGCCACGAACAGGCCGGGCGTCTTTTCCTGCATCCATGTCAGGAAGAAGGCGAAGATGCGGCCCTGCTCGCCGCTGGATTCGTTGGCGGTGACGGCCATCTCAATTTCGTCGAACCAGAGCACGGCGGGCGCGATGTCCTCCATTTGATGGCACGCATCGGCGAATGCGGTTTCGGGTTTGCCGTGGCGGCCGGAGAAGACCTCAACCATGTCCATGCGGTACAGGGGCAGTTGGAAATGGGCCGAGATCGCCTTGACACACAGGCTCTTACCGCAGCCCGGAATGCCCATCATGAGCACGCCTTTGGGCACAATTTCCTTGCTGAGCGAATCGCGCAGATCGAAGAGCTTTCGGCGTTCGAGCAGCCATTTCTTCATGTTCTCGAGTCCGCCGACCGCCTCCATGTTGGTGGGGGTTGAGACGAACTCGAGCACGCCGCCACGGCTGACGAGGAGCCGCTTTTCTTCCAGGAGGGCGGGGCGGGATTCTTCGGTGAGCGGCGCTCCGCCTGCTGTCGCCCTGCGTAGGGTGTAGCGGGTCTCTTCGAGCGTGAGGCCGAGGAGGGCGGGTGCGAGCTGTGCGATCACTTCGTCGGACGGAGGCTGGGCGTGTCCTTTCGTCTCGTCGCGAACGAAGGCGGTGATTTCGGTGATGTCGGGTGTGCGGAGCTCGACGTAGGCGAGCGAGCGCTCGAGTTCCTCCGGGACGTCGTGGATCGGGGAGGTGATGACGATGAACTTATTGCGGTCGGCGCAGGTCACGTACAGGTCGCGCAGGTGACGCCGGACCAGCGCCGAATCGCGCATGGCCTCATGGAAATCCTTGAGGTGGTAGAGGCCGGGCTCGGGAGTGGCGGCGATGAACGCAAGGACGCCGGTTGCGGATTCCGTGCCTGGCTGAGGCGTGGCGTCGCCGGGGCGTCTGAGCCCTTCGGTGAGGCTCCACGCCCAGACGGGGATGGCGGTGCTGTGGCCTTGCACGGGTAGTGACGGCGAGAGCTCCGCGAGGATTCTGGCGACACGCCCTTCTTCCGTCGTGCGGACGTAGGTTAGGGGTCGGCCGGAGAGGAAAAGTTCCCGGAGGGTTCGGGCGGCACGGCTTGCCTGAGCCGCGGCCGGGGAGGCTGCTTGAGCGTTCACTTCAATAAGACGCGTGGGACGGCGAAAAGGACGGGTGCGTGGTGCGAGAATGGTGGTTCCGGACAGGGTTGGTCGCCGTGCCCTCGTCCGGTTATGATCCAATACAAACGAGATGACTCGACGCGAGCTGCTGGCTACGCCCGCCCTGATGGTTCAGAATCCGCCTCCGCCCCCGCGTGAGTACCAGATCGGCGCCTACTACTTTCCCAACTATCACGTCGATCCTCGCAACGAGCGCGCCCACGGCCGCGGCTGGACCGAATGGGAACTCGTCAAACGCGCCTTGCCCCGCTTTGAGGGCCATCGCCAGCCGCGTAAGCCGCTTTGGGGTTACGAGGACGAATCGAACCCGCGCGTCTTCGAGAGGAAGATCGATGTGGCCGCGCAGCACGGCCTGAATCACTTCATCTTCGACTACTACTGGTACAACGACGGGCCCTACCTGAACCGCTGCCTCGATCGCGGCTACCTCGGCGCCGGCAACAATCACAAGGTCAAGTTCGCCCTCATGTGGGCCAATCACGACTGGCTGGACATCCATCCCGCGCGCGCCGGCATCCGTGCTCCGCTACTCTATCCCGGAGCCCTCACCCGCGACGCCTGGGATTGGATGACCGACAACATCGTCACCCGCTACTTCGCCCATCCATGCTACTGGCGGCCCGGTGGACTGCCCTATTTCTCCATCTACGAGCTCTACAAGTTCGTCGACTCCATGGGCGGTACCGAGGAGGCAGCCGCGGCGCTGCAGCAACTGCGCAACAAGGCCGGGCGCATCCACATCAACGCCGTGGTCTGGGGTGTCAAGCTGCTGCCCAGCGAGACCACGATCACCAATCCCAATCAGATGCTGCGGAAGCTCGGTATCGACAGCGTCACCAGCTACGTTTGGATTCATCACTTCCCGCTCACCACATTCCCCAGCGAGCCCTACGAGCGCGCCGCGCAGTTCATGTACGGCTACTGGCGCAAGGCTGCCGGGGACTTCGACGTCCCCTACCATCCCAATGTCACCATGGGCTGGGACGCCTCGCCCCGCACCTGCCAGTCCGATACGTTCGAGGATCGTGGCTACCCGTTCATGCCCATGTTGAGCGGCAACACCCCGCAGGCCTTCCGCCGCGCCCTGGAGGAGTGCAAACGGTTTCTCGACAGCCAGCGCAACGGCCTCAAGATCTTCAACATCAACGCCTGGAACGAGTGGACCGAGGGCAGCTACCTGGAGCCCGATACCGAGAACGGCCTCGGCTACCTGGAAGCGATCCGCGACACGTTTTCGAGTTGAAGCGGAGTCTCAGGTCGCAGCCAGCGCTGGAACCGCTCCATGTAGAGGTAGATCACTGGGGTGATATAGAGCGTGAGGAACTGCGACACAATCAAGCCGCCCACCACGGCCAGACCCAGCGGTTGCCGCGCATCGGCGCCTTCCCCATACTTCAGGGCGATGGGCAGCGTACCGAACAGGGCGGCCACGGTCGTCATCATGATGGGCCGGAAGCGCAGCTTGCAGCCCTCGTAGATGGCATCCGGCGCCGACTTACCTTCGACGCGCTGCGCCTCCAATGCGAAGTCGATCATCATGATGGCGTTCTTCTTCACGACGCCAAAGAGCATGATCAGCCCGACGAAAGCGTACAGGTCCAGTTCCTTGTGGAACAGGCGGAGCGTGACCAGGGCGCCAAAAACCGCTGATGGCAGGCCCGAGAGAATCGTGATGGGGTGAATGAAGCTCTCGTAGAGAATGCCCAGCACGATGTAGATCACCAGGATGGCAACGATCAGTAGTACGGAGAGGCCCTGGAACGACTCCTGGAACTCCTTCACCGTCCCCTGGAAGTTCACGCCGATGGTCGCGGGCATGCGTAGTTCACGCACAGCCGTCATCACGTCGTTGGCCGCATCGCCCAGCGCATAGCCGGGCCGCAGATTGAAGGCCACGGTCACCGCCGGCAGTTGGCCGAAGTGATTCACGCTCAGCGGCCCCACGGTCCGGTGCCGGGTAACCAGCGAGTCCAGCGGAACCAGCTTGCTTTGGGACGAGCGGACGTACAGCTTCTCCAGCGATTCCGGGTTCCTCTGGAAGCTCTGGTCGACTTCGAGAATCACCGAATACTCGTTCGACGGCGTATAGATGGTCGACACCTGCCGGTTGCCGTACGCGCTGTAGAGCGCGTCCTGAATCTGTTGTGGCGTCACGCCCATCGATACAGCGCGGTCGCGGTCGATGTTCACCATCACCTGCGGGCTGCTGATCTGCAGGTCCGTATTCACGTCCACGAAGCCGGGCAGCGTGCGCATCTTCGCCATCAGCGGCTCCACCCAGGTGTACATCTCCTTGAGATTCGAGCTCTGCAAGGTCATCTGATACGCGCTGGTGGAAAACTGCCCGCTCACGGTAATGGGCGGCGGGTTTTGGAGGAACGTCATGATGCCGGGCACCTGTGCCAGCTTGGGCCGCAGCGTGTCCATCACTTCGTCGACGCTCCGGTCCCGCTCGTCGCGCGGCTTCATACGCACGAAGACGAAGCCCTGGTTGCCGGGCATGGCCACGGCGATGGCGCCTTCCACGGCCGGGTCCTGCTGGATGATGCCGGCAATAGCCTGCTGATGGGCGGCCATCGATTCATACGAGATATCCTGGCCGGCCCGTGTCACGCCGAACATGAAACCGCTGTCCTGGCTGGGGATGAAGCCGGTTGGCATGGACATGAACATGTAGACCGTGCCGCCCAGCAGGACAAACGACAGCACGATGGTGACGAACTGATGCCGCAGCACGGCGCGCAGCGTGACGTCATAGGCGCCTGCCAGCCCGTCGAAGCCCTTCTCCAGCACCATGTACACGCGTCCGTGTTTGGCCCCGTGATCGAAGCGTAGAAAGCGGCTGCCCAGCATCGGGGTAAAGCTCAGAGAGACGAAGCCCGAGATGAGGATGGCCACCGCGATCGTCACCGCGAACTCGTGCAGCAGCCGGCCGACAATGCCGCCCATGAAGAGCACTGGGATGAACACCGCCACCAGCGAGATGGTCATCGACACGATGGTAAACCCAATCTCTCGCGAGGCAAGCAGCGCCGCCTCCATTCGTGGATGGCCCATCTCCATGTACCGCACGATGTTCTCGAGCATGACGATGGCATCGTCGACGACAAAGCCCACTGAGAGGGTCAACGCCATCAGCGAGAGGTTGTTGAGGCTATAGCCCAACAGGTACATCACGGCGAACGTTCCGACAATCGACAGCGGCACCGCCACGCCGGGAATCATCGTGGCCGATAGATTTCTCAGAAACAGCGAGATCACCAGGATCACCAGGCAGACGGTGAGCACCAGCGTGAACTCCACGTCGTGAATGGAACCTCGAATCGATTGCGACGCGTCAAAGGCGATCTGCAACTCCACCGAGGCCGGCAACTCCCGCCGGAACTGCGGCAGCAGGGCCAGGATATTGTCCACCACCTCGACCGTGTTCGTGCCGGGCTGCCGTTGGATCGCCAAAGTCAGTCCGCGCTTGCCTTTGAACCACGCGGCCGCCTTGTCGTTTTCCACCGTGTCGAGCACATTGCCGAGCTCTTCCAGCCGCACAGGCATCCCGTTGCGCCAGGCCACCACCAACGGCCGGAACTGGTCGGCGTCGGTCAACTGCCCGTTGGACTGCAGCGTGAACGCCTGCCTTGAGCCGTAGAGCTTGCCTGTCGGCAGGTTCACATTGTTCTTCTGAATCGCGCTGGCCACCTCGTCGATGCCGATGCCGCGCGAGGCCAGTGAATCCGGATTCACCTGCACGCGCACAGCGTACTTCTGCGACCCATACACGGTGACGCGCGAGACGCCGCTGGCCATCGAGATGCGCTGGGCCAGCATCGTCTCGGCATACTCATCCACGGTGTAGAGCGGCAGCGTGTCGGAAGTCAGCGACAGGAACAGAACGGGCTGCTCGGCGGGATTCACCTTCTGGTAGGAGGGCGGTCGCGGCATATTCGCCGGCAGTTGTCCGCCTGCCTTGGCGATAGCCGACTGGATGTCCTGCGCGGCGGAATCGATGTCGCGCTTGAGCTCGAACTGCACTGTGATGGAAGTCGAGCCCTGACTGTTCTGCGAGTTCATCGACTTCACACCGGCGATCGTCGAAAACTCGCGTTCCAGAGGGGTTGCCACCGACGAAGCCATCGTCTCCGGATCGGCTCCAGGTAGGGCGGCCTGCACCTGAATCGTCGGATAATCCACGCTGGGCAGCGCCGCCACCGGCAGAGCGCGGAAGCCCACCACGCCAAACAGAATGATGGCGAAGGTGACCAGCGCGGTCATGACGGGCCGCTCGATGAAGATCTTCGATACGTGCATCGCTACGATCCCTGTTCGCCGGTCTTCACGCCGCTCACGGCCTTTACGGCCGCACCGGGTCTCAACAGCAGTTGACCGTCCGTCACCACGGTTTCCCCGTTGGCAATGCCACTCTCAATCACGAGCTTGCCATTCACGGCAGGGCCTGTCTTCACCATGCGCAGGTCTACGGTCTGATCCGGCTTCACCACGTAGATGAACAGACCTTTCTGGCCCGATTGCACCGCCTCGGACGGCACGACAACGGCGTTCTCAATCGTGCCCAGCGTCATCGAGACATCTACAAATCGCCCCGGCCACAGCAGCCGGTCGGCGTTCTCGAATACGGCCTTCAACCGGATGGTGCCTGTCGTTGCGTCAATCGTGTTGTCGATGACAGACAGCCTGCCCTGCGCGGACTTGCGATCGCCATCCTGCAGCTTCGCCATTACCGGCAACCGCCGGCCCTGGCTGCTGCGCCGGACGGCGTCGAATTGCTGCTGTGGTACGCCGAACGACACAAAGATCGGCGAAATCTGATTGATCACCACCAGAGCGGTGTCGCCATTGGCCTTCACCAGATTGCCCACGTTCACCAGCAGGTTGCCGGTGCGCCCCGACAGCGGCGAACGGATCTCGCAGTAGCTCAGGTCGAGCTTGGCCCGCTCGACGGCCGCCCTGTCCGTCTCCAGTGTGGCCCGAGCTGTCTCGATCGCCGCCTGATCGGCGCGTACAGACTCGCGTAGCGCGTCGGCGTTTGTCTTGTACTGGTCGTATTGAGAACGGGAGACAATCTTCTCGTTCACCAGTTCCGCATAGCGGGCCGCGTCCGCGTCGGCATTTTTGAGCTGAGCCTGATCGCGTCCCAGGTTCGCCTCAGCCTGCCGCAGTTGTGCTTCGTCCCTCTTGACGGCTCCCTGCGCCTGCCGCAGGGCCTCGCGATACTGCCTTGGATCGATCTCGAAGAGCAGGTCGCCTGCCTTTACGTCACTGCCTTCGGCGAAGAGAACTTTCATCAGCGGGCCGGCGACCAGCGACTTCACCTGCACGGTGGAATAGGGTTCGACCGAACCCACGGCGCGGATATCAGTGGGCACGGCCTGCAACTCCGACTTTGCGACGGTCACTGGTACGGCCGGAGGCGGACCACCCGCGCGGACTTGCTCTTTCTTGCAGGCGGCGGTCGTCACCGCGAAAATCACGATGGCGGCTATCGTTAAGATGCCACTGGGGTTCTTGTCGTCAGCGGAACGGGGCGGCTGCGAATGGGATTGGAAAGGACGGAATACTGGTGATTTTGGAAGTTGCATGCGCGGCCACCGGCGGCTCTCAAAAGACGGAATGGTGCCACCAGCTTAACACCGCGCGCGCGAGGTGATGGCGAGATTAGGACTTCCGGCACCGGAATGGCTGTAAACTTAGCGGGTTGGGCGCGCGGGCAGGCGGTTGGCCGTGGGACTGGGAGACGGGTTGGGTGCCCGTCTCCGCTTGGACTGGTCAGAGGCTAGGTCCGGCGACGGCGCAGCAGACTCAGAAAGAGGGCCGCCGCTCCGGTCAAGGCCAACGTGGATGGTTCGGGGACCGCCGCGGCCCCGCCGTTGAAGCTGACTGTGTCGATCGCGAAGTTTGAGTTTCCTTCGATGACAGCCTTCCAAATTCCGACGGTGGTGGCGCTCAGAGTGCCCACGCTGCCGAGGGTGCCGTAGTCATTCAAACCCGTTGTGGTCTGAAAGAGCTGAGCGTCCAATTGGTCGAACAGGGTCAAGGTGAACGTAGCGGCAGACGTCCCGTTAATGATGTCTACCGAGAATCCGTCAGTAGCGGCATTGAAGGTCAGTATCATCGAGCCGCTGTTTGTGCCAAAAAGGTTGTTGCCAGACGTCTGCTGGTTATCCCACCCGTCGCCGTTCATGACAAAGCCGCTGTCGGCTCCGGCGGCAATGGTGATATCAGAGTAAACCAGAGGGCCTGTTACGGCTGTGGTGCCATAGCAGCAGGTTACTGGCGGGCTGGCGAACTCGTCGAAATTAATAATGGTGGCCGCAGGCAGCACTGATGGTACTGCGATCAGAAGCAGCGCACACAGACACCCAAGTCGGAAACCTCTCACGATCCTCTCCTCCTAAAACACAACCTGACAATCGACTATCCGAGAACCCTATAACCATACCAAAGACAGGGGTAGGGTGTTCACCTTGCAGCAGTCTTCTACTGTCCTGAATCAAGAGCACATCTCAGCATCTGTCTTGCGCCCAGCGCTTGACACCGGCCGTGCGGTGGGACAACGTGATTCTGTCCGCATTCTGGAGGCAATCATGCAGTTTGGACGTCGTCTTCGCCATTGCCTTGCGGCCGGCGCCTCGGTGCTGCTGGCTGCCCTGGTGGTCGCCGTGCCCGCGCTAACCCAGGAGTCGAAGCAACCCCCGGCGAAGGCCGCCAGATCTTCTCCCACCGAGGAATCCACGCAGGCGCGGATCCTCTCACTGCAACTCTCGGTGCGCGACCTTGAGTCGCGTGTCGCTGAACTCCAGAGCTCGGCTCGATCTTCTGATTCCTCCGGCCGAAACTACCAGTCGGTCATCAGTTCGCTGCAATCGACCGTTGCCAGCCAGCAGAGCTCCATTCAGTCGCTGCAGATGTCGGTGCAGAGCCTGCAGAACGCGGTGGCCAGCCTGCAGTCGCGGGTACATGCCGCGGCGCCGGTTCCACTCGAGGAACTGCCCGCGCGCGAATGAGCGGTGCCAGGCCTCGGGATATAGTATTGGTTTGAGATTGTCTTCTCCGAATTTCCGGCCAAAGGATACAGGCAGCTGACCATGTCGACGGCACCCAATCTTGCTCCCGCATCGCGGCGCGACTTTCTCAAAGGGGCGGCTGCGCTCGGCTTCCCGACGATTGTCCCGGCACGGGTTCTCGGCGCGGCCGCGCCCAGCAACCTGATCCAAGTGGCTCAGATCGGCTGTGGCCGCATTGCGCGCGGCTCCGAGTTTCCGGGCGTCTTCCGTCATCATGACTTGGCCCGCTTCACCGCCGTTTGCGACCTGGACGCTGTCCGGTTGGCCGATGCGAAGAATCTGGTGGAATCGACCTACGGCAAGCTCACGGGCACGGAACGGTTTGCCGGCGTCAAGACCTACGCCGACTATCACGAGCTGCTGGCCGACAAGAGCATCGACGCGGTCTGCATCAGTACGCCCGACCACTGGCACGCCCAGCCCGCAATGGAAGCGGCTCTTGCGGGCAAGGACATCTACTTGCAGAAGCCCGCCTCCCTCACCATCGCCGAGGGCCGCCAGATGGCCGATGTCGTGAAGAAGTCGGGACGCATCTTCCAGCAGGGCAGCCAGCAGAGGTCGGAGTTCCAGTTCCGCTACGCCTGCGAGTTGATCCGCAACGGCCGGCTGGGCAGGATCACCGAGATCTACATCGGTTTGCCCGAAGACCCCGGCGGCGACGAAGAGCGGGAGATGCCCGTTCCGCCGAACCTCAACTACGACATGTGGCTGGGCAGCACGCCCCAGGCTTACTACACCGAGAAGCGCGTTCATCCGCAGACACCTCAGCTCAAGGGCCGGTACGACCGTCCAGGTTGGCTGCGCTGCGAACAGTTTGGCGCCGGGATGATCACCGGCTGGGGCGCGCACCACATCGACACCGCGCACGTCGCCATGGGTACTGAGCACTCCGGCCCAATCGAAGCCATGGCCACGGCCGAGTTTCCGAAGAAGGGCTTGTGGGACGTGCATGGCCCCTATCACGTGCGCATGCGGTACGCCAACGGCGTGACCATGTATCTGAGCGAGAAGTATCCCACCGGCCTCAAGTTCATCGGCGAGGATGGCTGGCTGTGGGTGACGCGCGGCAAATACCAGCTCAGCGACTCCGATGCGGGCAGACCGCGCAGCACCGTGCTCGATGCCAGCAATCTCAACATCCTGCGCAGTGGCATCCGGGAGAACGAGTTGCACCTGCATGCCAGCCCGCGGAACGACCACCACTTGGATTGGCTCACGGCGATCAAGAACCGCACCCAGCCCGTGGCACCAGTGGAGGATGGGCACCGCTCGTGCTCGGCCTGCCTGGTGGCTCACGCGTCCATGAAGCTGGGCCGCGCCGTCAAGTGGGATCCGGAGAAAGAGCGGTTCGGCGATGCCGAGGCAAACGGCATGCTGGCCCGGCCGCAACGGGCGCCGTACGGCACCACTCACGTCACGGGGAAGGGGTAGCGGCTACCAGACGTGGACTGAGACGACACTCGGCCGGCCCGGTGTCCCTTTGTACACAGTGGTGTGCAACAGTACCTGGATGTTCTTCTTCTGCCAGTCGGCCGGAGCTTTTCCCAATGCCTCCTTGAGCCGTTCGCCGTCCGTGAGAAACTCACCCGCCACGCGCGTCCCGTACTGCGTGATGCCGGCCGCCGAAATGAGTGTTTGCCCCGTCGCCGAGTCGAACAGCCGCGACACCACCGCGTAGTCCTCCGGCGTCTTTCCATCCGCCGCGAGATCCTTCAGGGCCCATGATCGCTTGTTGGACTGGTCCAGAATCCGGCGCTGCCCCTGGTCCTGTTGGAAGACAAACCGCAATTGGCCCGTCATCTCGAGGGTCCACAGGTTTGAGAAGGCGCCGATCAGTACGGCCGGCGAGCTTCGCAACTCACTGAACGACAGATCGTTGGCGTACCGCAACTCCACCGCTTTGCCGCGTGCCGCAAACATCGAGGAGAGCAGCGCCGCCGCATGGGCATTGCCGATTCCGACGAACTGCTCCGTCACCGGGATGATGTCGCGGCCGTGCAGCACGGCCTTGGGATCCAACAGAACGGGCGACGAACCTCTCTGATGCTCAGGCCGGACTGTGCGATAGGCTTCATGGACTTCCCTGGAGAGAAAGTACACCACCGGTTGCCCGCAGTAGATGAGCACCGGTTTTGAACTGGACAGCACCGGAGCCCAGAACTGCTCAACGACACCCGCCGGCCGAAGCGTCTGGGCGATCCACACCCCGCCGGCCACGAGGCCCACCAGCAGCACAACTGCCATCGCGACCCACGGCAATCTGTACGGGGTTGGTGCGGTAGTTTCGACGGCTACCGGCGCGAAATGGAACTCGGCTCGATAGGAACCGGCCGGCAGATCGATTCGAACGGCGCTCGAATCTGTACACTCCTGGTGATATTGCGCCAGCCGTTTCCGGATCTCCGTGGCTCGCACCCGTACGATGGGGTCCTCACCGGTATCGTAATCGGGAGCCCGTTCGAAGACCTCGATCCCGATGTTGCGTTCCTTGAGTTGATCGTCCTGCCCGTGCAAGCTGTGCTCCACGACATAGCGCAGGAAGCGCTGGCTTTGCTTGCTGTTGCGGAAACTGGGGCTCGACAGCAGTAGTTCCAGCGCGGTGCGCACTTCCGCCCGCTTCTGCTCGCTGAGACCTACATCGATTGTTTCCGCCGCTTTGGAGCGCATCGTAACGGTGCTTTACCGTCCTTTTCTCTGCACAGAGCATACCGCAAATCGGGCTGGATTTCGTTGGTCTTTCGCGGGATTCCACCGAGCGGATCCGTAGAGCACTTTCCGGCGATTCACCCGGACGCGCACACTCCGGGTGCCGGTGAACGAGATGCTCTTCCAACAGACAGCACGGCAAAGTCTCCTACACATCGCCCGGCGCGCGATGGCCTGCGAGTTCTCCATGCTCTTTCCGGGCCGGACCGGAAACGCGGTCGATGCCGGCTGCGCCGCTCTGGACGAAGTTGACCGTCTGGAGGACCTCCTCTCGGTCTATCGGGCGGATAGTGAGTTGACCCGCTTGAACCGTTCGGACCTCCCGGAGCGGCGTACGGTGCGCGAAGTGTACGCGATTCTGCGGCTATGCGCCGGCCTGTGGGCGCAAACGGACGGTGGTTTTGACGCCGCCACGGCCACGCTCGTGCGCATCTGGGGCTTCTTCCGTGGTCCGCGCAGGGTGCCTTCGACGGAAGAGATCCAGCGAGCGTTGTCCGCTAGTGGTAGCCGCCACGTCTACTTCCCCCAAACGGAATTGACCGTCGGGTTCCACCGCCCGGATGTGGAGTTCAACCTTGGGGCAATCGGCAAGGGATACGCCATTGACGGCGCCATCCGGTTGATGTGGAACGGCTTCGGGATCCGCTCCTGCCTGATGCAGGCGGGGCAGAGCAGCCTGTTTGGCCTGGGCACGCCGCCCGGAGAGCCTCGGGGCTGGGGCGTCGACATCGGTGATCCTTACGGTTCGGGCCGGGCGGTAGCCCGGGTCTGGCTGCGCAACCGGGCGATGGGCACCTCCGGCGCGGCCAATCAATACTTCGAGGTCGATGGCCGGCGGTACGGCCACATCCTCGACCCCAGAACCGGGTGGCCGGCCGAGAAACTGGCCAGCGCGACAGCGATCGCCCGGCGTGCGGCCGAGGCGGATGCGCTCTCGACCGCCTTCTATGTCAACGGAACGGAGTGGGTTCGTGGCTTCTGTGCAGCCCATCGTGATATCGGCGCCGTGCTGGTGCCGCTGAAATCAGACAAGTCCGCGTGCGGGCCCATCGTCCTGGGCCCGGCGGAAGTGGAGGTAAGTGCATGAATAGATGGAGCAAGTCATTGCTCGTCGCGCTGCGGATCGCCATCGGTTGGCACTTTCTGTACGAAGGCGTCTACAAAATCGATTCCGACCGTGGCACCGCGCAGTACGCCGCCGCGCGCTATCCCTTGCAGGCGGCTACGGGCCGTCTTCGCAACGACTTGGCGCGCGGCCTGACGCCCAGGGAGGTGTCCACACGCGTGGACGCCTGGAACGACGAGATCGTCAAGGTTTTCAAGGGGCGGCAACCGCTCTCGGAAGACCAGAAGGCGAAGCTCACCGATCTGGGCGACAAGGTGAAACTGGCTGCTGTTGAAGGCACGGAGCTCGTCCCATTCGACTGGACGCTGGTGCATGAGGAAGTGCTCAAGCTGGCCGCGGAGCAGGAGGGCGAGCGGTTCACCTCGCTGCCGTTCCTGCAAGGGTCGGCTGGCCCGTTCCGGACGCTGTTTCGCGGGTTGGTTCCGGACATGGACGGACTGGAGCGTCTGACCGAACAGTCAGTGAAGCGGCGCATGGACGATCGCTATACGGAGATCCTGGACCATTTTGCGGACTCCGGCCGGCCGTTCTCCGACGACCAGAGAAAACGACTGGCGGCCGCCCGCGACACGGTCAAGTTGGCGGCGGTTGAGACGGTAAATGCACCGTGGTTCCAGGAACGTTTGGCCGACTATCGCCTGATGCGGCAGCGAGTCCCGAAGACCGACCTGCATGCCCCATTCACTCGCGAACGGCTGGACGCAGACCGTCAGAAACTGGATGTCGCGGCTGGGGAACTCTTGAGCTACGTGAATGAGCCGCTGTCGGAGTTGGCCGTCCAGACCCAGGCAATCGCCACTGTGGATCAGCTCGGGGCGGGGCCGCTGCCACGGCCACCGGACGGCGCGGCCTGGGTTGACCGGGCGATCAAGATCAGTCTGACGACGATCGGGATCTTGTTGATGTTGGGATTGTTCACTCCGGCTGCTGCCATCGCCGCTGCCGGACAACTGGCCATCTTCTATCTGGCGTCGCCGCCTTGGCCCGGGCTGCCCGCGATGTCGGTGGCGGGCCATTACCTCTTTGTCGATCGGAATCTGATCGAAGCCTTCGCGGCGCTGGTGATTGCCACCACCGCGACGGGCCAATGGGCCGGCCTCGATTTTTATCTGACGCGGTGGTTCCGCACCGTGAAAACTCATCAGCCAGAAGCAGTTATGGCCACAAGGAGCCTGTCATGATCCTCAATGAACAACAACGCCAGGTGGGCAAGGACAACTTCGCCGACGCCCTCAAGATGACACGCCGAGATCTGATTCCGGCACTGGTGACGGTGCCCTCCGTCACTGCGTTCTACTGGGGGTACAGCAGCTTGCGCGGCAACCCGGTGCGCGCGGCTCTGATTGGGGCGGGTGGGCAGGGCCGCTCGCACATCGACTCCCTAAATCCCGACTACATCAAGCTGGTCGCCTTCTCCGACATCCGGCCCAGCCAGCAGAAGAAGGCCCGGGTATCGTTGGAGGGCAAATTCGGTTCCGACGCCCGCCACATCGAACTTATTGAGGATTACCACAAGCTATTGGATCGAGATGACATAGAGCTCGTGATCATCGCGCTACCGCTGCATCTGCATGCTCCGTGCGCGATCGAAGCCATGGAGAAAGGCAAGCACGTCCTGTGCGAGAAGCTCATGGCCAAGACCGTCACGGACTGCAAACGGATGGCCCGCGCGGCTCGAAAGACCGGCCGTCTGCTGGCCATCGGGCATCAGCGGCACTACAGCTATCTCTACGCAAACGCCCTGGAGGTGGCCAGGCAGAAGGATATTCTTGGCGACGTGCGCCACATTCGCGCGTTCTGGCATCGCAACCAGACCGGGGGAGGGAAGCCGGGGGCGGAGAAGGGCGACTTCGACACTTGGTTTGCCAAGGTTCCGGCCGAAGACAAGCAGGTGGACTTCGCCAAGTACGGCTACAAGAGTCTGGATGAGTTGGTGCGCTGGCGGCTGCAGAAACGAACCGGGGAGGGGTTGATGGCCGAGTTGGGCAGTCACCAGTTGGACGCGTGCAGCATCCTGCTGAAGGCCGTACTGAATGACAAGGACACGCACGGTGGCCAAACCATGGTTCATCCCAAAGCGGTGTCGGGCATTGGAGTCAATTCCTACTTCAGTGACGGCCGCGAGGTGGAAGACCACATCTTCCTGACGTATGAATATCCCGGCGACACGGTGGTCACCTATTCCAGCATTACGACCAATGAAGCCGATGGGTACGGCGAGCAGGTGATGGGTTCGAAGGGCACGCTGGCGATTCTGTCGGAACGCGATGTCTATCTGTTGAAAGAGAAGTCGTTGCGGGACACGCGCATCTCCTGGGCGGAGCGCCGCATCAGCCAGCCCTCGGCGGTCTCAACCTCAACTGCCCAATGGACCTCCGGCGGCGGCCTGCAGGATACCCTGACAAGTCGCGGCTACCGCGAAGAGCAGGAGCACATGGCGTGGCTCATCCGCCATCCGGGCGAAGGCCAGCCGCGTTGTGGGGCCGATGTCGGGTTGGCTGACGCTGTGGTGACCCTGGTCTCCAACTTGTCGGCGCGGCAGCGGCGGCGCATCGAGTTCAAACCGGGTTGGTTTGATGTGAACTCGGACGAGGCGCCCGAATCCGCCTGACGGGTTGGGCGCCATCCGCTTTGCGGCGCGTGGGTATCTGGATACCATCTTGTCGGGCCAGCAGACGGCGGCGCTTGCGTATCTGCTGGCCTTCGGAATGATTGTTCGCTGGCGCACGCAGATGTACCGGGACTTCCGCGCCCTGACCGGCATCCCGGGCGACTAGGCTATCCCTTCCACGAGGGCAGGTGCCCGCGTGAGACCTTGCCGGTGGCCGCCCACTCCACGCCGTTCGCCAGTAGCGACTGGAAGTGCGGGTCGAGCAAGTTGGGGTTGGGTTCGTTCTTCCACGTGTGGCCGAGCATCGTGGTGTAGATGCGGCCGCGATTCCATTTGCGCACCCAATCCAGAGGCTCCCGGCGGTGAGAGTCCTTGGACAGTGCGTAGGTGAGAATGAGAAGTTCCTTCTCCAGCGCACCATGTTTCGGATGGGCGGGGCCGTGCTGGCCGTGGGTCAACTGTTCCGAAGGATGAACCCACCGTTTGGGCAGATCGCGCGTAGTGGGGTGGCGCGGGTCGCGCGCGGCCATTTCGAAGTCGTGGCGGGGACCATGGCCGGGCCCCAGGCCATCGCCCGCCGGCACCACGACGACGTGTTCGTGGTCGTCAAGAATGAGCCCGGGGCCGAAGGACTTGTCACGCCAGCCCAGGCCGATCATCTCGTTGTAGTCGGTCCACTCGAGAAAGGCGTTGTTGGCGGCATGGAAAACCACGAGCCCGCCGCCCGAGGAGACGTAGCGCTCGAGACTCTGCTCCACCTCGGCTGGCCACCTCACGCCGTTGGCCAGATGGCCGCCATTGAAGTTGTTGACGACAGCGGCGTAGCGGGCGAACTCCGGCCGCCACTGTGTCCAGGCCTTGGCATCGCCGGCCGTGGCTGGCGTTGTCGAGACGTCGACGCGGAAGCGCCCGGTGCTCTCGAGGATCCCGCGAATGGCCCGCGTGCCGGCTTGCCAGTCGTGGTTGTTCATGCCATCGACAATCAGGACGGGCAGCGGCGCGGCGGGCGCGGCCAGGAAGGCGGAGATCGCGAGTTCGCGTCGGGAAAGGCCGGGCATTGTTAGGCTGATGGTCTCACAGTGCCAGTGCAATTGGCGGATCCGCCGGTTACCGTGGAGTCGATCAGGGCGACTCGTTCGACGGCCGGCAGGCGGCTGATCGTGCTGCCGGCGCCGCTCCGCTGAAGACGCGCAACGAACTGGTGCCCGCTTACTGACGTGCGCGGTTCGCAGCGAGCGGAGACCCCTCCCTTACGGTTGGGGTTCGTAACGCGGCTTCATCCACTTTGGCGGCCCGCAGGGCCATGCGGGACTCCGCTGAAGGCGCCGGGGCACGACTGGCTTCCGCTCCCTGACGGTCACGGCTCGGTCTGATTGCGTCTTCCCGGCGCTTGGCGGCCCGCAGGGCCATGCGAGACTTTCTCGAAGACGCTTGGGTCCTACTCCAGTCGCAGGGCTTCCACGGGGTTCACCGTGGATGCACGGAACGCGGGGATCAGCGCCGCTCCTAACGAGGCTGCAGCCAGCAACACGGTCGCCGCGGCAATGGCGATTGGATCGGTGGCTTTGACCCCATAGAGTTGGGACTCCACCAGCCGGCCCAGGGCGGCCGAGCACGGCCAGGCGATGGCGACACCGGCGGCTACCATAGCCAGCGCGTCGCGCAGGATGAGCCGTAGATTTGCCCCGCCCGTGGCCCCCAGGGCCATGCGGATGCCGATTTCACGCGTACGCTGGGTGACCACAAACGACATGACGCCGTAGAGACCGACCAGCGAGAGCAGCAGAGCCAGCGAGCCGAAGCTGCCGGAAACCGTGGCCAGGATGTGCTCTGTATTCAACGAGCGGGTGACCTGCTCGTTGAGCGTACGGAAGTTCGAGATGGGCAGCGCGGGGTCCGCCGCATGGACGATGGCCCGGATGGACTGCTGGGCCTGCTCTGGCGTCCCGCGCAGCTTGACATAGAAGGTACCGCCGGCGTCCTCGCCTTCTTCGAAGATGGAGAAGAAGGCCTGCTCGGAATCCTCGCGCAAACCGCGGTAGTTGAAATTGCCGACAACGCCGACGATTTCGGAGTCGGGTTTGGCGTTGGGCCCATTGCCCTGGCAGATGAGCGCGCCCAGAGGGTTGCGGCCCTTGAAGTAGCGCTGGACGAAAGCCTGGTTCACGATGGCGGTGCGGTGGCCTGCTTCGCCGACGGGGCGCACGTCGCGCTGGTCAAAGTCGCGGCCCATGACGATGTGGACGCCCAGGGTGGTGAAGAAGCCGGGGCTGACCGCATTCAGATTTACGCTACGCTCTGAAACGAGGCGCTCACCGGAGAGGATGGTCATTGGGTTGTTCCAACTGCCGCCTGTGAGGAGGGCGAACCGAGCGACGGCCGACATGCGCGTGCCCGGAGCGTTGCGAACCTCCTCATGTATGCGACGGATCAGTCGGCTGGAATCCTCCGGCGTGTAGCCGTTGCGGCGCGGATCGAGGCTGAAGGCGACCAGGCTGGAGGTGTCGAAGCCCGGGCCTTTCTCAAGCAGCCCAGTGAGGGTTCGCACAAACAACGCAGCGCCGATGACGAGGATCAGCGAGAACGCGATCTGGGCGGTGACGATGGCTTTGCGCAGGCGGATGCCTCCATGGGCTGTGCCGCCGCGGGTGCGGAGGGAAGTGGCGAGGGAGGCTCTACCGGCGTGGAAGGCGGGCGCGAAGCCACTGACGATGCCGGCCGTGACACTCGTCAGGAATGTGAAGAGCAGCAGGCGCGCGTCGAGCTCCGCCCGCAGGGCATTGCCGGCAACGTCGGCCGGAAGGAAGGCGATGAGGCCACCCATCGCAAGCGGCGCCAGGGCCAGACCCAATACTCCTCCGGCGAGAGCCAGCAGAAGACTGTCGGCGAGCAACTGGCGACCGATGCGGCCACGCGAGGCGCCCAGAGCGACGCGCGTGCTGATCTCGCGATCCCGTGCGGAGGCGCGGGCCAGGAAGAGCCCGGCGACGTTCAGGCAGGCCAGGGCCAAAAGGACGGCCGTGCCGGCGAGCAGGACCCACAGAGGCTGCGAGAGCCTGCGGCTGAGGCTGGAGTGGCCCTGCGGCGCGGGGGTAAGGGTCAGAGTGGAGGCGAGAAACGCATGGCGGCGCTCGGCGGTGACGACAGGGAAGCCGGTTCGGCGTGTGTCCTCGTCGAGCATCGATTTGAACCACGGCTGGAGGCCAGTCTGGGCGCGCTGTGGCGTGAGGCCCGGCTTGAGCCGGCCGAGGATCTGCATCCAGCGGGCGCGACGGTCCAGCAGACCGTTGAAGCCGGGGATGGCTTGAGACGACATGGAGGCAGGGGCCCACAGCGCGGGCACCTGGCCGACATCAATGCCGTGGAACGACGGCGCCGCCACGCCGACGACGGTCATGGGGAACTGATTCACGGTAACCTTGCGGCCGACGATATCCTGCACCCCCGCGAGCTGCGTCTGCCAGTAATCGTAGGAGAGGACCACCACAGGGGCCGTCCCCGGCGTGCCGTCGTCGGTGGCATCGAGGACGCGGCCTATGGCGGGTCCGACGCCCAGAGTGGGGAAGTAACTGCCCGACACGATCTCGGCGACCGCGGGCTTGGGGTCTCCACCGACGGCGAGGTTGATATTCGCGGCGGCGCGGCACAGGACGCCGTCGAAGAACTGGTCCTGCTGCTGGAGGTCCCGGCAGATGGGATAGGACATCAGATTGTATGTTCCAAACCCGTTGGCCAGTTGCGGACCTTCCCAGTCGACGAGCACCAGGCGGCTGGGATCGCGGACGGGCAGGGCATGGAGCAGCACTTGGTCGACCAGTGAGTAGATGGCCGTGGTGGCGCCTATGCCGAGCGCGAGTGAGAGGACCGTCGTGGCAGTGAAAGACGGAGTGCGCAGGAACGACCGGGCGGAGAAGCGCAGGTCGTAAGCGAAGTCGCGGAGCCAACGGGTGAACCAAACATCGCGTACCTGCTCCTGCAGCTGCGTTATGCCGCCCAGTTCGATCGCCGCCTGGCGGCGGGCCTCGGATTCCGGGAGGCCGGTGTGAACGAGGTCGGCGACACGGCGGTCGAAATGGTACTGCAGTTCACGATCGAGGCCGGATTCCAGATTGCGGCGGCGGAACCAATTCAGAAGCTGCTTCATGAGCGGGCGCCCTCGTCGAAGATCAGACCGACGGCGGCGGAGAGCCGGGTCCAGCTCTCCCTCTCAACCGCGAGCTGCTTTTTGCCCGCCGGTGTTAGGGCGTAGAACTTGGCCTCGCGGCCTGTCTCCGACTGTTTCCATTCCGCGCGCAGCCAGCCCTTCTGTTCCAGGCGATGGAGGGCGGGGTAGAGCGAGCCTTGGTTGACCTGGACGACGGACTTGGAGATTTGCTCGAGGCGCTGAGCGATGCCGTAGCCGTGGGCCGGCTCCAGCGACAGAATCTGCAGGATCAGCATGTCGAGCGTGCCCTGCGGAATGGGAAAACGGGGTGACGGCATTAATACCTCAAGCTTCTACTGCTCAGTGTACGGCGAGATAGGTCGAAGGTAAAGGTATCCAGTGCGGTTGTTACATCAATGTTGGCGGACGCGGCAGTGTTGGCGGGTGAGGTTGAGGGTGCGGAGGTCCTAAGGTCCGGGATGTGTCACGACTGAGCCCGCACGGGCGCCACAGCGTGATGCTGCAGATCAGCCGCACTGCCAGCGAATGATTCCTTCCGTGCAGTCCGGCGAGATCATGGCGTAGCATACGCCCGTGCCGAAGTTCCAGTTGGTCTGGATGACGTCGCCGTCTACTCTGGGATAGTCGGGCACCTGCAGGAGAAGTTGCCAACCGGCGGGCATTGCATCGTCCTGAATCCAATCGGGCGTGCCGCTGACCCGTTGGCTTCGACTGCCGTAGTATTCGCTCCGGCGATCGCACGGCCACTCGGAAACCTCTTCGCAGGGAATCTCTGGTCGATCCTCCTCAATGCAAACAGTTGCCGCGAGTTCCAGTGGCTTCCACCTTGCGACGCCCTCCACCCAATAGGCTTCCACAAGGCGCGGACCTTCAATGATCGTTGGTGCCCGGCCGGGAGAGCTGTTCTGGATCACCACGGCATTTTCGCCGGAATCCGGATCCCAGGTCGCCAGATCGCGCGGTTCTCCGCCTGTCATGAAGAGGTAGGCGATGCGGCCGGATCCGGCCGGAAACAACCGGGGATTCAGAGCCACCTGACCGAGAAAGAGCATCAATTCACCGGTCGCCCGGGAAACCGGCCACGCCGGATCTTCCACCCAGACGGGCAGCCCGCCGAGTTTGGTGATGGGTAGATTGATGGGCGACTCAGCGCGAGCTAGAACCAGACGTCCATATTCCATTGTCGGTTCAGATCAGAATATATCAATAAATTGCGGTGTCGTTTTGGAGCTCAGGTAGCAGCGACGAACGAATGGTTGAGCTTTGTAGCGAGGGCGGTTGCAGTTTGTCCATACTCAGGTTTCGATTGGACCCCAGGGTGCATAGGTACGATTGGCCCGTGGATGAACAGCGGCTGGGCGGTTTGATAGCATGGCGGACGAAGGAGCAGCAGTATGGCACGAATGACTCGCCGGACTTATGTGAAGACTCCGCTCGCGGCGTTGGCGTTGAGTGGCGACGCAGTGCGGGCCGCGCAAGGCGGCATCCAGTTTTCCGAGATCCTCAACCCCGGTGAGGCGTCGCGCATGCGGCTGGCGAAACAGATCGGGATCAACCATGCCATCGTCAGCGTGAACTCGACTCTGGCCAAGGTGCCACGGGCCGAATACGCCCAGGCCCTGATGAGGATCAAGGAAGAGTTCACGGCGGCCGGACTGCGGATCGCGGGCGTCGAGAGCCATCCGGTTCCGGCGGAGAAGATCAAGCTGGGGTTGCCGGGGCGCGATGAAGAGATCGAAAACTACCAGGCGGCCATCGCGGCGCTGGCGCAGGCAGGCGTGCCGATGATCTGCTACAACTTCATGGCCGGGTTGGGATGGTATCGGACGCGCGTCGACTTGAAGGAGCGCGGCGGCGCGCTGACCTCTGAGTTCAACAACGCTGACGCGAAAAAGTTGGGCCTGACGAAGTTCGGCGAGGTGACGGAAGCGCAGATGTGGTCGAACATCGAGTACTTCCTGAAGGCGGTGATCCCTGTCGCCGAGAAGCACAACGTACAGATGGCGCTCCATCCGGACGACCCGCCGTTGTCCCCTCTGCGCGGGCTGGCCCGCATCGTCATCAGCGCGAAGAACTACCGGCGCATCATGAACATCGTGCCGAGCCCGATCAACGGCATCACCTACTGTCAGGCGAACTTCGTCGCCATGGGCGAGGACGTCTACTCGCTGGCGCAGGAATGGCTGAAGGAGAAGAAGATCTTCTTCGTGCACTTCCGCGACATCGAGGGCAAAGGCGAGCGCTTCCGGGAGACTTTCCACGACAACGGTCCGACGGATATGGCGCGGATGTTGAAGATCTACGGCGAGGGCGGATTCAACGGGCCGATGCGGCCCGACCATGCTCCGACGCTGGAGGGCGAACAGAACGATCGGCCGGGGTACGCGATGGGCGGCAAGGTGTTTGCGATTGGCTATATGCGGGGCATTCTGGACGCGTACAAACTGCCGCATTCGTGACGCGCGATCAATTGAACTACGGAGTAGGGAGTGAATATGGGATCAGTGCGTTTGGGGTTGGCCTGGACACTGCTTGTGTGTCCGGCGCTTTGGGGTGAGGCTCCGCGCGCGAACACGCTCTGGTATCGCCAGCCGGCAGCGAAGTGGGTGGAAGCGCTGCCCGTGGGCAACGGGCGCCAGGGCGGGATGGTCTTCGGCGGCGTGCCGGTGGAGAAGATCCAGCTCAATGAGGACAGCATCTGGGCGGGTGAAAAGCGCGATCGCAATAATCCCGAGGCGGCGAAGGCGCTGCCCGAGGTGCGCCGCCTGCTGAAAGAAGGACGCATCAAGGAGGCCGAGGCGCTGGCGGAGAGGTCGATCATCTCGAGGCCAAAGCGGCTGCCGCCCTATCAGCCTCTCGGTGATCTGGTGCTAAAGTTCAGCAACCAGGCGGATGTCACTGGCTACCGAAGGATGTTGGATCTGGACCGCGGCGTGGTGCGGGTTGAATATCAGTCCGGTGGTGCGACCTATACCCGCGAGGTGTTTGCCTCCGCGGTGGCGCATGTGCTGGTGGTCCGCCTGACCTGCGACAAGCCGGGACGGCTAAATTTCGCGGCGACGTTGACGCGCGAGGCGGACAGCACCACGACGGCGACGAGCGCAGGCGTATCAATGAAGGGACAGGCGTTGGTTCATGACAGGTTCCACGCCGATGAGCGGGCCGAGGGGGTAAAGTTCTGGGCCGAGCTGCAGGTACTGCTGACAGGTGGGCGGAAGCGGGCCGAAGGGCAGGAGTTGATCGTGGAGGGGGCGGACGCGGTCACGCTGGTTCTGGCGGCAGCCACGGACATGAAGGCACGGGAACTGGCGGCGACTCTCGGGGAAGGGGCGTCCGCGGTTGCCAAGAACGAGGCCGCGCACGTGCGCTGGGAAGCTGCTCTGACAGCTTCCAAAGTAGCTACCGCCGCTTCACGCAAGCCTTACTCCGCACTGGTGGTGGCCCATGTCGCCGACCACCAGCGCCTCTTCCGCCGCATGGAGTTTCACCTTGAAGGCCCGGTCTCCGACCTGCCTACGGATGAGCGGTTGAAACGCGTCCAGGCCGGCGAGACCGACTTGGCCCTAGAGACCCTCTACTTCCAATACGGACGCTACCTGCTGCTCGCCAGCAGCCGGCCCGGCGGTTATCCCGCCAATCTGCAGGGCATCTGGAACGACAGCCTGGCTCCGGCGTGGGATAGCAAGTTCACTATCAACATCAACACCGAGATGAACTATTGGCCAGTGGAGACGTGCAATCTGTCAGAGCTGCACCTGCCGCTCTTCGATCTCATTGACAAGGCCAAGCCGGACGGGCGGCGCATCGCGAAAGAACTGTATGGGGCGCGCGGCTTCGTGCTGCATCACAATACGGATGGCTGGGGTCACGCGGTGCCGATCGATGGCGCCATTTACGGCATCTGGCCAATGGGCGCGGCCTGGTTGAGCCTGCACGCCTGGGATCACTACGAATTCACCGGCGACCGGAAGTTCCTGGCCAAACGGGCCTATCCCGATCTCAAGGAAGCCTCGGAGTTCTTCCTCGACTACCTGCAGGATGACGGGCACGGGCATCTGATCACGGGGCCGTCGATCAGCCCCGAGAACCGCTATCGCACAACGGGAGGCGCCGTGGGGGTGCTCTGCATGGCGCCCACCATGGACACGGAGATCACGCGAGCGTTGTTCAATCGCGTCATCCAGGCGAGCGAGGCGCTGGGCGTCGATCCGGAGTTCCGGGCGAAGGTAGCCGCGGCCCGAGCGAAACTGGTGCCGTTCCATGTGGGCAAACGCGGCCAACTGCAGGAGTGGGCCGAAGACTACGACGAGCCGGATCCCGGCCACCGCCACATCTCCCCGCTGTTCGCGCTGCATCCGGACAATCAGATTACGCTTCGCGGGACGCCTGAACTGGCTCGCGCGGCGCGCACGACGCTCGAAGGCCGGTTAAAGGCCGGCAGCGGCCACACCGGATGGAGCCGGGCCTGGATCATTAACTTCTGGGCGCGGCTGGAAGAGGGCGACACGGCGCACGAGAACATCGTCGCGCTGCTGGCGAAGTCGACCCTGCCGAACCTGTTCGACAACCATCCTCCCTTCCAGATCGACGGGAACTTTGGCGGCACGGCCGGCATGGCGGAACTGCTGCTGCAGAGCCACGCGGGGGAGATCAGTCTGCTGCCGGCGCTGCCGAAAGCTTGGCCAGCCGGCTCCGTCAAGGGTCTGAAGGCGCGCGGTAACGTTGAAGTGTCGATCCAGTGGACCGCTGGCAAGGCGTCTTCGGCTGTGCTCAAACCGGCAACGGCCGGGACGCAAAAAGTCCGGCCGCCGAAGGGGCAGGAAATCGCGTCCATCACCTCGGCGGGCAAGCCGCTGGCGTTGCGGCCCGAGTCTGACGGAACGGTGAGTGTTCGACTCGCCGCGGGTGAGAACAAGGTCAAGTTCCGGTAGACCCGGCGCGGGCTGTGGTAGAACATCACTCAGCAGGAGGGATTGGGTATGGCACACAAAATCGCGATGATCGGCGCGGGCAGCATTGTGTTCTGCAAGACGCTGATGAGCGACATTATGGCGACGCCGGCGTTGGCGGGCAGCGAGTTCGCTCTGATGAGCCGCACGGAGCCGAAGCTACGGGCAATGGAGGCCTTCGGGCAGCGGATGCTGCGCGACAACGGGCTGCCCGGAAGCGTTTGGGCCACGCTCGACCGGGCGGAGGCCATCCGCGACGCCGACTTCGTTGTGGTGATGGTACAGGTGGGCGGCGTGGAAGCCTTCGGGCTCGACTACAAGATCCCGCTGAAGTACGGCGTCGACCAGTGCATCGCCGACTCCCTGGGGCCAGGCGGCATTTTCCGTGGAATGCGCGCGATTCCGCTGTTAGTGGACATCGCCCGCGACATGGAGCGGCTCGCAAAGCCCGGCGCGATCCTTCTGCAGTACGCGAATCCGATGGCAGCCAACTGCCTGGCGTTGGGCAAAGCGTCGAAGGTGTCGTTCGTGGGCTTGTGTCACGGCGTGCAGACAACGCTCGACCTGATTTCTCGCTACTGCGACGTACCGAAGGATGAGATCACCTACACCTGCGGCGGCATCAACCACATGGACTGGTTCCTGCGGCTGGAGCACAAGGGCGAGGACCTCTATCCGGAACTGCGCGCCGTGTTCGAGCGGCCCGAGTTCTACAAGAACGAGAAGGTGCGCGGCGAGGTGTTCCGGCACTTCGGCTACTTCATGACTGAGAGCACCGGGCATCTGAGTGAGTATGTGCCGTGGTTCCGCAAGAACTCCAAGGCGATGGATCTTTACTGCGATGAGCCCAGCTTCGGCGGCGAAAGTGGAGCGTACTACTCGTGGTGCAAGGCGATCGCGGACATCTATGCCGAGCACGATCCGCTGGAGACCGAGTCGACGCGCATCGATCATCGCAGCGTGGAGTATTGCTCGTACATCATGGAGGCCGTGGCGACGGGCAAGCCGTTCCGCTTCATGGGCAACGTACGGAATGACGGCTACATCACGAACCTGCCGCGCGGGTGCTGCGTGGAGGTACCTACCTTTGCCGATGATACGGGGCTGCGTCCAACGGTGGTGGGCGACCTGCCGCCACAGTGCGCGGCGCTGTGCATGACGAACGTGAACGTGCAACTGTTGGCGGCCGAGGCTGCGTTGAATGCCGATCCGGAGCGTCTGGTGCAGGCTGTGGCGCTGGACCCGTTGACCAGCGCGGTGTGCACGCTGAATGAGATCCGCGAGATGTGTACGGAGATGCTGGAGGCGCAACGTGAGTGGCTGCCAGGCTTCCATGGCCGGTACATCAAAGAGAGACCGGTGATCAGCATCCCGGCGGACTGCGAGCCGGTGGACGTGCCGCTGGATCCG
This sequence comes from uncultured Paludibaculum sp., assembly GCF_963665245.1. NCBI lineage: Bacteria > Pseudomonadati > Acidobacteriota > Terriglobia > Bryobacterales > Bryobacteraceae > Paludibaculum > uncultured Paludibaculum sp. Next base: position 2,645,875 of record NZ_OY762269.1, read on the forward strand.
GCGCTGGCGATCGGGAAGAGGTTTTCGACGCTGCTGGAGCGGAGCTAGGAGTTCATATCGCGTGGCGTGCAAGGCCGCCGCAGGGGGCCTCCCTTGAGCGAGACTTGCTGCCTCGATAAGTCCACAAGAAGTCTCGAGATGGCCAAATCAATTCCGCCGTTTTGTCAAAGGGTACACGTGCTCAAGGACTGGAGGCATGTCCGAGACGCGCTTCAGCGATTCCCTCCTCCCGCACTGGCTGTAGATGAATTTGGCGAAATATCTGAGCCAGCCTGGATCTTTAGGGGCGTTGGAAGCCGGGATTATGGGTTGACACCTGCTATAGAGCGTGAGGCGCGGCAAGCGAGCCTCGGATGGCCAGCACTCGAAGCGAAGTTGATGGAGGAGTTTAGATTCCGTGCGGGTCTGTATCTTGACCTTCGCAATGAAAGTGACTTTGAGTTGTTGGCTACAATGCAGCACTATGGAGTTCCTACCAGGCTCCTCGATTTCACGTTGTCACCATTAATCGCTTTGTATTTCGCTATCCGAGCAGTGCAGCGTACTTCAAAGAACGGCACGGTCAAATTTGCAAGGGTCTGGGCTATCAGTTCTCAAGTAATTCGGGAAGCGAGTGGTCCGGCTATCACTCAGGCGAGGGCGGCGCAGGCTAAACACGATGGGCGATCCGAATCGCACAGCGTGAGCTTATCCCCTTGCGACGCCGCTTCGGATCGGGATGCTATCATTAATGACGCCAAGTGGACGCGTAACACGGTCGACCACATCATAGCCGCTGACGGCGCCTTTCGTAGCTCGCTGAACCAGACTGGCTGTATCTTTCTTGCCCCGCCGACATCTGCAAATGCGAGATTGGCCGCTCAGCAAGGATTGTTTCTCCTGAACGGAGCTCACAGTATGAGCTTTGAGGAGTCACTGAAGAAGGTGGCCAATGCTAGGCACACTCAGCCTTGGTGCGAGGCGTTTGATATTTCCCCACAGATTTTTGAAGAGATTGAGAAACACCTCTTCCAAATGAATATTCATGAGCAGTCATTATTTCCGGACGTGTTGGGTCTGGCAGGTTTTATGAATCAACGAATTCGACTCCACTGGTCATAGCTCCATTGTGCGATCAAGGATTCACCCGGAACGACGGTGGCTGGTAGTGCGGAGGCCTGTCCGCTTCCGGAGTAGTCACCGTATTTCCATCTCGCAGCGCCAGGTAATTGGGCGACATGATCTCCACGCCCGCCTTGTTGAAGGCATCCTGAATGTTCTGGTGGAGCCGCGAGTAGGTGAATTCGAACTCATTCGGCCTGTCCGTGAAGGCGTTCAACTGATAGCTGATATTGAAGTCGTTCAGCGCCGTCTGCAGAATGAACGGCACGGGCTCGATTAGGATCCCTTCGGTGTTCTGAGCCGCGCGGATCAACAGCTCATGCACCTGACGCCAGGGTGCGTCGTAGCCGATCGTCACCGTGGTGTGGAGGATCAGGCCGCGGTTGCGTGCCATGGCGCTGAAGTTCTGAATCATGCCTCCGAGGATCGCGGAGTTGGGGATGACCACCTCCACGTTCTTGATCGTGCGGAGGCGCGTCACCAACAGCGACTTCTCCAGCACATCCCCGACAGTGTCGCCGAACTGGACACGGTCGCCTGCGCGATAGGGGCGCATGTAGGTGAGCGTGATGCCCGCCAGCACATTGCCAACTGACGATCCGGAGCCGATCGAGATGAGGACTCCAAGGAAGATGGAAACGCCTTTGAACGCGTCGGACTGTCCACCGGGCAGATAAGGAAACGAGACGACGAGTGCGAAGACGACGACGAGAATGCGGGCCAGTTGATAGGTGGGGATGGCCATCTCGGGGTGGAGGCCGGGGACAGCGAGGTCGCCATGCTCGATGGCGCGCGCGACGATGTGGAGGATACGCAGCAGGTAGTAGCTAATGACGCAGACGATGACGACAAAGCCGCCCTTGGGCAGGTAGTCGAGAACCGATCGGGCGATGCCTCCGAAAGTGACGCGCAGATAGTCAATGAGGGTTGTCGAGATGCCGGAAGTCTGCGGGAAAAGGCTGAAAGTGAACGAGAGTAACAGCGAGACCTGCGAAAGCAGGAACAGCGCCATGACGATCTTGAGCAGGTTGAGCGCGAGCAGAGAGGCACGCTGCCACAGGATGAGGCTGAAGCCGCGCACCTGACGGGCTTTGGTCTCCCGCTGAAACCACAGGGTGACTCGGTGATTCAGCCAGTCGACGCCGCGCTTCAGCAGCCAGCAAAGCACACAGAAGGCAGCCCACGCGATCAGGGTTTTTGCGGCTGCGATGAGGTAGCTGACCAGCGTGTGTTGATCACGATAGGACTCGAGCGCCTTCTGAATGGCCAGTGCATATCTGGCCGCGAGTTCCTCCCGAGGAGTTCCGGCTGCCTGAGCGTCCGCGTTGGTCACCAGCATGATATACACGGAACCGGCGAGAACCGCGGTGACGCTCTGCGCCGGGATGTCCTTGATCGTGACGTCGGGTCGGGCGTCTTTGTCTCCGATCTTCTCGATACGGCCGCGGATGTCGGCGGCACGCTCCTCGACGGTGAATGGGGCCGCTCCGGTATAGACCCGAAGCACTTCCTGGCCATCAATGAAAACGGTGGCGCCCGGCTGCTGCGCCCAAAGGGAGCAGAGCAGAGTCAGCGCGAAGGCTGGGATCAGTCGCATAATGCCGATTGCATCCAGAGTAAACCGGGAGCGGCGTCGAAGATAGCGACTAGTCGGGCATCGTGGCGACGGGGACGGCTGGTGCGATGTCGGTGGAACGTGGTGACGGCTGGATCAACGCGGTGCGGGTGGGCTGCGTGCGGTCTTCGCGGCCCAGCATGCGGCGGAACAGAAACTGGATGCCTTTGCCCGCCTGGTAGATGGGATTGTTGAAGGTGAAGTCGTTGCCGGCCGTGAGCATTACCTGACGGCCGACCCGTTGCAGGCGCCCGCCGCTTACCCGCAGGGGCGCGCCCGGGTCGAGTGTTCGCAGCGGCGTGCGGCATGGGTTGATCTCCAGCACCGCCACGGCTCCGTCGGTCTCCAGCACTTCGCCAGTGTAGTTCTTCGTGGTCTGCGGAACCCAGGGGCGTTCGATCAGTTCGGCGGCATCGACACAGCCGGTGAAGGCGAGGTCGTTCACAATCTTGGCCCGTTCGTTGTCGATATTGCGGTCGACCACGTGGATGAGACGGCTGCTGCTGAAAGAGAAGGTGACGGCCACATCCTGGGTGGAACTGGCCGCGAGGATGGGGCGTTGGTTCCAGGCATCGGCCTGATCGAACACACGTAGATGATGGCGCTTTGAGTAGCTGTTCAACGCCTTCGTGTACTGGAAGACCGCCGGCTTTTCATCCAGCAGCATGCCGCTCATGGGGGCATTCGGGTACGGTTTGGCCTCGGCCACGGCGCGGAACGACATCCAACCTGTGGATTTGCTGAGTTTGTCGGCATGCAGCCAGCCGGCGGCCGTGAACGCGCGGTCGACCCACTCCGGTTCGCCGAGAAAGACGACATTCACGAAGTCGCCGGGCTTTCCGTTCTTCTCGCGGATCGTACGGAAGGTCATCCCGCGAACCAGGTTCAGCAGGCGTTCGCGATCTTCGGGGTTGGTCGTGATGCGCGGCATGGGGGTGGACCACGTTGTGTCAACCTCCAACGGTTCCGTGAGAGCCAGGAACATCTCGGTACCGGCGGGAAAATAGATCTCCGCCTCGGGGAAGCGCAACACCGCGGCTGTGCTGCCGGTGAGCACCATCTGGAGCAGCGGATCCCAGATGAAGATGTTGCGGGTGATGCCGGCGAGGCGATGGCCCATGGGGGCGGTGGCGCGGATGCCCACGATCTTGCCGGTCTTGTCGACGGTCTCGCGAGCGTTATCGACCGACGCAATGCGAGTCTTGAGTTCGTGCGTAGTGCCGTCGGGCAGGGCGATGGTATTGAAGGTGAGCCGCATGGAGGCACGCAGATGGCGCGCGCCCCAGCCGATCCGTTTGACCTCGGTCAATGTTCCGGAAAGCAGCGAGCCTTGCGGCAGCAGGGTGTGGCCGTCGACGCGGACCGGAGCAATCAGGTCCGCGCGAATCTCCTGGCCTTGTTTGCTGGAATACGACGAGAGATTCTGGCGCAGTCGCAATTCCAACAATGTGCCTGCGGCGACAGTGGCGGCGTGGCCGACGGAAGCGCACAGTGAGAGTACCCAGATAATCCGGCGGAGAAGCTTCATGTTCGAGTGAAGTCAGGTTTTTCTATTTTAGCTGGAACGACAAGGGCGAATGATAGAATGCGGGCGGACCGGAGGGCTGATGGCGAGCCGCTCCGGGTGGGAGAACTGGATGAAACGACGCGACTTCCTGTCCACGTTGGCGGCCTCTGGATTGCTGCGCGGCGCGGCCACGGCCCCCTGGTTTCTGCGCATGCGGCGGCTGGGCCAGTTGAACATCAATGAGGCCGATGCGGCCACGCTCGATGTCGAGTACTGGATCGAGTATTGGGCAAGAATGCGTGTGGATGGCCTGATTGTGAGTTGCGGCGGCATCATGGCGTTCTATCCAACTAACGTGACGCTGCACCACCGCGCCCGGTTTCTTGGGAACCGTGACTTGTTTGGCGAATATGCATCGGCAGCGAAGAAAGCGGGTATCCGCGTGATTGCGCGGCTCGATCCCTCGTACGCCTTTGAGGAAGTGCATGCGGCGAAACCCGAGTGGTTTGCACGGCGCAAAGACGGGTCACCGGCTCGGCACGGCGAGGCTCCGGAACTCTACCGGACCTGCGAATTCGGGCCCTACTACGACACACATATGACGGCGATCATCAGGGAGTTGTGCGAGCGCTACGATCCTGACGCCTTCTACACCAACGCCTGGCCGTCGACGGGTTTGGGCACCATCTGTCACTGCGACCGCTGCAGGCGGCTGTTCGGGACCCTGCCCGAGAAAGACGACCGGAACGATCCCGTCTTCCGAAAGTGGACCGAGCGGCGGTTGGAGCGCGTACTGGACGTCTGGAAGCTGTGGGATGGGGCGGCCAGCGCCGGCCGGGCCGATCGAGTCTATGTGGGCAATCTCGGCGGCAGCATTCGCGCCGAAACCGACGTTCGACGCATCGCAGCCGTGGCGCGCTGGATGAATGCCGATCACCAGGACCGGTCAGGCAATGTGCCGCTGTGGGATTGCGCGCAGCAGGGGCGCATCGGCTACGCTGTCATGCGCGGGCGGCCCGTGACGAACGTGACCAGCGGCTACAACCTCAGCGACGCAGTGTGGCGGCACACATCGAAGGCGCCCGTGGAGACACACCTCTGGCTCAAGCAGAGTGCGGCGAGCGGCATGGTGCCCTGGCTGACGTGGCTGGGTGGCAGTCCGCTGGACAAGCGTTGGATGCAAACCGGGCTCGACGTCTTCCCATGGCTGAAGGTGAACGAGCGGCACTTCTATAACAAACGGTCGCTGTCCAAAGTCGGGCTGGTGTGGCCTCAGCAGACGCAGGTGTGGCACCCGACGCTGCACGGGAATACCGAAGCACTGCAGGGGTTCTACTTTGCTCTGCTGGAGAACCGCATCCCGTTCGACTTAATCCACGACGGAGATCTGACGCTTCAGCGGTTGCGTGAGTACAACTGCGTGGTGCTGCCGAACGCGGCGCTGCTCAGCGATCAGAGCCTGGACGCACTTCGCGACTACGCATCCTCACACGGCGGACTGGTGGCGACCTTCGAGACGTCTCTCTATGACGAGAACGGGCGGCGGCGGGCGGACTTCGGATTGGCGCCGGCGTTCGGTGCGTCGTTCGCGGGCCGAATCGAGGGGCCCCTGCGGAACTCCTACTTCCGGGTGGAGAAGCGGCATGCGGTTCTCAAAGGATTTGAGGACACGGGGCTGCTTCCTGGCGCGCAGAACCGCGTCGTTGTGAAAGATGCCCCGGAGGCGCCACTGGTGCGCATCGCTCCCTTTCCCGCATTCCCTCCGGAGATGGTGTATCCGCGAGATTCGAAATCCGCTGGGCCCGAGATGTTCGTGCACGACGCGCCCGGCCGCCTGGTTTACTTCCCGTCCGACATCGACCGGACGCTGTGGCGCAGTTGGAATCCCGACCTCTCGAAACTCCTGGCCAACGCAGTGCGCTGGGCGTCGGGCGACAGCCTGGGCGCCCAGGTAGAAGGCACCGGTCTGGTCGACATCTTCTACTGGGAGACGGAAGCCGGGTTGGCGTTGCACATCCTCAACTACACCAACCCCGCCCTGATGCGCGGCCCGGTGCGTGAGGTGTTTCCGATTGGTGCCCAGAAGGCGCGGCTGGAGGTACCGAAGGGATTCAAGCCCCGCGTAGTTGAGGCCCTGGCGGCACAGACTCAACTGGCCTTCCGGGTGGTGGAAGGCCAGTTGGAGTTCGAGGTGCCGTCCGTGGGTGAGTACGAGGTAGTCGCCATCACCTGATGGCGGTCATCGCTTGGTCTGGTCGAAGCTCACACGGATACCGGTGGTGAAGATGGTATCGTTGCCAGTGTTCCCGAACACAGGATTCGAGATGTAGCGGTCGCTGAAGCCGAAGTTCAACTCCAGCCACTTCATCACGGGAACGCTGGCGGTTGCATCGAAGTTCATGCGGTATTCGCCGGTTTCGCTCAGATTCGGGAAGAGCGAGAGTTTCTCATAGAGCTTCAGCTTGCTCAGCGCCTGATAGGCCATCTCTTGGCCCACCACGACTTCACCGATCTGCCGCGTGATGGAGGGCGTATCCGTTTGTGAGTACTTCTCACGGTTCCAGTTGCCGCCGCCAAACACATCCAGGTAGCCCTTCTTCCCGACCCAGGCGTGGTAGCCGAAGCCGCCGCCGACAACCACCCGGAGGTCCAGGTTCTGGAACTTGTCGTAGTCGTAGCCATTGTTGCCGTAGACGAACATCCGTTTGCTGACATCCCGGTCGATGCGGAAGCCTCCGCTCACTTTGTTGGCCGTCTGGCCGTGCGGCAGAGTGGTGCTTTGCGTGGCGTAGAGTTGGGCAAAGTTGAGAGTGATCTTGTTCTTGCCCGCGGCGCGCGTGGCTGAAGCCGCCGTGCTCACCGTAGTGGTAATCGAGTTGCCGCTGGAGTTCGCAATGCCCAGCGAAACGAACCCGGCCCAGAAGTCGTTGAGGCGAGGATGGTGGAGCCGCTCCTCCTCGCGCTCATAGGCCTTCTGCGACGGATCGTCGCGTAGGCTGGTGACTACCTCCGGCTTCACGGTCACGGCGGTGCCGTCGGCTTTCTGGACCTGGACGCCGTCGGCGGTGGTTTCGACCTTGCCCTGGACCTTGCCCGCGTCCTTCAGCGTGACGTTGAGAACCTGGTCGGTCACCAGGTTGGTGATGGAAGCGCGATCAATCTTGATCTCCCCCGCATAGTCCGTCTTCAGCACCACGGTTTTGTCGTCGGCGGTGATGATCTTGCCAGACACACGATCCCCATTTTTCAGGGTGATCTGATCTCCGAAAAGTGTAGCGGCCAAGCCGCACACCAGAATGAACGAGAGGGATATTTTGTTTCTCATAGAATGGCCCATTCGAGCGCGTTCACATCGGCTCGGCACCCCCCACGGAAGCCAGCCGATTATGAGTATTCTCCCATGATGACCGAGGGGGATGCCGAACCCGCGCATGGGCCATTCCGGCAGCGGTTGGCAGTTGAGCTAATTCGCGTCGGATGCGCTGACGCGGAACTTCAAAGTCAGCGGTTTGCCTCGCTCCAGGGTGTAGCCGTCGACCGTCTCGGTCCGGCCGGGGAACGAAGCGCCAACGAAGCCATACGGACGCAGGCACCACTGATATGGGGTGCCCGGATCTTTCGGGTCGGGCGTGATGCGCAGCGAGGCGCGCTTGCCTTCATAGAGCGCAGACAGTTCGGCCCAGGCGTGTGGGACGAGGTCTTCATCCTTGGCGACTACGCCGGTATCCGCCAGAATCGACGTCTGTTCGCGTGGTGCGAAGCGGGCGCTGAAGCCGCCATAGCTCTTGCCTTTCTCGGCGGAGCCACGCAGCGTGACCGCTTCTCCCAGGGCTTCCAAGGTGAGCTCGACATCGAACTCCCGTTTGGCGCCCTTGGCCGGGTAGGCTGTGATCTTCACGGTCTCCTTCACGATCTTGTGATCGCCGGCGTACCAGCCATTTTCCACGGCGAGCGAAGCGGTCTTCTTCACCGAGGGCGGCGAGATCCACTTCTCAAAGCGGTCGCGCAGGTTGGGGAACATCCAGATATCGAACTTCTGACCACCGGTCTCCACAACCGGCCAGGCCCAGAACACGCCGCGATGGTGATAGTGGTCCTTCGGGAAATCGTCCAGCATGGAGACTCCGGCGGGCGTCAGGACCGGGAAGATATAGCAGCAGCGGCGCCGATCTTCGGGTGCGCCCGACTTCAGCTGCGGGCCGTAATTGTACACCAGGGCGGTCTTGCCGTTCTCGAGCAACTCCACGCGCCCGTCCTTGTGATCTCTCCATTCGAGTGGATCCGCGGCCAGCAGTGGCAGGCTGCCGCACAGCGCCAGCAGGGCGATTCTAGTCATGAGAGGCCTTCCTCACTTTCTCTTCGTCCACATCGACGCCTAGGCCCGGCCCGGTGGGAGTGCGTAGCGCCCCGTCTTCCACTTGGAATGGCGCCTTCAGGAAAGAGCCAGCCAGATATTGCAGCCCGTTGAGTGCCGCCGGGTACTTGAGCCCGTAAGCAGCGTAAAGGACCAGCGCGGCGGCCAGGGCTACGTCAGGATCAGTGAGTCCGCTGCCGAGGAACATCAACTTGTTCCGTTCGAGGTATTCCACCTGGAGCCGGGCGTCGTACAGGCCCGCCGTGCGCGCGGGCTTCATGGCGACCCCGTCGAGCAAACCGAGTTTGTGGAACTCCTCCAGGTCGGCGATCGACACCACCCCTTCATCCAGGATGATGGGCAACACGCCCTGCCGTTTCGCGGCGGCGAACCCGCTCAGCCGGTTGGCGGCGACAGGTTGTTCCAGCACGTTCACGCCGGCGTCTTTCAGCTTGGGGATCACCGTGAGCGCCGTGTCCGTGTCATATCCGCCATTAGCGTCGGCCCACAGGAAACAGTCGGGCGCGAAACGGCGCACCGTGCGTGCAAGGTCAACGTCGAACTTGGGATCCGGGGCCACCTTGATATTGAAGTGCTTGTAGCCGCGCCGCCGGCCGTCAGCCAAGGTGCTCTCGGCCTCCGCGATGGACTTGGTGTTCACCGTCCAGCTCAGCACGATCTTGGATAGAGACTTGCGACCCCAGAGCTCAGGCAGGCTCTTGCCCGCGAGCTTCCCGCTAATATCGTGGAGCGCCAGGTCGATGCCCGCCTTGGCGATGGGCATCCCGGTCGAAAACGACGGCGCGATGACCTTGTTCATCACCGCATGAGCACCCGCGATATCGGTGGGATTCCTGCCGGCGAGCGCGGGCGCGAGATAGCCGCGCAGGGCAGTGGTGACCGATTCGAGGGTCTCGTAGCTCCAGGTGGGCAGCGGGACGCTCTGGCCCCAACCGAACGTTCCGTCCTCGCACGTGATCTTGACGAAGGCCGTCTGGCGTTCCGGTTTGGTGAAGAACTTGAAGTACCCGTTCACCGGGTACCGCACAGGAAAGACCTCGATCGAGCGGATGGCGGGCGCCGCGGCGGCGAGGCCGGCCAGGGGCAGGGCACCAGCGAAGACGCGTCTGGTCATCATGGGCCCTTCTATCATATCGAGGACTCCGGCCTCCTATTCATGGTTCCGGAGGGACGTGATAATAGGCTCATGCCTCGATTCGCTCTTTGCGCCCTGCTGTTGTGGGGGAGCCTGCTGCAGGCCGCGCCGCCCGTTCTGGTGATCGCTCTGGATGGATTCCGCTGGGACTTTGCCGAACGTGAGAAGGCGCCCAACCTTCTGGCACTCAAAAAGGAAGGCGCGGCCGTGGAGAGCCTGATGCCCGCGTTCCCGTCGACCACATTCCCGAACTTCTACGCCATGGCGACCGGCCTCTACCCGGAGCACCACAATCTGGTCGGCATGATGTTCTACGACCGGTCGCTGAAGAAGGGCTTTCAGTACTGGCGGAACTCGAGCGAAGGCTTCTGGTATGGCGGCACGCCCATCTGGCTACTGGCCGAGCAGCACCACGTGAAGGCGGCCACGTTCTTCTGGCCCGGCTCGGATGCGTCCATTCAGGGCCGGAATCCCAGCCACTTCAGAAAGTACGACGGGCGCATTACCAATGAGGCACGCGTGAAACAGGTGCTCGACTGGTTGCGGCTGCCGGACGCCCAGCGCCCTGGCCTCGTGATGGCCTACTTCTCCGATGTCGATGGCAAAGGCCATGCCCTTGGGCCGGACGCGACCGAAACACGTGAGGCCATAGCCCGGCTGGACGCGCTCACCGGCGATCTGGTGCGCCAGGCCAGGGCAATTCACCCGGAGATGAACATCGTCGTGTTGTCAGACCACGGCATGACCACCGTCGTGGATCACGTGAACCTCTCCGGTCGCGCCGATTTCCGCGGCTGCATCGCGGCCAACGAAGCCCCGATGACGATGCTCTACTGTGACGAGCCCGAGCGCGTGCGGGCTGAGCTGATCAGGAACGCACCCGAGGTGGAAGTGTTCCGGCGGGCCGAGGTGCCGGCTCACCTTCACTACCGCGACAACCCGCGCATCGGTGATCTCGTGCTGCTGCCGAAGAAGCCGATCATCATCGAAATCCTGCCACCAGGTGACGCGGACTCCAAGGTGATTCCGCAGCTCAAAGGCATGCATGGCTACGACCCGGAGAAGTACAAGGACATGCGCGGAATCCTCATCGGCGTCGGTCCTGCCTTCCGAAGCGGCACAACGGCGCCCAGCGCCCGGACCGTGGACGTCTTTCCGCTGCTGTGCCGCCTGCTGGGGTTGCCGCTCCCTGCCGGGCTGGATGCGGATCTCAACCGCGTGAAGCCGTTGCTGCGCTGAACCGCCTGCGTCAGGCCATCGGGTAGTCCAGCGTCTCGGCCAGCCATTCGCGGTTCTCTTTGACCGCGTTGACCAGCTTGGCTAGCAGATCGGCACGCTTCTCGAAGAGGCGGTAGCCGTCGCGCGGCCGCAGATAGCCGCGGGCCTTGGGATGCCTGGCGTAGAGCGTCTCTTCGCCGAGTTCCTCGCGCAGACGCTCATAGCGGGCACGATTGTCGAGCAGTGCCTTCACCAGGAACGGCATCAGCATCGAGTAGTCGGCCTGCATGCTCTCGGTGGTCTGCTGATAGACGTTGCGGTCGACCTTACCCCAGGTCACAGCCTCGGCGGGGAAACAGGACGAGAGCGACCCGTCGGTGACCGGCGAGCTCACAATCTGAACGTCAAAGTGGTAGCCACGCACGTCGGGCAATCCCAACACCTGGCCCAGCGCCGGCTCCGGCTGGAGGTTGAAGTTCTTCGGGACGCCGCCGCCTAGCACAAAGGTCGCCAGTGCCTTCGTATCGCTCTCGAACAGACCCCAATAGTGGTAGGCGCAGCTTTCGAAGACCTCGGCGTGAATGTCGAGTTCGAATTCGTAGTTGTCGAGCAGGCCGGCCTGCTTCATCGCCCACAGCTTCATGGAGTTAAGAAAAACGCTGCCGTCGCCTGGAGCTCCGACGAAGTAGGGGATGGCCATCCTGTGGCAGACCGCCAGCATCCCGGGGGCGACACCGTTGCGCTGCTCCAGCAGGCTGAAACGGCGGCCCAGGAGATAGCGCAGTTCCGTCCCCGTCATGCGCTTCTGGAACTCAGGCTCGCGCAGCAGGGCGGTGAGGTAGCGGTCCTGGTCGAGCAGAACGTCTTCGTCGAACGCCATGTCGGTGACGCGGATGGTGTGTTCGTCGCGCAGGGCTCCGTCATCGCCAAAGATAGGCACTTCGTGGACAGGATCCCGCCGGCCGTCCAGACTGCGGTGGCCGTCGTGATAACACATCGCGTCAGTGCCACTGAGGTAGGCGACCCAGCCGGTTTCCAGCAGGGGAATCAACCATGTCTGGTGCTGGCCGGAGACGGTGACCGGGCCCGCAATGGCCATTGTCAGCGGGCACCCCATTCCGATGGCAGTATCGAGGATGGAGTAGATACGGCGAAAATAGGCGCCGCCGAACGCGGGCAGGCAATGCTGGATCAGCTCATGCAGGCTGTTGACTTCGTCGACGCGCTTGGTGCGCACGACACGCCGGTTCTGCTGACAGGGGGACTCGGTGGAATGAGGCATTTCGGTAGGTACAATTTGACGCTAACACGCCGGATAGGCCCGGACGCAATCTGTGGGTTTGTGGGGGCCGGACCCGAGCGGACTCGGCGCACAAAACAAAACCCGGCCCCCTTGCGAGGGCCGGGCGATGGTTTAGGGGACTCGAACAGCCGCTTATTTCGGGCAGCCGAGGCGCTTCAGTTCCCGCGGGGTCACCGTCTTGGCGTCCTTGAAGGAGCTGGGCATCTTGGTTCCCTTGGGCACCAGCCAGACTTCCACGCGGCGATTCTGATCGGCGGTGGAGGCCATGGAACCCGGGCGCTCCTTGGAAGCGGAACGGGTGGAAGTGCCGCAAAGTGCGGGCTGCATGTCGGAGACCTGCTCGGTCCCGACCCAATCGACCTTCACACGGCTCGGATCGACATTGGCGCAGGTGCCGGTACCGCCCGTGAGAACGGCCAGGGCATTGAGCGCGCGCTGCTTGTCCAGCGTGGTCGGACGGCTGGTCTTCGAGGCTTCGTCGTTGTCGATGTGGCCGACAAGGACAATCTCGTAATCCGGATCGGCGGCCTTCGGCGCGAGTTCTTCCAGCAGGACGCGCTTACCGCAGTTGTTCACGCGGCTGCTGCCCTTGGAGAAGATCACGTCGGAGAAGCGGATGGACTGCGGAGTGTAGTCGATCTTCAGGGTTCCGTTGGCGGTGGCGGACATGCCGCGATCGTCAGTCACCTTGCCGGTGATGGTGACGGTCTTGGACTGGATCTTGCCACCCTGGTCGAAACGAACCGACTTCGAATCGAACGAGGTCGTCGCCGAAGTCGGGTTGGAGATGGAACCTTCCGTGGAAGTCCACTGGAAGCTGACGGTCGAGCAGGCGGAACCCGTCGCGGTCGCACTCAGCGCGGCGCTCTGGCCGTACTCGATGGCGGCCGGGTTGACGGAAATGTTGCTGATGGTCGGAGCCGCGTATTCCTGCACACTCAGGGACAAGGTGTTGGCCTTGGCCGTACGGGTGGCGAGACCCTCAGTGTTGGGGGCGTCGGCCTGGAGTTCCACCATGTAGCTGCCGGCACGGTCCGGTGTGAATGTGAGCTCGGGGCTGTTGGTGCCTGCGGGCTGGCCATTCACCGTCCACTTATAGGTGATCGCGCGGCCTGCGGGATCGGTCACATTGGAACGAACCGTGATCGCGCGGCCCTGACACAACGTTCCGGATCCGGCCGAAAGAGTGCCGGGGTTGAGCGCTCCCAGCGGCTGGGGCGGAGGCGGCGGGGCCGGTGGAGCGGGTTCGGCCTTCTTGCCGATGTAGTATGTGATGCCGGCGGTCGTCTGAACGCCATTCAACATGCTGCCACGGGGAATGTACACACCCGTCGGCGAATTGTCCGGCAGCTTGAAGGTGGGGTTCTTGGTGTACAAACCGCGAACGTCGAACCGCAGACCGATACGATCTGTCAGATGGAACTTCAGGCCGCCACCGTAGTTCATCGCGGGCTGGATGTTATTGTTCGTGTTCTGAGCGCCATACACCTGGTTGGTGGCCAGACGGCCTTCCGCCTTGCCGGTGTCGGTGGGCGTGATGTTCAGCGCGGAAATGCCGACCGTCAAGAAGGGACGGAATCTCGAACCACGGGGCGTCCAGTAGACGACCGGGTTCAAGGAGTACTGATAGATACGGTTCCCGAACCCAAAGTTCGGTAGACCCGGTTGGTTTGGCTTCAGGAACGTAAAGTTGTTTGTGCTGTATGTGAAAGCCTGCTCCAGGCCCACATACCTCCAAAAGTTCTCGGTCACTCTGGCGCCGGCTGCGCCGCCATTATGCAGCTTTGTTCCAAGACCCTTGTCCACTTGCTGAAAGAAGCTGCCCCCCAGGAACCCGCTGAGTTCCACGTAATCGGGACGTTCGTCGCCCTCCGAGGCTGCTTTCTTCTTGTCCGATGCGGCCTGTTGGGCGCCGGCTGAAGTACAAATTGCCATCGCCAAACCCGCCGCGACCAGAGCCCGCGACCAGGATCGATTGCTGGGACTGAGTGTCGTAAGTTTCATATTCAGGGCTTCACCTGCCTTTAATCATTATGCTACCGATCAACTGAAAGGTCTAGATAAAACATTCCCAGATTGGGAGTTAGCCCCAACAGTCGATCCTTCTGACCCCACGCAAAAGTAAGCTTTTGAATGCTCGCTTCCACGATCTCCGCATGCGTCAAACTCTCCCACTCCCGGCCGCCGTTCGTCGACCGGAAAACCCTACCGAACTGTGATGCATACACCTCATCGGGCCGCTCCGGCCGGACCGCGAGCGAACTCACCGTCCCCGGCTGCAGCCCATTTTGCCGCCGCTGCCATGTCTTTCCACCGTCTTCCGATACGTACAACCCCTGGGCCGTTGCCACCAGCGCCGCTCCCTTGGGGCCGCCGGCGAGCGCTATGTCATTGACCAGGCTGACCGGAAAAAGAATGTTCATCACCTTCCACGAAACACCTGAATCCTCAGAGAGATACATCGCAAACGTGGTGCGCACCGCCACTCGCTGCGGCGCCGCCGGCGAGGTGTAGATCGCCTGGATATTGTGGGCGATGTTCACGCTGGTCAGCTTCACCGGCTGCCAGGTTTGGCCGGCGTCAGCACTCCGAAGCAACCCGGTGTCGGTGCCCGCGTAGACCAGGGGCTTATTCGAACTCACCGCCGGCACGCAGGCCAACGCCATGAGCCGCGGATCGGCACTGCTGAGCCGGAGCACCGTCCAGGCCTTTCCGCCGTCTCTCGACCGCAGCGCCCGGGTCTCGTTGCCGGCGAAAAGTAGTTTCTCGTCGCCGGGGCACCCCGCCAGCCGTGTGATGTGGTTATCCCGAAGCGCGGAAGAACTGGCTGAAAGATTCCACGACTTTCCGCCATTTCTGCTGGAAAATATGCCGCCGCCGTCGCCGTCCTGAATCACGTTGGTATAGAGAGAGCCGTCGGCCGCTGCGACGCTGATCAGCCTGCGGCTGACAAACCCCTCGTTGATCGGTTTCGCCGTCTGTCCGCCATCCTCGCTCAACCAGAGGCCCGTGCCTTCGGCGGCGATATAGATCCGATCGGGGTTCCGAGGATCGAACGCCATGGCCAGGATGTGCAGTTGATTCAGTTGTTTGAAGGTGGCTCCGCTGTTCACCGATTTCAACAGCCCCAGCGTCGTCCCGGCATAAATCACATGGCTCTCGCCCGGCCGTATGCGAATCACGTGCGTCCGCCGGTGGGTGGACGGGATGCCCTGGAACTTGATCCAGTCCGTGCCGGCCGCCTCGCTCCGGTAGATGCCGCTGCAGGCACTGGCTACCACTTGCTTTGAATTGGCCGGATCCACCTCAATCGAAAAGACATCGGAGTCATCCAACATGCCATCGTGAATCGAGCTCCACGTCTTGCCGCCGTCCGTCGACTTCCAGGGCAGATGGGTGGTGCCCGCGTAAATCGTATCGACGTCCTGCGGATCGATGGCCACGGCCGTGACACCGCGCATCTCGTGGTTGTAGGGGGCGGAAAGCCGCTTCCAGTTCCGGCCGGAATCCGTACTGCCCCATACGCCGTCCCGCGTGCCCGCCACCATCCTACGTGGATCCTTGGCCCAAATAGCCATCGACTGGACGGAGATGCCCTGCAGACCCGTACCCATCTTCCAGGTTGCGCCCGCATCCTCGCTATACCAGATGCCTGCGTACGGCGACTGCTCGACATTCAGACCGGCGATGTAGATTCTGGAGTCGGCCGGGCTGATGGCCAACGTCGAGACGGCGCCCAGAAAATGGCGCGGGAAGGGCAGGCGAGTCCAGCGGCGACCGCCATTGGTCGAACGGAAAATCAACGAGTTGCGCGCCCCCGCGAGCAGGGTATCGGGCGCATTGACGTCAACCGCGAGTGCCGTCGCGCTGCCGCCCCATGGACCGCTGGGCTGCCAGCCTTCCTCCGCGGGTGACGCCGGCGGAACCGGATCCGCGAGGGGCGCACTTTGGGCCGCGAGCGGAGACAGCGCCGCCAGGACTAAACCGAGCAAAATGTTCATTGAGCCTGTAAGTTCAGGGTAACAAACATCACTCGGGCAGATAGTGAACGGCCACGGCCGTGAATGCCTCCACTTGCCCAGCCTGCCAGGCGGAATCGTGGCCCAACTCCCCGGCCAGGAGTTCGGCAACGCGCGGAGCCATGTCCAAGGCGGCCCGTGCATTCAGCAGCAGGGCGCGCGTGCGGCGAGCGAGAATGTCCTCGACCGAACGGGCCATCTCCCAACGGGCAGCCCAAATGACCTCGGATTCGAGATAAGGCAGTGCCGGATGCAGGCGTACACCTCGATCCGGGTGATTGCGGGCCATCTCCTGAATCGGAATCGCATCGGAGCCGTAGACCTGTAGATGTCCGAACTTCGAAGCGTAGTGGTGGTAGCCGTGGATGCGCAGCCGCCGCGTGACGCACTCCCGGTCTTCCAGCCCTGCGAGGACGATCGCCTGGTCGACGCAGTCCTCGGCCATGTGACGGTAAGTGGTCCATTTGCCGCCTGCGATCGTCAGCAGTCCGCTGGGGTCGATGTGAATGGAGTGATCGCGCGACAGCGAGGCCGTCGATCCGCCCCCGGCTGCTTTCACCAGAGGCCGGATTCCGGCCCAGGCACTCAGGATATCGGCGCGCGACGGAGGTTTATCGAGATAGAGCGACGACGTTTCGAGAATGAACTGGATCTCCTGGTCCATGGGCACCGGCTCGAGCGAAACCTGGCTGATGGCCGTGTCCGTGGTCCCCACCAGCGTGTGGCCGTGCCAGGGAATGGCGAACATGACGCGGCCGTCGCTGGTGTGGGGCACCATGATCGCGCTGTCGCCCTTCAGAAACGACGAGTCGAACACCAGGTGGATGCCCTGGCTCGGCGCGACCATCGGCGCGATGGATTCGTCAGCCATCCGTCGCACACCGTCACTGAAGCAGCCGGTCGCATTGATGACCACTCGCGCTTCGATCTCGAACTCAGCGCCGGACTCCTCGTCCCGCGCCAGCGCGCCGCGCACCATCCCGTCGGCCGTTTTCAGCAGGCCTCGCGCGGAACAGTAGTTCACCAGCGCGGCCCCCTGCTCAGTGGCCGTCATGGCCAGGTGGATGAGCAGCCGCGAATCGTCAAACTGCCCGTCGAAGTAGACCACACCCCCGCGCAGACCCTCCTGCTTCAACGTAGGCAGCCGCTGCAGCGTCTCCTCCTTCGACAAATTGCGCGAGGCGCCAAACCCGTACTTGCCAGCGAGCAAATCGTACAGCCGCAGGCCGACTCCATAGAAGGGCGATTCCCACCACTCGTAATTGGGGACGACGAACGCCAGATCGCCCACCAGGTGAGGAGCGTTCTCGCGCAGGATGCCGCGCTCCTTCAGCGCCTCCATCACCAGCGCAACATTCCCTTGTTCCAGATAGCGCACTCCGCCGTGAACGAGCTTGGTGGAACGGCTGGACGTGCCCTTGCCGAAGTCGTGCTGTTCGATCAAGGCCACCTGGAAACCGCGCGCGGCGGCATCCAGGGCACAGCCCACACCGGTGGCGCCACCACCGATCACCAGCAGATCCCACGGCCCGGAGTGGGCCCTCAGACGTTCCAGTAGTTCAGCGCGGTTCACGCTTCCTCCCAATGACGAGCACGGGCGACGGCCCGGCTCCACTTCGCGCGCATCTCCGCGGCCTTCTCGCGCGGCATCGAGGGCTCAAAGCGCCGATCTTGGCGCCATTGGCCGGCAATGACGCCGCGGCTTCCATAAACCCCAGTAGCAAGACCAGCCAGGTACGCCGCGCCCAGCGCCGTGGTCTCCGTCACCTGGGGCCGGATGACAGGCACGCCCAACAAATCGGCCTGGAATTGCAGCAGCAGGTTGTTCCTCGATGCGCCGCCGTCGACGCGCAGTTCCTCGAGCTTGATGCCAGAGTCCGCCTCCATGGCCGACACCAGGTCGGCCACCTGGAACGCAATGGACTCCAGAGCCGCTCTGGCGATGTGCGCGCTGGTCACGCCACGGGTCAGGCCCATCATGGCGCCGCGGGCGTAGGCATCCCAATGGGGCGCGCCCAGGCCGGCAAACGCGGGGACGAGATAGACGCCGCCGTTGTCCGGCACGCTGCCGGCGAGTTCCTCGATCTCGGGCGCGGTGCGGATGATCTTGAGGCCGTCTCTCAGCCACTGGACCACCGCGCCGCCGATGAAGACGCTGCCCTCCAGGGCGTACTCAGTGGTTCCATCCACATTCCACGCGACCGTGGTGAGCAGCCGGTTGGTGGAGGCCACCGGCTTGGTGCCGGTCTGCATGAGCATGAAACAGCCGGTGCCGTATGTGTTCTTGGTGACCCCGGGTGTAAAGCACGCCTGGCCGAACAGCGCCGCTTGCTGATCGCCGGCCACCCCAGCCACCGCGATGTGGCCGGGCATGTTGGCGTGAGACGTGGCGCCAAAACTGCCGCTGGAGGGGCGCACTTCCGGCAGAACGGAGCGCGGCACGCCCAGCATGCGCAGCAATTCGTCGTCCCAGTCGCAGGTCCGGATGTTGTAGAGCATCGTGCGCGACGCATTGCTGGGGTCGGTGGCATGCACGGCGCCGCGAGTGAGGTTCCAGATCAACCAGGTGTCGACAGTGCCGAACGCCAGTTCACCGTCCTCGGCCCGCCGCCGGGCGCCTGGTACGTTGTCGAGGATCCAGCGCAGCTTCGTGCCCGAGAAGTAGGGATCGATCACCAGACCGCTGCGGGCCTGGATCTCGGGTTCACAGCCATCGCGGCGCAACTGATCGCAGAACGCAGCTGTGCGGCGGTCCTGCCAGACGATGGCGTTGTAGACCGGTTCGCCGGTCTTGCGATCCCACACCAGCGTGGTTTCGCGCTGGTTCGTGATGCCGATGGCGGCGACCGCGTCAGGAGCGATGCGGGCCGAGGCCAGTGCCTCGACGGTGACGCTGAGCTGCGATGACCAGATCTCGCCGGGGTCGTGCTCCACCCAGCCGGCTTGCGGATAGATCTGGGTGAACTCTTTCTGCGCGACGTTGACGATGCCGCCATGCTCGTCGAAGACAATCGCGCGGCTCGACGTGGTGCCTTGGTCCAGTGCCAGCAGGTATGCCATGGTTCCCTATTCTCTCCGAAACAGCTTGCCCAGCGTGGTGGAATGAGGCCCCAAAATGACGGCCTTCCCACGGCCATGAGAATATCAGAAGTCTATGTTGAAACCCCTTGAGATCTGGTTGATCCGCCACGGAGAAACCGAATGGTCGCTCACCGGCCAGCACAGTGGCCGTTACGATCTGCCATTGACGCCGCATGGCGAAGACGAAGCCCGGGCCACAGCGGCCGCTCTGCAAGGCGTCGTCTTCGACCAGGTGATCTGCAGTCCTCTTCAACGCGCAACGCGCACCTGCGAACTGACAGGCTTCTTGCCGCAAGCGCGAATCGAACCCGACGCGGCCGAGTGGGACTACGGCGATTGCACGAGCTTCACGCAGGATCAACTGGCGGAGAAATACCCAGGCTGGACCATCTGGAACGGGCCAGTGCCGAACGGCGAGTCCATCGAGCAGATCTCGGCTCGCGCTCGGCGTGTGATTGAGCGTCTCCGCGCAGCCGGCGGACGCACGGCGGTGTTCGCCCACGGGCACTTCCTGCGTATCTTCACGACGCAGTATCTCGGCTTGGAGCCGCAGCGCGGCCGCCATTTCGCGCTGGAGACGGCTGCGATCTGCATCCTGGGTTCGGAGCAAGGCGAACCCGCGATAGTGGCCTGGAACCGCAAAGGCCCGGTCGCTTAGTACACCGTTTCGAGAGTCCGGTAGCGTGCGCGAAGGATGGCTGATGGCTGGCGCGACGGACTTGCGCAGGCTGTCGGGGGGCGAGCTTTCAGCACTCAGCCATCAGCCTTCAGCTTCTGGATTGGCGATGCCAGCATTCGGCGCGCCCCGGTACCGGGCTGATAGCTAATTGCTGAATGCTGATAGCTGACGGCTGATAGCCTATCGCCCCATCCTTCGTGGAATCTCCGAAACGATATCTGTTCTGCGCGTTGAGTAGTCGGGCATGAGCCCTCGGCCATCAGCCTTCAGCTTCTGCATAGGCCACGCCAACGTTAGGCGCGCCCGGTGCCGGGTTGACAGCTGATAGCTGACGGCTGATCGCTGAGAGCTTATCGCTGATAGCCTATCGCCCCATCCTTCGTGGAATCTCCGAAACGGTGCCCGTCCTACGCGTTCAGCAACCGGTTCATGCGCGCGATCGATTCGTCGATCTCCGCCGGAGACTTGAAGCCGATCGTCGTGGCATCCACCACGCCGCTGCTCAACACCTTCTTCATGGCCGCTTCGCGGTCTTCCTCATTGGTGAACTGACCTTCGCCGATGAGCTTCATGCCCAGCACACCCGTTCCCTGTTTGTGGACCTCGGCCACATGCGTGAACACCTCGTTGACGTCGCCCAGATCATTGGTGTCGCGGGTTTGCAGCGAATCCATCTTGACGCCCTTGTGGTTAACGCGCATCAGCGCCACATCCAGCCACTTGTTGCCCGGGAAGGCGCGCAGTGGCAGCAGACCGTGGCAGGAAGCGCCGTGCGCCACAATCACTTTCTTCTGCTTTACTTCGGAGAAGACGTCGCGTAACCGTTCATAGTCGCTGTTCCATGTGGCCGAACGGACGCAATGGAGCAACAGGATGTCGACGTACTCCGACTGAAGCTCGCGCCGGAAGCGGTCGATCGTCTCCTTGGGGTCTTCCTGCGTGTTGAGACGGAACTTGGTCATCAGCCTGTAGGAGTCGCGTGGAATGCCTTTTAGTGCGATGCCCAGCATTTCGGGCATGCCGCGGTAGGCGTCGGCGGTCTCAAAGAACCGGATCCCGCTGTCATAGGCGTGGCGGACCAGTCGATTGAATTGATCCTGACCCAATTCGCGTTGGACGCGGCCGCCAAAAGTGCCGGTGCCGAAGGCGAGCCGGGTCACTTTGACGCCGGAGTTGCCCAGCGTGACGAAGTCGGTGGCTGCGCGCTTTGCGGGCGCGGCGGAAAGGTTCAGGCCGCCCACGGCGGCTGTGCCGGCGGCGATTGCCGCGGCTTTCAGAAAGTTTCGTCGGTTGCAGTGCGCCATCGGGTAAGCCTCCTCTGGGAATATGGAAAACCCTATCATATTTGAGCCCCGAAAGCCTCCCCCCGGGGGACATGGGGTTGTCCTTAGGGACGGCGCAACAACTTCACGTCCAGAGCCCAGTGGTGCACAGAGCCCAGTGGGGTGGGAGTTATCCTGCGCGGGGTTTCAACCCCGCCCCTTCGAGCCTCCCGAAACTGCGCCGTTATTGCTGCGCAAGCCTCGAGGGACGACGCAGCCGGAAATAATCCACGATTCGACCCGTCATGACCAGATATGTGGATGCTTCTGTCCTGGCGCATGTGGCCTGTCTACCTGTTGTTAGCTGCGGCCTGGACAGTACCCAGCCGGTTTCGCTGGACACGGACGCTGCTTCTGACACTCTTGGCCGGAGCTTCCCTCGGTGCGTGGGTGATGGTCCCGGTGCCGGTGCTGACACTGCCGGACGGGCCCTACCGTGTCGGAACCTCCATTTTTCGCTGGGTGGATGAATCCCGCCCGGAAGAGGTGACGGCCGACCCGGCCGACCACCGGAATGTGATCGTCCAGGCGTTCTACCCGGTGGCGGAGAAGGCCGCCGGCACACCTTCCATCTACATGGACGGGCTTCAAAACCTGCCACCCCGAGTCTCGGTGCTGCCGAGGTTTCTCCTCCAGGACGTCGGGCGAACCGACACTCACTCCATGACAGGTGTGCCCGTCGGCGAGCAGCGCGCTCATTGGCCGGTGATCGTATTCTCTCCAGGCTTTGGCGCCACTCGTTCCTTCTATACGAGCCTGATTACCGGACTCGCCAGCCGTGGTGTCGTCGTGCTGGCCATCGACCACCCCTACGAAGCCGGCGTCGTGGAACTGGCGAACGGACAGGTGGTCACCACGGTGATCCAGCGGCGGCCGGACGAACCGGATCTGATCGGCTACATGACGCGGCAGCAGGATCTCCGCGTAGCGGACATCCGGTTCGCGCTCGATCGAATCCCGATCCTGCCGTTCGCCGCCCATCTGGATCTCGACCGCGTCGCGGCAATTGGCCACTCGTTTGGCGGCGCCAGTTCCATCGCGGCCATGGCCCGGGACCGGCGCATCCGGCTGGCTGTGAACATCGACGGCACCCCGTACGGTGCGCTGCCGGAGGCGCGCCTCGACCGCCCTGTGATGTGGCTGCAGAGCGACCTGAGTGAGTCGCGATACAGCCCGGCCTACCTGGCGGGCAACACCCGGATCCTGAACGGTCTTCAGGGCGCACCCGGCTACCGCTTCCAGGCGAAGCACGTGAATCACTTCGGGTTCACTGATTTCCCCTGCTTCCTCTCCACCCCGGGCCGTTGGTTGCTGTCATTGGCAATGGGCGGCTCTCGCGATCCGCAGTCGATCCACCGCGCCACGGTAGACCTGGTAATGGCCTTCCTCGACAAGCCAGACAGCCTGCGACAGGTCGCCTCCCGTTATGAATGGATCTCGGGCGGCCGTGTGAAGTAGCCGGCCAGGCGCCTTCCCGTCACGCATCAGGCACAATTTATAAGTTGCCAGGCCTGTCTGAGGGTTGACTGCCGACCAGCACCAGCGAGGGGTTCCGCGCCGGTTGCGAACCGCGCACGTCAGTAAGCGGGTACCAGTTCCGAACGTGTCTTCAATGGAGTCCCGCATGGCCCTGCGGGCCGCCAAAGTGGATGAAGCCGCGTTACGAACCCCAACCGTAAGGGAGGGGTCTCCGCTCGCTGCGAACCGCGCACGTCAGTAAGCGGGTACCAGTTCCGAACGCGTCTTCAATGGAGGCGTCCCCATCGCGTTGCGAACCGCGACCGTGAGGGAGTCAACGATGTCCAGTCGCCCGAGCCAGTTCACCACCGTACTCCCGTGAAATCAATAAGTTGGAAAGATACCTTACCAGCCCCTCCCGAAAATGGAAATAAGGATGGCCCCAGCCACTCCTGTACGACTTGCCCCCAGGGAAAGGAACTCCAAATGGCAACCGCCGCGCAAATCACCGCCAACCGCGCCAACGCGCAACACTCCACCGGCCCCCACTCCGAACAGGGCAAAGCCCGCTCCGCCCAGAACAACCTCCGCTACGGATTCCGCTCGCAATCCGTCCTGCTCCCCGGCGACGACCCCGCCGAATACGAGGAACTCCTCGACGAACTGACCACCCACTTCGACGTCCAGGATCTCTCCGACCAACGCTTCGTCCGCGAGATGGCCGATGCCGAATGGCGCCTCCGCCGCGTCCGGGCCCACCAGGAAGTCCTGCTCACGGCAAAGATCGAGGAACTGGCCACCACCCGCCCCAACCTCACCCCCGTCCACCTCCAGGCTCTGGCCTTCGACTCACTCCACCGCGACACGACGTTCGCCCGGTTTCTGACGTACGAAGCCAAATTCGAACGCCAATACGAGCGCGCCTACCAGAGCTGGATGCAAACCAAGGACAAGCTCAGCCGCCATCGCGCCCGCGAGATCAGCTCGCAATTCGAAGCGTCGCTGATCCTGCCAAAACGGACGGACGAACCCAATTCCGGCTACAAGCCCGCAATCATCGCGCGGCCGGGACCCGACATCGAAGCCAACCAGAAGACGCCTTCTGCCCAACCGGCCAGGACGAACGAACCGGAACCGCGGGCCATCCCCCGCAGCGCCCCGTGTCCCTGTGGATCTGGCGAGAAATACAAGCGTTGTTGCGGCCGCAATGCTCCAGCCGTCCTAACCGGGCCAGCAACGGCAAAGCTCAACCTCACACACGACACCGCCACCGGTACGGCGGTCCCCCCTGATGCCGCTGTCCCCAGCCGTCAGGACTAGTCAGTCCGCCCAGCCGGAGTCGCCTGCAATCCAATGGACGCAGGCCCGTGGGGTGCAGACCATGCCCGCGTGCGCTCGGTCTCCGCCCTACCGCTGCACCATCCGCATCATCTCTTGCCCATACCGCGGCCCAACGTCATGCCGCGCAATGCGGTCCAGACGCTCCAGATCCTCCGGCGTCAACACAAGTTGCACCGACGCCAGATTCTCCTCGAGATAGGAAATCCGCCGCGTTCCGGGAATGGGCACGATATCCTCGCCGCGCGACAGCAGCCACGCCAGTGCCACCTGCCCCGGAGTCGCCCCATGCAACGCCGCCACGGCCTTCACCTCATCCACAATCACCTGGTTGCGCGCGAAGTTCTCGCCCGCGATGCGTGGATCCTTGTGCCGGTAGTCCGTCTCCGGCCACTCGCTGGGTGTACCCAGCTTGCCCGTCAGATAACCGCGGCCCAACGGGCTGAACGGCACCAGGCCAATACCCAGTTCCCGCAGCGCCGGCAGAATGGACTCCTCGATCCCGCGCTCCCACAGCGAATACTCGCTCTGCAGCGCGGTGATCGAATGCACGGCATGCGCGCGTCGCAACGTATCGGCATTGGCCTCCGACAGGCCCAGATACCGCACCTTGCCGGCTCGCACCAGGTCACTCATGGCACCCACCGTGTCCTCAATCGGCACCTGCGGGTCGACGCGATGCTGATAGTAGAGATCGATCACGTCCGTTTGCAGTCGCTGTAGCGAAGCCTCCGCCACCCGCCGCACGTTCTCCGGCGAACCATCGAGCCCCTCGATCCCTCTCTCGCCGATGCGGAACCCGAACTTGGTGGCGATCACAGCCTGCTCGCGCCGCCCTTTCAGCGCCTTGCCCAGCAGTTCCTCGTTCTTGTAGGGCCCATACATCTCCGCCGTATCAAACAGCGTGACCCCCAGGTCCAGTGCGCGATGGATCACGCGGATTGCGTCGTTCTCTTCACTGCCGCCATACGCCCAGCTCATGCCCATGCAGCCAAGCCCGAGCGGGAATACTTTCAGGGATGGTCCAAGTTGACGATTCATAGCCTATGGACCATTTTCGCATTCAGGGCACCAACACCAGTTTGCCGGCCGTTCGCTGCGAACTCCACTGCTTACTTCGGCTCGATCGAGAGCAGCAGCTTGCTCCTTGGCGTGTGATAGAGGCGAGCCACCAGGCCATCCGGCAGCGCCTTGAAAGCCTCCTCGTCCACCTCAAAGTACTCGTTCTTCACGACGTAGCAGCGCTTCGTGTGGTTCTCACCGCGAAACCGAGCCATCCCCAGACCCTCTTCATCCTCCCGGCTGTGGGAAACACGCCCCTCCAGGACCGCCACTGTTCCGGACCTCAGGTCGAAGATCAGCAACGCCATCGTGCGGGCGCTGCGCAATACCGACACCAGAAAAGCACCCACGCACGCCAACGTGGCGCCTCCAAACACGATACCGATCCCCTTGGCGCCGATATAGGACACGATCGTCAGGATGATGTCCGGCACCAGTGTCTTGACGATAAAGCAGCACAGCAGCCACCCCAGCAGGGCGCCGCCCGTATACCGCACCGGTTGCAGGGCGCGGAATAGCAGCCGCATCCACTGTCCGTCGCTGATCTTCCCGGCCCGATTCTGGGCCAGATCGGCCATGGTGAACTGGTTGGCGCGCGCCAGTTCCGGCAGTGCGTCTTTGCCGCGCGTCTCGGACGTAACATATTCGATGTAGGACATAACGACTCACATAGAAATCGGATTAGCGCGCGGCAGACTGTATGGATTAGCGAAATAATTTTTAAAGAAAATACGAATTTCCTGTTCTTTGCCTCGCTGTCCAATATTGCATAAAATAGTATGATTACAATATGCCCTTCGATGTGCCTGACCCCATCCGCGATCTGGCGGAACTGGACGCCCTGTTCGCGACTCCAGCCGCGCCCTCGATCCGCAAAGTCACCCCGCGCCTCACTCCGGCCTATCGTCAGATGATCCAGGCGTCGCCGTTCTTCGTTATCGCCACTACCGGACCCCGAGGCCTCGACTGTTCCCCGCGCGGCGATGCCGCCGGCTTCGTCCGCATCCACGACGACTCCGCCCTGCTGTTGCCCGAGCGCCGTGGCAACAATCGCATTGACACCCTCCGCAATCTCTTGAGCGATTCTCGCGCAGGACTGCTCTTCCTGGTGCCTGGCATTTCGGAAATCCTGCGAGTGAACGGCCGCGCGCATCTCAGCCGGAACGTCCAATTGTGCGAGTCGTTTTCCGTGAACGGATCGGCGCCGAAGATCGTGATTGTCTTTCAGATCGACACCGTGATGTTCCAATGCGCCCGGGCCATTGTCCGCAGCCAACTGTGGGACCCCGCCAAGTTCAAGGCGCCCGGCGATGTGCCCAGCGCCGGCACCATGCTCGCCGATGCCACGGCCGGTGAAGTGGGCGGCGCGGCTTACGACGCCCAACTCTCCGAGCGTATCAGGACCACTCTGTATTAGGGTTTTGTCGCGTGTTGGAAAGGCGGTCCCGGAGCGGCCGCCCAGAACGCGCAGTGATGATCAACGTCGAAGTTCGTGAGCACCGCGTTTCCATCCGGATGCAGCGACATCATCTGTCGGGCATCGCCATCGTACACCGGCCAGTAAGTGAGCCCTTCGCCGTTGGGATCACCGGTCTTCGCGAAATTCGTCCAATAGCGGATCATTTGATCGGAAAGCTGCTTCTGCGCCTCAGTCGCCGGGCCGGGCAGTCGGGTCATTTTGAACAGATACTGCAGTTCCGCTCCATGATAGGCACCCAGTGAGAGGCCGGACACCAGGCCCGCGCGGCCAAATGGAGCCGCCTGGTCGTTGAACTCATAGCGGAACACCATGGCGTGCCCGGCGAACGACAGCGCCATCGGCGTCACCGCGCACCCCAACGGCGAGTAGTCGGTCAGCACGTCCGAGTACGCCAGCAGCGGGCTCGGGAAGTTGGCCACCGGGTACTCCTTCAGAACCTGGGGCGCGAAAGGGCCGAACTGCGCGGCCACGATCACCTGATACGTCTGTGCGGTCATTGGCATTGGGACCTTCGCCGCCAACAGCATCGGACCGGCGAACAACGCCATCTCGTCGTGATTCGATCCCATAAGTACAGGCATTTTGTTCCATTGGCCGGAACTCAGCGCCTCGGCCGGCAACACCGGCAGCAGGCTATTGCCGAAGTTTGGGATGGCATTGAAACCCTTGC
Source organism: uncultured Paludibaculum sp. (assembly GCF_963665245.1). Classification (NCBI taxonomy): domain Bacteria; kingdom Pseudomonadati; phylum Acidobacteriota; class Terriglobia; order Bryobacterales; family Bryobacteraceae; genus Paludibaculum; species uncultured Paludibaculum sp. The sequence continues at coordinate 2,673,238 of NZ_OY762269.1, forward strand.
CGCCGCCCGGCACCGGCGACAGCGGCACAGCCTTGATCAGTTCCTCGGCCGCTTTCGAGCGCAGGCAGTCGGCGTCGCTGCAGCTCAGTGCTTCGGCCACTGGAGCGCTCACCGCCAGCGCGTCGTCATGGCTGGACGCCGGGCAATAGGAACTCTCGATGATCGCCTTGTCGAAGAGCCCCGCCGACGACGGCGCGACCAGATGCGCGCAGATATCGATTCCGCCCGCCGACTCACCCTCCACCGTCACGTTGGAGGGATCACCGCCAAAGGCCCGGATGTTCGACCGAACCCACCGCAGCGCGGCTTGCTGGTCCTGAAAGCCGAAGTTGCCTGAGGTGGGTTCGCCCGCCTCGGCATCAAGCGAGGGCGGCGCCAGGAATCCGAGCACATTCAGCCGGTAGTTGACCGTCACTACCACCACGCCCGTTTTGGCCACCATCTCGCTGGGATCGTACTCTGCTCCGGAACCGCGCTGGTTGCTGCCGCCGTGAATGAAGACGATCACGGGCCGAGGCCGGCCGATGCCGGGCCGCGTGGGACGGTAGACGTTTAGATAGAGGCAATCCTCACTGCCCTCGACACGCTGATTGCCAGCGGCGCCCCGGGACAACTGCGTGCAGGAACTGGCGAGCTTCGTCGCGTCCAGAACGCCGGTCCACTTCGCCGGCTCCACCGGAGCCTTCCACCGCAACTCGCCGACAGGCGGTGCCGCAAAGGGAATACCCAGGAACTTGTCGACTCCGCCATCTGTCTGGCCGCGCACAAACCCGCGTTCCGTACGGACGAACCCAACGACACCGGTGACTTCACTCTGCGCGGTCAAAGACACGGCGAATAGGATGCAGCCGAATAAGGTAATTCTGAAAGGCTTCATGGCATATCCAGAATCGTTCCGTATGGGCCCACGGGCATTCCAGAAATGTCACCTATGCGTAAAGATTTGTCACCGATGGCTGGACACAAAAAAGCCGCCTCCGGCCCTCTTCAGGAACCGGAGGCGGCCTTCTATCCCAACTACCGTGGCCTGGTGGCCGACGTCTCTTCGCGGACGATCCCGCTCATTGCAGCCAGACGTACCGGCTTCGGCACATCCGGCGCGCTCAACGCCGTGTAGAACGCCAGCGCCTGGTCGCGTTTGCCGGCGGCCAGCAGCCGTTCCGCGCAGACTAGGGAAGCGTCCGCTACGGCCATTTTGACCATGCCGGTGGTCTTGGGTAGAGCAGCCTGCAGGTCTTTCATCGAGGCCTCTCCGCCGATGCTGCCCAACGCGGACGCAGCCGCCCGAGCCAGATCGACATCGGAGCCGTGCATCATCTTGACCAGCGCCGGACCCGCCTTCGCGTCCCGCCGCTTCCCAATCGAGTTAACGACGCCGATCAACCGGACGCCCTTCAGTTTCGTCAGTGACGCGCGCAGCGCATCGTCGACCGAGGGATCGGCAATCGGCTCCAGGCCGTAGCGTGCGTAGACGCTCAGATGCTCGTTGTCCAGCAGCGCCGCCAGAGCGGGCACTGCCTCCTTCGCGCCCAGCTCGCCGAGCCGCACGCAGGCTTTCGCCTTCTGGAACTCGGTTGACTTGGCATCTTTCAGAAGGCCGAGCAGGCCGGCCGCGTCCATTGTGGCAATCGCGCCTTCCTGGAACTCAGGAGGCGGCTCCGGCGGCTTTGGCTTCGCGGGCTGTACCGCGGGTGCAGTGGGTGTTGTTTGCTGCATGGTACGTCTCCTTCGTTCAGATCCGCCACGGTTCGCGATGGGCCCGCGACCGCATCCGGTTGGCAATCTCGTCGTTGGTGAATTCGCGTTTTTCCGTATCCCAGTTCAGCGTCTTGCCGCGCTGGTAGGCGATGAACGCCGCATGGCAGGTCACATGTGAGTTCGCCGCGGCCGCCGCGCTCGCGCTGGTCGATTGCCGCGTTTTGATGCAGCGGACCAGTTCCTTGACGTGATTCTCCAGAGCCAGAGCGGCCGATTCGGTGGGCCGCAGCAGCGGCTTGATGTTGTCCGAGCACGCGATCTTGGTCGCGTCGCCGGTCTCCACCCAGCCTTGGTCGCCTTCAATGCGGAAGCTGCAGGAACCGGTCTTCAGCGCGCCGTCCCAGGCGTTGTCGCGCATGACGAGCTTCACGCCGTTCGCGTACTTGCAGTTCACCTGATACGGGCCGACGTTCGTGCCCACGGGTTCATACTCCACCGGCTGCGTCTCGTCATAGCCGGCGGCCCAGTGACACAGGTCCACCGTATGCGAGCCCCATTCCAGAATTCCGCCGCCATGGAAGTCATAGAAGTTGCGCCAGCCGCCGGTCACGTACGACGGGTGATAAGGACGCCACGGAGCGGGCCCCAGCCAGCGATCCCAATCCAATACCTGTTTGGGCGGCAGCTCTTCCGCTGCCAGCCAGTCGCGCCGGGGCAGGGGCGGCCAGTTCACCGACGGGCCGACATTGGCGTAGAGCGCCTGCAATTTGCCCAGCGCGCCGGAGGTTAACAACTCCTTGCACAATTTGAAGTTGGCGCCGTTTCTTCTCTGGCAGCCTGCCTGGTACAGCCGGTTGTAGCGCCGGAAGGCATCGCCCAGTGCCCAACTTTCTTCAATCGTCATCGAGCACGGCTTCTCGCAATAGACATCCTTGCCGTGCTGCGCCGCGATGATGGAAAGCGGCGTGTGCCAGCGATCGCCGGTGGCGATGAGGACGGCATCAATGTCCTGGCGAGCCAGCAGTTCATACTGGTCGGCGTACATCTTGCAGTCGTTGTTGCCGTACGTTTTGTCGGCGGTCGACTTGATGGCTTCGCGACGCGCATCGCGCACATCGCAGATGGCGACGAACCGTGCCTCGTCGATTTTGAGCAGTTTACTGAGTACGTGCGCGCCGCGGGAACCGATGCCGATTCCGCCGAAGACAATCTTGTCGCTGGGCGGAACGGCGCCGGCCCGTTGGCCGAGCACCAAGCTGGGGACGATCATGGGCGCAATGGCGCTTTGGAGAACCTGACGTCTGGTAGTCATGGCCTTGGTAATAAGAATTCTATACCTCATTAGCGCCTATGTCTCGGGTCTATTGACCTCTCCCGAAACAAAAACAGCGCGGAGCCGAGAGAAGCCCCTCGCCACCGCGCCGTCCAAGTCCTGCCGGGTACCCAGTTAGTACGGCGGACGCTCCGTCCGCAGCCTATCCCCAGGTCGGCTTTCCGCTGACCGGTCTCTCCGTCGAACCTCGAAGACCGTACCCTAAATCAGCCCACCCTGCCGGGCGATCTTCAGTGCCTCCACCGCCGCGCCGCGGGATCCGGCCGTGTCGCCATTCGGCATGATGTGAATGGGGATATCCGCCTGCTCGGCCCGCTGCTCCGGCATCCCGGCGCGGATCTCCGAGATGAACCAAGCCTGGAACGTGGCCGATGTCTCAATCGCCCCTCCGCCGACGATCAGTGCGTCCGGATCGAACGTATTCACCATCTCGTCGAAGAACACGCCCAGCGCGTGCGCCTGCACACGGAAGATCTCCTTGCACATCGGGTCGCCCTTCTCGGCTAGCCCGCGCACGGCCTTGGCCGCCTTGTGGATGTCGCCGAGCTTCTCCAGGTCATGATCCGGATACTTCTTGAAGAAGTAGGGGAGGAACGTCTTCTCAATGGCCGTCAGCGAACACAGAGCTTCCAGGTCGCCGATCCGGCCGCAGTTGCAGCGCGGCACCAGGCCTTCGATGCCACTGATGCTCTGGTACGGAATCAACACGTGGCCCAGCTCGCCGCCGAAGCCCTTGCGGCCCTTCAATACCTCGTCCTCGATAATCACGCCGCCGCCCAGGCCGGTGCCGACGATCGCCGAGATGGACGTCGACTTCGAACTCCCGCCAAACAGCGAAAAATGGCCCCACAGCGCACCGGCATTCCCATCGTTCAGATAAGACACCGGCTTACCCAGCTTGAGGGCCAGATTCTCGCGGATGTCGTACCCCGCCCAGTTGTCGTGGACGAAATTGGTCGACCCCTTCGCGCTCAGCACGCCCGCCGCGCTCGCCGGACCGGGCGTATCCAGGCCCACCACGGCGACGTTGTCCATCGCCAGCCCGACCTTCTCCACCGCGATGCGCAGGCCGTCCGCGATCTGCTGCAGACAGATCTCCGGACCCTCCTTCGACCGCGCCGGATGCTCCTGCAGCCCCTCGATCAGAAACCGCTCGTCCGCGTCAATCAGAGTGTAGTTGACGGCTGTGCCGCCAAGGTCAACTCCAGCTACTACCTGCATCGCTGCTACCTCGGTTGAATTGAAATCAGTACCCGAATTCTACACAGTAGCAGGACTCAGGGGTCTCATTCATACCGCCGTGCAACCAGCGGATCCACGCGCCTGGTATCGCGATATCGTCGCTGCGCCGATGCGCAGACGCGAGTTCCCGGAGTTCCCTTGACGCCAGGCCGTCCGGGCGCCATGCTCATAGCAGCTGAACTGGAGATTCTCAAAGACCCGGAAATAGCACCGAATTACCGGCGGAGCCTCACAATTATGTTGCGAAAACCTCTGTGCCCCTGGGCGCACCGAGTCGTTGGGGTGGTAGTCGCCTTGGCGGCCGGTTCATTGATGGCGCAGGATACGCGCTCGCGCGACCCGCGGCCCTTTGCCGCCGGGGAACCTCGGGCCGTGTCCGCCTCCGTTCGCGAGGCTCGGGACCGGCTCTTCCTGTCAACCAGTGAAGGGCTGCCGCCGTTGTCGGCAGACCCGCCCGGTGCTCCGCCCAGGGTCACAAAGGTCTCGAAGGTCCCTCTGGCTGAGTTGCCCATTGCCGAGTCGGACGTGATTCTCGTGGGGCGTATCGAGTCGTTAAGCCCGCATCTGGTGCCCGGGGGCACCGCCATCTACACGGAATACCATGTCGATGTTGACTCAATTGTGAAGAATGCCGCCAGGTGGAAAGGCCCGGTCTGTGACGTCGTGGAGATCGGCGGCTCCGGCCTGACACCTGACGGGCGGGCCCTCCGGCAGACGGCGATGGGATTCGGCAAGCAGATCGAGGCGGGCGCCGAGTACGTCATGTTCCTTCGCTACGTGGACAGGGCGGAGTGCTTCCGCATTGTGAAGCTCTGGCAGGTGCGCAATGGCGTCCTGGTGGCAACCGCCGACGACGACATAGGACGAGCCGCGGGCGGCACGTCGACCATAAACGGCATGGCCGTGAAGGAAGCGCTGAAGACGATTCAGGTTCGAATTGGCCGGCAATAGGCTGGGTCTTGCCTCATTCATACCGCAGCGCAATCACCGGATCCACGCGCATCGCCCGCCTGGCCGGAATCCAGCAGGCCACCAGCGACACCAGCAACAGCACGCCCGATACCGTCGCAAACGTCACCGGATCCTGCGGTTTCACGCCATACAGCAGCGACGCCAACAGCCGCGACAAACCGAACGCCCCGGCCAGGCCGATCACGACCCCCAGTCCGGCCAGCAGCATGCCTTGACGCACCACCATCTTGAGGACATCCGACCCGCGAGCCCCCAGCGCCATCCGGATCCCGATCTCCTGCGCTCGCTGCTGCACCGAATACGACAGCATGCCGTAGACGCCAATCGCCGCCAGCAATAGCGCAATTCCGGCGAACAGCGTCAGCAGCGTCATGTTGAAGTCTTCCCGAGCCGTGGACTCGCCCACCACTTCGGTCATCGCCCGGACGTGCGCCACAGCCACGCCGCTATCGGCCTCCAGGACCTGCTGCCGCACGGCGGCGCTCACGGTGAGCGGATCCACCGACGTCTTCACCACCCAGCTCACCGGGATGATGGAGTTGTTCAACGCCATGAAGCTGTCCTTCAACTGCGACAGCGGGATGTACATCACCGGCGGAGCGTCGTTGCCCAGGCCGCCCTCCTTCACGTCGCCGACCACGCCCACGATCTCGCGCGGCTCCTCGGCGAAATCCGGCCCCATGCCCCGGCCGATGTCGATCCGCTCGCCCATCGGGCTGCCCTTCTTCCAGTAACGCTTCGAAAACGCTTCGTTGATCACCACCACCGGCGACGACAGCTTCGTGTCTCGTTCCGTGAAGGTCCGGCCCTGCACCAGCCGAATCTCCAGGGCTTTGAAATACTCGTCGGAGACGTACATCCAGCTCGCCCCTCCGGTGGACTGCGCTCCGCCTTCCAGCGGCCGGCCCACCACCGTGAAACCCAGTCCGAATCCGCCTTCCAAAGGCAGGAACGGGACGTTTGCCGCGGCCGTCACGCCCGGCACGGAGTGCAGGCGCCGCACCACCTCTCTGGTGAGCTGTTCCACACGATCGGTTTGCTTATACTTCGCGCCGGAAAGCGACGTTTCAAACGCCAGCACCTTCTGGGGAGTGAACCCCGCGTTCACCTGACGTAGACCGGCGAAGGTCCGGATCAACAGGGCAGCGCCCACCAGCAGGATCAGGGCCAGCGCGATCTCGGTGACTACCAGCGCATTCCGGGCCCAGTGCCGCCGTCCGGTGCCCGAGCGCGACGAGGCTTCCTTCAACGTGCCATGCACGTCGGTCCGTGAGATCTGCAGGGCGGGGAAGAGTCCGAAGAGGATACCGGTCCCCATCGCCACAGCCAAGGAGAACAGGAGGACGCGCCAGTCCAGCACGGTCGACTGGGCGAACTCTTCCGCCCTTGGTAGCCCGGTGGGGCTCAAGGCAATCAATCCGCGGACCCCCCAGGCGCCCAGCACGAATCCGGCTATTCCGCCCATCAGCGCCAACAGGATGCTCTCCGTTAAAAGCTGTTGAATGATGCGCCAGCGGCCCGCGCCCAACGCCACGCGGATGGCCACTTCCCTCGACCGGTGCGTTGCCCGCGCCAGCAGCAGGTTGGCCACATTCGCACAGGCGATGAACAGCACCAGCGCGACGGCACCCAGAAGAATGAGCAGCGGCTTCTTCACGTCGCCCACCATCGACTCGGCCAGCGGCTCGGCCATGGCCGATTCCTGCTTCCCGATCGCCTTCGGGTACGCCGCCCGGAAGCGCTCCGCGGCGGCGGTCAGTTGCGACTGCAGCGCCTCAATCTGGACGCCTGGCTTCATCAGGCCCGCCACGAACAGGTAGTGCCCCTGGTTCGTCGAATTCGGATCCGCCTGCAGCGGCAGGAAGATCTCGGAGGGCGGATAGGACCGGAACGCAGGCCGCAGTACGCCAATCACCGAGTAGGCCTCTCCGTTCAGCACCAGCACCCGTCCGATGACCGAAGGATCGCCGCCAAAGCGCCGCTGCCACAACCCGTGGCTCAGCACGGCTACCATCGGACCGTTGGGCCGGTCCTCCTCGGGCGAAAACACCCGGCCCAGTGCCGGCGTGGCGTCGAAGACCTGGAAGTAGTCGGCCGACACATGGATGCCCTTCACCTGCTCTGGCGTGCTGCCACCCGTCAGATTCAGCCCCGGCCCGGAGCTGTTGTAGGCGCAGATGTACTGCAATCCCGGCGTGTTTGCCTTCCAGGCCATGTACTTGGGGATGGAGATCGACGGACTATTCCCGTTGGGGAACTTCAGATTGAGCCGCACCATGCGGTCGGCCTGGCTGTAAGGCAGCGGTTGCAGCAGGATGCCGTTGACTACGGAGAAGATGGCCGTGTTGGCGCCAATCCCCAGAGCCAGCGCGGCGACGGCCACAGCCGTGAATCCGGGGCTCCGGGCGAGCATCCGCAGGGCATGGCGTACGTCTTTGATCAGTTTCTCCATTGCGCCTTAGACGCACGACGAAGGCTTTCGTATGCGGCAACCCGCAAAGAAAGTCGGGCCAGGCCGCCGATCCGGCGGTAGCGAATCCGGAAAGGATGTCCCGAATCTTCCCCGAGCCACGCTTGTACTAGCGTCGGGGCAAGCCGGGCCCCGACGCACTACCCAATCGTCCACGTTCCGGCCTCGGATTTCACACCATCGAGAGGAACCAAAGTGTCGAAAGATCCTTGCAGTGAAAAGACCGCCCCGATCATTGGCCTGGGCAACTTCCACAAGACCCTCAAGCACGACCCAAAGACGGGCCTTGTCAATCCGGACCACTACCGCGAGTTTGAAGCGATCGCCAACCACGGGGGCGACTTTGAATGCGTCCCTCGCCCGGACGGCGCAGCGAAGTTCATCAACCCCCAGGCCGGCTGGGCGAAAGAGCATCTGGGGCCGGACCCCGGCAGCATGGACATGCCGCCCCCGCCCTGTCCGATGTCCGATGCGACCGCGGCGGAGATGACCGAGTTGTACTGGATGGCGCTCCTCCGCGACAAGCGTTTCGCCGATTTCTCCGCCAACGATCCCGACATTCAAGCCGCCATCATGGACCTCTCCACCGCTTTCGACAGAGGGTCGGCGGATCTGAAGCTCGGGTACGATCTGCCCGCCAAGGATGGCAAGCTGGATCTGACCGCACAGACGTTGTTTCGCGGTGGACTCCCGGGCGAGGATCAGGGGCCGCTCGTCAGCCAGTTCTTCCTGCACGACATCGCCTACGGCACCCAGATCATCCTCCAGAAGCAGTTTCCGTACGCGGAGTGTCGAAACTATCTGACGGATTGGGATTCCTGGCTCAAAGCGCAGGATACTGGCAAGGATTCCGATGGCAACGATTACCCGGCCGACAACGACTACTTCAAGCACCACGACTACTTCGACAAGGGCGCATTCTGCCCGGACGGGCTGCGCCGGATTCGCAACATGCGCGACCTGGCCCGCTTCGTGAACAAGGACGCCCTCCACCAGGCCTATTTCAACGCCGCCCTGCTGCTCTCCAACTGGGGTGCGCCCTTCGCCGCTGGCAACCCATATCTCGTGGGCTACGAGAAGCAGCGGAGTTTTGGGACCTTCGGAGGACCGCACCTGTTGGCCCAGGTTTCCGAGGTGGCCGCCCGCGCTCTGCGCGTCGTCTGGCGGCAGAAGTGGGGCGTCTACCGGCGCTTCCGGCCGGAGGTCTATGGCGGCCTGATGGAGGCGCAGTCGCAGAAACGATTGCAGTGCGAACTACCCAAGTGGGTCTTCGAAACAAAGGCCGCTCAGCGGATCCAAGACCAGGGCCCCTACCTCCTGCCCATGGCCTTCACCGCAGGCAGCCCAGCCCACCCCGCCTATGGTGCCGGGCACGCCACAGTGGCCGGAGCCTGCGTCACCATCCTCAAAGCCTGGTTCGACGGATCCAAGCTGCTGAAACGGGACGTCCTGCCCAACGCAACCCACCCCGTCACCGCCAAGCCGGTCCACCTCGTGATGCCCGACAAAGACGGTTCCGATGTCCTGCCAGAGTACGGGGAAGGGGATCTGACCGTCGAGGGCGAGCTCAACAAACTCGCCGCCAACGTCGCCTTCGGGCGTTGCATGGGCGGAGTCCATTGGCGCACCGACAATACTCGCAGTCTGCGGTTGGGGGAGAAGATCGCCACCATCATTCTCCGCCGGGAATGCCATGAGTACGCGGAGAGGGACCCCGTCTGGAGCTACAACAACTTCGATGGTCATAAGGTGACCATTGGTGGCGACGGCAAGGTGACCGTCGACGGCAACGAAGAACTCGCCTGTTTCTACAACCGCTGCGAGTTCAGACCCTTCTGACGGCCCGGCTCATTTGCGGGCGACCGGTCCCACCCGGCTGGTTGCCCGCTTCCGGTGATATCGTTGTCGAAAATGATCACCCGCCGTACCGCCCTCGCCTCTGCTGTCGCCCCTGCTTTCCTGCAGGCCGCCCCGGCCCGCCCCAACGTGATCTTCATCCTCACCGACGACCAGGGCTACGGCGACCTCTCCCTCACCGGGAACCCTCACCTTAAGACACCCAGTATGGATGCCGTTGCACAGCAAGGTGTCCAGTTCACGCGCTTCCATGTCATGCCGGTGTGCTCGCCCACACGCTCTTGCCTGATGACCGGGCGCTACAACTACCGCACCGGAGTCGTCGATACCTATCTCGGGCGTTCCATGATGCACTCCGGCGAAGTCACGGTCGCGGAGTCCCTCGCCGGTGCCGGCTACCAGACAGGGATCTTCGGCAAGTGGCACCTGGGTGACAACTATCCGTTGCGCGCCATCGATCAGGGTTTTCAGACCGCCCTCACTCTGCGCGGCGGCGGACTCGCCCAGCCCGCCTCTCCTCCGAACACCGGTTACTTCGATCCGCCCCTGGAACTGAACGGCAGGACGGCCGTCCGCAAAGGCTACTGCTCCGATATCTTCTTTGACGAGGCCATGCAGTTCATTGAGAAGAACCGCCGGCGGCCCTTCTTTACATACATCGCCGCCAACGCGCCGCACACTCCGCTGCAACTCAAGGAGGAATGGGCGGAGCCCTACCGGAAGGCCGGGCTCGACGACACCACGGCTCGCATCTATGGAATGATCGCGAACCTCGATTCGAACCTCGGCCGGCTGATGGAGCAACTCCGGCGGCTGCGGCTCGATCAGAACACCCTGTTGTGGTTCATGACCGACAACGGCCCGCAGCAGAAGCGTTTCAACGCCGGGTTGCGCGGCCTGAAGACGTCCCCCTATGAAGGCGGTATCCGAGTGCCCAGCTTCCTGCGTTGGCCGGCGAAGATCCAGCCCGGCACGAAGGACAACCGCATCGCGGCGCACATCGATTTCCTGCCCACTGTCCTGGATGCCTGCGGCGCGCCCTTGCCTAAGGACCGCAAAATCGATGGCCGCTCTTTGTTCGCCCCGCCGGTGGAGCGGTCGCTCTTCTTCCAGTGGCATCGCGGCGACGCTCCGGAGATGTTCCGCAACTGCGCGGTGCTGACTGACCGCTGGAAGCTGGTCGGCACCGACAAGCATCAACCGGAGCTCTACGACCTGCCCGCCGACCCGGCTGAGGAGCACAACCTCGCCGCAGCCGAGCCGGGTATCGCGCGGCAACTGCGCTCCCAATACGACACTTGGTTCCGGGACGTTTCCGCCGAGCGGGGCTACGATCCGCCACGTATCTTCGTCGGGACTCCGCACGAGAATCCCGTCATATTGTCGCGTCAGGATTGGCGCGGTCCGCAGGCGAGCTGGAATGCGGACGGATTGGGTCATTATGAAATCGACGTTCGTACCGCGGCGGAGTATGAGGTGACCCTGCGATTCCCCCCAATCCCGCAAGAGACGAGGGCCTTGCTCACCTGCGGGGCGCTCCGGCAGGAGGTTGCCGTCCCCGCCGGAGCCACACAGGCTGTGTTGTCGAAAGTGGTGTTGCCGCAGGGGCCGGCGAACATAGAGGGAAGCTTCGAGATCGCCGGCCGCCGCGTGGGTGCGCACTACATCGAACTGCGCGCCGGAAAGTGACGGCGCGACGGACCGCTACCAACGGCTCTTCGTATCGCGATACTGGAGGAACCGTTTGCGCATCGCCCGCTTCTCGCGCAACTCCTCCAGCTCGAGTTGGAGCTTGGAGGAGCGCACCTGAACGGGTTCGTCCGTCCAGGGCATGACTTCCCGCAGCCCGGGCAGGTCCATCAGGAGCCAGCCTTGGGGCAGGAGGTGGAGCTCGCGGCGGGTGGTTGTGTGCCGGCCGTGACTGTCGTCTTCGCGCACTTCCTGGGTCAACTGAACGTTCGAACCCAATATGCGGTTGGTGATGGTGCTCTTGCCGGCTCCGGACGAACCAAGCAAGGCGGCCGTTTCGCCCGTTGCCAGTTGCCCGCTCAGTGCTTCCGCCACATTGTCTTGCAGCGCCGAAAGCAGGATCACGGGTGCGTCCCGCGAGACGGCCTGCGTGGCGGCCAGACAGGCGTCGGGCGCCGGGTGGCGGTCCCGCTTGTTCAATAGGATGCAGGCCCGGGCTCCGCTGGACTCCACCAGGATGAGGTAGCGCTCTAGCCGGGCGAGGTTGTAATCATGGTCTAACCCCATGACAATAAACGCCAAGTCGACATTGGAGGCCAGCGCCTGAGGCTCCGGCCGCTTGCCGGCGGCCTTGCGCTCGATCAGGCTCTGGCGCGGCAGGATGGCCTCCACGCAGTCCAGGGTGGAGCGCACCGCCAGCCAGTCGCCCGTGATGGGCGAGAGGCCTCTGCGGGCATGCCGAACCCAATGTTCTCTGTCGTTTAGCTGGATCAGCCAGGAGCCGTACTCCTGGCGAAGGACGCGGGCGGGCACGCAGCCGCGAGTCCGCCACTCTTCAAATTGGTCAGCCCGCACGGGCGACCAGCCATAAATGGAAAGCAAGGGGGTTGTCCTCGAAACACACCGCAGATGTCGTTAGGAATCCGCTAAGGGACTCGGCCGCTTCGAGTTAGAGGACAAGGACTGACAGAGACAATACCAACCCTAAGAATATCTCATTTCAGAGGGAGTGGCGATATACTGTTCGTACCCCAATCTGCCATGAATCGCACTGTTTGCGTTATCGCTCTGCTCTGGGCCGTCGCGGCGTCAGCGGCAGCACCCCCCAAGCCGGTCGACTTCCAGAAGGAAGTCCGGCCGATTCTATCGGATGCGTGCTTCCACTGTCACGGCAACGACAAGACGACGCGCATGGCTGGGTTGCGTCTCGACACCCGCGACGGGGCGTTTTCGAAGCGCAAGAATGGGACGGTCATTGTTCCGAAGAATCCACAGGCGAGTCTGTTGATTCAGAGGATCAATAACTCGAATATAGACAAGCGGATGCCGCCTGTTTACTCACATAAAACATTAACTGAAGACCAGCGGGCCACGCTGGCACGCTGGATTCAGCAAGGCGCCGATTGGAAGGAGCATTGGGCCTTTTCGGCGCCGGTAAAAGTGGCTCCGCCGCCGGTAAAAAATACTGAGTGGGTTCGTAACCCCATCGATCAATTCATCTTAGCGAAGCTGGAGTCGCAGGGGCTGGCTCCGGCGCCGGAGGCCAACCGGCGCACGCTGATCCGCCGGCTGGCGCTGGATCTCACGGGGCTGCCTCCAAAGCTCGAAGAGGTGGAAGCATTTGTTGAAGATAAGGATTCTAACGCGTACGAAAAATTGGTAGATAGGTATCTTGCAAATCCCCATTGGGGCGAGCACCGCGCCCGCTACTGGCTGGACGCGGCCCGCTATGGCGACACGCACGGGATCCACATCGACAACTACCGCGAAATCTGGCCGTATCGGGATTGGGTGATCCAGGCGTTCAACTCGAACATGCCGTTCGATCGGTTTACGACAGAGCAACTGGCGGGCGATCTGCTGCCCAATCCGACTCTGGACCAGAGGATTGCCACCGGCTTCCAGCGCTGCAATGTGACCACCAATGAAGCCGGCATCATTATCGATGAGTACGACGCGATCTACGCCAAGGACCGAGCCGACACGATTGGCGCCGTCTACATGGGGCTGACCGTGGGTTGCGCCACCTGCCACGACCATAAGTTCGACCCCATCCCTTCGAAGGACTTCTACGCGCTCGGCGCCTTCTTCCGGAATACGACCCAGAACATCATGGATGGCAACGCTTCCGATCCGCCACCCATCGTGGTGATTCCGAAGCAGGAAGACCGTCCGCGTTGGGACGCTATCCAGAGCCGCGAAGCCACTTTGAAAGAGGAACTCGTGAACCGGCGCAAGGCGCTGGAGGGCGATACGGGGTCTGGACGGCCCAATGCGCGACTGGTGATGGATCCCAACGGCGCCATCCAGGTGGAGACTGCCGAGGAGCGCCTGAACCTCCCCTTCACAGAGGGTCTGCAGCTTGGGGGATCGCCTTGGCCCGACCGGACGGCATTGTTCTTCGGGCCGAAGTCGGAACTCAATCTGCCGGCCGTGCCGCTGGACGTGAAGCAGCCGTTCACCCTCAGCGCGTGGTTCTACTACCCGAAGGGCGAGAGTACCTATAGCATTGCCGCTCAACTGGATACGAAGCAAAAGGACAAGACGCGTGGCTGGATGCTATTCGTCGGCGGCCGTGTGGTGGGCATGCGCTTCTACGGCGACGACGGGAAGTCGATGGAGGTACGCGGTGGGCACCTTGATCAGGTGATTCCGGGCACCTGGAACCACTTGGTGATGACCTATGACGGCACTGGCGCGGCGCTGGGTGTTCGTTTCTTTCTAAACAAGAAAGAGATTGGTACTCAGCGAGATGTGAATGCAACCATCAAGGGTAACTTCAAGGTGGATGTGCCCATCAAGTTGGGCAATCCGAAGCGAGAGGATGACGGCGCGATCGCCGACTTTCGGATTCTGGGTTACACCCTCTCGCAGCAGGAGGCCGCCCTGCTGAATCCGGGTGAGCCCGGGTCCCTTGCGCTGTTCAACCGACTTCGAGGAGATGAAGCTTATCAGACTGTATCGAAAGAACTTCATGATCTCGACCTGGAGCGCCGGGTGATTCGGAAACGCGGCGCCATTTCGCTGGTGATGGAAGAGCGGACCGACCAGAAGCCGTTCGCGCACGTACTGTATCGCGGAATGTACGACCAGCCGCGGGCCAAGGTGGATGCCAATACTCCGTCGGTGCTTCCGCCGATGTTGAGCAGTATGCCGCACAACCGGCTGGGCTTGGCGGAGTGGCTGATGTCGCAGGAGAATCCGTTGACGAGCCGAGTCACGGTAAACCGTTTCTGGCAGCAGTTGTTTGGCGACGGCATTGTGAAGACGTCGGATGACTTCGGTTCGCAGGGTGAGGGCCCGGTGAACCAGGCGCTGCTCGACTGGATGGCCGTGGAGTTCCGCGACGGCGGCTGGGACGTGAAGAAGTTCTTCAAGCTCCTGGTGACGTCGTCGACTTACCGGCAGGCGGCGCTCACGACGCCCGAGAAGCTGGAGAAGGACCCGGACAACCGGTGGCTGTCGCGCGGGCCGCGATATCGCATGGAAGGCGAAATGATTCGCGACTATGCGCTGGCGGCCAGCGGGTTGTTGAAGCCAACCATCGGTGGGCCCAGCGTGAAGCCCTACCAGCCAGCTGGGGTTTGGGAAGCCGTGGCGATGGAAGGCAGCAACACACGGAACTACAAAGAGGACCACGGCGACAAGCTGTACCGGCGCAGTCTGTATACCTTCTGGAAGCGCAGCGCTCCGCCAGCGTCGATGGAGATCTTCAACGCGCCCACCCGGGAAACCTGCACGGTGCGGCGGGAACGTACGAACACTCCGCTGCAGGCGCTGGTGACGATGAACGACGAACAGTTCGTCGAAGCGGCGCGGGCCCTGGCGACGCGGGCCATGGAGAGTGCGAAAACGGACGTGGACCGGCAGTTGATGTTCGTCGCCGAGAACCTGCTTGACAGGCCATTGGAAGACAAGGAAATGGCTGTTGTTAAAGTATCTTACAAGAATTTCTTAAAGTATTACGATACTCAGCCGGCTGATGCCAAAAAACTGGTTCACGTGGGCGAGAGCAAGGAAGATGGGGCCCTGCCGACGGTCGAGCTGGCCGCGCTGACGATGGTGACCAATCAACTCATGAATCTGGACGAGGTGCTGACGAAATGAATGAGATCACTCGACGGCGGCTGTTGAGTGGCGGTGCACGGGGCTTCGGGGCCCTGGCTTTACAGCAGCTCCTGAACGCCGACCAGGCCCGGCCGCAACTGCCGAACTTTCCGCCTAAGGTGAAGCGCGCCATCTACCTGCATATGGTGGGCGCGCCGCCGCAGCAGGAGACGTTTGACTACAAACCAGGCATGAAGGAGTGGTTCGATAAGGACTTGCCGGAGTCCATCCGTCAGGGCCAGCGCCTGACGACGATGACCTCGAACCAGAGCCGGTTCCCCATCGCGCCGTCGGTTTTCAACTTCAGCCGGTGTGGGCAGTCGGGCGCCTACGTGAGTGAACTGCTTCCGTACATGGGCAAGATGGCGGACGACATCGCCATCATCCGGTCGATGCACACGGAGGCGATCAACCACGAACCGGCGATGACGTTCATCCAGACCGGGTTCATGATCGCCGGTAAACCGTGCATCGGGTCGTGGATCGCCTACGGCCTGGGGAGCATGAATCGCGATCTGCCGACATTTGTCGTTTTGAACGCAACCCATTCGAATCCCAAGGCGAACGTCCAGGCGATCTCGGCCCGGCTGTGGAGTTCGGGGTTTCTGTCAGGCCAGTACTCTGGGGTGGCGTTGCGGGCGGCTGGCGATCCTGTGCTCTACATCAACAACCCGGAAGGGGTGCCGCCGGAAGTCCGGCGCGGGATGCTGGACGGATTGGGCCAGTTAAACCAGATGGAGTTTGACCGGCTGCACGATCCCGAGACGCGAGTCCGGATCGAACAGTATGAGATGGCGTTCCGGATGCAGACCTCGGTGCCGGAGCTGACCGACTTGAGCAAAGAGACCGAGGCCACTTACGAGCTGTACGGAGAAGATGCTCGCAAGCCCGGTACCTTCGCGAACAGCGTGCTGATGGCCCGGCGTCTGATGGAGCGAGGGGTTCGTTTCGTGCAGATCTACCATCGCGGGTGGGATGTGCACGGGAACCTGCCCGAGGTTCTGCCTTCGCAGTGCAAGGATGTCGATCAGCCTTCGTACGCGCTGGTACAGGATCTGAAACAGCGCGGCATGCTAGACGACACGCTGGTGATCTGGGGCGGGGAATTCGGCCGGACGATCTACTCCCAGGGCAAGCTGACCGATAAGGACTATGGCCGCGACCATCATCCGCGGTGCTTCAGCCTGTGGCTGGCTGGGGGCGGGATCAAGGGCGGAACCGTCTTCGGCGAAACCGACGAGTTCAGCTACAACATCGTGAAGGACCCGGTGCATGTGCGCGATCTACAAGCCACACTACTACAGCAGTTTGGGATCAACCATGAAACCTTCACTTACAAGTACCAGGGCCTGGACCAGCGTCTGACCGGCGTGGAGAAGGCATCCGTGGTGAAGGGAATTCTGAGGTAGCGGCGCTAGCGTTCGAAGGCGATCTGGCTGCCCAGGACGTAGACACGTCGGAACGACCGCGTGTCGAGCAGGCCGTCCTCCTCGCGAGTGCCGGGCAGGATGCCGGCCGGGATGTCGTTGAGTTGGATGTGCCCGACCCGGAGCCAGGACAATTGGCCGGTCTCCACGCGGATCTGGCCGGCATGGCTTGAGGCGAATGCCAAGCCGGTCTGTATCAAGGGGATGGGCCGCTTGGGCCAAAGCATCAGATGAGATGCCCCGGAGTCGACCACAAGACGCAGCGCGAGTCCCCCTGGCCCCTCGGCCAGGACGGCCATGCGTCCTTCGATCCACTCGACGGGCTGCAGCGTGGCGCGATCCGGTGGCGAAAGGGGACCAAACTGTACGCTCCGCCGGCGGGTGTCTATCATATAAGACTGTCCGGCCAGGAAGGACTGGCCCAGGATGCCGTCGACTCCGTCCTGCATTGGCCAATCGCACCAGAGGACCTCTGTGCCTTGCCGCTCGAGTCCGGGCACAGCGAGAGTTGTCCCGGTGCCGGCGGGGATGAGCCGCTCGCCGGAAGCGGTGACCATTCGCACCTGGTATTCGGGTTTGAGCCCGAGAGCGGCGGCAATACGCGTGGAGATCAGAGAGGAACTGGCTCCGGTGTCGACGGCAAAGCGGTAAGGGCCCGATCCATTGACTAGAACTTCCACATTGGGCATTCCTTCCGGCATCGCGAACGTCCAACTGGAGAGCAGCAGAAGGCAGAGCGCCGTTTTCATGAAGGAAGCGTAAGGTCAACCGCCGGAATGAGTCGTGACGAGGCGGTGATGTTTTCGTGATGTTCGTAGAAAGCCTTTCCTATCAATTCGATGACGTGGTGATCGAGCCGCACAACCACCGCCTGTTACGGGCCGGCAGGGTGCTCGAGGTGGAGCCTAAGGCCTTCCGTGTCCTGGTGTATCTGGCGGAGAATCGCGACCGGGTAGTGTCCAAGGACGAACTGGTGCGGGCGGTTTGGGGCGGCACGTTCGTGTCGGACAATGCGCTGACGCGGGTGATCGCGCAGCTCAGGAAACAGTTGGGGGACACGGCTCGGGACTCGCGGGTGATCGAGACCGTGCCGACGGTGGGCTACCGGTTTCTGCCTGAGCTGGCGCCCGTGACCAGCCGTCCCGTGGAGGCGGCCGCTCCGCGAAACCTGCGATGGTTGTTCTGGCTGGCGGTCATCCCGCTCATCGGGTGGTTCTGGTGGCTGAGGCGGGCGGAGGTGGTCCCGGCTCCGCCGCAACTGGTGCAGTTGACGACGTCGAGCGGAGTGGACATGTATCCAAGCTTCTCGCCCGATGGCGGGTCCGTGGCGTTCTCCTCTGACCGTTCCGGCCGGTTTGAGATCTACGTCCGGCCCCTGGCGAAGGGTAGCCGGGCGATGCGGATCACAAACGACGGCATGCAGAACCTGCAGCCGGCGTGGTCACCGGATGGGCGATACCTGGCGTTCACGTCGCAGTTTCGGGGTGGGATTGCGGTGGTGCCATCGCTGGGTGGCGTGGTGCGGATGGTGACGGAGTTCGGATCTCAGCCGGCGTGGTCGCCCGATGGGCAGACGATCGCATTTCGGTCGGAGGGGATTTACTCGTTGTCTCCTCTGGATGTGCAGCCAAGTGGCCCGGCGACGATTTGGGTGGTGGGGGTGAACGGGGGCACTCCGCGGCAATTGACCCGGCCGTACGAGCCGAAAGGTGGACATTCGAACCCAATCTGGACACCCGAGGGGCGGATCCTGTTCATGGCCAACACGCGGGTGTTCCAGTCGCAACTCTGGTCGATGGACCCGGACGGACGGTCGAAGCGGGAGGTGAAGCTGCCGGTTCCGTTGATGGGCAGTGTGTCGTACTCGGCCGGCAGCCGGACGCTGCACTTTGTGAGCCTGGGGGACAAGGGCGCGCTGAATCTCTATCGAGTCGGTCTGGAAGACGACCGGACCGTGGCGGAGGCACAGCGCCTGGCGCCGATGATGGCGGCGGCGATTCCCCGTGACTTGGCGGCTTCGCGAGACGGGAAGACGCTGGCCGTCACCTTGAGCAACATGACCACTGCGCTGTGCGAGATTCCAGAGGCCGGGGGCGAAGAAAAGGTGCTGTTGCGCGACAACAGCTTCCGGAACTCGTTTCCAGCGTTCTCCCCGGATGGCCGCAAGATCGCGTTTTATTCGCGGCGGTTTGGCGATCCGGGCGATTTCTGGGTGATGGACGCCGACGGGCGCAACCCGACGCAGGTGACGACCTTGCCGCAAGGGGAACGCCTGCCCACCTGGAGCCGGGATGGCCGGGAGTTGTCCACCATCTGCCACGACGGCGGGCGGTTGCAGGTGTGCTTCACTTCTTTGGATGGCGTGCTGAGAAAGGTTCCGGTGGACGTGCGGCCGAACTCGTGGGCGCGGATCTCGCCGGATGGCGGCAAGATCGCGATGCAGCGGATGGCCGGCGACGGGCGGGCGAGCATCTGGGTGGACGATGTACCGGGCGGACATGCGCGGTCGATTACGCCGGACAATGTGTCGATTGGATTCCCGCTGTGGGCACCAGACGGGCGTTGGGTGGTGGGTGAGATCCGGACAGGCACCGACACGAATCTGGCGCTGCTGCCGCTGGAGGGCGGGGCTCCCGTTGTCCTGACGGAAGGGCGCGGACACGCCTGGCCCGGCAGTTGGGCGGCGGATGGGGACCGAATCGCATACGCGGGCCTGCGCGGCGGGGTGTGGAATCTGTTCTGGGTGTCGCGGAGCACGAGGAAAACACAGCAGTTGACGCACAACGAGTCGCTGGCGGTATATCTGCGGTACCCGGCCTGGTCGCCGGTTTCGGACCGGATCGTCTTTGAACGCGGCGAAGTGCGGAGCAACGTGTTCCTGCTGGAAGAGCCATAAGAGCGGCGGCGAATGCGCGGATGGGACGGAGTATCCTTATAAGGGTCTCCATGCTGGAAGTGCGCGAACTCACCAAGACGTTTGAGAGTCCCGCTGGGCCAGTCCAGGTGCTGTGCGGTCTCACATTGGAGTTGGAAGAGGGCGGCGGAGTGGCGGTGCTGGCTCCGGGCGGGAGCGGCAAGTCGACGCTGCTGCAGATTCTGGGCACGCTGGACCGGCCGACCAGTGGCACGGTGTTGCTGGGCGGCGAGGATCCATTTGCGCTGGACGACGAAGCACAGGCGCGGTTCCGGAACGAACGGGTCGGGTTTGTTTTTCAGGATCACTGTCTGCTGCCGCAGTTGACCGTGATGGAAAACGTCATGGTGCCGCTGATGATCGGCGCGGAAGACACGATGGGTCCGGAGCGGGCGCGGAAGCTGCTGACCGAGGTGGGTCTGGCGGACAAGGTGAACGACCGGCCGGTCCAGCTCACCGCCGGAGAGAAGCAGCGAGCGGCGATCGCGCGGGCGTTGGTGCGTGGTCCGAGGCTGCTGTTGTGCGACGAGCCGACGGGCAGTCTGGACAACAAGACGGCGCATGAGGTGGCCGAACTGCTGGAGAAGGTCCGCCAGGAGCACAAGCTGACCCTGGTGGTGGCGACGCACGATCCGGTGGTGGCGGCGAAGCTGCCGAGGCGGGTCCTGTTAACGGACGGCCGGCTGTGACTCCCCCGCGGTACCTGTGGCGGTCGATGGCGTACCATCGCCGCGGGAATCTGAAGGCAGCCCTGGGTGCGGCCCTGGCCACCGCGGCGATCACAGGGGCGCTGCTGGCGGGCTATTCCGTAAGGCAGAGCCTGCGGTCGCTGGTGGTCCAGCGGCTGGGCGCGGCCGACTACACCCTCACCGGCCGCGGCTACTTCCGGGCGAATCTGGCCGAGGCCTTTCGACCGGAGTGGCGGAGCTGCGCGCTGGTGGCGGTGGAGGGTACGGTTCTCCATTCGTACGCGGATGTCACCGTATACGGGGTGGACGACTCCTTCTATGCCTTCCATGGCAGGCGGGGGCGGGTGGCGCAGGACGGCGAGGTCCTGCTGAGCCGGGCGCTGGCACGGGAACTGGCGGCGAAGCCGGGTGACCGGTTGCAGGTGCTGGTGGAGAGGCCGTCTGTGATTCCGCGCGAGTCGGCGCAAGGGGACAAGGAAAATACGGCGGCGGTACTCCGGCTTCGGGTGGGTGAGGGCGTGTCGCCTCAGAGCCTGGACGATTTCGCGACGCGGGCGCAGCAGGGCGAGATTCGGGCATTGTTCGTGCCGCTGGCATGGCTGCAGGCGCAGTTGAATGTACCCGGAAAGGCCAATCTGGTGCTGCTGGCCGGTGCGCGCGGAGGGCAGGATCTGGCGGACCGTTTTCGGGCCAGGTTCCGGCTGGAGGATGCGGGGCTCCGGCTGAGGCACCGGCCGGCGACCGACGAGGTGGTGCTGGAGCACGAGAGTACGATTCTGGACGACCGGACGGCGGAGCGGGCGCTGGAGACGGCGAAGGAGTTGGGGGTGCTGGCCCGGCCAGCGCTGGTGTCGTGGGTGCGGTCGATTTCGGCGGGGCCCCATGCGATCGCCTATTCGACAGTGGCGGCGCTGGATGAGGCTTCGCTGGCGGAGATCCACGACGACCAGCCTCTGCCGCCGACCAAGAAGCCGCCCATCCTGTTGAACGATTGGGCGGCGATGGATTTGGGTGTGAAGCTCGGCGATGCCGTGAGGTTGGAGTTCAACCGGCATGAAGGTCCGGTGAAAGCCGAGTTTGAGCTGGCCGGAGTGGTGCCCATCGTGGGGCTGGCGGCGGACCGGGACTTCGTACCGGCCTTTCCGGGTATTTCGGACCAGAAGCTGATGTTGAACTGGGCCGCGCCGTTTCCGATGGATGGCCGGCTGGTGCGGCCGCGCGATCAGATGTACTGGGATTTGTACCGGACGACACCCAAGGGATGGATCCCGCTGAGCGAGGGCCGCAAGTACTGGAAGACGCGCTTCGGGTCATATACGTCGGTGCGGTTTATGCAGGACGCCCCCGAGTTGGAAGAGATGCTGCGCGCGGATGTTGATCCGCTGGCGGGGCACTTTGTGCTTTCGGCCGTGCGGCGGCAAAGTTTGGAAGCGGCGGCGGGTTCGACGGAATTCGGCGCGTATTTTATCTACTTCAATTCCTTTGTGGTCTTTGCGTCGCTGCTGCTGACGGTGCTGATTCTGCGGCTGGGTGTGGAAAAGCGGGAAGCGGAGGTGGGGCTGCTGCTGGCCGTGGGTGCGACGCCCAAGCCGGTGCTGACGATGTTTGTGGTGGAGGGTCTGGTGGTAGGCGCGGTAGGGACGTTGGCTGGCGTCCTGCTGTCGCCGGTCTATGCGGCGTTCCTGCTGGCCGGGCTGCGGTCGTGGTGGAACGGAGCGGCGGGCACGCAACTATTGAGCCTGAGCCTGAGTGGGCGTCTGATGGCGGAAGGAGCGGTGGCGGGCGGGTTGGCGGCGGCGGCGAGCGTCTGGATGGCGTTGCAGAACTGGGAGGGACTGGCCCCGAAGGCGTTCCACATTGGAGAAGGCGCAGACGAGGGAGAGGCGGTGTGGGTGGCCGCAGTGCGCTGGGTGACATTGGCCGCGGGTCTGATTCTGGTTGGGCTGGCGGGTTCAAAGGTGGTGGCGGCGCGGAGCGGGTTCTTCGCGGCAGGCGTATGTCTACTGGCGTCGATGTCGATTTGGGCGGACTGGCTGTTGCGGCGGCCGTTCCCTGGTTTGGTGGGTATTCCGGGCAAGCGCGCGCTGTTCCGGTTGGCGCTGCGGAACCTGTCGTGGCGGCGCAGGCGGACTGTATTGAGCCTGGTGCTGATAGCGCCCTGCGCGTTCCTGCTGGTGTCGATGGAGACGATCCGGCAGAAGGAGAGGGCGGAGGGGACGGGCGGCTTTGCATTGTATGCCGAGTCGCAGGCTCCGCTGCTGTACGACGGAAGTACGAGCCAGGGGCGGGCGCAACTGAAGTTGGACAATGTGGCCCCGCTGCAGTGGGTGCGGATGCGGTTGAGGCCGGGCGACGATGTGAGCTGTTTGAACCTGTACCGGCCTCGGGATCCGCGGATTCTGGGGGTACCGGAGAGCTTTCTGCGATCGAATGGATTCCGGTTTACGGAGTCGTCCGGCGAGTCGGCCGAGACGCAGGCGAATCCGTGGCTATTGCTGGAATCGCAGATGAATCTGGGGACGATTCCGGCGATTGTGGATCAGAATTCGCTGGAGTACGTGCTGCACAAGAAGGTGGGCGATGAAGTGGAGGTGGCGAGGGAGGGTGCCGCGCCGTTGCGATTGCGGCTGGTGGCGGCGCTGCGAGACAGCGTCTTCCAGAGCGAGTTGCTGATCAGCGAGAAGAACTTCGTGCGGCTGTTTCCGCAGGTGTCGGGCTGGCAGGTGTTTCTGTTGAAGGGGTCGCAGGCGGCGGAGCGGCCGCTGGCGCGGCGGTTGAGCGGGTATGGGTTTGCGGTGCGTCCGGCGCGGGCCAGGCTGGCGGGCTATCACAGAGTGGAAAACACGTATCTGAGCGCATTCCAGATGCTGGGCGCGTTGGGGCTCCTGCTGGGTACGGCGGGCCTGGGTGTGCTGATGCTGCGGAATGTGTGGGAGCGGCGGCGCGAGTTTGCGATGTTGAGAGCGGCCGGATTTGGATCGCGCCAGGTGGCGAGGATGCTGGTGTGGGAATCGGCGGCGGTATTGGCCGCGGGGTTGAGCATGGGGTTTCTGTGCGCGCTGGTGGCGGTGGCTCCGGCGCTGGCGGGGGAAGGATCGGGTGTGCCGGTGTTGTCGATGTTGGGCGGGCTGGTGGTGATCTTCGCCGGAGGGTTGGGCGTGGTCCGGCTGGCGGCGCGGTTTGCGGTGAGGATGCCGCTATTCGGGCGATAGAGGGCGCGTTCGCCAAGGTTCCAGAGCCGCGCTTGCAGGCGCCGTTTTTTTCGAACAGAGCCGGGTGTTGTTACGTATGAAACTAGAGACCGAGATGAAACCAGCCATCCTCCTTTTCCTTGTCATCCCGCTGGCCTGCGGGGTTTGGGGTTGTTCCCGGCACGACCGGAATGAGGTGCGGGACGATTTGCGCGAGGCGGCTCACGACGTTCGGGAGGCGGCGCGCGAAGCCACCCACGAGATTCGGGATGCGACGCGAGAGGTCCACTCCTCGGCGCGGGAGGCGCGGGACGAGCTGAGGCAGGCGACTCGCGAGGCGCGGGTTGAGGCGCAGCGGGCGCACCGCGAAGTGCGGGATTCCGTCCGGGAGGCGGCTCGGCAGGCGCGCGAAGAGGCACGCCGTGCGCACGACGAGGCACGGAGAGCTACGCGGGAACAATAGCCGAACGGTGTCAGAGCACCGGGGTCGCATTTTCCAATCGAGTTGAGACAGAATGGGGCCGGACGTTATGCAACATCTGTCTCCGGCGTGGATTGCGATGGCGGAATCGCTGCTGATCGGCTTGATCGTTGGGATTGAGCGGGAATCGGACCGTGACGAGCGGCATGCGGGGCTGCGGGATTTCATTGGGATCGGGCTGGCCGGCGGGCTCTGCGGGATCCTGAATGTGCCGTGGCTGACCTGCACCGCGCTACTGGCGATCACGACCCTGGTGGCGATCTTCCGCATTCAGACGCCCGGGCGGACGGGCATCACGACCGAGATTGTCGCGGTAGTTACCTTCCTGCTGTGTGTATTGACGGCAACACCTGGCCTGGAGTGGGCCTCGGCGCTGGCAATCGCATTGACGGTGATTCTGGCCCTGTTTCTGGATGCGCGCGAACCGTTGCGGCGGTTCTTCGTGGAGACCGTGACGGAGCGGGAGTACTTCGACACACTGCGGTTTCTGGCCGTGATCTTCGTCATTCTGCCGGTGCTGCCGGATGGGAGTTACGGGCCCTATCAGTTCTTCGAGCCGCGGCGGGTATGGATTTTCGTGATCCTGGTGTGTTCGATCTCCTACCTCGGCTATTTCCTGCAGAAGTTCCTGGGTGAGGAGCACGGACTGCCGCTGACGGCGGTGCTGGGGGGGCTCGGCTCGACCACCGCGGCGACGACGGCGTTTGCACGGGAGGCGGGCGAGGAACCGGGCCGCAGCCAGAGCCTGGCCATGGCGACTGTACTGGCGAATACAGTTCAGTTTCCGAGAGTGGCCATTCTGCTGTGGCTGGCGGGCGGCCCGCTGGGGATGGCGTGTGTCCCTTTGCTGGCGGCCATGACCGTCGTGGGTCTGGCGGCCACCTGGTGGTTGAAGCGAAGCATTCCGGCCGTGACAGCGACGGCGAACGCCGTGAAACTGAGCAACCCGCTGCGGATTCTGCCGGCGGTGCAGTTTGGCGTACTGTTCGCGGTGGTGCGGTTGGTGACGCGGGGGTTGACGACGGAGTTCGGGACGACGGGCCTGTTGGCGTCGAGCGCGATCGGCGGCTCGATGGACGTGGATGCTATCGCGTTCACGTTGAGCGGCCTGCTGCGGGATGGACAGACGGCGGCCTGGCTGGCGGTGGCGGGCATCCTCATCTCGCTGACGGCGAATGCGATTTTTAAGGCGGCGGTGTCGTACTCGAGCGGAGGACGGGTCTTTGGGATCAGAGTGCTGGCGGGGTTCACGGCTATGTACGTGACGGGCACGGTGGTGTGGCTGCTGCAGTGGTGAGAGAACCGGGCTGAGCGGTGGCAGCCGGAGGCTCGGTATCGACCGGAGTGCGGCAACTTACTGAAAAACAGGAGCTTGGTGCGCTTCCGGCGGACAGGGTGAGCCCGCCGGCGGGCGGCCTGAGGCGGGCGTCTGAGAGAGGGCCGGCCAACGTGGACAACGAGGCCCTACTGTTTCTGCCTTGGAAGTGACCACGCACTAATTGTTTCCGGCCAGGGCGCCGATCTACACCTGAGGAGTCACTCAGACTCCGGCCTCAGGAGGATCGCGCGGTCACATGGCTACATCCAGCAACCCCATGGCGGAGCCGACGGTCGTGCTTCCGGCGGCGGAATCCGGCCTTAGTTCAGCGAAGCCGGGTGGCTGGTCGCGCTGGCTCTGTCCTTCGCTGTTCGACCTGCTGTTCGTGTCGCTACCGTTCTGGTTCTTCGGCCTGGCGGACGGAGGCACGGGCCTGCTGCTGTTTGACGGCGACACGGGATGGCACATCCGGACCGGCGACTGGATTCTGACGCACCGGCAGTTTGTGATGGGCGACATCTTCTCGTTCACCAAGGCGGGGCAGCCGTGGTTCGCCTGGGAGTGGCTCTCTGACATCCTTTTCTCGCTGATGCATTCGGCGGCCGGGATGAAGGGCATTCTGCTATTTGGCATCCTTTTCTCGGCCTTGTTCTGCGGCCTGATCTTCCGCCACATGGTTTGGCGGGGCGCCAATATGTTCATCGCGTTGCCTCTGGCCCTGATGGGCTTTGGGTCGGCCACGGTGCATCTGCTGGCGCGTCCTCATCTGTGGACCCTGCTGCTGGTGGCGGCCTGCGGGTGGCTGATCCAAGCCGATTTGCGGAAGCCCACCAGATGGATCTGGGCCCTGATACCGGTGACGGTGGTGTGGACGAATCTGCACGGCGGCTGGCTGTCGTTGATCGCGATTCTGGGGCTGGTGGCGGTGGGCACGGGGTTGGAGGCGCGGTTTGGCGGCGCCGAGTGGTCGACGGCAAAACGCTATCTTGCGTTGGCAGCGGCGTGTCTGGCGTCGTCGGTGGTGAACCCGTATGGGTGGCGGCTGCATGCGCACATGGTTGAGTATCTGCGGGCGGACTGGATCAAGAACATGATCAGCGAGTTCCAGTCGCCGACCTTTCGGTCGGAGAACGCGATGCAGTTTGAGCTGATTCTCCTGGCCTCGCTGGTGGCGGCGGGTTGGGCGTTGCGGCGCAAGCAGTTTGTGGGTCCGTTGTTGATTTTGTTCTGGGCGCACTCCTCCCTGGTATCGGCGAGGCATATTCCCATTTTTGTTGCCGTTGCTTTGCCCTTTCTGGCCGATGAGCTTCAGAGGTTCTGGCTGACCTGGACCAGCGGCGCGACGAGAAAGTCGACGCTGGGCATCCTGCAGGGTTTGGCGAGCGAGGCGCAGCCGGGCCTGCGGAGGACGAGTGTGTGGGCAGCGATTCCGTTTATTTTGATTGCATTGCCGATATTGCCGCTGCCCTGGCCGACGGATTTTCCGGGCGTGCGATTCCCGACGAAGATGGTGGCAACGCACGCGGATCTGTTGAGGTCGTCGCGGGTGGCGACGGAGGATCAGTGGGCGGACTATCTGATCTACCGGTTTTATCCGGAGCAAAAGGTATTTTTTGACGGCCGGAGTGACTTCTATGGCGAGGCGTTGACGAAGGAGTATGTGCAGTTCATGGGCGCCGAGTCGAACTGGAAAAGCGTGATGGAGAAGTACGGGTTCACGGTGGCGCTGCTGAAGGTGCAATCGCCCCTGTCGACGGTGCTGAAGGAATCCGGCGCGTGGCGTGTGGTGGACGACGACGGCAAGGCGATTGTGTTCGAGCGGCGAGGTCAGAAGGTGGTTCGCGCGGTGGGCAAAGGCATGGAAAACACGGATTCGGGGGCTAATGAAAATCCTTGAGACAGCCGAAAGATGCACAGGAGACGTTGATGACCCCAAGCACTCCAATCGTCGGGTATGAGATGCAGGCTGGAATGGCAAATGTAGTGGCGCGCGGCATGTCCCCGGACTGCGAATGGCGGCTGCCTTCGGGTGAAGATCTGATCTCCTTTGCGCTCGCGACGGGCTTTGCGGCAGGGCCGCTATTGCCCGGCCCGGTGGAGCAAGTGATTGAACAACCCACCGAACTGCTGCGGCATGGACGGCAGCGGAGGCGGATGTGAGCAGCGGGGTTCATGGAGTCCCCGCGTTGGACTGCCCGCAGGGAGTACGGGCGCGATCGGTACCGCGATGCGGCGAGGTGGAGACGGGCACCACGGTTTGCCGGGCGGGGGATCGCAAGTTGGTGGCAAAGAGCCTTGTGCCGTGAACGGTTGAGGCCATGGATCAGGAGGCAAGGAAATGGACCGCAGGTTTCTGACAGTACTCGGGGTGAGTCTGGTGTTTGCGCTGGTTGTCAGCAGCATCTTCTACCAGATGACCTCGCGGGCCAACGGCCCGAAAAAGCAGGAGGTAAGCGACCTGCGAGACATGGTAATTGCCGCCCGGCCGCTGCCGGTGGGTCTGACCGTGAAGACGGCGGACCTGAAGGTGATCAAGGTGCCGGTGCAGGCGTTCCCTAAGGGTGCGTTCAGCAAGCCGGAAGACGTGCTGGACCGTCCGGTGGTCTCGTCGATCCTGGCTGAAGAGCCGATCAGCGAGGGCCGGCTGGCGCAGCGCGGCAGCGGGGTCGGCCTGGCTCCGATCATCCCAGTGGGCATGCGCGCGGTGACGGTGCGAGTGAACGACGTCGTGGGCGTGGCTGGTTATGTACTGCCGGGCATGCGCGTGGACGTGCTGATCACCGGACATCCTCCGGGCAACTCGGCGACGACGGTGACGAAGACGGTGCTGCAGAACATCCTGGTGTTGTCTTCAGGGCAGATGATGCAGACCGACCAGACGGGCAAGCCGGTGGATGCGCCGAACGTGACTGTGCTGGTGACGCCGCAGCAGGCGGAGTTGCTGACCTTGGCCGGTAATGAAGGGCGCATTCAGTTGGTCCTGCGCAATGGCGGCGATCAGAACATCGAGAAGACCGAGGGGCTGAGCCTGTCGACTCTATATGGCAGCCACAGCCGGATGACCGGCAACGACGGATCGGGCGACCAGCAGGACGCCGACGGCCTGACGCCACGGCCGCGCCGGCAGCGGCCGCAGCCCGTTGCGGTGGCGGCTGCTCCGGTTGCTCCTCCACCGGCGCCGGTGCCTGATCAGATCATCACCATCCGTGGGATCGACAAGAAGATCGAGAACGTGGCCAGCAGGAAATCGAACGAAGACGCCGGAAGGAACCAGTAAGCGCCATGAATCGAATCGTCAAAATCGCGATTGGTTCAGCCATCGGGCTGGCCATGCTTGTGGTATCCGGTGGACAGTCACTCAGGGCGCAGGGTGGCGCGGAGGACATTCGCGTCACGTTGGGCAAGAGTGTCGTCATCGACTACCCGGAAGATGTCAACCGGATCTCGACTTCGAATCCGGAAGTAGTGGACTACGTGCCTGTTTCGACGCGGGAGATTCTGCTGCACGCCAAGGGGTTGGGCGCGGCGACGCTGGTGATCTGGGCCAAGTCCGGGCAGCGTAATTTTTACAACGTCAATGTCGAACAGAACCTGGAGCCGACGCGCAAGCTGATCCGGGATGCGTTCCCGAGGGAAGACATCCAGGTGGCGAGTGCGAAGGACACGATCTCCGTCACGGGGACCGTTTCGAACCAGATGGTGGCGGACCGGCTGATGGCGTACATCACGCCGATGGCGAAGAGCATCGTGAACAATCTGAAGGTGCGGCCGGCTCCGATTGAGAAGCAGGTGATGTTGCGGGTGAAGTTCGCGGAGCTGAACCGGACCTACTCCAACCAGTTCGCGGTGAATCTCACCTCGGTCGGGGCGCTGAACACGGTCGGAAGTGTCGGGACCGGCCAGTTCGGATCGACGCGCCCCAGCACAATCGGTGGGGGCAGCAGCGATTTCAGCATCACGGATGCCCTGAATATCTTCGCGTTCCGTCCGGACCTGAATCTGGCGGCGTTCGTGAAACTTCTGCAGCAGCAAGGCATGCTGCAGATTCTGGCCGAGCCGAATCTGATCACGAGCAACGGCAAGGAAGCGAGCTTCCTGGTGGGCGGCGAATTCCCGGTGCCCGTGCTGCAAGGCGGCGCGAACTCCGGCTCAGTGACAATACAGTTCCGCGAGTACGGCATCCGGCTTACCTTCAATCCGACTTTGACTGAGCACGGCACGTTGAAGATGTACGTGAAGCCCGAAGTATCCACGATCGACCTGGCGAATGCCGTGTCAGTGAGCGGTTTTGTGATTCCCGCCCTGGCGACGCGGCGTGTCGAGTCGAACATCGAACTCGGGCCTGGGCAGAGCTTCATTATCGGCGGACTGGTGGACGACCGGACGAACGAAGTCTTCGCCAAGATGCCGGGCCTGGCCAACATCCCGCTGCTGGGGCAGCTCTTCCGGAGCCGCAATGAGAACCGGCAGAAGACGGAACTGATCGTGCTGGTGACGCCGGAACTGGTGGAACCGGTTAGCGCTTCGGATCAGAAGCTGATGCCGAAGATGCCGGGCGGATTCCTGGATCCGATGATGCTGCCGAACGGCATGCCGCAGAGTTCCAATGCCGGATCGGGCGCCGCGATCATCAAGGACGACCGGCAAAAAGTGTTCAAAGACGCCTTCAAGCGAGCCGATCCAGCCAAGAAGAAATAGGCCGCGAGCCGAGACGCGTACGGATAGGGGTAGTGGAGATCGCATGAAGGGGCGTGGCACAGTTCGGGAGCCATCTTTGGCTGCTCTGCTCATCGCAGAGAACCGTGAGATGGCTCGACGCCTTCAGGTGTCGCTGGCTGAATCCCGGGTGTTTGAGGTGCTGTCGGAGCTGAAGAGCTATCCGGAGGAGCAGACACTTGAGATCCGGTTGAGGCAGATTCAACCGGAAGTCGTGCTGCTGGACGTGTCGACCGATCTGACCGCGGCACTCCGGCTGATGCGGTTCCTGTCCGGATTTCAGCCGACGATTCAGGTGATCGCGGTTCATGCGGACAACGATCCGCAGGTGCTGATCCAGAGCCTGCGGGCCGGAGCGTGCGAGTTTCTATTCGAGCCGTTCGATCTGGCGGCGCAGAAAGAGGCCGCTACCCGCATCCACCGTCTGCGCGAGCCGGAAGGCCACTCGAAACAGGAGTTCGGCAAGCTGGTGACATTCTCCTCGGCCAAGCCGGGCTCGGGGGCTTCAACACTGGCGACTCAGACCGCGTTCGCTTTGAAACGGCTGACCGGCAAGCGTGTGCTGCTGGCGGACTTCGACATCCTCAGTGGTTCGATCGCGTTCGCGCTGAAACTGAATCCGACATATTCGCTGATGGACGCGCTGGAGCGGTCCGATCAGTTGGACCCGGGCCTGTGGTCATCGCTCATCGTGAACGTGGGCGGCATGGACGTGCTGGCGGCGCCTGATGCGGCGATGTCGGATGCCATCGAGTTCAGCCGGCTGCACGACGTTCTGGAGTATGCCCGCATGCTCTACGACTGGGTGGTGGTGGACCTGCCAACGGTCTTTCACCGCCTGAGTCTGTTTGTCCTGTCCGAGGCGGATCAGTCGTATCTTGTCTCCACCGCGGAACTGCCGAGCCTGCATCTGGCGCGCCGCGCGGTGGGCATGCTGGGGCAGCTCGGATATGGGAAAGAGCGGTTTCAGATGGTCGTGAACCGGTTGAACCGGAAGGCCGACATCTCGACCGCGGACATGGAAAAGATCTTTACGTGCTCAGTATTCGCGACGTTTCCGAACGACTACTATGCACTGCACAAAGTGGTGACGAGGGCCGAGCCATTGCCGGCCGACTGCGAACTGGGCCGTAGCGTCGAGGAGATTTCGGCGCGGATCGCCGGTCTCGGCCAGAGCGACAAAAGGACGGGTGCGACGGTGCTGGAAAGTAAACCGGCGCTCTCGGAAGGCTGAAGACCCCTCAAGTTTTTTGCCGATGCCGCCGATCAATTGGGAGCAGGCAGCAGATGCTGCCGGGAAAGAATCTTAGAGGACCAGAATGATTCCGACGATGGATCAAAAACCGGCGCAGCCGATCTCCTGGGAACAACGGCTATTGAAGAATGCCGGGAAGCCCAAGTCGTCGCTGAAACCGGAGTATCAGGAACTCAAGTTCACGCTCCATCGGAAGCTGCTCGACAAGATCAACCTGGAAGCACTGGCGACGATCGACAACCAGCGTGTGCGCGGCGAGGTCCGCTCGGCGCTGATCTCGTTGATCGACAGTGAGCCGACGCTGCTGAGTGCCCTGGAAAAGCAACAGATCTGCGAAGAGGTTCTGGACGAGGTCTTCGGACTAGGCCCGCTGGAGCCGCTGCTGCAGGATCCGACGATCTCGGACATTCTGGTGAACGGCAGCAAGCAGGTGTATGTGGAACGCAAGGGTCTGCTGGAGTTGACCAGTGTGACGTTCCGCGACGACTCACACCTGTTGCGCATCATCGACAAGATCGTGAGCCAGGTGGGCCGCCGCGTCGACGAGTCGACGCCCATGGTGGATGCCCGCCTGCTGGACGGCAGCCGCGTCAACGCGATTATCCCTCCGTTGGCCCTGGACGGACCGCTGATGTCCATCCGCCGTTTCTCCCAGGACAAGCTCATGCCCGCGGATCTGGTGGAGAAGAAGGCTCTGACGCGGGGCATGATGGAGCTGCTGGAAGCGGCCGTCAAGGCGCATCTGAACATCATCATCATCGGCGGTACGGGCGCGGGCAAGACGACGCTGCTGAACGCTCTCTCGTTCTTCATCAACCCTAAGGAACGCATCATCACGATTGAGGACGCGGCCGAACTGCAGCTGAAGCAGCCGCACGTGGCACGCCTCGAAACGCGTCCTCCCAATCTGGAAGGCCACGGCGCCGTCCGCCAGCGCGAGTTGCTGATCAACAGCTTGCGTATGCGTCCCGACCGCATTGTAGTGGGCGAAGTCCGCGGCCCGGAAGCGTTGGACATGCTGCAGGCGATGAACACGGGTCACGACGGCTCGTTGACCACGATCCACGCCAATGCCCCGCGCGACGGCATCAGCCGCCTCGAGGTGATGGTGTCTCTAGCCAACGCCAGCATGCAGATGATGTCCATCCGCCAGCAGATCTCCAGCGCAGTGCATGTGCTGGTGCAGGCCGCCCGCCTGAGCGACGGTTCGCGCCGCGTGACGAACATCACCGAGGTGACGGGCATGGAAGGCGAAGTGGTGACGCTGCAGGACATCTTTGTCTTTGAGAAGCGTGGACTGTCGCCGGAAGGCCGCGTCCTGGGGCGGTTCGCCGCCACGGGCATCCGGCCGAAGTTCTACGAAAAGCTGCTGGCCGCCGGCATTCGCCTGAGGCCCGATTTGTTTGACGAAGTAGTGGAGATCTGAGGACCCATGAATTTCGTTCTAGTTCTCCTCGTCATCTGGGTGGCCGTCGCTGGCGGCTGGTGGATTCTCACCAACGCGTTCAAGAGCGCGGACGCGGACAAGATCAAGAACCGCCTGTTGGGCGCCAACCGGCTGTCACGCGGGAAGAAGGGCGACAAGGACGCCATTCCGCTGATTGCGCAGGAAGACAAGGTGACCGGCAGGATTGTGCTGCGGGTGCTGCATCGCTATCAGTTGCAGGACCGGCTGAAGACCCTGCTCGATCAGGCGGGCCTGAAATGGAAAGTGGCACGGCTGATTCACACGTGCCTGGCGCTGTTTCTAGCGGGCTTCGCGGCTGGCTGGCTATTTCTGCCCGCGCGATTTCAGACGCTGGCGGTGCTGCCGGCCCTGGCCGCGGGCTGTTTGCCGTTGCTTTACGTGACGCGTGTGCGGTCCCGGCGTCTTGCGAAGTTTGAAGAGCAGTTTCCGGAGAGTCTGGAATTCGTGGCTCGCTCAATGCGCGCCGGCCACGCGTTCTCCGTCTCGCTGGAGATGCTGCACCGCGAATTTCAGGAGCCCCTGGCCGGAGAGTTCCGCAGGACTTTTGAAGAACACAATCTGGGTTTGCCGCTGGATGCGGCGCTGCAGAAGCTGGCCGTGCGGGTGCCTTCCCTGGACGTGCATTTCTTTGTGTCGGCGGTACTGCTGCAGAAGCGGACCGGCGGCAACCTGGCGGAGATCCTGGACAAGTTGGCGTATGTGATCCGCGAACGCTTCAAGCTGCGTGGCAAGATCCGGGCGATCAGCGCTCACGGCCGCATGACCGGTATGTCGCTGTCGGCGATTCCGTGCGCGGTGGCGGCCATGATGTTTATCACCAATCCCGAGTACGTCACGTTCTTCCTGAAAGAAGAGACCGGGAACATGATGGCGCTGGGCGCAATCGGGTTGCAGGTGTTGGGTTATCTCATCATCAAGAAGATCGTCAGCATCGAGGTCTAGCCCATGGCAATGCTACTCAGTTTCGTCGTCTTCCTCGCGGTCGCGATCGGCATCGCGTTGCTGGGTCTCAAACTGTGGCTTCGGCCGAAGGAAGCGATTGAGCGTGTGACGGGCGGCGGGATCAATCCGGAAGAGGAGATGCCGACGCACCCGAGTCTGGTGTTCCGCGACATGCTGAACCGGCTGGGTACCGTGCTGCCGTCATCGCCCAAGGACGTCTCGGTGATGCAGCGGCGCCTGATGCGAGCCGGCATCCGCGGTCCGAATGCGTTGCGCATGTTGTATGGAGCGAAAGTTGTCCTGGGCGTGGCGCTGCCGTTGATCATGACGGCGGTGGTCTGGAACTCGGCCTCGGAAGCGTTCAACAAGGGCGCGGCCGTGCTGGCGGCGGCAGGTCTTGGATTCTTCGGTCCCAACGAGTATGTTTCGCTCATGTCCAAGCGGCGGCAGAAAGAGATTCGCCGCGGATTGGCCAACGCCTTGGACCTGATGGTGGTCTGCGTTGAGTCGGGCCTTGGCTTGGACCAGTCGATTTTGCAGGTCGCCAAGGAACTGGAACACGCGCACCCGGATATCAGCGAAGAGTTCGCCATGGTGAACCTCGAGCTGAAGGCGGGCAAGAGGCGCCCGGAGGCGCTGCGCAACCTGGCGGAGAGAACCGCCGTTGAGGACCTGAAGAAGCTGGTCGCCGTTCTGATTCAGGCCGACCGGTTTGGCACCGGTGTCGCCCAGAGCCTGCGTGCGCACTCCGACTACATGAGAGTGCAGGCGCGCCAGATCGCCGAGGAAAAGGCCGCGAAGCTGGGCGTAAAGCTGGTGTTTCCGATCTTCTTTTGTATTTTGCCGTCATTGTTCGTGGTGACGGTTGGGCCGGTGGCTGTCAAGATCGTCCGGGAGTTGCTCCCGATGATGTCTGGCGTGTGAGTGGTCTCGCTCAGAGAGAAGCCTCACAAAAAGTTGTGTTTTGGACCGCGGGATAGGGAAAGGAGAAATTTCAAATGGAACAAAGTTCACTCGTTCGCATCGCTTGCGCAGTTCTGGCGATTGTATTTCTCGGCGTCATCATCATGCGCCGCAAGGGTAAGGAATCCGACGAGTAGATTCCTGTGTAAATCGGGACCCGGGCGTGTTCCCGGAGCCCGCAGACAGCTTTGGATGATATCCAGCGTGGCATGGCACTGGCCAGGAGAGAGCCCATAGGCCGGGGCCGGGCCATGCGCGCGGGATTCGATGGGATTGGGTTCGATTGATTTTTGTTGATTGAGGGAGAGTACGATGCGTACGTCAAGATGGTGGATCGCGGTACTTGGAATGGTCTTGGCCACGGGCGCCTGGGGCCAGACTTTTGGCAAGGTTGTCGCGCTTGGGGGTGCTTCGGCCGATCTGGCTCTCGACGAGTCGCGCGGCGTCCTATATGTGGCGAACTTCACCGCGAACCGGATCGACGTAGTCTCGACTCAGACCGGCGCGTTGACGAGATCGATCAATGTGGCTTCGCAGCCGAGTTCGCTGTCCATCTCCCCGGACGGGCGTTACCTGGTGGTGGGCCACTATGGCAACTTTGCCTCGCCGAGCACGCCGAAGAACGCGCTTTCCGTGATCGACCTGGATTCCAGGGCGAAGCAGACGTTCGCGCTGTCGGCTCCGCCGTTCGGCGTCGCCTTCGGCATCGATGGGCAGGCGCTGGTGGTGACCAGTAAGCAGTTCCTGCTGTTCGACCCGGAGCTGGGCACGATGCTCGTACTGGACACGATTGCCGGCGTCGCGGCCAAGACGCTGCCTCAGCCTCCGGCGAACTTCCCGACGGAGATCGTGGGCGCGTCCGTGCAGGCGTCGGGCGATGGCCTGGTGATCCACGGTGTCACCGACACGATTCTATTTACGTATGACGTCTCCAGCCGCACGGTTTATTCCAGCGGTTATGTGTCCGAGCCAGCCCTGGGACCACGAGCCATCAGCGTCTCCCGCGACGGATCTCATTTTCTGGCGGGATGGGCGATGTTCGACAGGGTGAGTGTGACCAACCAGTTCCCGGACCCCAGCGGGCTGCTGAACATCGGGTCGCATGCCATTGATTCCGATCGCGGGTTGGTTTATGCCGAGATTCCGCAGAGTACGAGCACGACCGACAGTGACTCCGGCAGCGGATCAGGGGGCGGGACTTCGACCGGCAACACGCCGGATACCACGCTACCGGATCCGGTCATGATGATCGCCGATGCCGACAATCTGGCGGTCAGGGAAAGAGTGAAGCTGCCCGAGCATCTGGCCGGCAAGGGCATCCTCTCTTCCGACGGCTCGATGATGTATGCGCTATCCGAGAGCGGCATCATGATGCTGCCGGTGGGCAATCTCGCGGGCAGCCCCCGCGTAGTGACGGCGCAGGAGGATCTAGTGTTCCGCAGCAGCTTCTGCAACCCGGGTGTCGTCACGAAGGAGCTCACCATCGTCGATCCCAGCGGCGCCCAGACCGATTTCTCGCTCTCGACGACGACTGCGGGGATCAGCATCTCACCCAGCAGCGGCAAGACTCCGATGACCGTGAAGGTGGCCATCGACCCGAGCTCGTTCCAGAACCAGCACGGCACTCTGTCGGCCACCATTAAAGTGAAGTCGAGGACAGCCGTGAACATTCCGTCGCCGGTGCGGGTTCTGATCAATCTGCAGGACCCCGACCAGCGCGGCACTTTGCAGAATGTGCCCGGCACGCTGGTGGATGTCCTCGCCGACCCCTTCCGGAACCGCTTCTTTGTGCTGCGCCAGGATACGAACCAGGTGTTGGTGTTCGATGGCAGCAACTACACGCAGCTTGCAACGCTGCGCACGGGCAATACCCCGATGTCGATGGCGCTGACCTTCGACCGGAAGTACCTGATGGTGGGCAACGACAATTCGCAGTATGCGAATGTCTACGACCTGGAAACCCTGGAGCAGCTGAACCCGATCCGCTTCCCCTTCGGCCACTATCCGCGATCGCTGGCCGCATCGGCCAACGGCATCCTGGCCGCGACTCGCGTGGCCGGCCCGAAGAATACGATCGACCGGGTGGACTTCTTCAGCCGTACTGCCACGGAGTTGCCGTCGCTGGGCGTGTTCGAGAACAGCATTGCTCTCAATACGGCTCTGGTTGCCTCGGCGAACGGAAGCTCGATTCTGGCGGCGGAGTCGGACGGCAACGTACTTCTCTACAGCGCGAATTCCGGTTCCTTCACGATCTCGAGACAGGACTTCACGTCCCTGGGTGGTGCGTACGCCGCTTCGAGCTTCGACCAGTTCGTGGTTGGCACGACGCTCTTCAACGCGTCCCTTGTTCCGGTGGCGGAGTTTGACACCGCGGTGGGCAACTCCTCCGGTTTCGCGTTCCTCGACCAGACCGGCTATCGCACGGGCGCCACGGATTCGGCCAGCCCCGGCGTTATCCAGCGCGTCGACCTGTCCAGCGGCGTAGGGAAGAACTCCACGCGCATGGTGGAGGCTCCGATCCTGGGCACTACGGGTGCGGTGTTCACGCGGTCTCTGGCGGTTCTGCCCGACCGTTCCGCGCTGGTCAATCTCACGACTTCGGGCTTCACCATCCTGGCCTGGAACTACGACGCTTCGGTGGCGATTCCGCAGATTGACAATGTGGTGAACGCGGCCGACAAGACCAGCGCCGTCGCTCCCGGCGGTCTGATCATTGTGCGCGGCACCGACCTGAGCCCGACGAACCTGGCCACGAAGGAAGTGCCGCTGCCGACCGCCCTCGGCGAGAGTTGCCTCTCGGTGAATGGCCTGTCGGTACCGATGCTGATGGTTTCGCCCACGCAGATCAACGCGCAACTGCCCTTCCAGGCGGAAGGCAACGTGACGATGGTGTTGCGTACGCCGGGCGGGGTGAGCGACAACTACAACCTGACCGTTCTGCCAACGGCTCCGAGTGTCTTCCGCATTGCATTGGCGGAAGACTACGAAGTGCCCCAAGTGGTCCGGTCCTCCAACGGCATGGTGGTGAGCCCATCGAACCCGGTGCGGAGCGACGATGACCTCGTGATCTACCTCACGGGCATGGGCATCACGAATCCCGAGATTCCGGCCGGCACCCCGGCTCCAGCGGATGCGCCGGTGGTTCTGACCGATCCCACGGTGAGCATCAATGGGTACAGCCTGCCGGTCGCCGAGTCCAAGCTGGTCAGCGGCCAGGTGGGTGTGTACGAGATCAAGGTGCACGTACCGTTCAAGGTGCCCAAGGGCATGAATCAGACCATGCTCATCCAGCAGGGCGGGTATTCCAGTTCAGTGAATGTGCGAGTGATCGACTAAGCAACTGGAGGGTGGGGCGCACCGTCGCCCCACCACAACGCTCCAGCGTGAATCCGGGCAGGCTCCACCGCGGGTGAAGGGTCTGGCCACCATCAACATAAAAACAAGAAAAAGAGCAGGATCGCTATGTTTCGTTCCAGGATCGTTTCGCTGTTGACCGCCGCGGGCATGGTTACACTATTGTCGTCAGTGGCATACGGACAACGTTGGGAGGTTGGCGCGGGTGGAGGAGCGTCGTTTTACAACGCCAAGACGTTGACGACGACTTCGGGTGATATCAGCGCCAAATTCAAACCGGGCTATAGCTTCAGTGGCTATCTCGGCCAGATTGGCGGCCGCTTGGGCGGTGAGGTCCGGTATTCGTACATGTCAAACGAGATGGAACTCGCCGGGCTCGGCAAGAGCTACACGATGAGTGGCCGTTCGCAGGCCATCCACTACGACGTTCACATCTACTTCAATAAGAATCAGGAAGCCAAGATCCGCACCTATGTTCTGGCAGGCGGCGGCATCAAACAGTTCTCAGGCACGGGTTCCACGGTGCCGTATCAGCCGCTGGGCAATCTGGCGGTTCTGACGAACACCAGCCAGTGGAAGCCTCTGGTCACCGCCGGCGCCGGCGTTCGTGTCGCCCTGTCACCGCACATGCAGTTGCGCGGAGAAGTGCGCGGCTACTTCACCGAGATGCCGACGGATGTGATTACTCCGGTTTCCGGCAGTCTGGGTGGATGGCTCTTCGACATCGCCCCGACTGTGTCCGTCAGCTACGTCTGGTAAGGACCGCGCCCGATCGGTCGGGCGGCGGCCACGCACCAGAATCAAGACAGTTCGGCCGGATCGTGTTCCGCACGCGATCCGGCCTTGTCTATTCAGGTGAGCATGGCTCGCAACTGTCACTGGAATAGGCTGCTGGTAGCGGCGCAGGTTTTCCTCGGAGTGCTGACCGCATCCGGGGCGCCGCAGTATGTGGGCAGCACGGTCTGCAAAACGTGCCACCCCGCCATCGCGGTCGATTTCTACCGCAATCCCCACTACAAGACGATCTCGAGCGGCAAGGAACCTCCGGAAAAGAACGGCTGCGAAGGCTGCCATGGACCGGGGAGCGAACACGTGGCGGCGAAAGGCGACAAGTCGAAGATCGCCGCATTCTCGCTGATGCAGCCGAAGCAGGTGTTGGACACGTGCCTGCGCTGCCACGCCGAGAGCCTGGGCCGGGCGAACATCCGGCGCTCGTCGCACTCACTGGCCTCGGTGGGCTGCAACTCCTGCCACTCCATTCATAAGGCGAAGACCGGGAAGGCACTGCTGGCCAAGGAGCAGCGCGAGGTCTGCTACGGCTGCCATGGCAACGTCCGGGCGCAATTTTCGCAGCCCTTCAAGCACCGTGTGAACGAGGGGTTCATGAACTGCACGGACTGCCACAATCCGCACGGCGCCAACGCGCCGAACTGGAGCATGGGTGCGCGGCCGCGCATGGTGGATACGGGGCTCAACAACGAGGAGCCGTGCACGAAATGCCATACGGACAAACGCGGCCCGTTTGCGTTTGAACACCCGGCGGTCCGCGTGGATGGCTGCGTTTCCTGCCACGTGCCGCACGGCTCCGCCAACGCCAGAATGCTGAAGCGGCCCGTTGTCTTCACGGTCTGCCTGGAGTGCCACAACGGCGCGGGCTCGTTTGGCCGCGACGCCGATGGCGTCCAACTCACTCCGCCGACGCACAACATGGCCGATCCCCGCTTCCGGAACTGCACGACATGCCATATCCGCATTCACGGCTCGAATGCCGACCAGAGGTTCCTGCGATGAGGTGCCGGCTGTCCTTGCTGCTGCTGGCTGGTGCTGGCCTGGTCTTCGCGCAGTCGCCCGTGGCGCCCACCGACGAGCGTGTGGGCGAGGCGCGCGGCGTCAACTACGGCAACTACAACATCCTGCAGTCGTGGGAAGTGGGCTACCGGTTCCGCGACGTGGACGGCAACCTGGGCAAGTACCGCAGCGACGTAAACTACGGCAACGGCATCCGCCTGCTGGGCAGCCGCCTGGCGATCCGGTCGCGCGACGGGCATGGGGGCTGGGTGGACGAACTGGTGCTGTCCACTCAGGGCCTGGGCAACGACCCGTATCAGTTTGCCAATCTGCGGATCGCGAAGAACGGGCTCTATCGTTACGACATGGTGTGGCGGTTGAGTGAGTACTTCAACCCGGCCCTGGCGGTCACCAACGGACAGCACGCCATCGACACCACGCGGCAGATGCAGGACCACGACTTCACGCTTTTTCCGCAGGGGCGCGTCCGTTTCTTCGCGGGCTTCAGCCGCAGCCTGCAGGAGGGGCCGGCGCTGACGACCGTCAACGCCTTCGATGTGCGCGGCGACGAGTTCCCGCTGTTCTCGAATGTTCATCGCCGCCAGAATGAGTTCCGTTACGGGAACGAACTGAAGGTGTTCGGCGTGAAGATCAACTGGATGCAGTCGTGGGAGTTGTACCGCGAGGAGATGCCGGTCTCGCTGGATGCGCCGTCGGCCGGGACCAATCCGTCGGATCGGACGGTGCTCAACGGTTTCCTACGCAGCAATCCGTATCACGGGTCGACCCCTTCGTTCCGCCTGAACCTGTTCCGCGAGAAGGGCGAGCACTGGGCCGTGAACGGCCGGTTTACGTGGTCGGCCGGCAGCCGCGGATTCGCTCTCGACGAGACGGCCCTGGGGGGGGACCGCTTTGGCGGCGCCCGCAACCGGCAGGTGCTGGTGACCGGCGACGCGCGGCGTCCGGTGGCTACCGGGAATCTGACTCTCAGCCTGTTTCCCACCTCGAAGCTGACCATCGCCAACCACACAGGTTTCCATTCCACGCGGATGGAGGGCGATTCGTCCTATGTGGAACTGGAGAACGCCTCGTTGACGAGCGCACAGGTCAACTTCGACTACCTGGGCATTCGCAATATCACGAATGTGACGGATGCGCAGTACGAGGCCAAGCCGTGGATCACCATTCGCGGCGGGTATCAATATGCCAACCGGCAGATCCGCAGTATCGAGCAGTTGACGGTGGACAACTTCCCGGCGTCGGTCCGTACCGAGCAGACAAACGTTCTGAACGCGGGCGTGGCCGGAGTCCGCCTGCGGCCGTTGAAGCCGTGGACCATCGCCGTGGATGGAGAACTAGGCCGCCAGGACAAGCCGTTCTTTCCGACGTCGGAGAAGAACTATCACGCTGTCTCCGCGCGCACGCAGTGGAGGCAGGGGCCGCTGACGCTTTCGGCGCTGGCGCGCTCATACACGAACTCCAACTCGACTTCGCTATTCGCCCACAGCGCGCGGACGCGACAGTACTCGTTTGACGGGTCGTGGACGCCGCGCGACTGGTTCTCGGTGGATGCGGGCTACTCCAAGCTGCACTCCTACACCGCCACGGGGCTGGCCTATTTCCTGGCGTCGGCCCTGGTGGAGGGCGACCAGTCGCTGTTCCTCAGCAACCTGCACACCGGGCACCTCGGAGCGCACTTCTCCATTCGAAACCGTGTCGATCTCTATGCCGGTTTGAGCATCACCAGGGACGCGGGCGGCAACCCGCGCGGAGGCTCGGCGCTGCCGGTCTTTCAGGCCGTTCAGACGTTTCCGATGGAGTTTGACGCACCCTTGGCCCGCATCTCAGTAAAGATCCTGCCCAAGCTTCGGTGGAACGCCGGGTATCAGTATTACCGCTATCGAGAAGATCTGCTCCCCTTGCAGAATTACCGCGCGAACACAGGCTACACCAGCGTATTATGGACTTTCTAGCTGGTGTGGTTGGGTTTGGTGTATGGGGAACATTGGGCTTCTTGCGACCTTTAGTCTGCTAATGGGGGCGACCTGGATCGGCATCAACCGGTTCCGGATGCGGCTGGAAAACACCTGGCCGCTGTTGTTTTACCTCGGGCTGGTGTTCTACCTCAACACCTATGATCGGGTCCTGAATCCCTACGTCGTCTACGTGGCCGTGGTGTGCGCGCTGTTCGTGCGCTTCGAGTTCATGAACGAACGGGTCGTGTTCTTCGTGCGCTTTGTGGAAGTCGCCGCGCTGGTACAGATCGGCTACTGTCTGCTGATGACCCTGCTCAAGGCGTATTAGCCGGGGCTACTTTTCGACGGGCAGAGCTCGCCCGGTCCAACCTTTCCAGCCGCCGTCCATGGAAATGCAGTGGGTGTAGCCCATCTTCTGCAGATTGTCGGCTGCCAGGGCGCTGCGAAAGCCTCCGCCGCAATAGAGCACGAGCGTGGTGTTGTGGTCCGGTATCCTGGCCTCGATGTCGCGCTCAATCACGCCCTTGCTCAGATGAATGGCACTGGGAATGTGGCCGGCCGCCCATTCGCTCTGTTCGCGCGTGTCGATGAGGATGTGTGGCGTTCCGGCTGCTTGCATCTCCAGGTAGCCGGGGATGTCGATCTCACGGACGCGCGTCTTGGCGTCGTTCACGATGGCGAGGAATCCGGGTGCGTGGCTCATGGTTATCCCCGATTCTA
This sequence comes from uncultured Paludibaculum sp., assembly GCF_963665245.1. Lineage (NCBI taxonomy): Bacteria > Pseudomonadati > Acidobacteriota > Terriglobia > Bryobacterales > Bryobacteraceae > Paludibaculum > uncultured Paludibaculum sp. The sequence goes on from NZ_OY762269.1 coordinate 2,715,808, forward strand.
CCCGATTGCCTCGCGGATGCGCCCGCCGCAGGACTCCAGACGCGCGGCTGCCTGCTCGCGCGTCAACCCGAGTTTGCCCATCACGATGGCCAGCCGCACGTTGCGGCCCGAGGCCCCCAGCGCGGCGGCGGCCTCCTGGCGGTTCAGGCCGCTGATGGCCATGACGATGCGCTCAGCACGGTCCTGCAGTTTCTCGTTCGTCGGCTGGACGTTCACCATCAGGTTGGAATAGACGTAGCCCAGGCGGACCATCGCGCCGGTGGAGAGCATGTTCAGAACCAGCTTCGTGGCCGTGCCTGCCTTCAGGCGGGTGGAGCCGGTGACCACCTCGGGGCCGGACAGCACCTCGATGGGGATGCGTACGGCAGCGGAGAGCGGTGCGGCGGGCGAGCATGCGACGCCCACGGTGACGGCGCCGAGCTCGGTGGCATAGGCGACGGCTCCCAACACGTAGGGAGTGCGGCCACTGGCGGCGATGCCCACTAGCACGTCGGCGGAACTGAACCCGTGCGCCCGCAGATCGTCGCGGCCGGCCTGGGCCGAATCCTCGCTGCCCTCGACGGCGCTGCGCAGTGCCACGTCGCCGCCGGCGATGAGGCCCACCACCAATTCGGGTGGAACATTGAAGGTGGGCGGGCATTCCGATGCATCCAGAACTCCAAGGCGTCCGCTGGTGCCGGCTCCGATGTAGAACAGCCGCCCGCCCGCCCGGAGGGCATCGGCGATGGCGTCAACTGCCAGGGCGATGTGGGGCAACTCGCGTTCCACCGCCTGGGCCACCAATTGGTCCTGGCGGTTGAAGACGGCCAGCATCTCTGCCGTTGGCAGGACGTCCAGATTGGCGGACGCCGGGTTGACCTGCTCCGTCATCAGATGGCCGAGATCGAGTTTACCGGGTGCGGACGTTTCTGGCATGGGCGACTCCTTAGCTTGCTACAAGGGCAGACGCAAAAAGGGCGTGCAAAACCGATGCGGTCTTGCACGCCCTTGGGTTAGTCACGAAACCTCTCAGCCGCGCCGGTTAGACGCTGAAGCTGGAGCCGCAGCCGCAGGTCGACTTCACCTGCGGATTGTTGAACTTAAAGCCGGAGCCTTCCAGGGTTTCGACGTAGTCGACCTCGGCGCCGTCCAGGTAGAGCAAGCTCGCCTGGTCGACGAAAACCTTGAGATCGTCGTACTTGTACGTCTTGTCCAGCATACCCGGGCTGTTCTCAAAGGCCATGGAGTAGCTGAAGCCCGAGCAGCCGCCGCCGACCACCGAGATTCGCAGCCCTTCTGGTTTGGGTTCCTGCGCGTCGAGGATCTCCTTCACCTTACCGACTGCCGTTGGGGTCAATGTAATCATTGCGTTAGCCGACCTCCTACTGTTCCGTCCGGAATCCACAGTGTAGCACGGGATCCGTGTGACATTTTCATTATAGAAGATGCGGGCAATCAGCCAAAGGGTGCGCGGATCTGCTATGGTAGACACATCCTGATTCCGGCGGCGCCGAGTCCAGCGCCGAAGTGGTGCAAACACAACGGAATCAATTGAAACCGGGCCCGGACGGTATGCGTCGGTAGGGCGTATGAGCAGCTACACCGGCGTACTTCCGCTTCCCGGTGCCGGGGTACAGGCAACGGCCTCCCGCCAGGGTAAAACGCGAGTGGATTACCGCAAGACCGAAGAAGCTGAACTGGTCAAACGAGTCCAGGCGCGTGACCAACTCGCCTTTGGCGAGATTGTCGACCGCTACCAGTCCAAAGTCTTCTCGATCATCTTCGGAATTCTGCGGAACCGCAACGACGCCGAGGATATTGCCCAACAGGTTTTTACCAAGGTCTACTTCTCGATCAACAGCTTCGACTTCCGCAGCAGCCTGCTCACCTGGGTCTACAAGATCACGGTGAACGAGTGCTACGACTACCTGCGCAAGAAGAAGGTCCGCAAGCTGGTATACGAGAGCGACTTCAGCGAAGACGACGCGGTCAGCATGGAACGCAGCGAACCCGACGCCGCGCCGGCCGCCGACGACACGCTGGCGAAGCGCGACCTGGTGCTCAAGCTTTTGTCAAAGGTTTCCGAGGAAGACCGGAACCTGATGATGTTGAAAGAAGTGGAAGGTCATTCCGTTGAGGAGTTGGCGGCGATGACCGGCATGAACGAGAATACGATCAAGGTAAAGCTTTTTCGCGCGCGCCAGAAATTGTTGAAGGCGGCGCAACGGCTCACTCGGGGTTCAGGGGCCCGGCTGACCGCGGAGTAGGATTCCTCGGAATCTCTTGCAACTGCGAGAGGGCCGGGTATGATAATTCCAAGGGGTTTTGTTCCCCTTGGGGTTGAAAGTGGCGGTACGCGGGCAACCGGACCGGGAAAGGCACCGGTCGGGCAGCGAATTAGAGACCCGTGGCCAAAGCAGGAGTCCGAGTAACGGATACTTTTGAGGGAAGACGGTTATGCATCAGCCCATCGAGGACGGACTTGAAGACTTCCTCTCCGGTAAGGTCGAGTCGGACCGGTACCAGGGTCTGGAACGCCATCTGGCAGTGTGCACGGCGTGCCGTGACGAAGTAGGCGGAATGGTGGAACAGGTCCAACTTCTGCGCACGTTGCGCGCGCCGGAGCAGGCCGAGCCCGCCGCGGGCTTCTACGCCCGTGTCATGGAGCGGATTGAGGCGCAGTCGGGCAACTCCTTCTGGTCGATTTTCCTGGAGCCGGCTTTCGGCCGGCGGCTGATGTACGCTTCATTGGCCCTGTTTGTTCTACTCTCCTACTCCGTTTTCCAGACCACGCCCGGCTCCCTCGATATGGAAGGCAACCCCATGACGATCATGGCCGGCTACGATCTGCCTTCGGCCAGCGGGAATGATCCCCATCACGATCGCGAAGTCGTGCTGGTGAATCTGGCGACATACAGCACCGGCGCCACGGCATCGGCGCTGCCTGTTTCGTCCGACTAACCGCCGCGGAGTATCATTTCAACGTGAGTGTTCGATCTAGTCTCGCCGACAACCGGCCCTCCTGGCACAACCCCAGGATCCTGATGTTGTTGATGACCATCTTCCTGTGCGGTGCCGCGGCTGGTGCGCTGACGGTGCGCCTTACGACGAACCATGCGGCTCCTGGACCCTACTGGAAGGAAGGCGGACGCGAGCTCACGCTGGAGATGATGCGCAAGGAACTCCAACTCACGCCCGATCAGGCGGCCCAGATCGAAACCGTGCTCGACGAGTTCGTACTCTACTACCAGAACCTGCAGGGACAGATGGACGACTTCCGGTCCGACGGCAAGCAGCGCATCACCCGAGTACTCACGCCCGAGCAGCGCGTGAAGTTCGAGAAGATGATGACGAACCTGTCGGCGCGCATCCACTAAAGCGCCCGCGCACTCCGCCCCGCATTCTGATAAGATTCGGCAGCCTTGTATGCTGCCTGACTACCTCTCCAAAGCCGTACCCAACCCCGCCTCGAACCGGGCCCCGTGGTACAAGAACACCGCTCCCAGTTACGCGGGCATCTTCCTCTGGATCGCCTTCTACAACTCCATTGCCGCCGGCACCATCACGCGCGGCACGCTCACTGTGTGCCTGCTGGCCCTGGCCGCGGCCGGGCTCCTGAGCTACGGGCTGTTCTACTACGTGCCGGCCACCCTCGGCATGAAGACAGGCTACCCGCTCTACGTCATCGGCAGTTCCACCTTCGGGACGCGTGGCGGCTACTTCATGCCCGGGCTGCTGATGGGTGTTCTGCAGGTGGGCTGGCTGGGCGTCGGCACGTTCTTCGCGACCAAGTTCATCCTGGCCGCGCTGGCCATCGAGGCCGGGCCCGGCAGCTTGCCGTTCATCATCACCGGAGTGCTGTGGGGCTACACCATGGCCTCCATCGGCGTGCTGGGCCTGCAATACGTCGCTCGCGTGGCCACATTTCTGAACTTCATCCCGCTGGTGATGATCCTCGTGGTCTTCGTGAAGGTCTCGCCGGGCGTCTCGGCGCACGTGCCTTCCGAGCCCAACACCTTCATCGCCTTCACTCTGCTGCTGCAGATCGTGATCGGCTTCTTTGCCACCGCCGGAGCGGCGGGTACCGACTTCGGCAGCAATTCGCGCAACGCCGGCGACGTCAAATGGGGCGGTCTGGTGGGCATCGTTGCCGCCGTTCTGGTCGCCGGTGGGCTCCCGCTGGTTTCGGTCGCCGGCGCCCGCGTGCTGATGCCCAACGTCACCAGCTACAACTACGACGCCGTTGTGGCCGGCATCGGCGGACCGCTGGCCACCGCCATGTTCTTCCTCTTCACACTCGCCTCCATTCCGCCGGCCTGCTTCTCCTCATTCATTGCCGGCAACAGCTTCTCCACGATGCTGCCGGGTGTGCCGCGCGTGGGTTCCACCATGGCCGGCATGACCGTCGCCATCATCCTCGCCGTCACGGGCGTGGCGGAGAACCTGGTGAGTTTCTTCACCATCGTCGGCGCTTCCTTCGGACCCATCTGTGGAGCCATGGCCGCCGATTACTTCCTTTCGGGCCGGAAGTGGGCGGGCCCGCGTGAAGGCATCAACTGGGCCGGCTACGGGGCTTGGGCCGTAGGCTTCCTCGTGGGGCTCATTCCGTTCCTGCCGGTCAGCAAGGACGTGCAGGAGTTGGCTCAGCCCGCCGTGGTCTACAGCTTCCTCACGGGCTTTGTCGTGTACTGGGGCCTCGCCAAGGCCGGGCTCGAGCCCAAGACGCTCGCCATGCCGCGCTAAGCGCAAATCGAGTGGACCCGGGTGTTCGCGGCGGCGCACAATGAACTGACATGAGATTCCACGCCGCTGCCCTTGTCCTGCTTGCCTGCGCTCCGCTGCCAGCCGCCACCGACTTGAAGGATGTCGAGTTCGCCAAGCCGGCTGGCGTGTCGCTGACGCTGGATGGGTGGATCCCGGACAGCGCCAAGCCGCAGCCCGCGGTCATTCTGGTGCATGGCGGTGGATGGCACGCGGGGGACAAGCGGACGTATATCAATCCCTGGTTTCCGACGCTGACGGATGCCGGCATCGCCTGGTTCACCATCAACTACCGGCTGTCGCCACAGTGGAAGCATCCGGCCGCGGCGGAAGATATCGAGGCGGCGGTCCGGTGGGTTCAGGCGAATGCGAAGAAGTGGAACATCGACCCCAAACGCCTTGCGCTGATGGGTGAATCGGCCGGCGGGCACCTGGTGGCGTTCGTCGGCGCGCGCGGCAAGGTGAAGGTGAAAGCCGTGGTCGACTTCTACGGGCCGAACGACCTGCCACTAATCAACCAGCAGCGTGGCAAGTCGAAGAACCTCGAGGACTTTCTGCCCGACGGCAGCGATGCCACCTACAAGGCCGCCTCGCCGGCCACCTATATTCACAAGGGGATGCCGCCGTTCCTGTTCATCCACGGCACGGCGGACAAGGCCGTTCCGTGGCAGCAGTCGCCGGCGATGTGCGATCAGATGAAGGCCGCCGGGGCCCGTTGCGAGGTGCTGCTGATTGAAGGCGCGCCGCACGGGGTGGAAGGAATGGAGAAGAATCCCGCCTGGCAGACGTGGAAACCCAAAGTGGTGGAGTGGCTGCGAAGCGAGCTGCGGTAGGGTTCAACACCATGGAAACCCCGACTCATCGCCACCTGCTGTTCTATAAGCCCTACGGCGTACTGACTCAGTTCACGGACGAGAGCGGCACCGGACGGCCCACGCTGAAGGATCACATCCCCGTCCCTTCAGTCTTTGCCGCCGGGCGCCTGGATGCCGACAGCGAGGGGCTGTTACTGCTCACCAGCGACGGAGCGCTGCAGCATCGGCTCACCGATCCGCGGTTCGAGCACCCGCGCACGTATTGGGCTCAGGTGGAGGGGACGCCGACGGAAGCAGCCCTGGCCGAGCTCCGTCAGGGTGTGGTGATTCAGGGCCGCAAGACGCGTCCGGCGCGTGTCAGGATGTTGGACGCCGAGCCGGCGCTGCCGCCGCGCGACCCCCCAATCCGGTTCCGCCGCCTGATCCCGACCGCCTGGATCGAACTGATTCTCACCGAAGGCCGCAACCGTCAGGTGCGCCGGATGACCGCCGCCGCTGGGCTGCCCACACTCCGGCTGGTGCGCGTCGGCATCGGGTCGCTCACCATCGACGGTCTGGCTCCCGGTGAGTGGCGCGACCTGACGGACGGGGAGTTGAAGTCGCTCAACTCGGCCGGCCAGGGTTCAGGGGATGGACGAAAGAAGGCACCCGCGCAGCCGCCGGCGGCGCAGCGCCCGGAGGAACGGTCTGCCGTCCGACGCGGCCCGGTGGCGCCCGGCCGCTTCCGCCGCGGCCAATAAAAGTACCCCTACGACCGGCCTCCCGCGTCTTACATTGTTGGCTCCCTGTTTGCTCCCCTTTTCCGCTTTAATCGTCCTCCCGGTTAATGTGTGCGCCAATTCCGATTATCGAAACCAAGTTATCAACTCACTCATCTCACAGGCGTGAGACCCGATAAAAGCGGGCCGGACGGAAGGAGGACGAGTATGAAGAGTACGAAAGTTCTGATCGGTGGGACGCTCACCGCTTTGTTGTGGATGACCCCCGTGTTCGCGCAGCAACAGGACGAGGACCCTGTCGCGGCGGCCCAGCGTACGCAGACCCCACAGTCGGTCTTGCGCATGGCGCGCGACGTGGAGAAGTCGATTCTGTCGCTCACCGATTATGGTGTCTTCGACAGTATTACCTATCAGATCAAAGATTACACGGTGGTCCTGAAGGGTTTTGCGTCTCGTCCGATTTTGAAGGACTCGGCGGAAAAGGTGGTGAGGAAAGTGGAAGGCGTGACCGATGTAGTGAACGAGATCAAGGTCTTGTCGCTGTCGCCGAATGATGACCGCATTCGTGCTCGGGTCTATGCCGCCATCTACTACCACCCCATGCTCAGCCGTTACAATCCCGGCCGCGGCGTGCCGGTGTGGTTCAGCCCGGCGCGTGTCGCCGGTGGCATCACCAACGATCCGCCCATCGGTTGGCATCCCATCCACATCATCGTGAACAACGGCAATGTGACCCTGGATGGTGTTGTCGACAACGCCGCCGATCAGCAGGTCGCCGGAATGCAGGCCAACAGCGTGTCGGGTGTCTTCTCGGTGGAGAATCACATCCTGGTGGCCAACCCCTCCAAGCCGAAAGCAGTCAAGACGAAGAAGTAATCTCCTCCCAAACGACGAGGGCTCTCCGGTTCGCCGGAGAGCCCTCTTTTTTTGTCTTGCTGCCCTTGTGTGAGAGCGGCTACATCAGGGGAATTGTGGCCTTGCCGGCGGGGCCGTCGTAGATCAGTTCCAGCGACTTGATCTTCTCGGCCTTGCCGCGGTACTCAAAGTAGAGCAGGCCGGCTTGCGGAAGCGGCCGCTCGCCCTCGGACAGGGAAGCCTTCTGGATGCGTTGCTGCAGCGAACGCACAACCTCGATAGGCAGTTTGACGGTGGTGGTGGGCGGTGGGGCTTCGCCAGGTTGGCCGCCGCCGCCGATGCTCGATTTGGACTCCTGCTTCTTGGGCTGCTCGTAGTCAGGATCTTTCAGCGACTTCACCAACAGACCGTATGGCTGGCTGGGGTACGGATTCTTCTTGCCATTGATGCGTAGCGAGAAGTTGTCGACGGAGATGGAGAGGGTTTCACCGGCGGCGCCGTACAACCCAACCTCGACGGCCACGTAATCCTCAGAGGTCATCAGACCCGTGGGCCCTGGCATGCTGTGTCCCGTAAAGTCCGCGGCGATAGTGACTTTGCCGGCTTTGCCCTGCGCCTGATAGTCGGTGGGGGCGGCCCTGGGGGGGATCGGCTCCGCGTCCTTCAGAACGTACTTTGGTTCCGCCGGTTCACTAGGCGGCTGAGACACGGCGCCAAACACGGTGACAGTGAGGCCGGTGACGAGGGCGCCGGCTCGGAGGGCGGATGAAAATCTCATTTCTGCTCACAAGTTATCATATCGAAAGGACAAGTTCTCAATCGAGCGGCCGGCCTGCGCCGCGCTTCCATAAGATGGTAGAGGCCGGACGGCAGCCTGCTTGACGCTGTCCCGACCGGTAAGGGAGGCACAAGATGCAGACGAAGGTGATGCCGTCCACGTTACGCGCCACCGACATTGTGGACCTGCGCTCGGCTCTCGAATTCCTGTCGACGATCCCCGGCCAGTTGGTCTCCACCCGCGAACCGGTGGATGCCGTGGCCGAACTGGCCGGTGTCTACCGGTTGGTGGGGGCCGGTACCCCGGTGGCACCGCCCACGCGCATCGGGCCTGCCATGGTCTTCGAGTCAGTGAAAGGCTACAGCATGCCGGTGGTCACCGGGGTTCTGGCCAGCCGCCAGCGCACCGCACTGCTGCTCAACAGCACCGTCGAGCGTCTCCCCTTTGACCTGCTGGATGCCCTGAATCACCCGCACCGGCCCGTGGTCGTTCCTGCTTCGGCAGCGCCTTGCCAGGAAGTGGTTCTGCGCCCTCCCTTCGACCTGCGCACCCTCGTTCCCGCGCCCACCAATACCCTGAAAGACGCCGGGCCCTACTTCAACATGGGGCTGATCCGCGCCGAGGATCCCGAGACCGGTGAATCCGACGTCACCATCCACCGTCTCTGCCTGCAAGGGCCAGACCTGCTGAGCGTCTACTTCGTGCCCGGCCGCCACATCGACGCGTTCCGCATCAAGGCCGAGCAGCGCGGTGAGGCCCTGCCGGTCTCCATTAGCATGGGGCTCGATCCGGCCATCTACCTTGCCGCCTGCTTCGAACCGCCCACGACACCGCTGGGCTTCGACGAACTCACCATTGCCGGCGGGTTGCGGCGGCGCCCGGTGGAACTGGTGCAGTGCGTCTCAGTGAATGCCCAGGCGATCGCGCGGGCCGAGATCGTGCTGGAGGGCGAGATCCTGCCGGGCGAGAGGATCCGCGAAGACGTGCAGTCCAATACCGGCTACTGCATGCCGGAGTTTCCGGGCTACCTCGGCAGAGCCCAGCCGTCGCTGCCCTTGATCCGCATTAAAGCCATCACGCACCGCCTGCACCCCATCCTGCAGACCATCATCGGGCCGGGCGAAGAACACGTGAACCTGGTTGGTATCCCCACCGAGGCCAGCATCCTCCGCCTGGTGAACGACAGCATGCCGGGCAAACTGGTGGGCGTCTACTGCCACTCGGCCGGGGGTGGGAAGTACCTTGCGATTATGCAGTTTCACAAGTCCGCGCCTAGCGATGAAGGCCGCCAGCGGCAGGCCGCCCTCACGGCCTTTGCGGCGTTCTCCGAGCTGAAGCACGTGATCCTGGTGGACGAGGACGTGAATCTGCACGACACCAACGATGTTTTGTGGGCGATGACCACGCGCTACCAGGGCGACATCAGCACGGTGTTCATTCCCGGTGTCCGCTGCCACCCGCTGGACCCCTCGCAGTCGCCGGATTTTAGCCCCAGCATTCCCGCCGACGGCACTTCCTGCAAGACCATTTTCGACTGCACGGTGCCCTACAAATTGAAAGAGCGTTTCCGCCGCGCCGAGTTTGTCGACGTCGATCTGAAGCGCTTTCTACCATAGCCTCTCGAATTGCGATAGATATAGAGGGCCGGTCCGTTGCGGCCGTGCATTCGCCAGCCCCCTGTATCAAGGAGTTCGAATGAATCGCAGATTATTCCTGAGTGCGGCAGCCGCCGGAACTGCGCCACTCGCCGCGGCCGCCCAGACGCCCACGCGCAAGTCCGGCCTGAAGATCAAGCGCGTGCTGTACTACGGAACGGGCGGCGACGCGGCGCTGCGGAAAAGTAAGGTGCCCGGCCTGTTCAACCAGAGCACCAACGTCGTGGTGATCGAGACCGACGCCGGCCTCACCGGCATTGGCGAAGGCGGCGCCAAGGACACGCTGGAACAGTGCGCGGCGGCCATCATCGGCATGGACCCGTTCCGCATTCAGGAGATCTGGCAGATTCTGTTCCGGGGTTACTTCTATCCGGCCGGCCGCGAAAAGCTGCACGCCCTGGGCGCCATCGACATGGCGTTGTGGGACCTCAAAGCCAAGGCGCTGGGCGTTCCGCTGCACCAGTTGCTGGGCGGCCTCACCCGCGAGCATATCGAGTGCTACGCAACGGCCTATCCCTTCAAGAACTCGACCAAGGAATCCGCCGCCGCCTGCATCAAGGACGGCTATCGCGCCTACCGCATAGGTCCGGCCGACGGCGCGCCGTACGACCGGTTTGAAATGGTGAACCGCACCGCGCAGATGTGCCGCGACGCGCGCGAAGGGGCAGGGAAGGATGGCGGTTGGGCGGTGGACTTCCACACCCGTTTCGACATGAATGACGCCGTGCGCTTGTCGAGCCTTATCGAAGGGCTGGGCGCCTACTTTGTCGAGGATCTCGTGCGCTCAGAGGATCCGGCCGTATACAAGACGCTGCGCGGTTTGGTGAAGGTGCCCATCGCGGTGGGCGAGCAGTTCGGCTCCCGCTGGGACATGAACGAGCTGATTGAAGGTCATCTCATCGACTACTGCCGGGCCACGGTGCCCAATGTCGGCGGCATTACTGAGTTCGTGAAGATCGCGGCGCTGTGCGAGACCCACTATGTGGGCCTGATCCCGCACTTCACGGGCCCCATCTCCGAGGCAGCGCTGGTTCACCTCTGCGGATCGTTCTCTGGTCCGGCTTTGATGGAGATGATCCCTCGTGTGGCCCAAACCGGGACGCCCTACCTGCCCAAGGCTTTCGATTTCCGCGATGGCAAGCTGTGGCCCAACGACCGGCCGGGCCTGGGCGTGGAACTCGACACCAAGCAACTCACGCTGCTCACCGAGGTCTCGGAGAAAGCACAGCCGACGCCGATCTACCGGCGGCCCGATGGGTCTGTGACGAACTGGTAGCTTAAGTACTCACGCTCGGAATTGCGGTGTCGTATTGGCGAAATGGCCATCAGCCCTCAGCCGTCAGCCGTCAGCCACACCAGCCGCGGGCTGATCGCTGAACGCTGCCCCCTGAGGGCTTGTCTGCGCGTGGGTTTCCGTCGACAGCCGTCGGTCCTCGCCTATCAGCCGCCAGCTACCGCGGCGCGAGCTGATTGCTGATCGCTGATCGCTGATCGCTGATTGCTGAAAGCTTGCCTACGCGTACGTTTCCGTTGAGGACTCCTGCGTGGAGATCTCCACGGCGTCCGTCTTGGCGTAGTGCTTCATGACGTAGGCGAGCTCCTCCTGCAGCGAGACCGTGCCGTCCTGGTTGGTGTCCTTCGGATCGTAGTCCGTGCTGGTGGAACTCGCCCCGCTCGCTCCGGCGCCCTTGGCTCCTCCGCCACCGCCGGTCGACTCTCCCCCGCCTGACGTTTTCGATTTGGCTTCCGCGAGCTTCTGGGCCATGGCGTCCAGGCCGGCTGCGGCGTCTTCCTTGGTAATGTACCCCTTGCCTCCGGAGTCGAGCATCTGGAACAGCTCGTCGACGCTGAGTTTCTTGCCGCTGCTGTCGGCCTGCGACTTGCCGGATTCCAGCGACTGCGCCAACTCGTCCTTGGTGATCTGCCCGTCCTTATTCGTGTCGACCTTCTCGAACATCTTGTCGACCACCTTCGACTGCGTCTGTGCGGTGGACGAAGCGTTGAGTGTCGAGGTGAGACTACCGATGGAACTGAGCATTGGGGTACTTCTTCTTTCCAGGAAGGTCGATCAGGTTATCGAATGGACCTTCTCTGCACTTCTTGTCGACGGCAGCCCTCCGTGTTCGAGACAATGTGAGGCGTCCTTTGTTAAGTCTTGTAAAGCCGGGCCCGCCGTCGTCCCCTTATTCCGCCCGCAGGCTGGTCACGGGGTTGATCCGCACCGCGCGAACCACCGCCGGCAGCGCCGCAGCCAGGGCCGTCCCTACAATCACCACCCAGGGCAGAACCAGCATCGCCGGATCCGTCGCCTTCACCCCATAGAGCAGCGATTGAATGGACCGCGCCGCGACCAGACCCAGCACGATGCCCGCCGCCGAGCCCGCCAGTACCATCCGCAAGGACGCTGAGGTCACCAGCCGCCCGATATCGCCCGCCCGGGCTCCAATCGCCATCCGAATGCCGATCTCCCGCCGCCGCTGCAACACCGAGTAATCCAGTACGCCGTACAGCCCGACGCCGGCTAGCAGCAGTGCCACCACCGTAAAGAACAGCGCCAGCATCGCCAGCAGCCGTTCCCGCACCGTCTGGGCTTCGATCAGTTCCTGCTGCGTGCGGATGTTGGTGACGCGGAAATCCGGACGCAGCCGCCGCACCTCGGCGCGTAAGGCTCCCGCCAGCGCAAGGGGCCGGTCGTTCCTGGTGCGCACGAGAAACGACATGCTGCGAATTGGCATCTGTCCACCCTGTGTGTCCAACTCATGTTGTGGGACGAAGACCAGCGGCAGGGCCGGTCCTCGCAACCCCTTGTAAGGGGTATCGCGGACAATACCGACTATCTGAAACCGGTCACGGAACTTTAGGAACGTCTGCCCCAAGGCGCGTTCTCCGGGGAAGAATGTCCTCACGAACGTTTCATTGACGATGGCGGAGCCGGGTGACGTTGCATCCGGCCGGAAATCGGAGCCTTCCAGGATGGAGATCTTCATCGTATCCATCCAGCCCGGTGAAGCCGCCAGGAAGTAGGCGAGCACGGAACTCGGCGGCCCGTCATGCACCGATACGAAGTTGTTCCACGACATGCCATCCAGCAGAGGCCAGGAGGACGTAGCCACGGACTCCACCCCCGGCACATCGCGCAATCGCCGAGCCAACTCCTCCCATACCGCCGGCAGTTGGCGTTGCTTCGGCGTGGCGTAGAGAACCATCAGCCGGTCCGGCGCAAAGCCGGTGGGCCTGTCAGAGAGACGGCGGAAGGTCTCCACGAACAGGCCGGAGACAAACAGGACAACGAAGCAGAATGTCACCTGCAGCGCGATGAGGCCATGCATCAGCCGCCGCCGCGAGTGCGGATCCGCGCCGCCCTTCAACGCGCTGGCCGGCTTCACGCCTGAAGCGCGCAGGGCTGGCGCAAGTCCGAACAGGCAGGTGACCAACAGCGTGAGCCCAAAGGCGAAGGCCAGCACACGCCAGTCGATCGGCATCGCCAGCCGCGCCGGATTGTCCGGCTGGTTGATCCGGCTCACGACAAATGGCGCTGCCCAGGCCGAGAACCCCGCACCTGCCGCTGCAGCCGCTAGCGCTATCAGCCCGCTTTCCACCAGCACCAGTTGCACCAGACGTGCGCGGCCCGCGCCAATCGAGACGCGGAGCGCCATCTCCCGCGCTCGCGCCGCCGCCTGGGCGGTCATCAGATTGGCCACATTCGCGCATGCGATCAACAGCACCAGCACTACGAGCACGGCCATCGCGCCCAACGCACGCCGGTATTCCAGTTGGAGCGAAGAGACCCCCGCCCAGGCAGGCCGCAGTTCCACGGTCCGGTCGAGATAGCGCTGGATATTGGCCTGTGTGATGCCCTGGAACCCTTTGGCCCGGTTCTCCTCAAAGGCGCGAGAAGAGGCGGCCAGCTTTGCCTCCACGGGCCCCAGGGCCGTGCCCGGTGGGATCCTCACCACTGTGCGGAGCCAGGTCCAACCCTCTTCCTTGGCGCCCGCATGCATCGTGGCCGGCAGGAAGACGCCCGTGACGCTGCCCGGCTCCGTGCCCGTGAAGGCCTCACCGCTCACACCCACGATTTCGTAAAGCTTCTCGCCAATACGCAACCGTCGACCCACCACGCCCGGATCGCGCCCGAATCGCCGCGACCAGTAGTCGTAGGAGAGCACGGCGAACGGTTGCGGCCGCGCCATGTTGTCCTCCGCGCCGCTGAACAGCCGGCCCACTGCGGGCTGCAGTCCGAACGACGGGAACATCCGCCCGGAGACATACTGGACGTTGGCCTTTTCCATCTCCTCATCGGACGAATAGGTGATGTCCATCCGCTCGACGAATCCGAGGGCCAGCAGTTCCGTCTGCCCCTGTACCGCATCCGACATCAGCCGGAAGGACGGATAGGCCCACGCGTAGAACACGTCGAATTTGCCGTCGAAGCCGAAGCCCGTGCGTGTCAACGCGTGCAATTGCTCCGGATGCGCCACCGGCAGAGGGCGCAGCAGCAGCGCGTCGATGATCCGGAACGCGGCCGTACACGACCCGATGGCCAAGCCCAGCGACAGGATGGCCGAGGCCGAGGCGATCTTGCGCTTCCTGATCTGCCGCCAGCCCAGCACCGCATCCGCGCGCAGAGAATCGAGCCACGGCAGCAGGTGGAAATCGCGGCTCTGCTCGCGGAGCCGTAGCGGTGTGCCGAGCGCGCGCCGGGCCTCTGCCTCGTCGCGGCCCTGCTCCATGGCGTCGGCGATGTGTGACTCCAACTCTTCGTCGATCTCGCGGTTCAACCGGTCTCCCCGGAACACATTCGACAGTCGCGACCAGAACGACATACGGTTCCCCTTCTCGAGTCTTTACTCCGCCCGCAGGGTCGTGGCCGGATCGGTCCGGACAGCCCTCACCACTGCCGGTAGAGAGGCCAGCAATGCAGCGGCTAGCAGCGTGATGGACGGGAACGTCAACACAGGCAGATCGGTGGCCTTCACCTGGTAGAACAGAGATTCGATGTAGCGGGCCGACGCCATGCCCAACGCGAGGCCGGCCACGGCGCCCAGGGCCACCATCATGTAGATCTCCGACGTGACCCGCACCGCGATGTCGCCTCCACGCGCGCCCAGCGCCATGCGGATGCCGATCTCGCGCCGCCGCTGCAGCACCGAGTAGTCCAGCACCCCATAGAGCCCGACCCCGGCCAGCAGCAGCGCCACCACTGTGAAGAACAGCGCCAGCATTGCCAGCAGCCGCTCCTGCAGCGTCTGGCCGTCGAGCAACTCCTGGAACGTGCGGACATTGGTCACCCGGAAATCTGGCCGCGCCCGGGCGAGCTCCGCTCGCAACGCCGGAGCCAGCGCCAGCGGCGCATCCCCCTTCACCCGCACCAGGAACGACATGCTGCGCACCGGCAGCAACTGGCCGCGCTTGTCGAGCTGATGTTGCGGAAAAATGGCCAGCGGCGGCGTCGGCGCGCGCAGCCCCTGATACGGCGTGTCCCGGATGATGCCGACAATCTGATACCCTTCGCGGACCCGCCGGAACGTCTGGCCCAGCGCCCGTTCGCCGGGGAGGAACGTCTTCACGAATGTCTCATTGACGATCGCCGCTCCCGGCGCCGTAGCGTCCGGCCGGAAGTCGGAACCGTCGAGCAGCGGGATCTTCATCGTCTCCAGCCAGCCCGGCGACACCGCCAGCATGTACGCCAGCACGGTGCTCGGCGGCCCATCGTGAATCGACACGAACCCGTTCCACCCCATGGCGCCGATCAGCGGCCAACAAGACGTCGCCGCCGACTCCACGCCCGGCAACGCCCGGATCCGTGCGGTCAACTCCTCCCACACCACCGGAAACTGCGGTTGCTTCGGCGCGACGTCCACCACCAGCAACCCGTCCGGCACAAACCCCATCGGCCGTTCCGACAGCTTGTGGAATGTCTCCACGAACAGCCCGGAGACAAACAGCACCACGAAGCAGAACGTCACCTGCGCAGCAATCAGCCCGTGCATCAGCCGCCTCCGCGAGTGCGGATCCGTGCCACCCTTCAGCGCGTTGGCTGGTTTCACCCCAGACGCCCGCAGCGCCGGCGCCAGCCCGAACAGACCAGCCACCACCAGCGTCAACGCGAAGGCGAACGCCGTCACCCGCCAGTCCACCGGCATCACCAGCCGCGCCGGATCGTCCGGCATGTTGATGTGGGCCACCACAAACGGCGCCGCCCAGGCCGCGAACACGCCGCCCGCTGCCGCGGCCAGCAGCGCCATGAGTCCGCTCTCCACCAGCACCAGTTGCACCAGTCGGCCGCGCCCGGCGCCGATGGAGACCCGCAGCGCCATTTCCCGTGCTCGCGCCGCCGCCTGCGCCGACAGCAGATTCGCCACATTCGCGCACGCGATCAGCAGCACCAGCGCCACCAGCACGGCGATTGCCTGCAACGCGCGCCGGTACTCCTTCTGCAGCGACGAAACGCCGGCCCACGCCGGCTTCATCTCCACCTTCTGGTCGAGATACCGCTGGATGTTCTCCTGCGTAATGCCCTCGAATCTCTTCGCGCGGTTCTCCTCGAACGCTCGCGACACCGCCGCCACCCGGGCCAGAATCGGCTCCGGCGCCGTGGCGGGCGGAATGCGCGCCAGTGTCCGCATCCAGGTCCAGCCCTCTTCGCGCGCGCCGATATGCATCGTCGTTGGAAGGAAGATCCCCGTCACCGAGCCCGGCTCGGTCCCGGTGAAACCCTCTCCCGACACACCCACAATCTCGAACACCTTCGCCCCGATCCGCACCTTCCGGCCCACCACACGGGGGTCCGCTCCGAAGCGCCGCGCCCAGTAGTCGTACGACAGCACCGCATAGGGCGGTGGATGCGAAAGATCGTCCTCGGCGCCGCTGAACAGGCGGCCCACCGCGGGCCGCAGCCCGAACGACGGGAACATCCGCCCGGAGACATACTGCACGTTGGCTTTCTCGATGTCATCCTCAGATCCAAAGGTCACATCGACCCGTTCGATATGGCCCAGCGCCAGCAACTCCGCCTGCCCGCGCACCGCCTCCGCGATCAGTCGGAATGCCGGATACGACCAGGAGTCGTAGGTCTCCACCTTGCCCGTGAAAACGAAGCCGGTGCGCTGCAGCGCGTAGAGCTCCTCTGGATGCGCCACCGGCAGCGGCCGCAGCAGCAGCGCGTCGATAATCCGGAACGCCGCCGTACACGACCCGATGGCCAAACCCAGTGACAGAATCGCTGCCGCGGAAGCGACCTTGCGCTTGCGGATGTGCCGCCAGCCCAGCACGGCGTCGGCCCGCAGCGAGTCGAGCCATGGCAACAGCCGCAGATCGCGGCTTGCCTCCCGATGCAACAGTGCTGAGCCCAGGGCCTGGCGTGCCTCGTCGGGACGCCGCCCCTCCTCCACCGCTTCCGCGATGTGCGACTCCAATTCCTCGTCCAACTCGCGGTTCAGCCGCTCACCGCGAAACACATTGCCAATGCGCGTCCAGATCGACATGCCGGATTACCTCGCCCATATGCTCAGATGTCCTAGTATATAGCTGTCTGAGTAATATGGCTGTAAATTGATGGCCGGTGCACCAGCCAATCGCGTCGATTCACTCTATCCTCCCCGTGTGGCCGCCTGACGTGATAGAAGTGATGACAATGCCTGCAAGGTTCTACTGGTTCGGCGAACAGCCACTGACCCCATGGGGCGACTACGGCCATATTCTTCAGCATGGTATGACGAGCCACCTCCTGCGCGTTGAGGGTTTGCTGTGCCTCGAGAGAACGGGTCCCTACATGCCGCCGATCACCTTTCCCGGTATCGGCGATGTCGTGCTCACTTCCGGGGGGAAGGCGCAGTTGGAGGCATCAGGATTGAGTGGATTCACGTTCAGGCCGGTCCGCAAGACGAGGATTGTCGAGCTGCCTTGGCAGGATTGGGACCTGTCTACCGGCGACCCTCCGGAGCTTCCGGAGTCCGGCGAACCTGAGGACTATATTCTCGAACGTCAACCGGACGCTCGACTCTCAGACGAGATGGGGGACGTCTGGGAGCTCGTTGTTCCGGTCACGGCGAACATCGGGCGGCCGACTAGAGTCGTGCGGTCCTTTCATGAGCTGTATGTGGAACTCGACTCATGGAATGGGGCGGACATATTCCGCGCAGATGGCTATGGAGGCGTCCTGGTGGTGGAAGGGGCCAAGGATCGGCTCGATGAGCTCTTCGGCGGCTACGTGGCCTTCGAGGAGTTCGCCAGCAGGTAGAGCTTGGAGTCCACTGCGATTCGTCGACCAGAGGTTCGAGTCCGCCTATTTGGGCGCTCGCGACCCGCTCACCGCCGTGGCCAGACCGAGCCCAATGTACACCGACCCCGACACATACCGCTGGTGCCGCAGGAACGCCGGGTTCCCCCGCAACCACCCCGAGGCCGTGCCCGCCGTGAACGCCCACAGGCAGTCGCTCACAAAACCCATGCAGGCGAACAGCAGTCCCAGCGCCAGCAACTGCGGCATCACCGGGCCACGTGCCGGACTCACAAATTGCGGCAGGAACGAGAAGAAGAACAGCGCCGACTTCGGGTTCAGCAACTGCACGACCACCCCCTGCGCGTAGATCCGGCGCAGGCTCGATGGTGCGGCGTGGCCCACGGTGCCCGCGACGGGTTTTTCCCGCAGTTTTCGGATGCCCAGGTAGATCAGGTACGCGGCGCCCGCATACTTCACGACGGAGTAGGCCATGGCGGACGAGACGAGCAGAGCGGAGAGTCCGAAGGTCGCGGCCAGTACATGTACCAGGCCGCCCGTCGAAATACCCGCGCACGACGCGAAGCCCGCACGGCGGCCCTGGTCCACACTGCGGGCGACAATATACAGCACGGCCGGTCCTGGAATCACCAGCAGTACGACAGCGGCGGTGACGAAGATCAACAGCTCTGCGGGCGGAGGCAGCAGTTGCATGGCGATCCTTCTATTGTTGACCAATTCGCACGATAATCGTCCGCTGTAACAACATGCACCGGCCGCTTGACGAAGCCCGGCAGTCGGCGCAGAATACCAGTAGTTAGACTATGGGAAAAGACGAAGCCAGCAACCGCTCGGAGATTCCGCCCGGCACCCTCTACATGCTCATCCTCAAGAGCCTCGCGCATCTGGGCCCCATGCACGGCTACGGCATCGCACAACATATCCAGCAGACCTCCCAGGACGTGCTCCAGGTCGAGGAAGGCTCGCTCTATCCCGCTCTCCAACGCATGCTCATCAAAGGCTGGGTGGTCGCCGAATGGGGCCAGTCCGAGAAGAACCGGCGGGCCCGTTACTACCACCTGACCCCGGCCGGCAAGAAACAGTTGAGCGCGGAGATCTCGGAGTTTGAAAAGGTAATGCGGGCGATCACACGCGTGATCCAGCCTGCCTGATGGAAGGTGTACCCATGGATAGGCTTGGCGAATATTGGCGGCGTCTGGCGTTCTTCCTGCGAAGGCGGCAGTTCGAGCAGGACCTCGAAGAGGAGATGCGTTTCCACACCGAGAGCAAGACCGACGCGCATTGCGACGACGGCCTGCCCGCCGCCGAGGCCCGCTACCTGGCGCAACGGCAGTTCGGGAATCAGACCTTGCTGGCGGAAAGGAGCCGGGAAATGTGGAGTGGACACGCGTTGGAGGTGATCGCTCAGGACGCCCGCTACGCCTTCCGGCAACTGCTGCGGGCGCCCGGCTTCACGGCGGTAGCGGTGCTCTGCCTGGCGGTGGGCATCGGCGTGAATTCCACAGTCTTCAGCCTCGTCGACGGCATGTGGATGCGGCCTTTGCCGGTGAAGAATCCGGGCGAGCTCGTCTATCTCTCCCTGGCCACGGATCGGGATCGGTTCGGCGGCGTCTCCTTCCCCGAGTATGAAGACTTCCGCGATCAGGCGAAGACCCTCGCCGGCCTCACCGTTACCCAGCGCCGCGGCCCCATCCTGACCGGAGACGGGTTTGCCGATCCCGCAATGTCCAACGTCGTCAGTGAAGACTACTTCTCGGTCCTCGGCGTCAGTGCGCAGGTGGGGCGCGTCTTCACGAAACTCGACCGCGACGGCGGACCTGTCGTCGTCATGAGCGACAGCCTCTGGCGCCGCCGCTTCGGCGCGGATCCCTCCATCGTCGGCAAGCCGGTCCGCCTGGGCCGCCTGTACACCGTCATCGGGATCGCCCCCCGGGGCTTCCGCGGCATTGAGCAGTGGATCGATTCCGATTTCTGGATCCCCATGAGCTCGTGGGACCCCAGCCAAGGCGGGGAACGCGCCCAGCGCGATTCGCAATCTTTCGCCGCCCTGGGCCGCCTGCGCCCGGGCATTTCCATGACACAGGCCCGCGCGGAAATCGACGGCATCGCCCGGAACCTCGAACGCGCCTACCCGCGATCCAACAAGGGCCGCCATGGCGTTCTGTATTCCGCCTTGGAATATCGCCTGCGCTCCGCCGGCGCCATGGCCGGAATCCTGCTGGGCATCGTAGGCCTGGTCCTGCTCATCGCCTGCGCCAATGTCGCGAACCTGCTGCTGGCCCGCGCCGGAGTCCGTTCCCGCGAAATCGGCGTGCGCATGGCCATCGGCGCCGGACGCGCCCGCATCGTCCGCCAACTGCTCACCGAAAGCGCCGTCATCGCGAGCCTCGGCGTCGCCGCCGGACTCCTTCTGGCGCGCTGGCTCATCGCCTGCCTGCCTTCCCTGATCACGCCGCCGGGCGACATGTATATCCATTTCGAATTCCGTATGGACGCCCGTGTGCTCGCCTGCACCCTGGCCCTCTCTCTCCTCACAGTCCTGGCCTTTGGCCTCTTTCCCGCCCTGCGCGCCTCCAGTCCCGACGTGGTTACGGTGCTGAAAGGTACTGACCAGACGGCACCCGCGCGCCGCCGTTCGCGCGGCCTGCTGGTGATCATGCAGGTGGCCCTGTCCATGCTCCTGCTCACCATCTCCGGCCTGCTGGTGCGTACGTTCCTCTACAGCATGAACCTCGATCTCGGGTTCCAGCGCAAGGATGTCCTGGTGGCCGATATCCTGCTCTCCGGCGAGTCGGCCCAGGTCCGCGAGTCCTACCGCCAGATCCTGGAACGCCTGCGCGCCACGCCCGGAGTCCGCCAAGCTACTTTAGCCATGCGTCCGCCGCTCTGGGGCTCGGAAGGCGGTACGGCCCAGCGCATCCATCTCCCCGGCCGCACCGTCCCGCCCGGCACTCCGGAACCAGCCGTGAAGTTCAATGTCATCGGCCCGGACTACTTCCGGACCCTCGGTATCCCACTCCTGCGCGGCCGCGATTTCGAATCGAGCGACAGCGCCGGCGCGCCCCCGGTCGTCATCGTCAGTGAATCCATGGCGCAGCGCCTCTGGCCGAATCAGGACGCAGTCGGGCAGTTCCTCCACGCCGATTCCGATCCGGACGGCGTCAACCGGCAGGTCGTCGGCATGGCCAGGGACGCCCGGATCAACTCGATCCTCGAGGCGCCCGAGCCCTACTTCTACCTGCCCTACACCCAGTCGGATCGTGAAAGTACCCTAATTCTCGTCGAAACCACCGGCGATCCGCTGCGTTTTGCGGGTCAGTTTCGAGCCACTGTGGCGGCCGTCGACCGGCGGGCGCCCGTGCTAACCCTCTCCACCCTCGGCCTGGTCGTCCGCTCAAACATGTATGTACAGCAGTTGGCGGCCACCGTGGTGGGCGGCCTCGGCCTGATTGCCCTGATCCTGGCCGCCGTCGGATTGTACGGCGTCATCTCCTACACGATGGTTCAGCGGACCCGCGAGATCGGCATCCGCATGGCCATCGGCGCCCAGCGGTGGGACGCCTTGCGCCTCATCCTGGGGCAGGGCCTCCGCCTGTCGGGCATCGGCATCGCCGCTGGATTCGCCGCCGGATTCGCGGCCGGACCGCTCTTTGCGAGCCTGATCTACGGCATCAGCCCGCGCGATCCGCTCACCTTTGCCTGCGTGGCTCTGCTGATGCTACTGGTCTCGCTGGCGGCCAGCTACATACCGGCCCGCCGGGCCACGAGGATCGACCCCCTACGGGCCGTTCGCCACGAGTAATCGTCCGGGTTTGCCGCTTAGTCCTTCTGAACCCGGTAGGCCACGACTTCCGCGCGCGGGGCCGTGACATTGATGTTGTCGACTCCCAGCAGCAGCTCGAAATGCGGCACGCGGTCGTCTGAAAGCGTGATCGTCTCCAGGAACCGGCCCAGGGTCGATGGGTTCAGCAGGAAATCGGCCGCGCCTTCCGTGCCGGGCGTGTTCAGCCCCGAGAGAATCAGGACATGTTCATTGCTGGTCAGCCCGCGATTGAACTCAATCAGCGCGTAGGAGTGGGTCGCGCCTTCCACCCGGCTCCACCGGTACACTGGCAGTTCCGAGCCGTGCGGCGCCCGGTTCTGGATGTAGTCCCGGAGTTCCTCCGTGAAGAGGCCCTGGAAGTTGTTCTTCTGGTCGAACAATTCCACCCACGGATTCGCCCGGCGGGCACCAATCAGTACGGCGTTGGCGCCTTTCAGGTCGGCCATGCCCAGTTCACGGGACGGACGGACTACCGCGCGGCGGAAGTCGATGGATGGCTGCCGGGCCAGCCGCCAGCAGAAACTGAGGTCGACATTGTTCGTGAACGGGCGGTCGCGCAATCCTGAGATCCAGTTGCCCTGGATGTCCGGCTGCGGCGGGAACTTCTGCCAGAAATCCCGAGCCAGATATTCGCTCAGCGCGACGGAACTGCGCGTGTAGCCTTCGAACAGGACCAGCGCTGTGTCGGAGGACACCACCATGGTCGGGCGGTCCGCATTGAAAACCTGGCCCCAGAACTGGCGCACCAGCATTTGAGGCCGCGAGGGAGTAGTCCAGCGATAGACGGCATAGCCCACCACGGCCAGCACCAACACGCCGGCTGCCCACCAGCGTAGGGCGGGGCGGCGGCGCACCGGCGGTGCCACCTCGGGCGGGGCCTCCGGCTCCGGGTCCGATACTGTACCGAATACGGGTAGATAGGCGCCTTTGGGAACCTGAATCCGGATGGCCTCCTGGCGGCCCTCCTCGGCGTAGTACTCGTCCAGTTTCCTCCGCAACAGCCGCGCGTGCGAGCGGACGATGTTGTCCTCGCTGGCGTTGTAATCCGGCGGCCGTTCGAAGACATGGATGCCCACGTGCTGTTCGCTGACCTCGTCCACCCGCCCCAGGATGGCGCACTCGCAGACGTAGATCAAAAAGGCGGAGAGCCGGGCTGACTTGAGGAATCCGGGTGATGCGAGGATGCGCTGCACCGCGGCCCAGCGAGGATCGTTCTCGACTCTGGCCCGGTCCAGCGGATTGAGCGCATCGCGGGCGCCAGAGGAACTCGACATCAAACCAATCCTCGCAGCTTGCGTTCGGGAGCGTTCCGGCCCACGCCGCAGCGCTTGTTGGCAGCACCTGTCCAGGGGCTAACGGGACCGTTACCGGTACCCTTCACCTGGACCCCGCCGAGGCAGGAAAGCCGCGAAAGGGGTCTTTACTTTCAAGAGTATAGCATGCGTTTTACGGTGAAATGCACCGTGAACCACTGAACTTAGGTGAACCCTGGGGGCAAGAATCAACGTAGTGCAGGTTGATGCCCGGGTCTTCCGTCCGAGTCCGCGTGGAGCAGGTCCCTCAGTCTTTCCAGGTTGATCGCCCGCTCATCCAGGTGCGGCGGCGCCCGCGCGTATTCACAGTGCACCCGAGTTGCGACCACCACGAAAGGACTACACCATGAAATCCAGGAGCGCAGTATGGCTCTGGGGCGTGTATCTCGCATCGGCGACCCTATGGGCCCAGACGACTGGCACCATCGTCGGACGCGTGACGGATCCAAGCCTCGCCGCTATTCCGCAAGCCCGCGTCGAGTTAACCAATGAGAGTACCGGCATCACCGAAGTGCGCACCCCCGGCGCCGAGGGCGACTTCGTCTTCCAAAGGTTGATTCCGGGCAACTATCGCCTGACGGCCAGCGCCGACGGCTTCAAGACCATCGCCAAACGCGGTATCCCTCTCCTGGTGAACCAGACCGCGCGTATCGACCTCCAACTGGAACTGGGCAGCGTGAGCTCAACTGTTGAGGTGCAGGCCACCGCGCCCATTGTCCAGTCGGAGACCTCCTCCGTCGGCAACGTCGTGGACAGCAATCAGGTGCGGTCGATGCCTTTGAACGGCCGCACCGGCATCAACGGGCTGATGGCCATGGCCCCCGGCGTCCAACAGGCCGGATCGAACCCGGCCATTGCCGGAGCGGCCTATCGCGGCGGCACGGGCCAGACCGTCGACGGCGTCTCGAACGACGATGCCATCGGCGAACGTCTGCTGGGCCAGATGCTGTCGCTGGACGGCGTGGCCGAGTTCAAGGTCATTGCCAACGCGGCGCCGGCCGAGTTCGGCAAGAGCGCCCAGGTGGTCATCGCCTCCAAGTCTGGTGGCAATGTGATCCACGGCAGCCTGTTTGAATTCAATCGCAATGCCGTCACCGCGGCCAAGACCCACTCGGCCCAACTGCTGGCCAAGCCTCCTTTCAACCGCAATGAATACGGTGGATCCGTGGGCGGCCCGGTGATCAAGAACAAACTGTTCTATTTCGGTTCGTTTGAGGGGCTGCGGCTGGTGCAGTCCAGCACAACGCAGATGTCCATGCCGCGTACCGCCATGAAGGGCGGCGACTTCAGTTCGTTCCTGCCCGGCACCGTCATCAAGGACCCGCTCGCCGGAGGCACTCCATTTGCCAACAACATCATCCCCTCCAATCGCATCAGTTCCGTTTCCCAGCAGTTCCTGAAGTACATGCCGGATCCGAACCTGCCCGGTCAGGGTGCGACCGGCCTGGGCACGAACTTCGTCGCGAATGTCCCGCAGCATCAGCCGAACGACCGCTATTCCGCCCGTGGCGACTACCAGATCACCGATCGGGATATGGTCTCCGTCCGCTACTTCTGGACCAACAACGGCCCGTACAGCACGGCCGGTGGCGGCGTGCCCTTTGGTAATTGGGACGGCTTCGGCATCAGCACCAAGAATCTGGCCGCCCAGTACACGCGCGTCTTCACCCCCACCATCGCCAACGTCTTCCGCATCGGCCTGAACTACTGGGAAGACTACCGCATGCCCCAGAATCACGACCTGGATCCGAGCAAGTTCATCCCCGGCGCCACCCCTCCGCTGGAAGGACTGGGCGGCCTTCCAACCATCTCGATGACTGGCTTCCAAACCCTTTCCGACCAGCCCGGCTCCGGCGACGTCAATCACCAGCGGCAGTTCTCCGACAACCTGAGCTGGGAGCGCGGCAAGCACAGCTTGAAGTTCGGCGTCGATTTCGCTCGCGTCGACGTCATCAATCGCCAGAACTCCTCGCCCTATCGCGGCTCCTTTGCCTTTGACGGCCGCTACACCGGCAACTCCTTCGCCGACTATCTGTTGGGCGACATCTCCACCAGTTCGCGGGCCACCAGCAACTTCGTCCTCGACGACGTGAACTACCGCTTCTCCGCCTATGCGCAGGACGACTGGCGGGTCAACTCGCGGCTGACTGTGAACGTCGGGCTCCGCTACGACTACCAGACACCTTGGGAGAAGAACAACGACCTGGCGGTGTGGGATCGCGGCGCCAACGCGCTGGCTGTGATCAGCGGCACGGCGGATCCCATCTGGTCTGGAGTCGTCCCGGTCGTGGACGCCAACACGCTGGGCCTCGACCGCTCCAATTACATGACTCTGGGCAGCCGCAACTTCGCACCGCGCATCGGCTTGGCCTATCGCCCGTTTGGCACCACGAAGTTCGTGATCCGCGCCGCCTACGGCATCTACTACAACGTGATGGGTGAGTACGACGGCGCGGTCGACCTGCGCGACCTGGGCCTGAATCCGCCCTTCCGTGCGTCGCAGACCTTTCTCGGCAGTAACAACGGCATCCCGAATCTGACCTGGACCGACGCATGGGCTGGTACCGGTTCCTCGTCCACCAGCAGCCCGCCCAATCTTTACGCGGTGGACAAGAACTTCCAGATCGGCAACTCCCAGCAGTGGAACTACACCATGGAATGGGAACCGGTGAAGAACACGGCCGTCCGCGCATCCTATGTCGGCAGTAAAGCCACCCACTTCGTCCAGGCCGTCAACATCAACGATCCCCTGCCGTCGTCGCTGGCCGTTCAGCCCCGCCGCGCCTACCAGCCCTGGGGCAACATCTACTACTACCAGTCCGACCGCAATCTGGCTTTGAACCAGATTCAGTTGGGTGCCACCCGGCGCACCGCGTCGGGCCTCAGCTTCGGCGCCGAATACCAGTTCACTCGCGCCCTCGGCGGGCCCTATGACGGAGCCCTGCCGACCACCTGGACCAACCTTCGGCTGGATCGCGGCAACAGCTCGCAGTATGTGAAGAACTACCTGGTGGCCAACTACATCTATGAACTGCCTGTCGGCAAAGGGAAGCCTTGGCTTTCCAACGTGTCGGGCCTCACCAGTAAGCTGGTCTCCGGTTGGCAGGTGGCCGGCATCGCCACCTTTGCCAGTGGCAACTTCCTGTCCGTCACCTTCAACAGCAACAAGACCGGCTGGCCCAGCGGCCGCGCCGATATCATCGGCGATCCGGGCGCGGCGCTGAAGAACGAAACCCAGTGGTTCAACCCGGCTGCCTATGCGGTCCCGACGGCCTACACCTTCGGGAACTCGGCGCCCAACAGCATCGTCGGACCCGGTTCGGTGAACTGGGATACAGCGCTTTTCAAGATGACCTCCATCACCGAGCGGATCAATCTGGAACTGCGCGGCGAAGCATTCAACGTACTGAACCACGCCAACCTGGGCAATCCCGGCACGAACATCAGCGTGCCGGCCAGCGTCGGCATCATCACCTCGCGTAACGGATCGAGAGTGGTGCAGTTTGGAGCGCGCCTGACATTCTAGGCGGGCGCTCGAAAGACGGAAAGACGGCTCCCCGGTTCTGCCGGGGAGCCGTTTGCTATTGCAGGCCGCTTCGGTTGATCCAGGAGCGCCGGTAACTGTGCTCTGGATCATCGCGATCATCAACGTGTAGCGGGCTATAATGCCGATGAGATGCGAGGATCACGTCCGCCCTCCGGCTGGGTCTGCTGTGCTCTCATGGCGCTGTCCATGCCGCTGGGCGCCGGTCAGGCGAGTGCGAACGCGCCGCCCACCGCGGCGGAAACCCGTGCGTTGGCATGGAAGACGCTCACCGCGCGGGTATCGCAGGAGAAATACCTGAGTCATTCGTTGGCGGTCGAAGCGATCATGCGCGCAATGGCCGGGAAGCGGGATGACCTAGACCTGTGGGGCTTGGCCGGACTGCTGCATGATGTCGACATCGCCACCACCGCCGGCGATCCCACCCGCCACGGTGTGGATGGTGCGCAGACACTGAGAAGGCTGGGCTTCAGTGAAGCAGTGGCATACGCGGTGAATGCGCACGACGATCGTGCCGGGGTGGCACGGATCAGCCGGATGGACCACGCACTCTTTTGCGCCGACCAGTCCTACTGGCTGCTGCGAGCCGCCGCCCCTGCGTTTCCGTCCGCTGAGTTCAATGCCGCCAAACCGGACGACCTCTGGGAGAAGGCCCGGGCACTACCCTCGAAGCAGCCGATGATTGGGGTGATTTCGGCGGAGTGCGAGAAGGCAACGTTCAGCATGACGGCGGTGTTCGCGATGGTCCACGAGGTCTTGAAACAGGCGCCGCTACGCTCGCCGCTTTAGGCAACGTCTCAATCCAGTGCGCGCCCGCAAGTTATTGCATGGCGGCCCAGGTTACCGGCGGCCTCCTCGGAATCCACCGCCCATGGAGCGCATGCCGCCCATGGAGCGCGTGCCAAACGACCGGGTACCCATCGATGGGCGAGACATGCCGCGGCCGGCCGTCCCACCACCAAACCCGGGCCGCGACTGCGCAACGATTCCGCTTCGCGCCGCCTGGGCCGCGGGACCGCGCTGCAGGTTCAGCCCGGAGGGGCCGATCCGGCCGGGCCGCGGCGCAAAGGCGTAGTGATGCACTCCGCCGTAGTAGCGCGACGGATAGTAGCCGTAAACCAGCGACGGCCCCCAGTAGCCGAAACCGTACGGATTCAGCCAATAGCCGGAGGCCGGCAGCCACGTCCAGGTGTCAAACCAGGGATTCCACATCCAACTGGAGTAACCCCATGGAATACCCATGTCGTAGACATACTGCGCCGAAGCGACGCTCGCGTCAGCTTCATACTCGGAGCGCAGTCGGGACCAGCGGCTCAGCTCGTCGTTGGGGTCGGGCCGGAACTTCGTCACCATCAGATCCGACGCCATCACGGCCCGGTTTTTGCCGGCTTTCACGGTGCGATCGCCTTTCGTGACGGCCACCTTGCCGTTCAGGACTTCGACCATGGCAGGCTCCGCCTGGAATCGGTACAGGCCGGTCTTTAGCAATTGCACCGTCTGATCGCCCACCTGGATCCTGATGAGGTTGTCTTTGTGGAGATCGTTCACCTCCACGATGGCCGAGCCGCGGTCCAGGCGCACCAGGGTGTCCGTCAAACTCCCGCTGACAAGGCGCACTTCGCTCTGCGCGTCCATGCGCAGAAAAACACCCGGAGTCAGAAGCATCTCGGCATGTCCTTTGGCGGTCGTGAGCGAGCCGCCTTCGTTCAGGGCCGGTAGTTTTTCGTGGTTAGCGGCCACGGCCTGATTGTCGACGAAGGCGCTGCCTTCCACATACTCCAGCGCACCCACTCGATTCTGGGCAGTTACGTCGCCTTTGACAGTGGAAATCGCGGCGGCCAGGAAAAGGCCTCCTGTCACCACCCTCATTCTCCAGGACTTCATAACCATCTTCCTTTCCTCGAGCTTCACTCTCTACCTATTAGGTGCACACCACGACAAAGTGGTTGCTACTGTCCATTCGGTAGGTGGTCGCTCTGGCGAAGGTCCGCTGGGAAGAAAGAAGAAAGGCTCCCCGGAGGAACCGGGGAGCCTTCTGATAGGAAGGGAGGAAATATTCCGATCGAATTATCTGGCGGAGAGGGAGGGATTCGAAAGCTCAGAGGATCTTTAGAATCAGCAAGTTAAAGAAAACCAATAGCTCCAGTTGCCGTGGTTGCCGCCGATGCTCTGGCACATTGCCCGCTATTGCCCGCTGGAGTTGGCACCCCATAGGCGACGGACGACCACTGCGGTAGTATCACAAACGGCGAGATGGCTTTCGGCTTGCTGGCGCTGGCCCCGTTCGGCTCCTTGGCCACGCCAGCCGGGGCCGACTATCACCGGACCATTGACCCTCAGCAACATTTTGTTGCTGAGCTACCACACCGCCACCCAACAGTATGGCGGCTCCGGGGGACTAGCGTATCTACGAGCGTGCAGGGCACTGTACTG
Organism: uncultured Paludibaculum sp.; assembly: GCF_963665245.1. Taxonomy (NCBI): domain Bacteria; kingdom Pseudomonadati; phylum Acidobacteriota; class Terriglobia; order Bryobacterales; family Bryobacteraceae; genus Paludibaculum; species uncultured Paludibaculum sp. The sequence continues at coordinate 2,744,722 of NZ_OY762269.1, forward strand.
CGAGCGGCGTCTGAGTTCGCTATCATGCGATTCGGTGAGAGGAGTAAATCTTGAGGCTCTTGGAGCATCCCGTTACAGTACTCATTCTGGCAAATGCCATCGGCGGCATTGCGTTCTTGACGGCTCACCACTTCAACAATGAGAAGGACGCCATCTCATCTGGTCTGACTGCGGCTACGTTTGTAGTGCTGTTCTGGTACACCTGGGAGACGCGGACACTCAGGAAGGTGGCTCAGCGACAACTTGGCGAGTCACTGCGGCAGACTGAGAATGCGAATAGGCCTGTAGTAACGCTGGAATTTGCGACAGTGCCCGAAGGGCGTTATCTAGCGCCAACACTGGCGTTCCACAATATTGGAACTGCTCCGGCATTCAACATTGTGATTGACTGCACATCGATATCTCCAGATGTAACTATTGGTATCAAGCCCTGTCATGCACTCGGTGCTAACTGTAAGGAGGACGGATTTGTCGAATTCTATGATAAAACAGAGGATCTAAAAAATATATTTTCAACAGAATCTGATATTGGTCGTTACTTGCATGAGCACTGCGGCGCTGGGACGTATTCAATGCGAATGCGTTACGAAGGTCCTGATGGACTACACTATGAAACCCGGATCATGATGCATTTCCCATTTGATCTCCGATGGTTCACATTTCAGTCCTACGCAAAGCTCTAGGATTGTACGTTCCGCCATGACATTTGTGTGATGCTGCGGATGTCGCCAGAGACTTCTGCGTCATGCCTGTACCTTTAAGGCTTCTGCGCATCGTCGAGGTAACAGTCGCTCTGGCAGGACAATCAAGTCAACATGCTTCAATTGAAGCTTCCCGCAGATTCGCCGTTATGCTCCCTGATGATCTACCAACGACCTCCCAGCCCAAACGCCTTGAGCTTCCGGTTTAGCCTCCATGCACAGCTCGTCTTGACCGATGTTCCGTCGGCCCGCGCTTGTCTGCCGAGCTTGTGCATATTCCGCACCGTGCCGGTTAGCGTTCCGGGGTGAAGCCGATCACGATTCCGGGCGGAGGGTCATCCACACTCTTGGTTGATTCCCGCTAGAAAGCGGCCTGTCCCCGACCATTGAACGGCTTCGTTAGAATGCGTGGTAGGGTTCGATGCGACCTCAACCTGCGCCTTGAGCCAGCGGCGAAGATCACCGACCGCTTAGGCGCAAGAACTACCCTTCTTGATGTCCAAGTCACTGCACGTAGCCTCCGGAACGGTGTCTAGGCAGTTCCAGAGCTTATCCGTGAGTCTCCGCATGCGCTCCGATGCCCACAGTTCGCGATGGCTCGCCATCTACTGAAACTCCTCACGAAGAGCTCCCGGAAAGTACCCACTTTTCAACTTGATCTTCATGACCTAGATACCTCTTGGACTTTCAATCCTTGAGTGGGACGTTTCTCCGACGTCGAGTCGTTGGCAATAGAGACATCCAACAATGCCCAGTTGGTGACGATTCAACCCGGTTTTCCTCATCAACTTACTAACGTAGATCCTCGATGCAGCATCCGTTAAGTTCAACGCAGTTGCCAGTTCTTTATTCGAAGTACCGTGACCGAGACATTCGAGGACAGTCAATTCGCGATGGGTGAGCTTCGGAAGATTGACCAACTTGTCCATCATCGCAATGAGCATTGCTGATTCCTCCGTTCGGAAGAACAGGTCACGATTGCCAAGCCGAGGCGGGGCGTAACATGAATAGGGATAGTTGAGAGGATCACCGCTTGAACAGCGGCGTTCATTGGCACGCGCGAATAATAACGCATCTCAGGTCACTCCGTCAAATCTAGAGGGCATTTAAGCCCCTTGGCATGCCCGAGGGCACCCGGCACCTGGACGCGATAGTTAGTCGCCTTTTCTGAGGACCGACACCGACGTGCCAGGCAGTTAGCCTTTAACGCGTCAGATCGTTTTCAGAGTATCCCATCCGAAAATCTATGTCAATGGATTCGCGAGAATTGTTTCCCCTATTTTGCTGCACCCGAGCGCCTTTCTGAGAGTTCCTTTCGGATGACACTCCACGCGCACCGTTGAATACCTCCCCCGTCGGGTGCCACAACTCACCATCCCGCAAGTGGAAGGCAGCCCAGTCACCTGAACACGTCTACCTCTTTCGGTATTATGCCGTCTGGCGGCGGTTTTCCGCCCTACGATGCCGTCGATTCCGGTTCGCCGTCTGGTTTTAAGTCCGGATTCCCATTTCTGAATGTTGGAATTGCTGAGCGGGCACGCGATTTCAGCTCAACAAGTTAAGCCGCCGAAAATGCCGCTGCCCAATCGAGCCGAGTACTTTGTCACCTCGTTTTACAGCGGCTCGACGCCGGGCCGTCATGACGGGCGGGAGCGTGTAACCACCGGCAACAATCCCCTTGCAGCCGTCATGCGGGTTTCGCCCTCTGCTGGAGCGGTGGACGCCAGGATTGGCACCAGACGTTCTGGGGCGACGTTGTCCACAACAGTTCAGCGATTCAGGAATTTGAAGAGACCATCTGTCGGGCGTGCGTGGACGTAAACACTTGTCACTTCCAGGCTAGAGTGCCCGAGTTGCTCCTTCACGAGCGAGATTGGTGCGCCGTTGTCCAGCGCGTGTGATGCGGCGGCATGCCTGAACCAGTGCGGCGATACCCGTTGCTCGATTCCCGCTCCTTTTGCCGCTCCCTGAATCACGCGGAACACGGCAGGCTGGTCCAGTGCCCGCCCGCTCTTGCTCGGGAACACGGGCGCGTCAGTACCAGAACTGCCGCGCAACCGGCACAACTCTTCATGAAGACGTTGCGAGACCAGCACATGGCGCGTCTTGCCGCCCTTGCCAAAGATCGTTACCTGTGCAAGTCCGCCGTCGCGCGGTTGAACATCCCGCCACTTCAGCCCGCACAGTTCCGACACGCGGCAACCGGTCTCATACAAAGCGCGGAGGATCGCGTGATTTCGTGGGTTGTCTTCGCGTTCGATGATCCGAGTGATGTCTTCGTGCGACAAGATGCGTTCTGCGAGGGTGTTCTTCGGCTTCCGGACAGTAAGCGCAGCCCCGACATTGAAGGTGCTGTAGCCAATCTTGAAAGAGAAAGTAATGAGGCTCTTCGCAGCGGCGAGGGTGCGCTTCTGAGAGGCCGGAGCGAGGTCAGCTAGTGAGTCCGCAAAGCCCTGAAGATCGTCAAGCGTTATCTGGGGTAGCGGTCTCACAACGAACGAGCGCAATCGTTCGATGTCCGATGTGTACGCCCGTTGACTGTGTGCCGACTTGCCGTGTAGCCACAGCCGGATTGCCTGCTCATCGCTATCGGCCTGTCGCCGAATCACAGTTCCGAGGGGCAAAATGGCGGTGTCCATATACACATGATAAGTCGAGTTATCATGTGTTGTCAAGGTAAACCTGAAGCCGTTCATGGGTGACGTGTCTGCACCTCACAGCGGCAGGGCAATGTGGTGGGCCCGTCCGGAGTGCCTGCCTGTGTGACCGGGCCGTCGTGCGACCACACAGGCGGGTGTCGCATGTTGCGATTGCCCGCAGAGGCATCCGTCGGACCTGAAGACGGTGTCACCTGGGACGGCTGGGGACCCCTGGCCGAGGCAGGGGCCTTCCCCCTTTAGCCGAGGCAGGGGTTGGGCATCCCCGGTTAGTGGCGACACGATCTTTCAAATCTTGGACTCACGGTCGCCGCCGTCGTGGTGCCACAGGCTTAAGCCTGCTGCCCTGGCGGCCCCAAGGACGAGCCGGTGGCCAGGAGGTGACCAGACGGGTAGGTAGGGTGCCTCGAACGGTTTCTTACCGCTCTTACCTCCTTTTCGCGATTTCTTACGCGGAAGGTAAAAAGTTAACTCTATGATTCCAAATGGGTTAGGTTCTCTGACAACCCTTCTCTTACCTTTCTTACCTTTTTTACACCATATACCTACATGCGCGCTAGGCCGGTGACCCTCTGAGCGCTCTCTACATATATACCTGGTGCCAAAAAGGTAAGAACCGTAAAAAGTGCCTTTTTTGGGCTGCAACTTACTCATTCCAGAGCACTTAACGCTCTTACATCTGAGGTAAGAAGCAGGTAAAAAGGTAAGAAATTGGGGCGATTTGGTGAAGATCATTTAAGATTCCTGCCAATCTGCGTGAGCTGATCGCGTTGCTGACATCCCTACAGTACTTTCAGTGCCCTCTTTTGCCCAAGGTTGTGGATTGCGAGCCCACACATCTAGAGTAATTTGCGGCTATCTGTCCCACGCCGGGGTAAAGGTTTCAGATGTGTAAGTGTGGCGCAACAGAAGAAAGTTATCGACGATCACAAGATCGCCGGGGCAACTGAACATGTGGGCGCTGACGACAGATGGAGCATCTCATAGAATGTTCTGCTCGGATGTACAGCATCATCTGTTCTGTTATTCCGAGATTATTTTGCGGGATATGGAAGGAAGGTATACGTATGATGATGAATAAGGCGGTCTTGGTTCGCCCGATCAATGGCAGAACATGCCTATGGTTGGATACCCAGGTGGCTACTATTCGCCGGAACACTGGTCGGCGACTCGGCTATGGCCCATTACTTGAAGCCATCGTAAATGGAATCGTGGAAGCCGGTATCGACTTTACCGACTGCGCCGGCATGTCCGATGTCTCCGCCAAGATGGTGCGGCTGCTAAATGCTCGGTTTACACGCACCGATCTTCTTCAAGGGGGTAAGTAGTTATGAGTTGTACCCTCAAACTCAGGTCGGCTCAACCCGGCTCAATCTCAGGTGGAATCATGCGCGGCGAAAACGGCCTACCGATGCTCGCTAAAAGAGGCGTGCCAATTAAAGGCCGAATCATTATCGCTCCGGAAACCGTGGAAAAACAGGTAACCGATTCGCAGGCGCCGGTGTCGCATCTCGCCTTGCAGGTCGCTCTGGGGGACATCCCGGTCTACAACGTTCTGGTGCCCGTTAGCGACTTCGGCGACCCGGCGCTGTTTCGGCGCGCGATGAGCGATGGACGGCTTCCCGAGGGGGTGGAGTTCACCGACGAACTTCGCGATGGAATAATCGCCCTCTCTTTCGCGAAAGAGCTGTTCCCGGAATACCCGGCTGACTTCTACTCCACTTCCGAAGGTATGTTCGAATCGGGGCAGCGACTCGCCAACGCTGAATTTACCATCTGTGGCCAGACAGAGAACATTTATCACGAGCAGTTCTACGTGATTCGCGCAGCCGACGGAAAGCGAGTCACGGTAGCCGTCGAAGACATGCAACGCGGTAGTTATGCCGATCTTCTTGGCCCATCTGTTCGAATCTTTGACCCCCTGGGTGTCTATATGCGGCTACGTCGAGAATGGCTGGACAGGTCGGAATCCGAAAAGCAGGTATTCGATGACGAATTGCTGCGCGAAAAACAGGCAGAAGTTGTGCGCAAACATCAGGAGAGAATGGAAGAGGAGCAAAAAGCAAGATGGCGAAACAAGTAGTTCATCCGCATCTGCAAGAAGGAAATGGGCGGCGCGTAGTGTGACGGTGACAGCCTGAACTCTTCAGCTACATTTGTAGCTCTCGTCATGAGCGCGGACAACGAAGCCGAGTTCAACCCTTAACAGGGACACCGCGCGCCACCCAAGGCCGGACTCGGTGTTCATGCCCGCATGTTTAGCGCGGCGGTGTAGTTCAATCGCGTTTGGGGAGCGGTACCACATTATTCGGGCGAGGCTTTTCAGCGAAAGCTTCCCGGAGAACGGCGGTCAACCGCTCCTGACTTTCAGGCATCCATGCAGCGTAGTGCTTTCTTACCATCTGTTCTGTATTACCGAGCAACTCGGCTACGTCTCTAATACTGACACCAGGGCGCTGTAATAATACCCGTGCGAATGTGTGCCTGAAACGATGGGGGGTAGGTGGTTCCTTCCACTCTCCGCACAGTGCCCAAAGTGCCTTGAGCTTTCTTCTCCATACATCTGTGATCACGTTTACGTCGGTGGTTGTGTGCGCCCCGAAGATGAGCGGCCCTACGGTTCTGGAGCGCTCTCGGATCCTTTCTTGAAGCCATTCAGGAACCCACGTGTAAACGTGCGTGCCGTTCTTCGTTGTTCTGATGTGGACTTCGCCCGAAGGCTTCAGCCGATCAATGTGGAAGGTACAAACGTCCAGGATACGCAGCCCTGTATAAACCGAGATCGATATGAAATCGGCGAGGTCCTCGCCGGTCCAAGTGCGCTGGTACTCTTTGTACCGGGTATCCGTGTGGACAACTTGGCCGTTCCGTTTCTTTGGCCACTTTCGCAGGGAGGTAGAGCCGTATGTGGCGCAGGCTGCGAACATCTTATCCAGTTCGTCGTCCGTGAAGGGGAGTTTCTGTTCCCCGCGACGGTCACCGGCAGCTTTCCCTCGTGGATTCTTCACCAATCGCGCCACGTTGCGAGTGACCCACTCATTCGTGAGGCAGAATTCAAAGAAGGCCTTCACCGTGCTCAACCGCTTGATCGAGGTCTGTGGACCGACTCCCCAACTGGCGCGGAACTCCCGCACGTCCAAAGGGGTCCATTGACTGATCATGATGTATCCCAGTTTTGTGGAGTAAGCCTGAAGCTGAGTGACCAAGGCGGTGTACTTCAGCACGGTGTTCGGGGAGGAGTTCCGCTGATGTTCGGCCAGGAAGGCGGTGGTAGCCTGCTCTATGGACACTGCAGAATCGCCTGAGACGCGCGTCGGCTCAACCGGGGGTAGTAAGGAGTGCCCGTCCCAGGCTCCGGATCTCTCCCAGGCGGTGGCCACGGCTTTAGCCTCGTCCCAGGCAGATCGCCCGGTTTGTTTGCGCCTGAACTTGCCTCCGAGACTGCCCGAGGCAAAGATCATGCACGAACAGCGCTTCCAGCCTTTGGTCCGCTCTTCGAACTCCCCATTGCGAGATTCTTCGGGGCGTTTGGCCTCGCATTCCAGGCGGTGGCGGCGGTACAGGTGGAGAGACATCGGCCCCCCGATCCTATCATGGATTGCCCGCCATTGCCCGCTGTTACGGATCAACGTCTGTAAGCTATTGATTCTAAACTGGCGGAGAGGGAGGGATTCGAACCCTCGATACAGTTTCCCGTATACACGCTTTCCAAGCGTGCGCCTTCAACCACTCGGCCACCTCTCCTGGGGTGCTTTGACGCCCTTCGGGAGGCGCTGTCCGCGCCATCAAGGCATCATTGCGAGTTCACTAGACAGTGTATCATGACGGCCTCATTCTCCCGTGATTCCACGGTAGAAATTGTCACGCACACGCAGCCACCACTCGGCTCCGGAGGGTGCCGGCAGTGGGTCCTTACAGAGGCCGTCCACCGTCTCGAATCCGGAGAGCCTCAGCAGCAGCGCCCGCACCTCCGCCGCATCACGTGGCCGCGCCAGTTGCACGTCCTGGCGGACGTTTCTGGACACAAACGCAGCGATTCGATCCATGGCAGCGGCAGCGCCTCGCGCCGGTGTGGAACTGAGGAACTCACAGACAGGCGAACGCACAGCCGCGTCCGTCCGTGCCTCGACGGGCGGAAGATCGCCCATCGGGCTCGTTTTGCCCGGCCCCATCTCCTTCATCACACGCACTTCCATGGGATAGATCACCCAACGATCGCCCACATTGAGCTGGATCTCCAACCGGAACCGTGCCATGGGCGTCGACTCCGGCAACCACACATCCAGAAGGTAGGTCTGCACCTTCTGATCCGTGCCCAGAGCGGCGCTGTGGGGCAGGGCAACGGGCTTCACACGATCGGGGATCCACTCCGCCCCGACACGTGTGTACTCCTCCTGATAGAGAGTCGCCTTCACGGTTTCGTCCGGATTCTGCCCAAGGTAAATGTGATATGGGGCTCCGGCTGGCGCTTCGACCGCGATCCTCCATGTTGCGTAGGAGTTGCGGACGACGGCGGGCGAAAGGATCTCGCGCCGGTGCTCCACGCGATCGGCCGCCACCACCTCGCCGTCGGGCCGCACGCGTTGAAATTCGCTGTACACCAAAAGCCGCTGGCCGCTGAGAGCGGTGCTCCCAACGGCCAGCAGAATCACACTGAAGGCGAATGTCTTCACCCTGATAGCTTACGCCAGGTCGAACTTCTCCTGGTGCAGCAGCGGATCGGCGGTCACTAGCACAGGACGGCCCAGAACCTCTTCCAGTTCTTCCAGATACTGGTTCGAAACGGACTTCATCTCTTTCGCCACTTCGGGGTTTACCCGCAGGACGACATCCTTCGTATCCACTACCTTGGCGTACTTCTGCGCCTGGGTGAGGATCTCGCTGATGACCGTGTCGACGCTCTTCACATAGCCCGCGCCTTCGCAGGTGGGGCAGGCCGAGCAGAGCGCCCGTTCCAGCGACTGCTTGACGCGCTTGCGGGTGATGGCGACCAAGCCGAAGTCGTTGAACTGAAGGATCTTGTAAGGAGCCTTGTCCATCCGCATGACCTCTTCCAGCGCCTGCATGACCTTCGCGCGGTTCTTGCGCTCGTCCATGTCGATGAAGTCGACCACGATGATGCCGCCCAGATCGCGGAGCCGCATCTGGCGGACGATCTCCTTCACCGCCTCGAGGTTCGTCTTGACGATGGTGTCTTCCAGCCGGTTCGACTTGCCGACATACTTGCCGGTGTTGACGTCGATGGCGACCAGCGCCTCGGTTTGGTTGATGACGATGTAGCCGCCCGACTTCAGCCAGACCTTGGGCCGCAGGGCCTTCTCCAGCTCCTGCGTGATGCCGAAGGCGTCGAAGATCGGCTCCGGCCGGGTGTACATCTTCACGCGGGAGAGCAGGGAAGGCGCCAGGCGCTCCACTGAATGCAGGACCTGCTCGTACAGGTCCTCGTTGTCGACCCAGATGGCCTTGAAGCCGTCGGTGAGCTGGTCGCGGATGAGCCGCTGCACCACTTCCACGTCATGGTGGAGCAGGGCAGGCGCACGCCGCTTTTCAGCCTTCTGCTTGATGTCGAGCCACAGGGCGGCCAGGAACTGCATGTCGGCCGCGATCTCATCTTCGGTCCGGCCTTCGCCGGCCGTACGCATGATGTAGCCGCCGGCCACGCCTTCGCGATGCTTTTGCAGGATGCGCTTCAGGCGTTGCCGTTCTTCGTCGGTCGAAATCTTGCGGGAGACGCCAAGGTGTTCCACTGTCGGCATATAGACGACATAGCGGCCCGGCATGGCGATATGCGAGGTGATGCGTGCGCCCTTCTGGCCCAGCGGTTCCTTCGCAATCTGGACGATGATTTCCTGTCCTTCCCGGAGCAGGTCCGAGATGGACGGGAGAACAGGCCGCTCGCGATCGCGCCGCTCTGGCGCCTGTTGACGCGCTTCAAACCGTTCCACGGGCCGTTGTTCCACCGGCCGCTCGACCGGCGCTTCGGGCACGGCTTCGACGGGCGCTTCCGCCGGCGCTTCCTGGCCTCGTCCGCCACGGCCGCGGCGGCGCATACGGCGGGAGATGCGGTGCGGCGAACGGCTGCCCGGCTCGCGCACGGTGGCGCTCTGGGTTTCCGGCTCACCAGCCACGGCTTCGCCTTGCGGCGCTTCCACTGTCTCGCCTTCCACGGTTTCGGCGCCTTCGGCCTCGACCGGGGCGGCGGCTTCCTCGGCTACTTCCGACTCTTCGTCGGAGGTCTCGGCGGCCGAGTCCGCAGCTTCTGTCTCTACGTCGGAAACGACCGGCGTGTCGTCCGATTCGTCGTCGTCGTCCGACAGCTCCGGTTCACAGATCTCGGGTTCGTCCTCTTCCTCGTCGATGTGGCTTTCAATCTCTTCCACGCGGTCGAGAATCTCTTCGGCGGCCTCGTCGGCCGCTGCCTCGGCAGCCGCCTGGATGTCGTCGATGACGTCGGGTTCGATCTGCGGTTCCGGCTCGGGCTCCGGCTCGCTCTCGGCCTGGACTTCGGTGGACTGGGGTGCTGGCTTGGGGGCGCGGCGATACTTGGCCAGAGACTCACCAGGCAGGAGAATGACTTCGTCCATGGCCGGCGCCTCGGGTTCGGCCGCGACCTCCACTTCCTCGGCGATGGGCTCGGGCACCTCGGCCTCAACCTCGTCCACCGGTTCGTTCCCGGGTTCGCCCGCGGTGGCGTACTTCGAATCCGGGAATCCACGGCCGCCTCTGCGGCGGCGGCGTGAGCGGCGGCCCCGGCGGTCCTGGCTCTTTCCGTCCGCGGTCTCGCCCTCGGCCGCGGGTCCATTGGCCGCGGCTATTGGTTCGGCACTGGCTTCGACAGGTTCGGCCGCCTCGAGTTCCTCGACGACGGGCGCGGCTTCTACTGGGGCGGCGGCATGCGGTTCCCGATTGCGGTCCCGGTCCCGATCACGGCCTCTACCGCCTCGATCGCGATCCCGGTCGCGGTCGCGACCGCCTTCTCTCTCGCGGTCCCGTCCGCCTCGGCGTTCGTCACCGACTCGGTCGATCTCGTCAGCATTCTCTTCAAAGAAGTCGGAAACGTACAGGAAACAGTCGCGGTCCAATCCCAGATCGACAAAAGCCGATTGCATGCCGGGGAGAACGCGAGTGACCCTGCCTTTGTGGATGCTGCCGGCCAGGGAATATTCGTTGGCGCGTTGGAAGAATACTTCCACCAACTGGCCGTCTTCGAGAATCGCCACTTTGCTTTCGTGACGGTTCTGGCTGATCACCAGCTCTTTAGATGACATCAATCAAACCTCCGCTCTCCGTGCGCGACGGAAGTGGAGGAACTCGAGAGACTGGGTCCAACCTTCGGGCTCAGGTGGAGCGCTACCGAGCGGGGTTCGAGGACGGCCCCGTGCGCGCCGTTCAATTCAATAAACTCTTCTCTTCGTTTACTGGAAGTCGATCATTCCAGAGCGTTTCGCATCTGGGGACCAATCCACAGCGGCGACTTTCTAGAAAGCCGCTCTCGAAAACATGCTGAATTGTCACCTGGCGCCGGAGGGACGTCCCTTCCGGCCCACACACTCAAGATCGCGTCACGAAACAAATCGCCGTAGCCGTACGTTGTTAACGAGGCCCAGCATCATAAACACCGACATCATGCTCGATCCCCCATAACTCATCAGGGGCAGCGGAATCCCGGTAACCGGCATCCGCCCCGCTGCCATGCCCACGTTCACCAGAAGGTGGAACAGCAACAGCGAGCAAACACCCATACAAATAAACATCCCGGCCCGGTCCGGCGCGGTTTGTGCATTTTGCACAATCTGCATCAGTAGCAGGAAGTACAGCCCCAAAACGACCAGGATGCCGACAAACCCATGCTCCTCGGCAAACGCCGAGATCAAAAAGTCAGTATGCGACGCAGGTAGGAACCGAAGCTGGGTCTGGGAGCCATGAGTGACGCCCCAACCCCATATCCCTCCATGACCTACGGCCACCTTCGACTGGATCACCTGATATCCCCGGCCCATCGGATCCTTCATCGGGTCGATGAAAGTCTCCAGGCGGGCTCGCTGATAATCCTTCAGCATGAACCAGCCAACCGGCATCAGCACAGCCGCAAGAGCGAGTACAGTCGCTGCATGCTGCCAGCGGACGCCACCCAAAAACAACCCAATCAACAGAATCGGCACGTACGTCAGAGACGTGCCAAGATCCGGCTCTACTGCTACCAGGACGAGTGGAAGTCCTACCAAACCCCCTAGCTTCAGCAGGTCCCGAACCTCCAACCGGTCACTCTTCAGTTCGGTCAGATACCGGGCTACCAGTAATACTATCACTAGTTTGGCAAACTCCGAAGGTTGAATATGAAACCCGAAGGCCACCGGGATCCAACGTTTCGAACCGCCTACGAGCCGTCCAATCAACGGAGTAATCACTAACAACGCCAGCGTGAGGCCATAAAGCAGTGGAACCTGACCGAGAATGGTGTGATAGTCGATGCGCGTCATCATCCACATCAGAAACACGCCCACGACCAACCAGAGCACTTGCTTGTACCAGGCGGAGTGCCACGCCGTGTCCAGAGTCGCACTGTAAATCTGGAGTATCCCTAGTCCGCAGATAGAGAGAGTAACGGCCAGCAGGGGCCAGTCGAGATCGCGCAGCGAACGGTAGTTTGCCACTAGCGGCCAATCTCCCGGACCGGGGCGATCAGCGTCGCAAGACCGGGCGGAGGCTGTTGCAGCTTGTTCAGCCGGGCCTTCTTGTCGAAATACGCCTTCACGATATCCCGCACCACCCATGAGGCGCGGTCGCCGTGCGCACCGTTTTCATACAAGGCGGCCACCACGATCTCGGGCGCGCTGCGCGGGGCAAAGCCGACAAACCAGCCGTTGTCGCGGAACGCTTCCCCCATATCTCGGCTCTTTAAAAGATCATTCGAAGCCAATTGCGCCGTTCCGGTCTTGCCGCACAACTCGACGCCCGGGATGGCCGCCATGCCGCCCGTGCCCCCTTGGTTCACGACGGCATACATGCCGGCGATGACCTGATTCACGTTGTCGATATTCAGTGAGGCCTTGCGGGCGGGTTCCACTTTTTCCGGTTTGCCGTTTTCTTCCTTCACCACGTGCGGACGCATCCACACTCCGCCGGTGGCGATGCCGCCAATGGCATGAGCGAGCTGCAGGGGCGTGACGGTGAGCGCGCCCTGGCCGATCGAGACCGAGATCGTTTCTCCGGCATACCACTTCTCGCGCTGAGTGCGGATCTTCCACTTGGTGGATGGGACGGTACCCTCTTTTTCGCCAGGCAGGTCGATGCCAGTTCTGTGCCCCAGGCCAGCCATCTCGGCGTACTCCGCAATCCTATCGATGCCCAGTTTGTTGCCCACCGCGTAGAAGAAGACGTCGCAGCTCTGCGCGATGGCGGACCTCAGATTCATGGTGCCGTGGCCGCTCTTCTTGTGGCACGTGAACCAGCGGCCATACCAGTTGGCGCCTCCGGCGCAGTTCACCGTGAAATTCTCGTCGATGACGCCGGATTCCAGGGCGGCCAGGGCCATGATGGGCTTGAACGTCGAGCCGGGCGCCTGCTGAGCGGCTAACGCCCGGTTGAACAGCGGCTTATAGGGGTCGGTCGCGAGGGCCGCCCACTCCTTGGCGTCGATATGGCCCACGAAGTGGTTAGGATCGGGCGCCGGAGTGGAAACAAACGCCAGGATCTCTCCGTTGCGCGGGTCAATCGCGACGACGGCGCCGCGTTTGTTTTGCATGGCCAGTTCGGCCACCACCTGCAGGTCGAGGTCGATGGTGAGCTTGAGGTCCTTGCCGGGCTGGGCTTCGGTAATGCCCAGAACCTCCCGGGTGTTCATGCGGTTATCGACGCGCACCTGGCGCTGGCCGTCGATGCCGGTGAGCTGCTCGTTGTAGTAGCGTTCGATGCCGGACTTGCCGATGATGTCGCCCGGGTTGTGGTTGGCCCATTCCTGGGAATTCAGTTCGGCTTCATTGATTTCACCAACGTAGCCCAGCAGATGCGCGGCGGTCCCTTCGCCGGGATAGACGCGGAACTGAGACTTGATGAGCTCCATCTCGGGGAAGGCGTCGGCCCCTTTGTGCGCTTCAACGAAGGTCAGCTCATCGGCGGAGAGCTCTTCCTTCAAAGGAATGGTGAAGTAGGTGGGCTGACGGCGGAAACGGCGGATCTTCGCGGCCAGGTCGGTTGGATCCAGATTCAGCCCGGTCGCGATGGGCATCACATGCTCTTCGCGCAGATTGTCGCGCGAGAGGATGAGGCGGTAGGACGAGTGGTTGTCGACAATCACCCGGCCGTCGCGATCGATGATCTTGCCGCGCGGGGCCGGAATGGGCAGGCTCTTGATCTGATTCTGATAGGCCTTTTCGAGGTAGAACTCCTCGTTGCGCACCTGGAGATCCCAATAGCCCACAGCCAGAAACACGAACACACCGACGGCAAAGTATTGGAAAACCGCGATCTTTCCGGCGGCGAACTTGGTGTCGTCGCGGATGAGGGGGCGAGTGACCGACGCGTCGGGCTGCCGTTCCTGCGGAATCAGTTTCACGGGAGTTCCTTACTGTTCCTCAACTCTCAGTTTATCCATTATCAGGAACAAGGGAACGGCTACTACGGCATTGAGGAACGCAAAGATGATGCTCTGGGGGATCTGCAGCTCGAGATTCTGGCCCAGCAGACCACGCGCGAACACCCAGAAGGCGACCTGGTGGAAGAGGAAGAAGAAGAAACTGAGGATGAAGCGCAACGCGTTGTTCTCGACGTCGAAGCGCATGCTGATGGAGGCCGAGAAGTAGCCCACCAACGTCTTGGCGATACCGAACATCCCCAGCGGGTGCTGCGAAAGTGAATCCTGGACCAGCCCGATGACCGTGCCGATGACAGCCCCGGCGACGGGCTGACGGCGCATCAGGGAGAAGTAGACAGTCACCAGCAGCGGCAGTTCGAGATAGGACAGGAAGTCCACGAAACGCGGGACGTAGACCTGAAACAGGATCGCGATGAGTGGAATGAGGATGTAGGCCGCCGGCCGGAAGTGGGAGATCTTGGCTTTACGCGGACCGGCCTGGAGGATCCGGTCATCATACTCGGTCATCGGCGCGGGAACTCCTGGGGCTTGGGGGCCGGAGGTGTCTGCGGGGCCGCCGGTTTGGCGGCGGAGGGGGCCGGAGCGGCTGAGGGCGGCGGAGGATTGCGGTTGAAATCGGTCAACGGGCCCGGAGATCCGATCTGTGAACCCTGGCTTTCGCCGATGCGGCGGTAGCGTTCCTTCAACCGGTCGGCGTCGGTCAACGTGTTGCCCGTGGCTTCGCCGGCGACGCTGGGCGCGACGCGCTGTTCCTCTCCCTCCAGCGGCGGCGGTGGCGGAAGAATGCTGATATCCGGGGAGGGCGGCGTCTCGGGCTCGGGAATCAGGCCCTGCACGCCATCAATAACGATGAGCATCTCCTCCACCGATCCGGTGACCGCACTGGGGGCGACCACCACTTCCTTGCCGCCGCGGCCCTCGCGTACCATCTTCACCTGGCCGACGGGCAGGCCGCGCGGGAAGATGCGGTCCGCTCCGGAGGTGTAGAACCACTCACCCGGCTCCAGTTTGTCCTCATTCTGGACATAGTCGACAATGCAGTTGTTCGTGCCTTGCCCCTTGAGGGTGCCGCGCACGTGGTTCTTCTGCGAAATGACGCCGGCGACCGAGCCTTGTTCCGTGATCAACTGCACCAGCGAAGCCATGGGGTAAGCTGCCACCACCTTACCGACGATGCCTTCCGGGGTGATGGCCGCCATGCCGCGCTTCACGCCGTCGTTGGAACCGCGATCGACGAAGACGACTCGTGAGTTGGCGCCGGTGCCGGTGCCGATGACGCGCGCGGGCAAAGTCTTCGACGGGATGCGGCTGCGGAACTCGAGCAGAGCCTTGGCGCGGTCGGCCGTGGAGAGTTCGGCGGTCAGGAACTGATTGCGGAGCTTGATCTGCCCCACCTCTTCCCGCAGCCGTTTGTTCTCCGACTGGACGTCGCGCAGGAAGATGTAGCCGGAGAAGAGGCCGCCGGTGCCGCCGCGCACCCACTCGATGCCACGGGCCAGAGGTGTCACGGCCGTGACCGCCCAAAGGCGGATCAGCCGCACGTCTTCGCGGGCTTTCACCTGATAGGCGAGCAACAACAACTGCCCCACGACGAGCGCCAGCAGGACGCTCAGGTTGCGGTAGCGGCTGAGGAAAGTTTCCATAGCCTGATTCAGAGCGAGCGGACCGGTGCGGAAACTACTCGATCGCGATCCGGCGCAGGAGTTTGAAATCGGTCAGCATGCGTCCTGTGCCTAGCACGACGCTGGCCAGCGGATCTTCCGCGATGGAGACAGGCAGTCCCGTCTCTTCGCGGATTCGGCGGTCAAGATTCTTGAGCATGGCGCCGCCGCCCGTCAGCACAATGCCGCGGTCGCTGATGTCGGCGCTGAGTTCCGGGGGCGTACGTTCCAGGGCAACGCGGATGGCGTTCATGATGGTGGCCACGCACTCACCCAGGGCCTCGCGGATCTCCTCATCATTGATAAGGATGGTGCGCGGAACGCCTTCGATCAGGTTGCGGCCCTTGATCTCCATGGTGAGCGGCTTGTCGAGGGGGAAGGCGCTGCCTACCTGAACCTTGACCGATTCCGCCGTTCGTTCGCCGACCAGCAAGTTGTACTTCTTCTTCAAGTACTGCATGATGGCGTCGTCCATCTCGTTGCCCGCCACGCGCACTGAGCGCGCATAGACGATGCCGGAGAGGGAGATGACCGCCACGTCCGTTGTGCCGCCGCCGATATCGACCACCATGTTGCCCGACGGTTCCGTGATGGGCAGTCCGGCGCCGATGGCGGCGACCATTGCCTGTTCCACCAGATGGACTTCACTGGCTTTGGCCCTGTAGGCAGAGTCGATGACCGCGCGCTTTTCCACCTGCGTGATTTCACTGGGGACGCCGATGACGATGCGCGGATGGACGAGCATCTTCCGCCCGTGGGCTTTCTGGATGAAATAGTTCAGCATCCGCTCGGTCACCTTGAAGTCGGCGATGACGCCGTCCTTCATGGGGCGGATGGCTACGATGTTGCCGGGCGTGCGGCCCAGCATGTCCTTGGCTTCCTTACCGACCGCCTCAACTTCCCCGTTGGTTTTGTTGATGGCGACGATGGATGGTTCGTTGACGACAATCCCCTTGCCCCGGGCAAAAACCAGAGTGTTGGCGGTCCCCAGGTCAATAGCAAGGTCCGATGAGAAAAGGCTGAAAAGCGAGCGGATGTTCATGTCGTGGGTTTGTATTACCGGCGCCCGGTTGGGCGCACCCCTTCACGTGGCGTGCGGGTACTTCTTGAGCGTAACATACACCTGATAGTCCTTCGTTCTGCCGTAGGCGAGATCTTTGAGCTTTTCAAAGACATACTTCAGCGCTTCCCGGTGTTCATCCCGATTGACCATGTCGTGCTTTCGCATGTAGCCGACTATGTCCGTGGTGGTGCCCTCCAACTCGGGCATGACCTTGCGGACGCGCTGCTCGAACGCCTCGCGGCCAGCCCATTCTCCGGGCTTCAGGCCCAGGGCGATATCCACCAGTTGGGCCACCATCTGGACGCGCAAACAGCGCTCGCCCTCGGGCGGAGGGCCTGCTTTCTCAAGATGATCGGAGGCTTCGTCCAACGATTTCAGCCAGAAGGTGCGGGCGTCGATGCCGCGGCGCTCCAGTTCGGCGCGGATGAGGACGTGCTGGGCAATGTCGGCGGTGTGGATCCCGATGCAGGCCCAGCGGTTGTTGATGAAGATCGGCGTGGGGTAGCCTTGGGCCTTGATCCAGGCGTGGCCGAACTCGTGCGCGAGCAGCGCCTCCTCATGACCGGTCCATTCCTTCCGCTTGGCCCCGTTCAGCATGACAAGGAAGGAGTTGTTGCCCGCATCCTTATGGTGGATCATGACGGAGTACATGTGGCTGAACTGCGTAAGGAAGCCCTCCTGCTTGAGGTACGAGGCAAACTGGCCGCGGTTCGGAGTGTCGGCCGCAAGCTGGTAGGTATTGGCGGCCTCGTCGTGTTCGACCACGGCGACGAAGACCGGCGTCCCGGACTTGCTTTCGATTTCTGCCTTCCACGACATCAGGGCGGCGGTGAGTACGATGGCGGATGCGATCACATCTTCTATTTTGTGCGATCATCAGGGGTTGTGGACGAGCGGTTATTCTACTCCGAATCTCAGGCGACCAAGCCGGCGCGCCTGAACTGCCCCTACTGCCGTGTGATGGACGACTATCCGTTGCGCTGGCTGGTACGGACCAAAAAAGACCGGTTGCCTGGCGGCGCCGACGAGCGCGATCGGGCCAAGTTTGCTAAAGCGCAGAGCTACATGGTCTTGTTGGACGACAAGGCGCAGTGCAAGCAGCCGCGTTGCCGGCGCACGTTCGACATTTCGGGCATCAAGACGACCGCGTTCCTGTGATCTCCCGGCGCACCATCCTCGGCGGAGGTCTGGCCGGCGGCGCCGCGCTTCTGGCGGGGTGCAACCGGCAGCCCGGTTCCGGCTATCATGGCTTCGCTTTCGTGGCGACGGCGGGCAGTCCGGCTGTGGCGGCCGTCGATCTGATGGCGTTCGCGGTCAAAGCCCGCATCGAATTGCCGGCTCCGCCCTCGAGCCTCATCCTCCATCCCGATCCTCGGCAGGCGCGCATCTATGCGCTCGCCCCCAAAAGCCAGACGCTGGATGAGATCGACACGCAGGCGCGCAAACGGACGCGTGGGCTAAAGCTGGGCGGCACACCGCTGGCAGCCTTGGCGCATCGCGGACGGTTGTGGTGCCTGATGAAGGATCCGGCGGTATTGACGCCCCTGGACCTGTCCACCCTGAAGGCGGGCAAGGCTATTCCGCTGCCGGCGCCGCCGGTTGCGTTCGACTTGGAGCAGAAGGCCGGCCTGGCTGCCGTCACGTCGGAGGACGGCACGCTGGTCCTGGTTGACCTGTCCGCCGGCAGGGTGTTTCCGCCTGTCCACCTGGAACCGGGCTTGGGCGGGGTGCGGTTCCGCAGCGACGGCAAACTGCTGATGGTGGCCGAACGCGAGGGGCACCGACTGGACTTCGTCGACACCGCGAGCCGCGAACTGGTGACGCAACTGCCGCTGGCGCTGAGTCCCGACCACTTGTGCATGACTCCGGATGGCGGGCAGCTCTTCCTCACCGGGCAGGGCAGCGACGCCGTCGTCATCGCCTATGTCTACCGGACGGAGATCGCGCAGACTTCGCTAAGCGGGCGCCGGCCGGGCAACATGGCGATATCGTCGCAGCCGGACGCGCCGGGCGTGGCAAACTTCCTATTCGTGGCCAACCCGGAAGCGGGTTCCATCACCGTGTTCAACGTCAACACGCAGAAGGTGGTGGCGGTGACAGGCGTGGGCATGGATCCTGGATCGATCATCGTGACACCCGATCAGCAGTACGCCTTGGTGCTGAACCGTGCGTCAGGCGACATGGCGGTGATTCGCATCGCGGCCATCGCGCCGGGGCGCGCGAAGTCGGCGCCGCTGTTCACGATGATTCCAGTAGGCGAGCAACCGGTGGCGGCCGTGATTGTCGAGGGCGTCTGACGGAGGCTGGCGCGATGTCGCCGCTGTGGTGACCCATTCGTCCGGACACTACGCCTGCCCGATCTGGAAGAGCTGCTGAACAACGACGGTCATCGTGTCGATTTCCCAGATAATCCAAGCCCTTCTTTGACTTCTCTTGGGCGGTAGGCAATCCGCACATTTGGCGGGCCTGTCGTGACGACGATATTGCATTGGAATAAACCGGTGCGTCCGAATGAGAATAATCACGTCACCCTATAAACCGCCTTCGCTGACCTGCCGATGCTGAACCGAAGGCAATTCCATGAATTTACTGGCTGTGCCCTCGCGCACGCGCTTCGACCTGAATTTTCGCCTCTTCGGTATACCCATTCGGATTCATCCGCTGTTTTGGTTGACCTGCTTCCTCCTGGGTGGTGGGCGGAAAGAGCCGGGTGTTCTGCTGATTTGGGCCGTCTGCGTTTTCTTCTCGATCCTGCTCCACGAGCTGGGTCACGTCGCCGCCATGATCTGGGCCGGCGATCGCGGCGACATTGTGCTGCATGGCTTTGGTGGACTCGCGATCCCCTACTACGGAAAGGGTGGACCCACGAAACAGGCGGTGATCTCCGCCGCCGGCCCGGTGGCCGGATTCGTGCTGGCTGCCCTAGTCTGGGCCGGTGTCGTAGCGACCGGCGGCAGCGTGGAGGTGTCTTTCCGCTCCCTCGGATTTCCGCGCTTTGATCCCGAAGTCGCATCGCTGGTGGCGCTCGGCGTGCCCCTTCGCATGTACTATTTCATACATTATGCAGCATTTTTTCTGCTCTATATCAACATCTATTGGGGACTCTTGAATCTGCTGCCGGTTTATCCGCTCGACGGCGGACAGATGACTCGCGCCCTGTGGGAAAGGCGCGACCCGCTCAATGGAGAGCGCCGCTCGCTCCAGCTTTCGATGTACGTGGCCGGCGCTGTGGCGTTGCTCGCGCTGCCTTCCAATAATCTGTATCAAGTGCTACTGTTCGGCACCCTGGCGTTCGGCAGCTATCAGGCACTCCAGGTCCGAACCCCGCTCCGCCACGTTCCACCTGAGAACCCTTACGCCTGGCGGCGGTATTAGCGCGTCTCTCACGGCCGCTGAGCACCAGGACAGGAATCCGTCCGGTCTGCGATAGGCCGCAGCGTCCAATTGTCGAAGTTGAACTTGCGGGCGTAACTCGCCCATTCCTGCTCAGTGGGGCAGTGGTGCGTTTGCTTCTGCCGGACCACGTTGATTTCGCGGTCGTGGTAGAGCAGGCGCAATGTGAAGGTCACCAGGTAATCGTCCTCGGCAACGGCATCGGAGCTGAGATAGATGGTGGCGGCGCGCGGCGCGGTGGGGCACTCCTTGCGAAATTCTCGAAGAATCGCGGCCACCTGCGGAGCGTCGCGCCCAATCCACACATCTCCGAAGGGCTTGCTGTAGGCGTGCCGGGGCGCCAGACCGGCGAGCAACACCAGCAACAGGACCGGCCCCACCACCCGTTCGCGGCACCAGGGCAGACTCGTCAGGCGCTGTAGGGCGAGGGCCAGAAACGCGCAGAGGAAGACGTAGGGTACATAGATGGCATAGAGGCTGCGCGGCTCGATCACCAGAACCGGGCCCATCAGCACGAAGAACAGAATCAGGCTGGCCGCCGCGGCCCGGCTGCGGGCGAGAGCGGCGAGCAGCAGGGCTCCCAACGCTAGGAAGAGCATCTCCTTGGGCATGAGATCGCGGTGGACGTAGAACAACATGCCGCCGTAATGGGCGAAGTTCGAGAGGATGCGCTCCCGTGTGAGGACGATCTGATAGGAATGGTTCTCCGTGAAGATTGTCGTCACGGTGAAGCGGGCCGCGACGGCGAGCAGGCCGGTGAGCAGGCAGAGCGCACCGGGCAGTACGCTTTTCCAATTGAGGCGGGGCCACACGCCGAGGAAACAGCACTCGAGAATCACCAGACAGAGCGGCAGCAGGATGCCCAACTCCTTCGAGCCGATGGCGGCCACCAGCAGCACCACCAGGACGGGCGAATGCCACCACGGCACGGGCCGTTCCGCAGTGCGCGCTCGCACATAGAGCGTCAGGAACGCGAAGGAGAAACAGCCGCACAGCAGATCGTAGAGGGTCGCCGAGCTGTAGTAGAGGTCGGAAAAGTACGCGTTGAAGGCGAACAGTGCCATAGTCCACAGCCCAACCCAGAGGGAGCGGCCCAGGAGGCCGGCGAGCCACCCGCTCAGCAGCAGGTTCGCGATGAGCAGCGCGAAGCAGACGAGCCGGTAGGGCAGGGGACTGAGCCCGAAGTTCTCGTAGAGCGCCCGGTATACGAGAGCGCCGACCGGACGGTAGGCCGTGGAATCCGGCCAAAAGCAATCGAGCCACAAACGTGAGACCGGCCGCTCCCAGGCGTAGTTGATGTTCATCATTACGTCGGGGAAGAAACCGGCCCGCAGGCCGCCGCCGGCAAAGTAGAAGAAGTAGCAGACGATGAGCGCCAGGCCAGCCCAGAACCAAGCCGAAGGACGGCCGTTGTCAAAAGACATAAAGGTCTATTGCAGCACAGTGGGGAGGAGATTTCGTTACTAGCGAAGGAATGAAGCGGGTGAATTCCCGAGCAGAGGAAGAGGAATGGTGAGCGCGGTAGGAATCGAACCTACAACCTACTGATTAAGAGTCAGTTGCTCTGCCAATTGAGCTACGCGCCCACATCGCTGCGGCACTTTCTACTATAGCGGACGCTTTGATCCTGGGGCAACTCAGCCGTCCGGGTTTCCTAAACATTTCCCGGCACCGCCGGTTCGGGCGACTCGAATTCCAGCCGGTTCAGCCTTCGACACTCCGCCAGATGGCAGGATCAGGCGCTCGGTAGCTCTTTCGGCAGGCGCGCCGCCGCGATCTGCGCGATGTCCAGCAGTTGCGGTGCGCCCTCGGGTTTCACGGCCGCGAAGGCGTCGCGAAACATCGTATTGCAGAATGGACAGGCTGCCGCCACCACATCGGCTCCGGTGGCCAGAAGCTGGTTTGTGCGCTCGTGGCTGACGCGGTCGCCCTTCTCCTCGCCCAGGAACACCAGTCCGCCCCCGGCGCCACAACAGAAACTGCGCTCCCTGGATCTCTCGGCCTCCAGCAGTTCGCCCGAAGCCTTCACGACCTCGCGCGGCTCGTCGTAGATGTTCTGGTAGCGGCCCAGATAGCAGGGGTCATGATAGACGGTCTTGGGCGAATCGGCAGCCACCGGCAGTTTGGACTGGTGGCGGGCCAGGAAGACCGAGTGGTGCTCAATCTCGAACTCGACGCCAAACTCCTTCCAGTCCTCGCCAATGGTGCGCACGCAATGCGGGCAGATGGACAGGAGCTTGGTCACCTTGGCGGCCTTCATCTGGCCGATGTTGAACTCCGCAAGCTGTTGAAAGGCCAGGTCGTTGCCCAGGCGGCGGGCGGAGTCGCCCGTACACTTTTCCTTCTTCAGCACGCCGTAGGTGACACCTAGATGCTTCAGGACGCGGATGAGCGAGAGCACGATCTCGCGGCCTTTTGGATCGTACGAACCCATGCAGCCCAGCCACAGGCAGTAATCCTGCGTGCCGTCGAAGAGGGGGATCTCGCTGCGCTGGATGAAGCGGTCGCGCTCCAGCGGAGCCATGCCCAACGGATTGCCGTTCCGTTCCAGTTTGAGGAAGAGCTGGCCGCCGTATTCATCCTCCCACTTGCCGGTATTGACGGCGCCGCGCCGCAGGCCGATGATCAGCGGCAGATGTTCGATGCCGACGGGGCACTGGTACTCGCAGGCTCCGCAGGTGGTGCACTGGAAAATGGCCTCCTCCTGCAGATGGACACCCAGCAGCGGTTGCTCGCTTTGGGCCCCGTTTTCGTTTAGGTAGCCGCGCAGCCCCAACGCAATCAGCTTTGGATTCAGCAGCTTGCCGGTATTGCTGGCCGGGCAGTGCTCCTGGCAGCGGCCGCATTCCACGCACGAGAAGGCCTGCAGGGCTAGCAACTGGGTGACGTCCTTGCCGGTGTCCAGGCCGAAGTCCTCGTCACCCTCCAGAGGCGGGATCTGGCTGAAGCCGCCGCGCGAGAGGAAGATGGTGGCCGGACTCAGCACCAGGTGCAGGTGCTTCGTGTGGGGCAGCAGGGGGAGAAAAATGAGCAAAGCCAGCGTGTGCGACCACCACAGCAACCGGTCGAGCGGCGATCCTTCCTGCGGCCGCAGTGTGAAATCGGCGAGGAAGGTGACCATCAGGATGACGATCAGCAGGGCAATGAGCCCGGACTCCCATGACACCTTCTCGCCCAACCACTTAGGCCGGACGAGGAACCGGCGGACGGTAAGGCCCAGAATCGAGACGGTCACGAGAAAGGAGAAGACGACGGCAGGAAGGAAGACTGGGTTGTCGCGACCAAAAAGATGGAGGCCGGCCCCCAGGGCGAGATGATTGAGGGTGACTAGGGCGAAGGCGCAGAATCCCCAGAAGACGAACGCATGGGCCAGACCGGGTAAAGGCCGTTCTTTGATGACTTTAGACTGGCAAAGGACTTCCCAGAAGAAGTCCCAGACGCGTTTGCCCACCGGCGCGAGTTGGAAACCGGGATCCCGCTTGGACCGGACGATCGTCTGGTAGACCGCGGAGAAGCGTCCCCAAAAGGCAAACAGGGACCCAGCCACCACCAGGAAGAACAGAATTTTCTCCACCATTGACCCATCATCGTAGCGCACCCGGTGCCCGGGCCTGAACAGGGATTGGTAGGGTTGGTAGGGCCGATCCTGGCGTCGTAAACTAAAGACCTGGGTATTGGAGGTCCATTGCGCTATCTCGTAGCGGGTGCCGCTGGGTTCATCGGCTCCCATCTGTGCGATCGATTGATCGCCGAAGGCCACGACGTTCTCGCCATTGACAATTTCATCACCGGGTCGGAGCGGAACATCGCCCACCTCAAGGGGAACCCGCGTTTCCGCTTCCGCCAGCATGATGTGATTCAGCCGATCCAGGTCGACGAACCGCTGGACTACGTCCTCAACCTCGCCTCGCCGGCGAGCCCCAAGGATTATCTCGATCACCCCGTGGAAACGCTCCGCGTCGGGTCGGAAGGCACCCGCAATCTGTTGGAACTGGCGCTGGAGAAGAATGCCGGATTCCTGCTGACGTCCACATCGGAGTGCTACGGGGATCCGCTGGAGCACCCGCAGAAAGAGACCTACTGGGGCAACGTGAATCCCATCGGACCGCGCTCATGCTACGACGAGAGCAAGCGGTTCGCCGAAGCGATGACCATGGCCTATCACCGGGCCCATGGCATGCGCACCACGATCGCGCGCATTTTCAACACCTACGGGCCCCGCATGCACCTGAATGATGGCCGCATCGTGCCGGCGTTCGTCGACCAGGCCCTGCGCGACGTCCCCATGACCGTCTTCGGAACAGGCACCCAAACGCGCAGTTTCTGCTACGTCAGCGATCTGGTGGACGGGTTGCTCCGGTTGGCCCATTCCTCTGAGCGTCTGCCGGTGAATCTGGGGAACCCCCTGGAAATGACGGTGCTTCAATTTGCAGAGCGTATCCGGGCGCTGACGGGGACAAAATCCGAGATCGTATTCCACCCACTGCCACAGGACGACCCGCAACGCAGGCGTCCGGATATCACCAAGGCGTATGAGGTTCTGGGATGGCAGCCCAAGGTGGATCTGGACGAGGGGTTGACCAGTACCATCGACTATTTCCGCGTGCCGGCGTAGAAGCCAGGCCAGACGAAAAATCCGGGCCGCACGCTTGCTCGGCGTGCGGCCCGGAAGGTTTTGTCAGGAGAGTATCCGTTCCCTACAGCGCGTTGCCGTTGCGGGCGTTGCGCACGGTCTTTACGCGCACACCATGGTTCTTCTGTTGGAAGAAGTTGTCGAACTGTTCCTCGGGAATCGTGAGTGAGAACCTCATTGTCGAGCCCGATGTGCTCAACTGCATGGTGTCCAGGATCTTCGCCAGTTGGTCAGCGTTGGGCTTGTCGGAGTTGAGGCGGACCATCGAGGCAACGAACCGGAAGACATCCACCAGGGCCTGGGCGTCTTTGTCCGACCGGGTCAATGCCTCGGCCGACACCTGCAGATCGCTGCCAAACCGGACGCCCGCGGCGGCGGCCTGAATGGCCTCCACCGGGATCCCACCCGGCATCACCTTGTTCTTGCCGTCGGCGTTTACGCCCATTTGAGTGAACGCCGCTGTGGAGACGAACCAGGCGTCGTTGACGGACCATTGATTGACGCGGGCCTGCAGGTCAGCGGGGAGCGCCGAGCCGCCCGAGTTCTGCTTGTCGATCGCCGCCTTCACCGCCGAGTCCTTGCCGAACAGGGCCAGCGAGCGGTTGAGGATGGCCACGGACCCGTCCTCTTTCTTGGGGTTCTTCCACACTTCCACGCCGCCGTAGAACGACTGGATTCCGCCTTCCGAACGGAGAAAAGCGCTGATCTTGCTCTGGTCGAAGGTGCCGGTAACGGCGACGAGCGTGCGATCGCTCTTGGGATCGCCGTTTGAGACCACCAGGACCTCGCGCAGGTCGCGCCGGGGGTCGAAGCCGGTGGACTCCACGAAGTTTTGGAAGCCTTTGTCCTCGTCTTTCATCTGCGAGAGGATTCTCTGGCCCAGCGCCGAGCCTTTGGCGCGGTCGCAATCCAGGCCGGCGACCATTTTGGCGTCACCGGGGACGAGTTTCAGCAGCGAGGCGTCGGTGGCGAACGCCCAACCGGCGGCCAGCGTGAAGGATAAGAAGAGGTTGCGAACGATCATTGCACGGCTCCTGTCTCCCTGTACGGTCGCCACCCCCCGGTTGTTCCGGAGGCTTGTAAAAATTTGTTGGGGCGCCAACGGCGAGTTCTGAGGCGTGCCGCCGCCGGCATCCGTATCGTTCCCGAAAATTGGCTTCGGCGGCCTCATCCTCCAACCGCTCAAGGCCACATGAACTGAGGATTGGGCCCGTTTCTCGTAACCCATAGGAGCGTCCCCAGCCAGCCGAACGCTATCGGCATGGGTAAAAGAAGCCGCCACCACAGTCGTTTGCCGTAGGAAATGATGCCCACCACGGACATGAGGAGGTGAAGAGCAGGCAGGACAAAAACCGCGACCAGTATCAGAGGGAAAACCATCACAGTTCGCATCGCCAACGCTACCAATGGCGAGCCGGCAATGACGAGCACGAGACACCAGTCCCAAACTAGGAATTTCCTTGCTGGCGGCATGACCGAAGCTTACCTCAAACGAACCCTTGAACCCATACGCATGGGGTTCCTTGCGAACTGGCTCTTCCCCCCTTGGCGCATCTCGAAGAGTCTGTCCACGGAGCCAATCGGTCCCTCTCCACGGAGACCGTATCGACTCGGCCACTTTGCGCTACGCTAAAGCCGAGTCTGCAATGCTTCCAGGTTTTCTGACCACGCTCTTCGCTGCATTGGCGATTCTCTCCGGCGAACCATATCCGCAATCGGTCGAACCGATCCACGACGAGGCGCTACGCCTGGCAGTCCTCAAGGCGGTCTTCCCCGGGATGCGCAGTGCTGTCCTGCCTGGAGTTCGGATCGATGATTCCTGGTCACAGAATATACGGCAGGGCGCGTTGACCTTCCCCGACGCCTTGGCGGCGGAGGCCGTTTATCAGGTCGTCGGGCAGGCGAGGAACGAAGTGGAGCGGTGCGCCTCCGAGGACATGCTGGCTTCCAGGTTCTCGGTGACAAGACGTGTTCGGTTCAAGCTCTTCGGCTGGCCGACGTCAAGGCCCGGCGCGCTGCTGGCCGTGCTCCAGTACGACTTCAAGGGGGCAAAGCCTGCGATGTCGTGCCCCTCCGTAGGCCTGCTGGTCCGCCTGGACCGAACCGCCGCCCGTTGGGTGCTGCGGCAACAGTACCTGTTGGGGCCAGTCCATCATAGTTCGTTGCAGAGCATCCAACTGCTGGACCTTACAGGGGATGGCAAGGAGGACCTGGTAGTCGAATCGGACTTCGGCGGCGCCGGGACTACTGGCAGCCGCCTTCAGATCTTTGATCTGAGCCACGGGCAGTTCGAAGAGCTGTTGCTGACGTTTTCGCGATTTGACGGTATGGACGACGGCAGTTTCACTCAGGTCCTTGATGCCGGCAGGACACTTCAAAGCCGCGGCCAACGCTTCTGCTTCCAGCGGACGGTCCTCTTTGAGCACGACAATTCCATCATTCCGCCCCGCGTGACCCAACCCTGCTACCCGCGGGGAGACGGGGTCGATGGCAGTCTGGATGACGCGGTCAAGTCAATGCTGCGACCGCTCAAATAGCGAGTTCTCAAGGCCTCCACACTGGAACCTAAGTGTTCATGGTCGCCACGTCGCCCGTGGACTCATGCGGCATCGTATGCGGTGCCGTCCTCCGTGAGGGCCAATTACGCCAGCTTCAAGTTCCGCACGGCATCGCCCGCCCCGCTCAGGTTGGCCAGCATCATCTCTGAGTACTTCCTGGAAAGAATCACCCCGGGCACACCGGCTTGGAAGGCCGCCATCACCGCGTCCTTCGTACCTTGCGGGGTACTCTTGCTGTGATTCTTCGCGGTCGGAATGTCGATGTCGATGCCCGGCCAAATCTGAGTACTCGTGCCGGCCGCTCCTTCCATGGCGCGCTGCGCTTCCCTCTGAACGTAATCCGCCGATAACCCCGTAAACGGGATCTGTTCATAGCTTCGTTCGCGGCAGTTCAGCAGGCGATAGTGATAGTCGAGCGCCTCCTGCTTGGGCAGGTCGCCATACAGCGTCCCGGTGACGCTATCGATGTAGCTGGCCATCCGCTCGCCGCCGCAGTTGTGGTACATCACCATCTTGAGGAAGTCGGAACACTTCGCCAGCGGCTGCAGATCCTGCTGCGCGCGGTAGAACGGGCTGAACGAATTGTTGTGCCAGATGTGCCAGCCCACCTGCAGGTTGGGCTTGATAGAGTGCGCCTTTGCGTGCATCGCGGCGTAGATCTCCCGCAGGCCGTCATGCCAAAATTGCTCCCACGCCAGGATCTCCGGGTACCGCATCAGGGTGCGCCAGAACGTCACCTCGTAGCCATCGACGGGCCGCTTGCCCGATCGGCTGGCTCGGACGAACCGCTCCAGTTCCTTGTACCCTTCCTTCACCCGCTCGACCTTGACGTTGCCCGCCTGCCGCGCTTTCTTCTCGCAGAATTCGCAGAAACACCCGACGGAGCCGGGGTCGCTACCGCGTCCGCCATGGTTAGCGCCCAAGGCCGTACCCAGGGCCCCATGCCGTTCCGAGCCCCACATGATTCCGTCAATGTCGTAGGAACGGGTATAGTCCTCCACCAGGCCCGTGAGGAAATTCCGGTGATGCGGATTGTTCACGCACAGCCGGCGCACCTTCCGGCCGTAGAGGTCCACCTCCTGGAGTTTCTCGATGCCGGGGATGTCGTAGCGCCAGACGTCCTCGGTCCACAGGATGGTCTTCAGGCCGCGCTTCTTCGCCTTTGGCAGCACTTCACTGATGATGTCGAGGTCGCCGTGATCGGGCGCCCGGGTGTCTTCCGGTTTGATACCCGTGTCCTTGTAATACTGCGGCCGCACGGCGCCGTAGTTGCCACCGTGGAAATCGAGGTCGTGCACCTGCTTGCCGTGGTCGGGCAAAGGCTGGCTGGGCACCTGCCTTCCGGCGATGCCGCGGCCATACGTAAACGTCGCGAGGAAGAGCGTGTTGACGGCTCCACGCTCCTGCAGGATGTCCAGCACCTGGTCGGTACCCTCATCGACGAAGGAAACGGCACCCACCTGTATCCCGATCATCTTTTTACCGGGCGCCGGCGCGGGTGCGGCGGCGGCCAATGAGGTGGCTCCTAAAGTGGAGGCCCCGGTCTTCAGAAAGTCACGTCGGTTTTGCATGATTCCTCGCAGTGTCGGGCCCACGGGCGGGCTCTTCAACGATCAGAATCTTATCACCCGCGACCTTGGCCAATCGGCACAGGCGGGTCTCTGGCTTGTGTGGTGGTACAGAGGCGCTCCATCCTCAAGGACATCCGCGCCGACCGACCGTGAGCAGCAGGTGATGCAGGTGCGCGATCGGGAGACGTGGATCACCGGCATGCCCGAGTACGTCCAGCAGCGGTTCACCGCAACACTCTTCGCGATGTTCTCCGTTCTGGCGATCCTCCTGGCCGGGGTGATGGTGCTGTTGATAGTGGCGGCCTGCACAGCTACTCAAAGGCGATGGCGAGTCTTTCGGAACACTCACGAAGTTGAGCAAGCGGAGCCGTCCGACAAACGACGAGGCGATCGGTTTGCCGTACAGCCTTGCCGCCCGAGGCGGGACTGCCACCTGTCGAGTCCCGCCTTACAACTGACATCATCCAGCGCTCGGTGTCCTGTTTCGACAGGCCTTCCGGCCGGCAAGGCGGTAGGCTACAGGCAACAGGCAAATGATCGCCGCCGCAACGTAGAATGCGGTAGCGGGCACTGTCACGTAGGCATGATAGTAGGCGAACGCTGTCATTGCGAAGGCCGTGCAGAGAGCGGTGATGATATTCGAATTGAATCGTCTGGGCATGTTTCCCTCAGAGAAGTTGGATCGCACTGCCGAGGTCGTCAGGCGTCATGGATCCAGTCGGGCGAAGCCCCCGAATCTTACATTTCGCCGACGACTAATTTCAGCTTGCGGCTGAGGTCCTGCACCTGGGTGCGCCGCGCATGTTCCAACAGGATGCCGGCCACCATCATGGCGAGGATGGCTGCAACACCGGCAGCCGTCTGAACGGCATGAAGTCGCGGGACGGCGCCAATTGCCAACGGCGAGGTGCTGATGCCGGCCAACCTAGTCACCAGGTAGACGATGATTGCCCCAATCGGAGCGCCCAGGTAAAGGGATCGCGCGAGCAAGAGATCGCGCTTCGCACGCACAATCATATTTTTCAAGAGGCTGACCATATCCAACGTCAACGGGTTGACCGGTGCGCAGTGCGTGCGACGGTGGTAGATAAGGCCAAGCGCCAGGCCGAGAGTCCACAGAGTGCTCAGGATTCCGTGTGATCTGAGACGCCCGGTCGCTTCTTCAAAGACAAGAAGAAGGTCAAAGCCGAGAAGAATCGCCATGATGGTCCGATTGAGCCGCTGATGCAATTGCTTCAGGCGCTCCAAGTCCCGCAGCAGATGGCTGGTATCGGGTGCTGGCGTGGTCTGCCAAAGTGCAATCAAGGGATCCCGTGGAGGTTGAGGCGTCATATCAGATCTCCCAGGCTGAGTCTTATGGCCGATTTGGCACGATGGAGCCGGACCGAGACATTGCTTTCGCTGATTCCCAGGACAAAGGCTATGTCCCTTATTGGCATCTCCTCGAGGTAGAGAGTTGCCACCGCCTTGAGACTGTCCGGCAGTCCCCTTACCGCTTCAAGGAGCCGGTCTACGCGCGCT
Organism: uncultured Paludibaculum sp.; assembly: GCF_963665245.1. Classification (NCBI taxonomy): domain Bacteria; kingdom Pseudomonadati; phylum Acidobacteriota; class Terriglobia; order Bryobacterales; family Bryobacteraceae; genus Paludibaculum; species uncultured Paludibaculum sp. The sequence continues at coordinate 2,775,074 of NZ_OY762269.1, forward strand.
GCCTGTGTCATCGCCTCGTGAACAGGCGCGGCCGGATCAGGGAATGTGTCCGTGAGGGCTTGCGCCGGCCGTGCGATGGCGCGGCGGACATGGGTGACGCACACATTCTGCGCGATTCGAGCTATGTATCCTTTGATGGTGGCCTCGTTCTTTAGAAGAGGCAAGGCCCGCCAGACAGCGAACCAGATGTCCTGCATGAGATCTTCGATCCGGGCGGGATCGCGTTCGTAAACGGAAGCGATGCGCTGCACCATTGCGGCATGGTCGTCGATAATCTCACGAAACTCAGCCATACCGCCCAGAGTCCACTGTCATTCCGGAGTGCATCTGAATCATAGTCGCTGACAATGGCAGGATCTTACAAAACTACTCCAAATGTGGGTGGCCTGAGGTGCTCGTTTCTGGGCTCCTTCGGTGTCTATAGTGCAGACTCTGTAGCGTTTGCCTTGGGGTCGGCGGCGTTTGTTGGCGGGCGCAGCGGAGTCGGTTTGCTAATGAACTCAGTGCTCGGTCAGTGGTCTAGCTTGCGCGAGACTTGGATTCGTGTCCGCGATGAGCGTCTGCTATAGCGGCGCCACAAAGGCGACCTGTTTGACGATGGGGAAACTACGAACGGCCTTCTGGGCGGAGTCACGTAGATCGCCTGTCCACCTGTCGACCTGCGTTACCCTGGACACGACACCATGCTGCGGCCACAGCCCCGAGCTGCTTCCATCACCCACGCCTTTGTCTCAGCCTGCCCCGGCCGGCCCCTCCGCACGGCCACGATCCCCCGACTCCTCGTCGCCCTCCTCCTAGCCTCAACGGTCATCCACGCCGCCGACCCCTCCCCCTTCGAGCCGCAGTGGCAGCACCTCAAATCAACCCTCTCCAACGAAGACCTCTACCGCGTCATGTGGGCGCTCCCCAAGGGCGGAGACATCCACAACCACCACGAATACTCCGTCCCCATGTCCTTCTGGCTCGACAGGGCGGCCCGGCACGCCTATTCCACTCGCGCCAAAATCGGGAACTGCGGCGAATCCGAGCCCTTGCAGTGGCTCACCCTCCGCCAGGACTCCGTCCGCAAACTGCCGGCCTGCCAGCAACGCGACTTCACCCCGGTCTCTTCGCTCACCCAACCCCAACGCCAAGCCTGGCTCTCCGCTCTCACTCTGGATCAGAACGAATCGAAAGACGAATTCTTCGAACGCATCGTGCGCCGCCTGGGCGAACTGGAGCGCGATCCTCAACTGATGGGCGACTCGCTCGTCCTCGCCCAAAAGCAACTCCAAGCTGAGAATGGGATCTACCTCGAAACGCAGTTCGACACCAGGGGATTCGCCGGCCTCACTGAAGACCAGGGGACCGCGTCCATCCGCCAACGGCTGGCCACGCCCGAATCGGTGAACACCAAGGTGGCGGTACGCATGCAGGTTTCCACCCTGCGGTTCCGGTCCGACGCGGAAGACGACCTCAAGGACGGCTTCGCCTTTGTCCACCGCAATCGCGATCTGTGGGTGGGTGTAAACCTGGTGGGCCGCGAGGACAACCCCGACGGCCGCCCCACCCGGTTCGCCTCGTTGTTGCGCGACCTGCGCCGCAAGTACCCCGATGTCCACTTGAGCCTCCACGCCGGGGAGAGCAGCGAAGCCGATACGCACGTCGCCGACACCCTCGCCATGGGGGCGGAGCGCATCGGCCACGGCACCAACGCCTTTCGCGATCCCAATGCCATGCGGCTCCTGCGCGGTGGGCGCCATTTGATCGAGGTCAGCCTGACGAGCAACCTCGTGCTCGGCTACGTCCCCGACCTCAGCCGCCACCCCTTCCCGAAATACCTTCGTCAAGGCATCCCCGTCTGCCTGAACACCGACGACCGTGGTGTCATGAACTCGAACCTCACCGACGAATACTTCGCGGCGGTCTCGCTCTTCGATCTGAGTTGGGCCGAGGTGGTCCAGATCGGCCGTTGGAGCCTGGAGTACTCATTTGCGGAAGCCCCGCTGAAGAGGGAACTCATGGCCCGCTACGCCGGCAATGTCGCGGCCTTCGAGAAAGCCTACTCCGCTGCCGATTGGCGGCGCAGCCTATCCCAGGTGAAGCCGCGGCCCTCGGGCCTCACGCAGCGCATTCTGAAGCTGCGGACGAGCCCGGCAAGCCGCGCTTCCGCTGGCAGGTAACTCACGGGAAGACAAGCCGCCCACGTGAGCCGGCAGCGGAGGAGCGCGGGCAGTGAAACACGGATACGGCGATCTGACCCGGCCGCCTCGGCTGGGACTGGTTACTCTTTGGCCGCTACCAGGCCCGATGTCTCCATCGACTCCTTCAGGCGGGCTCTTCGGTTCTGAAGCTCTTCATGGATTCTCCTTGCCTGGGCCGCGGAAAATGGGACGCGATGGCGCAGCATCATCCGGAAATCCTGCCCGCCCCAATCTTTCAGCATGATGCCGAAAGTCGCATGATCCCGCCCCAGCAGCCAGTGTCCAATTTCGTGCACGGCCACATGGGCCATGAGTTGGCCCAATTCAAGCCTTAATTGCTCCGCAAGTTTCTGGATCTCCGTGACATGGATGGCGGTGTGATTGCTCCCCATCACCATCAACCCGAGTGGTGAGTGATTCTTGGCGAAATAGGAGGGTTTGTCCGCCACGATATTGATCAGAACTTGGGGGATCCCGGCCATTGCCTGATCCGTGGGGCGCCGGACGCCGGCCTCTTTGGGGCTCCGCCAGACCCATTCCATACGGATTCCGGTGGAACTGAGCAGGTGATCCATGGTCGAGCGCATCTGCTGCACGGCGCAGCGCGGCGTGCCCGCATAGTCGGTAACAATGACGATCAGGGTTTCAGAGCCGGCGCTGTATTGCTCTGCGATTGCTGTCGAGGCCGCCGGCGCAGCCAGCGCGAACGCCATGATCCAACCTGAACAGGATTGCTTTGTCATGGCCCGAGCGTGGGCCGGTGTCCCCCCCAATTCGATGCAGCCTGTCTTGCACGCATCCTACATGGAGGCAACAAGGTAGTCTGTTGATAATAAATGAATAAGCTATTAGGCTCCAAAAATCTGTGATAATCTTGACCAGACCAATATGGCCTGCACCGGTGTGGTCCGGTTTGGCGCGTTCGAATTCGACACCACTTTGGGTGAACTGCGGAAAGGGAAAACCCGGATCCGCGTGCCTGATCAATCCCTCGCCGTTCTTGCCCTGCTACTGGAGCGGCCCGGCGAGGTAGTCCTCCGCGAAGAGATCCAGGCACGGCTCTGGCCGCATGGCACCGTGGTGGAGTTCGAGCATAGCGTCAATTCCGCCGTGAAACGGTTACGCGACGCTCTGTCGGATACCGCCAACGCGCCGCGCTACATCGAGACTCTGCCGCGTCGCGGCTTTCGGTTTCTCGGGAAGCTGGACGAGCCAGCCATGCCGTCGGCCGCGGATCCGGACCAGGGTACGGTCCTCTCGCACTATAGGGTCCTCGCGCCGGTCGGCCGCGGCGCGATGGGTGTCGTCTACAGGGCCGAGGATCTGACCCTGGGCCGGCCGGTGGCGTTGAAGTTCCTGCCCGAGGAGCTGGCGGCAGACCCTGTCTCCCTCGCCCGGCTTCGGCGCGAAGCCCGCATGATCGGCGCTCTGAATCACCCTTGCATCTGTACGCTCTATGAACTGGGTGAGGCCGCGGGCCGGGTGTTTCTGGCCATGGAGTATCTGGAAGGTGAGTCGCTGCGGCAGCGGTTGAGCCGCGGCCGGCCGGCGGAAGGTGAGTTCCTTCACACGGCCCAACAGGTGGCCTCCGGTCTGGCGGCCGCTCATGCCAAAGGAATCGTTCACCGCGACATCAAACCGGAGAACCTCTTTCTCACTCACGATGGACACGTCAAGATTCTGGACTTCGGCTTGGCGAAGTTGGTGCGCCAACCCACCGCCGGCGGGGACCCCAGCGCCGAGAGCCTGGCGGGCGCCAGCTCCCCCGGAGTGGCAATCGGCACGGTGGCCTATATGTCACCCGAACAGGTGTGTGGGGCTACCGTGGATCACCGCTCGGATATCTTCAGTTTCGGTTGCGTGCTGTATGAGCTGTTGAGTGGGCGAAGTCCCTTCCTGGGTGCAACGGCCGGCACAATCATGAATGCCATCCTGCAGGACCAGCCGCCCGCCCTGGCCGCGGTCAAGCCTGAGCTGGCTGGCATCGTAGGCCATTGTCTGGAGAAGGATCCTGGTGCGCGATTTCAATCGGTGGATGACCTTTTGCTCGATCTTCAGGCTCAATCACAGACGGCGGCCCACGATGAGGAGAGGGCCGGCCCTGGCCGGCGGTGGAAGATTCCGCTGGTCAGTTTGGTATCGGTTGCCGTGCTTGCGCTCGCCGTCGCCGTTGCGTTGTGGTGGGCGCCCCCGGCTCCGCCGCTGAAGCCGTCGCAACGATTCACCATCAACCTCCCGGCCGACGCCCCTCTTGCGCCGTCGGGTGTGATCTGGCCATCCAGCGACTGTCCCGCCCTGGCCCTGTCCCCGGACGGCACCCAATTGGCCTACGTGGCCCTGATGGACAGTGGCACTCGCATCTGCCTCCGGGATATGACGACGGGCAAAGTCACGCCATTGCCGGGAACGGAAGGGGCGCACACGCCCTTCTTCTCGCCGAAGGGCGACTCGCTGGGTTTCTTCGCGGAAGGCAAGCTGAAGCGAACCTCCGTGAATGGCGGAGCTCCATATACCCTCACCGACGCGCCCAACCCCTGGGGCGCCGTTTGGGGCACCGATGACACCATCTTTTTCAGCCGGTATCAGGGCGAGGGCATCAAGAAGATCGCCGTCGATGGGGGCCCTGTTCAAGTTGTCACCGGCGGTCAGGTGTCGATGCCGGAGCCTCTCAACGGCGGGCGAACTCTCATGGTCACCTCCGGCCTGAGGACGATGCTGGTTGAGCCAGGGAAGAAGCCAAGGCAGGTGATCGACGGATTTGGCGCTCGCTACGTGCCAACGGGCCATGTGCTCTATGCGGTCGACGGCGGCCTGATGGCGGCCCCATTTCATCAGGCAAAAGGAGAACGGATGGGGCCCTCCGTGCTACTGGCTGACGACCTTCGGACAGCCTCTTACGGCGTGGCCCAGTTCACCTTCTCAATGGACGGCACGCTGGTTTACGCCCCGGGCCGGCCACAACTGATGAGTTCCTTTGTATGGGTCGAGCGCAATGGCACCAGGCAGCCCCTGGCTCTGCCCGAGGCGATCCACCACGCTTTCAACCTGTCGCCGGACGGCCGCTATCTTGCCTTCACCGTCGCGAATGGGCCGTCTCCGGGCGACGTGACCATCTGGATCCGCGACTTGCAGCGAAATGAGACGTTCCGCCTAACTCCTCGTGACCCCGACGGGCGGCCTCAGGTAAACAACTATCCCCGCTGGACACCCGACGGCAGGCACCTCGTCTTTTTCGGGAACATTGAGGGTAGGCCACGGCTGCTCTGGACCACCGTTGGGAGTAGCGCTCCGCCGGACGTGCTTTGGTCCGCCGGCACCACCGGCCCCTTCTATCTGTGTCCCATGTCATTCTCTGCCGACGCATCGGCGATGGTGGCTTTCGGAACCGCGGCCGAAAGCAGCTACGACATCTACCTGATCCCGATGGGCGCGAACAACCGGCCGCTCGTGAACCAGCGCAGCCTGCTTCTGGGTAAGCCCTTCGGCGAGGTCTTCGGGCAGGTTTCTCCGGATGGACACTGGCTGGCATATGCCTCCGATGAATCGGGCAGATATGAGGTATATGTGACCTCCTTCCCCAAGCCAGGCGCGATCCATCAGATCAGCAAGCGGGGAGGGACTGAACCCATCTGGAATCCAAGTGCGCCCGAGATCGTGTACATGCAAAGAAGAATCATGTACTCAGCGAAGGTGACACTCGGTCCTGAGTTCCGCTCGGAGCCGCCCGAGCGTCTCTTCGATGGCCCATTCCCTAACATTCCAGGATTTGGCTATGACATCTCCAACGATGGGCGTCGCTTCCTGATGCTCGAGAACCCAAGTCTGTTGGAGCCAACCCGAACGCTGAACGTGGTGACGAATCTGTTCGACGAGCTGCGTCGTCGCGCTCCGTCCAACGGGGGAAAGCAATAGCCTCTGGGCTGAGTGATCCCCTTGAATGGCCTACCGGGGGGGCTCGACGCTCTACCCGCGACCCACCTTCCCCCGTACCGCCCAAACCCGCGCGGGGAGCGAGAACGCCTTCTCCTCCGAAGTCACTTTCAGCCTCTTCTTCACTTCCGTCCGGATCGCGTCGACACGCGGCCGATCCAGCCCCGTCAGATAGGGGCCGGCCACGCCCTGGCCCAACAGGAACGGGTCCCAGTAGTCGGCGAAGGAACGAAAATCCATCCTGATCTCGATGGGTTGTTCCCGGACATCCTCCAAGCCGCCGTCCTTCCAGAGCTTCGTCAATCTACCAGCCTGGCACAGTGGCATCAGCTTCTCGTCATGCCGGGCAGCGCCCGCATCCACACTCACCGCCGCATCCCAAAACACCCGCAGCATCCTCATGCCGTCTCCGTAGTCCCACACGGCCGCCGAAACCGAGCCGCCCGGCCGCACGACCCGCCGTGCTTCCCGCAGAGCCTTGCCGGGATCTGGCACGAAATTGAACACCAGCAGGGAAAGCGCAGCCGCAAAGCTGGCATTGGGGAAGGGCAATTGCTGCGCATCGCCCACCTGGAACCGCACGCGGTCCCCAAACCGGTTGCTGCTCTGCGCGAAGGTGACATAGGCCTTCGATCGATCCAGTCCCATCACGTGGAGCCCTGCCTTTCGTTCGGCGATTGCGAACGTCAGCACGCCGGTGCCGCATCCGATATCCAGCACCTCGCCCCCGTCGGGCAATCCGGCGAAGTCCACAAGCAGCGGAGCGAGCTTGCGGCTCCAGCGCCCCATGAACCGCTCGTAGGCATCCCCATTCCCAAACATCGTCGGCCTCCGCTCCTGGGCTCGCAAAACGGCTGCCCCAGTGCTGGTGAGAAAGCCCCTACGTGTCAGCATCCATCGATCTTAGACCAAACTTGGAAGATTGAAGCCACTCAAGATCACCCCTTCCTCACGCCACCCAATCGGAGCCGTGACCGTCAGGGAGCGGAAGCCCGTCAGCCCCTTCGCACCGTCAAATCTGGTAATGTCGCACCGGGTCCCAATCCCCGACCGTAAGTGAGGGGCTACGCACGCATCCTCAATGGAGCATGCGCTCTTCTCTGATGATGCTACCAACGTTGCGCTGTCGCGAGTTCGACTACCTGATCGCCAGGCTCGTTGTTTCTCCCCTCTTGCTTTAATGATCACAAACTAGTACAGAATTCCCGGTAGGTAGGAACACAAAGTGAGCCTCAGAAAAATCTACCGATCCAGAAAGATTCATTTTCGGTAATTTCCACTGTCCCTCCACCGCGTGCTTCCTTCGACTGTTTAGAAATCCATCACCCCGGGTCGTGTCTCTCCACCTCTTCTCACCAGATCCCTCCACCTTGGCCGCATTGTTCAGGACGGCCCCTCATGTGCATGTTGCTCGTTTCGGATGATGGCGGAGAAAAGGGTACTAAAATATCAAGTTGAGCCGCTCGCCGGCCGCTCCTCTGCCCCCGTACCCTTGCGGGAAGGTTATTTTACCTATCTGGGGATTGGCTTGACCCGCTCCAACCGGAGCCCCACTCGCCCGCACAAACAGAAATGGCCACCTGGATCTGTCACCAAAACAGAAAACTTGACTCTTCTGTTTATCTATTGAAGGAATCGAGGCAAGGCAGACCCCGCCGCCGTCCCAAGGTTGGGTGATGGGACTCGGCGAGTCGGCAGGCGCAGCGATTAGTTGAGTAACAAAATGTACAGATTGCGAAGAACGCAACAGTCTCTAGAGTGAAGTAAAAATCTACATCGAGGTACTATGAAACACTGGCGGCATGTCCGAATGCCCCTTGCCCTAGGTGCGGCTCTGAGCGCCACATTGGCAAGCCCGGCCCTGCTGCTCGCGGACGAAGGCTCAAACGTAACGGTAGCCCCTTCTTCCCTGAGCTTCTCTTCTACCTCCGGCGGCTCAGCACCTCCGGCTCAGTATGTGGACCTGCGCGCGTCCACTTCCACCCGGTCCACCATCTCCACCACCACCAGTAGCGGTGGAAACTGGCTCAGCGTCTCCCCCTCCGGAACCCTGTCCGGCAACCAGCGCCTCCGCGTCTCGGTGACACCCGGCAGCTTGCGCAGCGGCGACTACAAAGGCGCCGTCCGCATCGCGACCCGTCAGTCCACCCTCCAGGTGGAAGTGACCCTCACCGTCGCGCGCGCCAGTGGATCCATCATCTCCGCCAACCCCACGTCGCTCACTTTCTCTGCGACGGTAGGCGGAGCCACACCGGCAGCCCAGAACGTGGCGGTCAGCGCCTCCAGCCAGACCAGCTTCACCGCCGCGGTCACCACGCAGAATGGCGGTTCAGCCTGGCTTACCATCTCACCGTCTGGCAGCCTCACCACCAACCGGACCATCGCCGTCTCGGTCCACCCCTCCGGCCTCGCCGCCGGAACCTACACTGGAGCCGTCGCCCTCTCCTCTGCCCGCGGCAATATCAGCGTCCCGGTCACTCTCAAACTTGCCTCCAGCGGATCCGGCGGCGGCGGATCCCTCACCTCTTACGCTCTAGTTGGTTGGAACGACCTCGGCATGCACTGCCAGGACGGCAAGGACTTCAGCGTCTTCGCTGTACTCCCGCCCTACAACACCGTCCACGCCCATCTCATCTCCAAGAACAACGGCTTGGTCACTAACAACGTCGGCTACACCCTCACCTACGAAGCCGTCAAGGACCCTCTCACCAACACCCTCAACACGACCTCCGCGGCCAAGACAAACTTCTGGAAGTACGCCGCCGCCCTCGGCTTCGGCTCCCTTGCGCCCGACATGGGTCTGAAGGGCTTCAAGATGCCCGGCGCGGCCAACACCCCGCAATCCATGGTCTTCAGCACCGCCGACAATACCTGGGTGGCCGAAGGCATCCCCATGATGCCTTACGCCGACGCGCCCGCTGAGCCGTATCCCGTCAACTACTTCCCCATGATGCGCCTGACGGCCAGAGATGCCACCGGCGTCGTCCTGGCGACCACCGACATCGTCCTGCCCACCTCCGACGAAATGAACTGCGCCGCCTGCCACGCCTCCAACACGGGCACGGCCGCGGCCAAACCCGCCGCCGGTTGGATTGGCAACGCGGACGCCGCCAAGGATGTCAAGCTCAACATCCTGCGCAAGCACGACGACCGCTTCAAGAGCTTGCCGCTCTTCCAGACCGCGGCCACCAAGGTGGGCTACAACCCGGCCGGCCTGGAAGCCACTGTGCCGGCTACCCCCATCCTCTGCTACAACTGCCACGCCTCGAATGCGCTGGCCAAGGACGGCATCGCCGGCATCAAGCCGATGACCACGGCCATGCACGGCATGCACGCCTCCGTTACCGATCCGGCCACCAGCCGGACCCTCGACAGCGACACCTCCCGCCAGTCCTGCTACCGCTGCCACCCCGGACCCCAGACCGAATGCCTCCGCGGAGCCATGGGCAGCCTCAAAACCGCCTCCGGCGGCAACGCCATCGAATGCCAGAACTGCCACGGCACCATGAGCAACGTGGCGCTGCCCACCCGAACCAGTTGGCTCGACGAGCCCAACTGCCAGAGCTGCCACACCGGCACGGCCACATCCAACGCGGGCCAGATCGTCTACACCTCCGTCTTCACCAGCGGCACCAACCTCCGCGTCGTGACGGATCAGACCTTCGCCACCAACCCCAACACCCCCGTGGCCGCCATCTCGCTCTATCGCTTCTCTTCCGGCCACGGCGGCCTGCAATGCGAGGCCTGCCACGGCTCCACCCACGCCGAATACACCTCGCCCATCGTCAACGACAACGTCCAGAGCAGCGCCCTGCAAGGCCACTCCGGTATGTTGGCCGAATGCTCTACTTGCCACAGCACCGTGCCGAGCACTGTCAATGGCGGACCCCACGGACTCCACCCCATTGGAGCCTCCTGGGTGAACCGGCACGAAGACGCCGCCAGCAATCGCGCCGCTTGCCAGGCCTGCCACGGAATCGACTACCGCGGCACCATCCTGTCCAAAATGCAGGCCGACCGTACCATGGCCGGCCGCACCTTCACCAAGGGCACCGTCATTGGCTGCTATAGCTGCCACAACGGCCCCAACGGCGACTGATCGAACCCAACGGGGCGGGCGCCCAAACCGGCCCGCCCCTCTCCGCCACTGTCCTTTGCGCCCGGTCCCACCCGAGCCGCCGAAAAGGCCGTCCGCAACGCCCCGCAATCCCGCCGAGAAGGAACATCCAGTCAACTGTCTTCCGTGGGGCGAGCCACCAGGCTTGCGGGCCGGCATTCGTGCCGGCCTTCTTCTCGAAACCTTCAACGACCCGTGCACCCGAGCCCCCGAAGAGGCCGCCCGCAACGCCCCGCAATCCCGCCGAGAAGGAACATCCAGTCAACCCTCTTCCGTGGGGCGAGCCACCAGGCTTGCGGGCCGGCATTCGTGCCGGCCTTCTTCTCGAAACCTTCAACGACCCCTTCACCCGAGCCCCGAAAAGGACGCCCGGATAGCGCCTGGCACGTTCACCCACCTCTGTTGCAAAACATCCCGCCGAAGTAATCGAAGGCCGTCTCGTAGGCCGCCAACAGCGCTTGCTGCGTAGCAGGCCGATAGACTCGATGGAACGCGTCGCCCGACGCCATGCTGCGCATCGCGAAGATGTACAACTTCTGCCCTTCGCCGTAGACTCTGACCGTGGCTTCGTACCAATCGACTTGCGCTTCCTAGCCCCAGTGATAGCTCTCCGGCCCGAAGACTTCCGACCCGGCCAGACCGAGCTCACATTGGCACTGCCGCACGCAGCGGCGCACCTGCGATTCCGAGATCGTTTGCTCCGGATGCTCGGCCCGCAATCGCATCCACACTCGATGCGCAGTGTGCCGCTGCTGGCGCTGCGCCTCGCGATCGGATTCCAGCATCCGATCGATGTGCTCTCGCACCGGGCCCAGTTTGGGCTCAATCCGGTCGCTCGTTTTCCTCTCCGGTGGGATGCACTGGCGATTGCTTGGCGCACCATCCGCCGGTGCACACCATGCTTCCTCGCCAAGCCCAGAATCGTCTCGCCCGCCGCGTATTCGCGGCGCAGCACTTCGAACAGTTCCACTTTCTGCCTCCTGTCCATTCCCGGATTTTGTCATCCGGGTTCGTCCAGGTGGGCCAAATCTGATGCTCAAAGTGGGCCAAATCCGATGCGCGAACTCACTGCGCCAGCCAGGACAAAGATCTGCTCTTGCGAACCGAGAGGGCATCGGGCGGCGCCGCCCCCGTCCATGCTCGGCAGCCTGTCACCATCAGGCCCCCAGCTTCAGCAGCCCGTTGATGATGCCCGATGTCGCATCGCAGACACCGTCCGTGATGCCCGCCGCGACCCGCCCGGGGCTGAACGGCTCACCCACCGCGGCCGTCTTGCCGACGTAAGGAATGGAGCTGAAGACATTCGCCATCACGATCTGCCCATCGGGACCGAGAAAATTCTGGTGGTTGAGGATGGCGCCTACCGCCGACATCACCAGCATCGCGGCGCCGTAGCCGCCATTGAGCCGGGAAACCGTCCTGGACCACGCCTTAGCCACCGCCTGGTCGGTCTCCTTCGCCTTCGCGTAGTTCGCCGCCGCCAGAATCATCGGCAGCACAGCCATGCTCCAGTAGACGTAGACGAACGGATCGGTACTCCCCACGGGGATGCCCAACCCGAGGCCCAGCAACGACAGGGCACCCGCTGCTTTGGCCACCCCTCCGTTGCCCGAGGCGTCCGACAGGTCGCCCCATCCGTCGATGACCGAGTTCACCATGCCCGTCAGAATCGTGCCGATGCCGATCAGATCGGTGAAATCGCCCGCCGCCGATCTCGGAGCTTTGGCCGCCAGGGTGGAACTGGGGATCAGGTCGGTGATGATCGCCGACGGGATCGCGATGACGAGCGACAGCAGGTCCAGCATGGTCAATTGGTCGTGCGAGATCACCTCCCACAACTGATCCACTACCGGAATGCGGATCGGCATATCGAGAATGGCGATCGCGCCTCGCAACAGCGCCGGCAGGTTATCGATCAGCGAGTCCAGCACGGCGCGCAGCAGTTTCAGCATGCCCACCAGCAGGTCGCCCATCAGGTTGAAGATGTCGGTGATCGAGTTGGTCACGAACTTCGACGGGTCTTTCAGTAAATTGCCGAAATTGGAGAAGAACGATTCCAGATCCTGCACCAGCGCCTTGAGGTCGCCCGCGAGTTGCGCCTCGACGGCGCCGGCTAGTGAATCCACTGCCGGCAGGAAATCGGAGGGAATCGGCGTTGAGGCGGTGGACAGGCTGGAGGAGTCGTCCGTCGCGTTGGCGGCATTATCCGTCACCTTGCTGGTGCCCCAACGGCTTTGCGGATACGATTGTTTGCCGTTGGCGTTATAGATAGGCGTTGGATCGTTGTCATTCGGCTGCGCGCTCTTCATCGAGCGGTTGAAGTACGAATCCAGCGAACCCAGTCCTCCCTGGATGGCCGTAATGGCCGAGCCAATCGCCGCATCCACCGAACTGCGGAACGCCGGCGTCATCGTGGCCGCCTGGTCGGCGAACGCCGTCAGGTTCGACTTGGCCGTCTGCTTGAGTTGCTCCTTCGCGGCCAGAATCTTGCCCCAGTTGAAGATCTCGCTCAGCCATTCCACGGCCTTGACGATGTCTTTGACCACCGACTTCAGGAAGCCGCTCACCACGGCCAGAGCGTGCTCCAACGCCGTAACGGTGATCTGATAGATGTTCCCCAGATCGTCGGTGATCTCGTGCGCGACGTTCTCAGCCGTCGTGACCACCAGTTTGACCACCTTGCGTGCCCCCTTCACCACATTCGACACAAAACGGTCGAAGTCCAGGCCCATGGTGGCGGCCCTCAGTTTGGCCTCGGCGGCCGCCGGAGCGTCAGCCCGGAACGACCACTTGCCCGTGACGGGATCCAACTCGGTAGTGAAGTTCGGAACTGGCCCCCCTGCGTAGGTGCGAGTGCCGCCGTTCATCGTCACGTCCGCGTTGTAGACCAGATTCGTCGGCGAGAACGCGATATAGTCGTTGGGGCTGGCAGTGACACCCAGTGAGGCGTGTCGGCGGTGGCGGTGCCTCCGTCTGCGCCGCGACTCGCCCACGCTCCGCCGGGCCGTGGTCATCCTGGTGCGCGTCAGCTCCATGACCCCGCCGGTGTTGCCCAGCGTACTGACAATCGTGCTGGCCGCCGCCGACGCGCTGTCCGGATCCGTCAGAATCGTCTGCCCATCGTAGCTGGTGGCCGTCGCCATCTCGCTGCCCGTCACCGCCGACAGCTTCTGCACCACATAGTGATCCGGGTAGACCATCATCGCTTCATTGGTGTCCATGAAGTCCGACCACAGAAACAGCGTCGGGCACGAGACATCGGTCGCTTCCACCGTGATGCTGACCTCGCCCGCGAAGTCCGACGCCGTGGATGCGGAAACATTCGGACCAATCGTGAACGTCTTGCCATTGATCGTTACGTCGATCGTGTCGGACGCCCAGATCCGCACGGCCTTGTTGATGCGTGGATTGCTGTTCGTGTCCAGCAACTGGACATGCGTCCGGTAGAGCGGCGTCGATGGCACCGGGTTGCTCGGGTCGCCTTGCACGCTGTCCGCCAACAGCGTGCTGTCACAGTAGAACTGGTGGAACTGGTCCACAAAATCCAGGGCGCAGAGGTTCGCGCTGTTCTTATTGGAGAGGTAGCAGACGCCGTTGTCGACCCCAATCACCGTGCCGGATTGGTCGGTGCAGTAACTCAGCGTCTTGTTGCCAGAACTCGTCAGATCGATGGCGAAGATCGTCGCCGAACTCTGCTGCGTGTCGGAAGTCCGCGTCGAAAGGTACGCATACCCATCCTCGATATAGAGCGGCGCCCCGTCGATCGGGAAACCTAGCCCGGTCTTCCACTCCTGCTCCTGCGTCGATGTGTTCAGCGCATAGAAGTTGCCGCCCGAGTCCATGCAGTAGATCCCATTGCAGTAGCTGTACGGAGCCGACAATGAAGTGGTGAGGGGCTTGTCAGCCGGCGGCCAGGCCCAAGCCGCTGCCCCCGTGCCCACATCAAACCCCAGGATCGTGCCCACCGAAGTACTGACAAACACCAGAGATCCGGACACACACACGCCCTTTGGAATGCCCGTGAACGCCGCCGTCCACTGAATGGCGCCGGTCCGGCCGTTCACCGCCATCACTGACCCATCCACCGCCACGAATACCTGGCCCGCCGGACCCGTTGCGAACCGGGCTTTCGTGATCGAATTATTGAGCGGTGTGGTCCAGATCTGCGCCTGGGCGTCGAGGTCGTAGGCTATGATGCTGGTGACCTCGGAACTGCCGAACGGAATCCCGCAGAGCACCATGCAACTTCCGAGCAGTATCGGCGGCCCCAGGTCGCCCTGCGCGTAAACGCACGTCATCAGGTTCCGCGGATCGGGTCCGATGACATACGAAGCGGATGTCCCAGGCAGCGCCATGCGGAACAGCAACGCATCCGAACCGTTGATGGGCATCAGAATGTTGTCGACCCGCGGAACTACCGGATATTCCTTCGGTGTCCCCTGTTGGGCGCCGGACTGCACGTCGAATTGGGTCAGCAACTGCTGCGGGACCCCATTGAGGTTCGCGCCGGCCATGCCCCACATCGAGCCCCGCTGGAATAGCACCGAGCTCGGGTTCAGATAGCCCTCAATCGTCTTATTCCACAGCACCGCCGGTCCATCGGAACCGGCACAGGCCTGCTGGGCGAAGCTCCGCCCTGGCAGCCCGGCCAACAGTGCGCCTCCGGCGAATGTCTGGAACAGGCCGCGCCGGGTCAAGCCCTTGGATTGCTTCTGCATGATGTGTACCTTTCAGTCACACAGTGGGCTTTGATCCAGCAAAGTGATCACGGAAAGGGGCACAAATTGCTCATCATCTCGAAGGGTCGTCCCGCGGCACCACAACGATTGCGGCAGTGGCCGCTGGGGTAGGGCAGGGGAGCGTTATTTCCACCGGCGCGAGGGAGGGCCGGGGTGCGGCCGGACTCCGGCGAATCCGGGGCGAGGCGCCCGTGGCAGCACTTCCGCGGGTCCCGCGGTAAGGGCTTGCGAGCCCACGGCGCCAAGAGCCGGCCGAACGAGTGCCGGCCACTCGGAGGGAGGCTCGGCGAAAGGTTGGCCGTAACCCCTGGCCACCGTCTGGCCTCACTCCGCCGCCACTTCGCAGCATGGTCAGGGCTCCGTCCAGCGGCCGAATCAGTCGCCCCGCCCCTCCTCAGCCGGATCGCCGCGGCTGCCAAGGCCGCGCACTTCGCTGACGTGGCCTATCTCACCCGTGCCTCCAATCAAACGGGAACCACGGTCCCATCCGTCCTGAGGCGAGGCACCTTCGCTGGAAATCCCCGTCCCATTCCGCCTGCCCCAGTAGCAATCAAACTCAGGGAATCCAAACCAGCCGCAACAGCAGCAAAAAGCTCGCCTCCCGCCCCAAGTGGGGCAGCCTTCTTTTTGTGGAGCAGCCCTCATCTTGTGAGGCCGCCCTGATCTTGTGGGGCGGCATTCATGCTGCGCGGAGCTTCAGCTCCGCCTCTTCAGTCCCCAGGAACCCCAGCCCCGTTCGCCTGCCCCCGAGGCCCTAGCCCAGTCCGGGAACGCAATAGACGAGCAACCGGTGCGGCTCCATCGAAATCCCGCAGCGCCCCACCATCCCGCCGAATCGAAGGAACATCCAGTCAACCCTCTTCCGTGGGGCGAGCCACCAGGCTTGCGGGCCGGCATTCGTGCCGGCCTTCTTCTCGAAACCTTCAGCGACCCGTGCACCCGAGCCGCCGAAAAGGACGCCCGGATAGCGCCTGGGGACGTTCACCCACCTCTGTTGCAAAACATCCCGCCGAAGTAATCGAAGGCCGTCTCGTAGGCCTCCAACAGCGCTTGCTGCGTAGCAGGCCGATCGACTCGATGGAACGCGTCGCCCGACGTCATGCTGCGCCTCGCGAAGATGTACAACTTCTGCCCTTCGCCGCAGAGTCTGACCGTGGCTTCGTACCAGTCGACTTGCGCTTCCTAGCCCCCCCAGTGATAGCGCTGTGGCACGAAGACTTCCGACCCGGCCAGAGCGAGCTCACATTGGCGCTGCCGCACGTAGCGGCGCACCGGCGATTCCGAGATCGTTTGCTCCAGATGCTCGACCCGCAATCGCATCCACACTCGATGCGCAGTGCGCCGCTGCTGGCGCGGCGCCTCGTGATCGGATTCCAGCATCCGATCGATGTGCTCTCGCACCGGGCCCAGCTTGGGCTCGATCCGGTCGCTCGTTTTCCTCTCCGGCGGGATTGCACTGGCGATCGCCTGGCGCACCATCCGCCGGTGCACACCATGCTTCTTCGCCAGGCCCAGAATCGTCGCGCCCGCCTCGTATTCGCGGCGCAGCACTTCGAACAGTTCCACCTTCTGCCTCCTGTCCATTCCCGGATCTTGTCATCCGGGTTCGTCCAGGTGGGTCAAATCTGATGCGCGAGCTCAGTAGCGCGGCAAGGGCCACCGGTTCAAGACGCAGTGCCACGTTCCGAAGCCCGAAAGTAGAACGATTTCGCGAGGCAATGCCAACTCGATCCGCAGTGCCTGCCCTCCAGCCGCAACGATCCCGTGTGGTTCCGGAATTCCTGTGCGTTCGTCCCAGGTGCCCACGACGTTCACCTCGTTCAGCACACTAGCTGGGCTCTCCCTGGCTTCGCGGCTTCCTGATCCACGGCACCCCGCGTCTCTCACGTTCTGCGTACCAACCCAAAGGAAGGTCGGCCAGTTCAATCAGGCTGTGGTCTTTCTCGAGGGGATGATGCAGGCAACTCAGGACGCCGCCGCTGTCGGACATACTGTCGCCAAGGAACTGCCATGCACCGTCCTCCATATCATGCGAGACGTACGTAATCGGTTCGATTCCGCTGTTCACCGCAGTCGAAAGGAATACCTGGGTGTGGGGTAAGTCCTCAAACTTCCAATCAAATAGCACGCTGTCGGGATCGGCTGAAGCCCAAAAATCGTCTTCAACTCGAGTAATAGGCGCCCCGGCCTGCATCAACGGCTGCACGAACTTCACGTCAAAGCCGGGTTCCCACGGAAATCGATTCTCCAGATCGGGGTACACAGCTTGCAGAACAGGGAATGCGGTGCCCTCGTAGTACCATCCTGCCCAGCTCATCAGGTGCGCCACCCATTTCTCCTCAACTGGCCGAAACTCGCACTCAACCTCCCCGACAAGATCGGTGTGTCGTCCGATCGTCAGGTCGACGCCGGAACGGAGCAGCGCCACTGCCCCATTGATGGCGAACTGTGCGGTCTTGTGAGGCAGTCCCACCGTGATGATCTCCGGCCCGCCGCACGTGTCGAAAACACCGAGGGAATAAGACCAGCCGGAACCGTGGTGCGTGGGCGCCACGTGCACGATGGAACAGCCATACTCTTCGATATTGCTGATCGTGGACTCGTCCAGTTTGCTCAACTCCGTGGCCCTGAATTTCCGAACGCGCTCTGTGTCAAAATTGCGGCTCTTTGCAGGCATTGTTGCCACGATAACCCACATGGAGGGTAATAGTGGAATATCACCCATTCTGCAATGCGCCTCAACGCGAAGGCGCACCGGATCTCGCGACACGGTATCAACAGAAACGCCGATCAGTGAAGTCGGCGGAGTTCCAGCCGCACGTCCCGCCGTCCGTCTCTGGAACTGTAGGAGAAGCCATGCAAGAAGGCCGCACTGTTTGCTGGAAGGTAAGGGCCACGCCAGCGCTCGACACTAGGATCATAGAGCAGAGAAATCAGCCCTTCTTCGGTCGTCGGATAACGCCCTGTATCGAGGCGAAAGGCCTCCAGGGCCACGAGAATGGAATTCTTTTGCGCCTGGTCCGCTGGTACTCTGAGCTGGCAATCTGGTCCACGCATCCAATGCCAGCACGCAACGATGCCAGCAATGCCAAGTACTACGACTGCACTCACTCGGGACCGACGAACTGCCATCAACTACCCTGGACGCTGGGAGTGGGCGTTTAGTCGAACTACCATGGACACGAGGAGGACCAATGGGTGTAATCGGACACGGCTACGGGAGCGAGTGGCAGATGCTCCGCTATCTCGGCCGGCATCGCCGCGCCCTCACGGCGGCAATCGCCGGCTCCCGTGGCAGCACGGGCATCGACTGGCTGGATTTCCCTTTCGATGCAAAGAACCGCTTTCACGACGCCGAATGGAAAGGCCTCGACTTCCTGCCGCCGGAGCACTCGGCCGTCCTCGAGCACTGGAAGCACGAGTGGCCGCAAACTGGCAATGTCATGAACTGGGACGCCGTAGGTTGGGCCACCACCGCGGAGGGCCCCGAACTGATTCTCGTCGAGGCCAAGAGTCATTTGGCCGAGGTCAACAGTGAGTGTGGCGCCAAGGAGATCGGAGGACTCCCCAAGATCCGGCGCTTCTTGGACCAGGCCAAACAATCGTACGGAGTGCCGATCGAGGCCGACTGGCTGAAGCCGCACTATCAATACTGCAATCGTCTGGCAATGCTCGCCTTCCTAAGTGCCCACGGCATCCCGGCGCACCTGGTCTTCCTCTACCTCACAGGAGACTGTGTCCCTGGAGCAAAGTGCCCACCCGCAGCATCCGGCTGGCAGCCAACCCTGGCCGCGATGAAATCCAGGATCCAGCTACCGCCGGCTCACCCGCTCGAACATGTTCACGAAGTCTTCCTGCCCGTAGTGGCTATGCCAAGCCCAGACGGGGACTAGCGTGCCAGTCGAGCCCCCGCATCCTGAGTCGCTTCCCGCGCTATTCCGACCCCTCTCCCAAGGCCGGCCCGGTGCCCACCTACGCCGCCGCTTCCGTCCCGGCCCCCTCCACCGGACGAACCCGTCGCGCCCCTCTCCGCCTCAGCCGGATCGCCGCGGCGATGCGATGAAGTGGACGACGCGAAGACCGCCCGGAAGGCATAAACCCATTTCGACCCTGACGCGTTTCACCCGACGACAGGGCTGTAGCTACCGACCAGAACCCTCTGACGCCAGAAGGCGAGTTCGACCTCCGGAATGAATGACCCAAGGTCGAACAGCCTCGGACAGGATCGTCGGCCATCCGGACCGGCTTCTGGGCCTCGAGGTCAGTGTCCGGGGAGCCGCTGATTCAGGAGCGCTGTCGGGTGATGGTTCTCGGTAACTTGGGCAGGCATCGCTGCTTCTTGACCTTGTTGATGCATTTTTCGAGGTCCTGCCCAAGTACGCTCACTGTGTCGCTGGTCGTGCCATCTCCGTAAACGAGGACTTGGGCGAAGATGCCTCCGCTGCGGGCATCGGCGAATGAGATTTGGAGCGTAGCCGCACCGTCCCATCCCATCCTCATCGTCTTGCCAACGGCTTCGCTGCGTCCCTGGAGGAAGACGATCGTGTCGGCAGCCGCCGCACAGGGCAGCACGGCTACTGCATCGTCGATGGTGAATTGCCCCTTCTCCACGTCCTTCGAGCGCTTTTCGAGCTTGTCAGCAAGCTGGGTGTACTCCCTTCGGACCTCCAGCAACTCCATAGCCGTTGAGCGGAAAGGCACGATCTCCACCCCTGCCTGATTCAGTTTCGACTCCACCAGTTTCGTCAGTTGTTCCTGCCACGCCGTGGTCTGTCTGGACAACGCCTCGGCGTCTTCCACCCACGAGCGCTTGACCTGAACGTCGGCGGGCACCACGCAGGCTCGCTTCAGCGCGGCGGCTTCGACGTTTGCGGATGTGGCAAGCATCGCAAGGCGATGTTCGATACGACGGCGTTCGAGAGCGCTTGTGGGCGCGTGATCCAGATAGTGCCGGTATTCTGCTGCCGCCTCATCCTTACGGCTTTCTTTCTCCAGCAGGAGCCCCAGTCCGCGGTGTGCGTCCACCAGCGAAGGCTCACGGTCGATGATCCGGCGGTATATCGATTCGGCCTGACGGTGATCCTCCACGGCCAGCAAGGAATACGCCAGCAGAAGCTGGTAGCGCGGCTCCTGCGGGTCCCACGACACAAGTCTCCGTGCCTGAATCAGGGCAGCACGCGGATTCCTGCCGGCAATCTCGGTGTGGATGTTCACTGTGATCGCTGATCCCGCGTGAGCCAGGTAGCCGTCGACAGACCTGCCGGAGGCGCCATGGACGGACAGCTTGGCGGCGCACTCTCGCAGTGCCTGTTCTCGCTCCAGGAGGCTGGTGTGCGATTGATATCGGAACCGGCTCCGCCCCGGGTCGGCCCCGTCCGCCAACAGGTAAAGTGCTTGCGGGAGGGCCTGCGGGTCATACCCTGCGGAATGCATCCGCTTCAATGCTTCCAGGCCGGCTTCCTGCGCCAGTCTTTCGCCGTAGCCGGAAACCAACGCGGCTTGAACCCCAGGACCGCCTCTCAGGCGTGCCATTATGCTGTTGGTGAACAGAAAGGAGCCGGGAAGTGGCGCTAACACCAAACCTTGAATCATGGTTTTTTTGCGAAAGGCCCGCAGGAAGGTGTAGGTTTGACGATTGGCTATCTCGGAGATTCCCTGCGCCATCAGGCCGGCAAGCTGCTCCTCATTCTCCAGCGTGGCGAGCATTCCAGTGGTGATGTAGATCGAGCCGTTGGGCAGCGCGATGACGTTGGGTATCGGGTCTCGCAACGCAGCAAAGCGGAAGGTCACGTTTTCGAGTGGAAGCTGCTGCCCGGTCAACGCCGCGCCGATCCGGGTGAGCCACTCCTCCAGCGGACGATCCTCCAATAGCACTCCCTGTTCTCGAAACGCTTCCTCTACGCATCTGGTCTCCTCAAGTACCTCGCGCTCGACCTTTCCGAACTTGAAAGAGGCTGGGTCTTTTTCGGCCCAGCAGAGAGGTAGCGTCACCGCGAGGACGAGCGGAACTCCGAACCTAGTCATGCTCTGATGATGTTATCAACGGTGCGCTGCCGTGAGTTCGATTGCCCCGCGCCGGAATTCTCAGGGAAATACGTGTGGAGAAGGGAAACGGTCGGCTCGCGGCCATATAAGCTTGATGCTACTTCCCAGGGTGAAGCCGCGATGCCTGATTCTGGTTGACATTCAGCACAGCCGCAAACTGGAGTTCCGGCTTGCTGCCCCCCTCCTGCATGCGCCGTCGGCCCTCCACGACGAACCTCGGGCGTCGCGGTCAACTTCCGGACAGCGCGTCATACGAGCCGAAACACTGCTATCCAGCACGGCCGTTTCCACCGACCAGGAGCCGTCGAAAATTCCGCGTTGTTCGAACCCGGCAATGCGAACTTCGGACCCGAAGCCGCCATCTAGGCAAAGTTGCCCTCCATTCCACCGCCTGCCGATCGCGCTCGGATGCATCTTTGCCCATGTCTAAACCCAGGCCATCGCATGGTGATACAACGGTGTTCGAACTATGCATCGCCTCCGGTTGCCGCTGATGTTCGGTCTGATGTTGTGGGTTCCGTCCTGTGCGACCGGAACGCAAAAGGACACAGATCGCCTTGCTGCTGACCTGAAGCCGCTCCGCCACAGTAAGTCGCTCGTAATGGATTTCGCGGAATACGATCGAATTCAACACGAGTACCTGGCTTGGATCGACTCGCGCATTAACAGCCTGTGGCAGAGGTAGTTTTTGCGGACGGCTGAATGGAGGGGCGGGCACAATACGCGGACAGATGATATGGCGTTACTGGCCTTTTCTCGGTTACTGCCGGCATCAATTTTGCGAAAGCCTGCTCCTCTTCGCTCATGAAGTACAGCAGAATTGCAGCCATTTGGACGATCCACATCGTTTCCGACACCCCTTGCAGGGTTCTCGGCTTCCCAATCCCATGGCGGGCCCGCACCAGCAGCGCGAGATTGAAGGCCACTGCTTGAATCAGCAACCGCTTCAGGATGTTGTCCCGGCCTCTCAAATGCGTTCGTCTCATCCCGCCTGTTTCGTACATGTGCGCGAAGCTCCGCTCTGCCAACTCCGATCTCAATTTCTGTAATCGCCGGCCTCGCTCACCGGCCACTCGGCGCCGATTGGCATACACCCGTTCCTGCTCCGTTTCCCGCCCCTGCCACTTGCGCCGCCCTCGCTCCGGTTCCGGAATGTAGCTCCTCACTGAGGCCTGATGCAGTCCCACCAACACCGCTCCACTGTGGTACCCCTTGTCGGCCACCACCTCTTCGACTCCACGTTCGTTCACCAGCACCGCGCTCGACTGCGCCTCCTTCAGCGTCTCCACCACCGTGGTCGTGTCCCCCTGGTCGGCCGCCTGGAGCGTCACCGCCACGATCGCTCCGCTCGAAAGATCCACTGCGTGCTCCGCCTTATGGGCCAAGTGCGTCCGGCCGTCCTTCATCTTTGCGATGCGCGCGTCCGGGTCGCTCGGACTCTTCCATTCCTTGTTTGACGCCTTCTTCTTCCTCTTCCGGTCCAAACGCGCAGCCTGCTCCCTCGTTGGGTTCTCGATACCTTGGGCTTCGGCCAAGTCCTTCAAATACTCATCGTATTTCCGCCCATCGTCTCGCCTCTGGATCGACCTCATCGCCGCATTGGCCTCCAGCGTTGTCGCGTCGATCGCCACGGTCTGCGCTTCCAGCAGTCCTTCTTTGCTCAGTATTTTGACGAACCACCGGAACACCGCCCGGTGGGTCTCCAAAGCATATAGGCGCCTCGTTCGGGAGATCGAAGAATGGTCCGGCGTTTCGTCGGTCAAACTGTAGCCCAGGAACTGTCTCAACGACAGGGAGTCGGCCACGCGCCAGGCGATGCCCCGTTCGCTGCTAATCCCCTCGCAGTAGCCGATCAACAACATGCGGAAGTACACGCCCGGCGCCACGCTGGGCCGTCCCATCACCGGTGAATAGAAGCGCTGACAGAGGTGCTCGACCTTGCGGTCGAACTGCGCCTCTTCGAGAACCTCGTTGACCTTGCTGTAGAACGGGTGTGCCGCGGGCTTGGCAATCTCGTCGGTGCTCACCCACAGGCCCTGCTGCTTCGGCTTCCGTCTGCCCATCGCCATGAAACAATTTTACGACCACCTGTTTTATCCGCAAGGGACTTTGAGGGACTTCTGCCACAGGCTGTTAAGGCAGGCGCCAGTGTGGCGGCGATGAATGCGGAACTCGCGTCCGCGCATCTCTTTGTGGATGGACCCGAGCCCGACATTGCGGAGATGCTCGACAAGAGCTATGCCGGGTTCCTCAGAGAAATCCAGACTGGCCCCTCGGATCCGGACGGTGACCTTCTGGTGGTTACTTTTGGAATCCACACCGGCGCGTTCTGCGGCGTCAATGAGACGCTGGCCCTCTATGTCCGCCGCACCATGCAACGCATCGCATGGATCAACGCCGAGAACTTACAGGCAGACACGCCAGAACGCCGGAACCTCCAAGCTCAGGGGATGACACGCACGTGGTTCCTTCGCGACTATGCCGTTGGAAAAGACAAACCGGGCCACGGAAGATTGATCGGCTCCGTTTGGGTACAATCCACTTGCACGAGCGCGGGGAACATGGAGTCCTTTCGGATCCACCTTCTCAGTGCAAAAACGCCGAAAGCCGTCCTTTCCACGGAAGTGCATGCCTATTTGGGCGAGGATCTTCGAATCCGCACAGACGGCGATGACGTCACGTTCACATACTCGTCTAGTATCACGGACGACGGCCCGCCGACACCGCGACCGGCGATCCGCCGCTATCGGGTGCAGGGCGGTCGTGCCCTTCGCGAAGCTCCTCTGGCGCTGTCGTTTGGAGGCTTCATAGACGAATGGCTCAGAGCGGACGACGCAGAGGCGGCTCGCTGGAGCTCGCGGGAAGCGGCACTCCAACATCGCGATCTGGCGGCGCGGTACCGAAAGGGGACGATTGGTTGGGAGCGCGTCGCCGCCTGTCCGGGGTCTCCGTCGTCTCGGGAAATCGCCGTCCGATGGAGCGAGTCGCAAAAGCGGACCGTTTTTCGGATTGGGGGCGCCAGCGCCGCGGAAATGCGGATGTTGTCAATTTCCGACAAGCCTTTTCCATCCTGTCACGAGATCACTATCGGAAATGACCGTCGCAGCATCCTCGCCGAACCGTCAAACTGAGAGTCGCGTCGGATCGGAGATCCACGCGAACTGGGCCGGCGCCCAGCATTCCACCGAGCCCATCTCTGCCGAGGGCAGAGCGAAGTCCGCCCAGAACGCTCGCAACCACCGCTTCTCGTCCCACACTCTCAACATCTTCGGCCACAGCCAGTCCGTCCCTTGGCGCCGAGCAAGGAGATCGCAGGGGGATTCCGGCGCGACCCAATCAATGCGCGCAATTCTCAGCGGATTGAGGTAATGGTGGAGGATATGCGGATCGTCATTCTATTCGCCTTACTGACATTGGCATTCATCACCGAACTTTTTGCCTGCGACTGCGCCGGTCCCGTCTCCCCGTGTTCCGCTGCGGGGAACGCGGCCGCGGCGTTCACTGGCACGGTCCTCTCGATTGCTTCTCCTGTGTCGGATAGCCTGCACGCCACCCACGCGATGCCCACGAAACCGGTGCCCCTCCGTCTGGTCCGCTTACGGGTCGGGTCCGTGCTTCACGGAATAGCTGACGGGCAGGGGGAGATTGAGGTCGGCACCGGAAGGGGTGGAGGTGACTGCGGATATCTCTTCGAGGTGGGACGAGAATACGTCGTCTACGCGGTCTGGAATAGGGACGGTTGGTTGGAGACATCCATCTGCTCCGGAACGCGCCCTTTGTCCGACGCCGCCACGGATCTTGCCTATTTTCGCGCCATGAAGCATGCCCCGAATCGTGGCAGCCTGCGTGTGCACACATGGTCGAAAGAGGCAATTGCCAACGGAAACCTGACGATTGCTCTCGAACGCAATGGGACTCGCCTGATGACCGCCTCCGTCGACAAGAGAGGGGTCGCCTCTTTCCCAAGTCTGCCGCCTGGTACCTATCTCGTGCACGCTGAGCAGGATGGGGACCAGCCGGACGATCCTACCGTCGAAGTCCGGCCAAAGGCCTGCAACGCAGTCTCATTTCCCCGGAGTCCGCGCATCACGGGCACCGTCGTCACGAGTTCGGGGGCGCCTGCCGCCAATATTGAGTTACAGGCCCTGGCGGTAGACGATGCCGTCGACTCAAGCGCCAACACCAACGGCGATGGGCGCTTTGAACTGCGCCTCTCTCAACCCGGCTCATATATCCTCGGCGTCAATTTGACCCACTCGGCGACCTTCGGCACGCCTTACCCGCGGTGGTATTACCCGGGCACCCCGGATCCCGCCGCCGCCACCAAAGTCACCCTCTCGGGACTGCGAGAGGTCCAGAGCGCCAGACTCATTCTGCCCGGCCGTCTGGCTGAGCGCACCATCAGCGGCGTCGTCCTCAATCCGGACGGGTCGCCGAATGGAGACGCGGACGTTCGCTTCCTGGTCGACGGGAGCATTCAAGCCGGCAGCAGTGGGGGTGCGGGCAGGTTCTCCGTGGCCCTGCTCTCCGGCACCAGGTATCGCGTCCATGCGATCTGGAAGGGGCGCAACGGCCAACCCACTACCTCTGCTGAACCGGTGGACATCGAGCCGGGCACCGATCCGGTGAGCCTCACCATGCGACTGACCCGGCCCGGCGACTCCTATCAGGACGAAATCCTAGGGCCGAAGCGGAGTGGCCAATAGGCACCCTTGGGCTTTCGAAAGCCTTCAGCCTGACCCGTCCCACCGCGAATCACCAAGAATAGGTTTTGATCGGGGCTAATTACCCACGAGGACGGTCAATTTGGCCTGCGGTTCTTTCCTTTTCCGGCACGCCGCCATTCACCAAGCCAGAACGCCAGTGCCACGCCGACCGGAAGGCCCAACGCTGCGCCCCAATCCCACAAAAAGTTCGAAATAGTCTGCAATCAGCAGGCGAAAAACCCCGCTGGGACGGGTGACTGTACCCGACTGTCTCGCTATAGCACCAGCGGTTCTCAGTCATCCCCATATGAACCGCTCGGAATTGCCCTACGGAAGTCCAGCCCCGAGGTGCGCGACCTGCTCTGGTCTGCAGGGAGACGAAGACGAGAAGATGGGCGAGATCGCTCGCCTCGATAGCAGAAGGCCCCCATAACACTCCAGACAATCTCATGTTCCTCTGTTTGGATCCAGAACGCCCAGGCTTTCGCCGTCGACTTCTTTCACTCGTACGACGATGCTTGAAGCTCGGCCTCGAAGGGGTCCGGGAGTCCGGGAGGAAGCTGGTCAAAGCCGTTGGTTCTGCGGTCCCAATCCCGGCTCTCGCGCCACGAGCGCGACAAGGGCCACCGGTTCAAGACGCAGTGCCACGTTCCAAAGTCCGAAAGTAGAACGATATCGCGAGGCAATGCCAACCGGCGATGTCCTGAACTGGGAAGCGGTAGCCTGGGCCGCCGCTGTGAAAGACTCCGAACCGCCTCTCGGAGAGGCGAAAAGCCATCTGGCCGTAAGCGGCGGGCTACCCACGCGGCTTCATCGGACGTCTGCAAGACTCGGTCATCTCGCCAAATCGAAGGAATACCCAGTCAACCCTCTTCCGTGGGGCGAGCCACCAGGCTTGCGGGCCGGCATTCGTGCCGGCCTTCTTCTCGAAACCTTCAGCGACCCGTGCACCCGAGCCCTCGAAAAGGCCGCCCGGATAGCGCCTGGCACGTTCACCCACCTCTGTTGCAGAACATCCCGCCGAAGTAATCGAAGGCCGTCTCGTAGGCCTCCAACAGCGCTTGTTGCGTAGCAGGCCGATAGGCTCGATGGAACGCGTCGCCCGACGCCATGCTACACATCGCGAAGATGTACAACTTCTGCCCTTCGCCGCAGAGTCTGACCGTGGCTTCGTGTCAGTCGACTTGCGCTTCCTGGCCCCAGCGATAGCTCCGCCGCACGAAGACTTCCGACCCGGCCAGACCGAGCTCACGTTGGCACTGCCGCACGTAGCGGCGCACCTGCGATTCCGAGATCGTTTGCTCCGGATGCTCGGCCCGCAATCGCATCCACACTCGATGCGCAGTGTGCCGCTGCTTGCGCGGCGCCTCGTGATCGGATTCCAGCATCCGATCGACGTGCTCTCGCACCGGGCCCAGCTTGGGCTCGATCCGGTCGCTCGTTTTCCTCTCTGGCGGGATTGCACTGGCGATTGCTTGGCGCACCATCCGCCGGTGCACACCATGCTTCTTCGCCGGGCCCAGAATCGTCTCACCCGCCGCGTACTCGCGGCGCAGCACTTCGAACAGTTCCCCTTTCTGCCAACTCGGGCTGGAGCTTCAGTCCAGGAAAGGACCTGTCCCGCAGTCGTGATCGAACGTATCGAGAGGCCCACGGAGAACTAACCGCACTCACAGGGATTGCAAACGATCCTTGGCAATCGATTTTTTGTGCCGCGGCTGCGAGGCTGTGACTTTCGTGGAAGGCATCAGCCTGACTCGCCCCATCGCGCCCGCCTCGTCCCGCACATCCGATACTGCCCCGTCTCCCACGCACGGTACAGAGAGGTGGAAGACGTGGGACAAGACGTAGGGCAGCCGATCTGACCGGTCCACCGCGAATCGGAAAAATTGGCTGCGGTCGACTTGTTTTTGCGCGATCACCCCCCGTCTAGTCGAAGGCGAGTACTTGCTGTTCAAATTCACAGTGCCTGGTCGGCTCTTTGGGAGGCGTGGTGCTACTAGAGGCGTTCGGGCGAGTGTCATGGCAATCAACCCGGCCCGCCTGTTTTCGCGTCAGGACCGAGAAGATCTGCCCAGACCGCATTTGCCACGATGCTGTCCAGCGGCGAATAAGGCGCTGATCATTTCCATAGAACGAATCTGGGGCGCTGAAGAGGCGTCCAGGACTTGAGCAAGCCTTTTCGACCGACGTCTGACCCGTTTGGCACAGCACAATCCGCCTCATTGTTGAAGGCGTTGCCCACTGGGAATTTATTGCATTACCATCGGATCGCCACAGGATGCAGGCGGAATCCCGGAGGATCCAAGTAACCCTATTGGAAACAGCCTGGAGCGAAACACCATACCTGTCCATCAGCTTGAAGATGGTATTCGGGGTAATCCCGTCAGTCTCCTTCAGTTTCAGAAGATCGCGATTAAACATCGCAAACGGCATTAACATCTCCGCTGCCGCCAGATTGCACAGTCGCTCCTCTTCGGGATCGTACTCGTCTTCACGCCGAAATGCCCGGCTACGAGCCAGATCATCAAAGAAGAATGTGTGCGCGAGCTCATGACATAGAGTAAAGCGTTTCCGCTGCGCCCCCGCATCTCTACTCAATACAACAAGAAAGGTCCCATCAGCATCTTTCTCCAGAAATCCATCCAGGGCCATCTTCCTCTCTTCCACGCGGACATTCAGTGCCGCCGCCAAGGCCATCGGATCAATCTGGGGCTTAGTCTGCTTTGCATCGTGGACGAGGGTTCGTGCCTTCGTAAGAAATACTGATGCTGGTGAACTGGATCCATAAATACGCTCTACCAGCTTAGCGGTGGGTCCCACCCATGTCGGGCGCTTTTGCTTTGACATTTCGATTGTTGCTCTTAATCCAATCTGAAATCTGTTCCTGCTTAGGAGGCTCTCGTCTTGTGCGGAAACCTGACTGGGTTGTCGTCTTCAGCGCCTGAATCTCCGAGAGGTATCCTGTCAACCAATTCTGGGCCAATGCCTGCAGTCCCACTTCAAATGGGACGCGTAAACCCTCGCAGGCCTTCGCCGTCGATTCAAATGCGGCCAACACCGTCGAGTCGGTGAAAGCAACCGAATGGCCAAACACCTTTGCTGCGGCGCGCGGGTCAAATCGAGAGGCCATCTCTTGACGGATTTCCTGTGCGATGAAGGGATTGCTATTGACGGCGGTGCACATCTGTACTACGTTCGCGCCCGCCTCAACCTTCTCTCGAACATCATCGGCGCAGCTTACGCCGCCGACACCGATTATCTCGATCTCCGCTTTGTGTACGTCGGCCAATGAGCGGAGCGCTCTGATCGCCGCATTCGCATGATCCTTTATGGCTACTCCCGAGATGCCTGCTTTTGCACGAACAGACCCAGGGAACGCCGGCTCCTCGCGTTGGGCACATGAAACGATGCGGGCCGGAATAGTGTTGATTGCTGTAAAGCCGTGGGCGTGCTTGTAAGTCGCCATGAACAACTGTTGAAGTTCGCCTGGCGGTAGATATCCGATCTTAATGAGGAGCGGGGTACCGCCGAGTTCACTGTCTAGCAATGCACAAATCTTGGCCGCGACTTCGGGATTTCGGCACAGCGAGCCTTCCTGCCCATAAACATTTGGACAAGAAAAGTTGAGTTCGATCGCGTGGGGCCGCGATTCGTTCGCCAGATGTGCGCATCTCACGAAATCGCTGATCAAGCCGACGACGTCGCCGTCATCCGCTGTTCCCACAACACTGGCTATCAGCATCTGGCCTTCCCTTAGCACTTCCCGGCTGCGAACCAGTTCTGGTTGCCACACTTCGGGTTCCAGGGAAGGCATGCCGAAGGAATTTGCCGTTGATACCCGACCGACGATGGCATCGGGAGCGTGCGAGACATTGCGGACGCACTCCGGAAACTCGCCAACTGCAATCGCCTTGGTGAGTTCAGGCAGATACATCCAATTCGGGAAGGGGTGGACTACCGTCCTCCGTGTGCGCACGGTCTTGGCGGTTATTACGTCGAACCCGTATCGGCTAAACGGCTCTACCCAATGGGAATCAATCGTCAGGACGCAGGCTGGAATGCCGAGTGGCGAATTCAGCGGGTGGCCCAGGAATCGAGTAGAACGTTCGGGGATGTACGGGTCATGTGTTGATGACAAACTGTGGGGTCCGTCGCTCGTATTCTCTTCGAATGAATTACGGACGTCGTATACCAGCGCCAAGCGTTGGTATTTTCGCCAATTCACACCACCAGTCTGGCATTCATCAATCAACATCTGCGCATACCGACCCTGCGGCTTTGTCCGACCGTCCTTCCACCTTCTAATCTCACGCGGGTCAGTTCCAAGCCGTCGGGCTAAATTGGCGGCACTCGTCAGATCGGCCAGATCCTTCACAAGATCTGCCCAGCGCATCCTGAAGTCATCCATCCCTCACACCTCGCATGAATCAACGGTACCGCCTGCGTGGCGACGCCGCAAGAGGGCAAATCGATCAAAACGGGTGCCGGACAAAGTCCGGACATTTCTTACACGAGCGTAGTCCAACGCGGACTTTCTGGCGCGCCCCGAACCTGATCTACGTCCGGACACTGGGAGGACTTTGACCCTCGGCATACCGGATCATTGTGGAGGTCAGACCAGCCAAACCACGGTAATCCTATCAGCAACAAATGACCATCTGACAACAATAATAAGTTGTCTATTTGCATTATTTTGCGAACGTGTCTAAATGAACTTGGGCGGCCCTAGAGGCAGCCCACAATTGGAGACCGCCCACATGATTACGTTCGATTTTGGGAAGATCTGTCGGACCAAAATTTCGAGGCCCTCACTCCTGGAACTGCTCGTCCTGGTGGTTGTGCTCGTGTTCGTCTATCTGGCCATAGTGACCTTGGTGCGCTGATCAGGTTACTCTACGCCAGCGACCATTGAATCGCTGCCGAATTGACGGCCGTGGCTGCTTGCTGCTGATCGTCTGCCCCTTGGCGCTTCGTATCGGCGGCACGCTGGCGGACCGCGATCTCATCGAGGGCGGGCCGCTTCGCTTCCATTCGCACGTGGGAGTGACGAGAGTATGGCGCGCGAGACGTGCCCGGCGATGCTCATGATCACCTCGTCGCCCGCGCCCGACTCTGCGGGCTCGGTGACCAGCGTGTGGCGGTTGTCGTGCTACCATCCGACGACCTGTGTCCGGCCCAACAGGCTCTGCGTGTGAGCCGCCGCCGGTGTTATTCAGAAGACACGCCATTGAATACATCGTCTGGGTGTTATAGTACCTTCCGTATGGCTTCACCACCTGGAGGGCCACCTTGTGGGCACTTGCCCGTTTGGGCAGAACCGACGACCCCACCAAATCCGAATCTCCCGAACCTCCTAGCACTTGCGTCTGCCAGCTTCGAACGGCACACAAATTGGTACCTCCGACACGGCGAGACCGGCATTAGAAACTTGGCTGCCATCATAGCCGCTGAAGCGGCAGTAGTTGGCCTGTACTTCACTCACTTGGCACAAAAAGCTCTACCGGTTGGCATTGTCTGTGCCCTTCTGCTGGGTGTGCTTGCTCTAGTGGTGGCGCCCTTCTTGTGCTCTCTGGCAATCAAGTCATGCAAACGGGCATTTTTGGCGTCGATGGAAAGCACACGGCTCATGACCAAATGTGTCTGGGCGATGGGGCTGACGGCGAAGGTTGCTGTCAATGAGGCGGTCGCCGATATCCACCAGCACGCCGGTGATCCATACCTGTACCCGACACGTTGGACTCTCGGTCCGATTTTTGGATCAGAAGCCGACTTCCTAAAAGAACGGCTCAACGATCCGAAGAACTCTTATGGTTTAACAAGAACGACACTCATTGTCATCTGTGGTGCGGCAATCGTACAAGGAGTAGCCTCCATGGCCGCTGTTCTCTGGAACCTATTCTCGTAACGCCGGCTCCGCTCGTTACTCCGTCGAATTCTATATAAGCGCCGGAGGCTCGCTAGTGAACCACAGCTGGCTGAGAAGCCACCCGCGCCTGCTCCCGCCGTTCAGCACTTTCCTTGCGTTTCTCATCCGCCGCGCGCTGGCGCACCGCGATCTCGTCTAGCGCGACGTGCGGGGACGTGCGACGGGACGCGCGACGAGGACCTACGACAGCCCGGGACCTACGACAGCCTGACCCGTCCCACCGCGAATCACCAAAAATAGGTCACCGATTGGGGCTAATCACCCAGGAACACGGCCATTTTGGCCTCCGTCTCTTTCCTTTTCCGGCGCGCCGCCATCCGCCGTACCCAGAACACCAGTGCCAAGCCGACCGGAAGGCCCAACGCTGCGCCATATCCCACAAAAAGTACGAAACAGTCTGCAATTAGCAGGCGGAAAACCCCGCTGGGACGAGTGCGACCGTACCCGACTTTCTCGCTACAGCACCAGCGGTTCTCAGAAGTGCTCCCCACAGATCATCCCCGTACGATCCGCTCGGAATTGCCCTGCGGAAGTCCAACCTCGACGTTCCTGACGAAGCCATCAACCGCCCAAGCCCACTTGCCCTGCCCCACTTCTCCCCCATTTTCCGCATGAAGCCCTCTTCATTCACAATCGTCCCAACTATTTATTTCCTTTCTTATCAATACTCCTTCTCCCAAAACCCCCAACACCCCTTGACCCCACCCGCTACAGTGGAATCGCGCCGGCTTCCATGCCGGCCGTTTTTATTTACAAGGAGATTTTCATCATGGCGACCGCAGCACAGATCACCGCCAACCAGGCAAACGCCAAACGGTCCACCGGACCCACCTCTGCCGAGGGCAAGGCGAAATCCGCCCAGAACGCCCGCAATCACGGCTTCTCCGCCCGTACCCTCAACATCTCCGACGAGGAACGCGCCGAGTTCGAAGCCCTCCAATCCGCCCTGCGCCTCAAGACCCGGCCCGCGGACTGCCTGGAAGAGGAGATCTTCCACCGCATCCTCACGCACACCTGGAACCTCCGCCGCATCGAAACCTTCGAGTGCCTCATCCTCGCCGAAACGGACCCATTGGCCGAAACCGACCCCCACGCCGCCAAACTCGAACGCTACGCCCGCTACCGTCGCGACCTCGAACGCGGCCTCTATCGCGCCATCAAGGAACTCAGCAAGCTCCAAACGGAGCGCGCCGCCCTTGAGCAACAGCACCCCGACGTGGTCGAAGCCATCCGGGAACATGTCCCCTTGGCCGAAATCACGCGCCTGACGAAAAACACCGAGGAACTCTTCTTCTACGAAGGCTATGGCCGCCCGCGCAAAGCGCTCGAACACCTGACCACCGGAGTCGATTCCGACCACGAAGACAACCAGGACCCCCTCGCCGGTCTCCAACCGGTTCGCGTTCCGCGAAACGAAGCCAATCGGACCGGCGAAGACGGACTACCCTTCCTGAGTTACAACGTTTCCGGCATCTGAACGCCTAGTCCGGGAGAAGTGGCCACGCATTGACGAAACGAAGCCGCTGACGAGTTCCGCCGCCAGCCGCACCCCCAGCCGGAGTCCCCTCCGGCCATGCTCTTTGACATTCACACCTCCTCGTCACCACCAGGGGAGCCACCGGCTACGGCCAACACGCCCTTCGTGTGCCCGCTCCCCTTGCCTGGCCGGCTCGCCGCCCCAGGCCGAAACAAACCCAATCCGCATCTCCTGCGATTCCTTGAGTACCGCTGTCCCCCCTTGCTACCGTGAAGGAAGCATGGCGCGTATCCTCGACGGCAAAGCGATCAACCAACAGATCCTCGATGAGCTGAAACCCCGCATCGCGCACCTCACCGCCGCGCGGCGCGTCCCCGGACTCGTCGTCATCCTTGTCGGCAACGACCCTGCGAGCGAGATCTACGTGCGCAACAAGGTAAAGACCTGCCTTGAGTTAGGTGTCTACAGCGAAGAGATCCGCCTGCCCGACACAACCACCACGGCCGAACTGTTGGCGCATATCGAAGCGCTGAACCAGCGGGCCGAAGTGGACGGGATCCTGGTCCAGATGCCCCTGCCGCGCCAGGTGGATTCCCGCGCCGTTCTGCTGGCCATCCACCCGGATAAGGACGTCGATGGCTTCCATCCCTTCAATGTGGGCCAACTGGTGGCCAACGCGCCGGCGCCCCGGTCCTGCACACCCGCCGGCGTAATGGAGATCCTCCGCCGGTCCGGCATTGATCCCGCAGGCAAGAGCGCCGTGGTGGTGGGCCGCTCCGACATCGTCGGCAAGCCCATGGCCATGCTGCTTCTCCATGCCCACGCCACCGTCACCATCTGCCATTCAAAGACGCGGAATCTGCCCGAGGTCTGCCGCCAGGCGGAGATCCTCGTGGCCGCCATCGGCCGGCCGGCCATGTTGACAGCCGAGTACATCCGGCCCGGCGCCGTAGTCATCGATGTAGGCATGAACCGGGTCTCCGATCGGGCCGAGGCGGAGCGGATCACCCGCGGCAATGCGGAGAAGCTCGAACGCTTTGAGAAACGCGGCAACCTGCTGGTGGGGGATGTCCATCCTATTGATATGGCGGAGCTTTCCGAGGCATATA
The DNA here is from genome assembly GCF_963665245.1 of uncultured Paludibaculum sp. Classification (NCBI taxonomy): domain Bacteria; kingdom Pseudomonadati; phylum Acidobacteriota; class Terriglobia; order Bryobacterales; family Bryobacteraceae; genus Paludibaculum; species uncultured Paludibaculum sp. Next base: position 2,809,309 of record NZ_OY762269.1, read on the forward strand.
CGCCGGTGCCGGGCGGCGTGGGCCTGCTGACCATCGCCATGCTGATGGCGAACACAGTGCAAAGCGCCGAACTCCGCCTAAAATAGGAGCCATGCTACGCGTCGGCCTCACCGGCGGCCTTGCCACCGGCAAGACATTCGTTGGGAAGGCGCTGGAAGAACTCGGCTGCCGGCTACTCTCGGCCGATGAACTGGGCCGCCAGGCCTTGGAGCCCGGCCGTCCAGGCCATCACCAGGCCGTCGAGGCATTTGGCCCAGACATCCTGGATGGTGACGGCCAGATTGACCGCCGAAAGCTGGGCTCCGTGGTCTTTGGCGACCCCGGGAAACTCTCCATCCTCAATTCCATTGTTCACCCGGCGGTGATCGCGGCCGAAGAGCAGTGGATAAGGCGCGTGGAAGGCGAAGACCCCCACTCGATTGCGGTTGTGGAAGCCGCTATCCTAATAGAGACTGGGAGCTATAAGCGATTTGAGAAGCTCATCCTGACCGTTTGCGGCGAAGAACAACAGATCGCCCGCGCCATCAAACGCGACGGGTTGACGCGGGACGAGGTGCTCGACCGCCTCAAGAGGCAGATGCCGATCAACGAGAAACGAAAGTACGCTGACTACGTCATCGATACTTCAGGGGATAAGGACTTAACCCTTGCACAGGTGCGCCAGATCTATGGCGGCCTGCGGAGTCTGACAGTATGAAAGCACGGATTTGGATCATCGCCGCTCTTCTGGTGAGCGGCTTCGTAGCGGGAACGACTTACAAACGCTGGACCCCGGCCGCGCGGCTGGCCGCCGGATTGGATTCGCCCATCTGGTCCGGACCGACAGTGGCTCGCGGTGCCGGCCTAAGCGTCGATGAGTCCAACAACATCGACGTTTACAAGGGTGCCCACGACGCCACCGTGAACATCACCTCCACGGTTTACCGGCAGAACTGGTTCCTGGAAATCTATCCTTCCAGGGAATCCGGTTCCGGCTTCTTCATCGACAAGACGGGCCGCATTCTCACCAACAATCACGTCGTCAGTGGCCGTGCCCCTGAAGTGCAGGTCACCTTGTCGAACGGCGAGAAATACAAAGCCACGGTTGTCTATAAGGACCCCGTCAACGATCTGGCGCTGCTGAAGGTGCAGCCCCGGCGCGACGTGAAGTACCTGCCGCTGGGCGATTCCGAGCACCTGCAGGTGGGCCAGAAAGTACTGGCCATTGGCAATCCATTCGGGCTGGATGGAACGCTGACCACGGGCATCGTCTCCTCCCTGGGTCGAGACATCGCCGATGAGAGTGGGCGCAAGTTGGAGGGCATGATCCAGACGGACGCGGCCATCAACCCCGGCAATTCCGGCGGCCCGTTGCTGGACTCGAACGGCAACGTGATCGGCATTAATACGGCGATCTACGGTCCAGGCGGAAACATTGGCATCGGGTTCGCCATGCCCATCAACCGGGCCAAGACGATGATCGAGTCCTATCAGTCGAACAAGCCGTATGGACGGCCCCGGCTGGGCGTCGACGTCATCTACGTTTACGGAGACCTGGCCAAGGAGCTTGGTTTGCCGGAAGAAGGCGGCCTGCTCGTCCAGCAGGTGGCCCAAGGCTCGGCCGCGGCCCAGGTGGGTCTGCGTGGCGCTCAGGACCTGGTGGTGATCGGCAACTATCAGATTGGCGTCGGCGGAGACCTGATCATGGCACTGGATGGTGTCAAGGTCGACCGTATCGACTCCCTGTCGCGTGCCTTGGCGCGGAAACACCCTGGCGACAAAGTGGAACTCACCCTCTTCCGCGGAGGCCGCAGGGTGAAGATGAATGTGACCCTTGGAGAGGCTTCGCAAGAACTATGAAACTACTCATGCTGACCGTCCTATCCGCCGCGGCCCTTCTGCCCGCCGCCGAGTTCAAACCGCTGTACGATGGCAAGGATCTGAACGGCTGGAAGATGACCGGGCCGGGTCAGTTCGTCATCGAAGACGGGCTCATGAAGACGGAAGGCGGCATGGGGCTGCTGTACTACACCAAGGAGAAGTTCGGGAACTGTGTCGTCCGCGTGGTCTTCAAGACCGTCGGCGACCATGCCAATTCCGGCGTCATCATCCGTCTGCCGGAGCCTCCGCCCGATCCCTGGTACGGCGTGCACAACGGCTATGAAGTGCAGATCGACGCGGCCGGCGACGACTGGCACTCCACTGGCGCCATCTATTCCCTCTCGAAAGTGACCTCCCGCCAGCAGAAGCCGGCCGGCGAGTGGAACACGATGGACATCGAGATCAAGGGCCAGGTCACGAAGATCTCGTTGAATGGAGTCGTGGTGAACGAATTCAAAGGCGACCAGCCGGTTCCGGAACGCAAGATGTGGTACGAACCCGTACGCGGCCCGCGGCCCGACTCCGGCTACATCGGGGTGCAGAACCACGACAAATCGTCGACCGTCTATTTCAAGGAGATTAGCGTCAAGGCGTTGAAATAGATCCGCACCCGGCCTCGTCAAAGAGTTGGGAACTTATGGATCTACGGAAGGCCGCTCTCGTTGTCATGATGGCCGCGCTCGCCGCCGGGTGCGGCCGCGGCGGCAAAAACGCTCGTGTGGATGCGGCCATCGCGCCCTTGATCCCGTCCGATACCGTCGTGTTGGCCGGACTGCGCCTCGACCGGCTGAAGGACACACCCTTCTTCAAAACCTACGTCGAAGGCCACAAGATCAAGGTTCTCGACGACTTTCAGGCCAAGACTGGAATCGACCCCACTCGCGACATCTGGGAGTTGGTGTACGCCGGCAACACCAAGCGGAGCATGGTCTTCATCCGCGGCAAGTTCGGAGGCCAGTTTGGACTGGAGCCCGACTTCCGGATCCCGGGCGTCGAACGGCAGAGCTACAAGACCTACTACATCCTGTCGCAGGGCGAGGCCGGGGTCATGTTCGTGACCAGTGGCGTAGCGGTGGCCGGAGCTGTGAAAGATCTGAAGTCGATCATCGACAACCGCGACAAGTCTGGCGAGTCGCCGCCCAACGACCTGATCGAGATGGTCACGGAGCTGCCGCTGGACCATGCCTGGCTGGTCTCCCTGCGAGGCGGCGCCATGGTTCCAGATGTCCCTATGAAGGGTAATATGGCGAACTTCGCCAGGTTGGCCACCTCCCTCGGAGAGGTCAAATTGCACGCGGACCTCAGCAGCGGGGTCAACCTGCAGGCCGAGGCCGAGTATCCCGATGCGTCATTGGCCAAGCAGGTTCAGGACACCATCCGGGCGGGCGTTGGGATTCTGCGGCTGAGGACGCCCGACACCGAGAAGGACCTGATGCGTATCTACGACGGCATCCAGGTGAACGCCAAGGACAAGCAACTGCTCATCAGCGTCGTGACGCCCTTCGAAGTCATCGACCAGGCGGCCAAGCTGTTTTCCACGCGCCGCCCCGAGGGCGCCAAGGCCGATTGAGGTTTACTTCTTGGCAGCGGGAATGGCGTCGCCCAGGTTCATCGAGCTGCCGCCCTCGCTAACGTAGTTGCGGTTCCAGGACGGAATCTCGATGGTGGCCTCACCATCGCGTGTGAAGAACACCTGGCAGCCGAGCCGCGAACCGAGCTGCAGATCGGCGGCCATGTCGAGCTTGTCGGCCTCGTCGTCATCCATCTCGCTGAGAAACTCGGCGCCTTGTTTCACCACCACGTGGCAGGTGGTGCAGGCGCAGTTGCCGCCACAGGCATGTTCAAGGTGCAGCCCGGCGTTGATCGCGATGTCGAGAAACGACTTGGGCTTGCCATGTTCATGATAAGGCAGGCTTTCCAGGTCAAACTCATAGGTTTGGTTGGCCGGGAGGAAGGTTACTTTCGCCACGATCCAAGTATACATCAATCTAGGACCAAAGTGGTCTCATATACCTTTTGGAGTGCGTTGCTACACTGGAATCTGAGGTCCCTCCGACGTGTTTCATTTGGCCGAACAGCGTCTTCGCGAAGCCTTTACGAGTCTCCTGAAGGAGCGCTATGGCGTTGATATTCCTGTTGTTATCGAGCAGCCGAAGCAGAGCGATCTAGGTGAGCTGGCCGTGCCTGTGGCCTTCGCCCTGGCGCGCCAGTTGAAGAAGGCGCCAAAGGTGATCGCGGCCGAAATAGTAGCCGCCCTGCCGCCCATTCCCGGCATTGCCTCGGTGGAGGTCGCCGGCAACGGATTTCTGAACGCCAGGCTCGATCGTGGAGAGTACGGCGCCCTGCTGCTGGCCGCCGCCAGCCAGGCTCCGGCGCCATTGCCCGGCAAGACGATCGTCGAACACACCAACATCAATCCGAACAAGGCGGCGCACATCGGCCACTTGCGGAACGCCGTGTTGGGCGACACGTTTGTGCGGATGCTGCGGGCCTCCGGCCGCAAGGTCGAAGTCCAGAACTATATCGACAACACCGGAGTACAGGTGGCCGACGTCGTGGTCGGCTTCCACCACCTGGAACAGAAGTCCGTGGACGAGGTAAAGGCGCTGATCGCTGCGCCGAAGTTCGACTACTACTGCTGGGACCTGTATGCTCGGACCTCGGCCTACTACGGCACGCACCCCGAGGCCGTTCAATGGCGGCGCGACGCGCTGCATGCGATCGAGCACGGCGAAGGCGTCATCGCGGAGCTCGGCCACCTGGTGGCAGACGCCATCGTCGAATGCCATCTCACCACCATGTGGCGTCTGGGCATCAGCTACGACGTGCTGCCCCGCGAAAGCGAGATCCTCCACCTGCAGTTCTGGGCCACGGCCTTTGAACAGTTGAAGGAGCGCAAGGCGATCTACCTCGTCGAGGAAGGGAAGAACAAGGGCTGCTGGGTGATGGCCGCCTCGCACTTCCGGGACTCCGCCGGCGAAGAAGCCGGAGACGACGATGCCAAGGTCATCGTGCGGTCCAACGGCACCGTGACCTATGTTGGCAAGGACATCGCGTACCAGATGTGGAAGTTCGGCATCCTGGGTAAGGATTTCCATTACATGCCCTTGCGGACTTACCCGGACGGCCACGTAGCCTGGGTGGCCACGGCCGACGCGTCCGAGGCGGTGGCCGAACGGCCGGCATTCGGCGGCGGCACCGAGGTCTACAACGTCATCGATTCGCGCCAGTCTTATCTCCAGGACGTGGTGGTGGCCGGACTACGGGCGCTCGGCTATGCCGATCAGGCGGATCGCTCCATCCACTTCTCCTATGAGATGGTGGCCTTGTCGCCCCGCACCTGTGTCGAACTGGACATCCCGCTTTCCGAGGAAGACAAGAAGAAGTCCTACGTCGAAGTCTCCGGCCGCAAAGGTCTGGGCGTCAAAGCGGACGACCTCATCGACAAGCTCATCGAAAAGGCCCAGGTGGAAGTGGACGCGCGGCACGCCGAGAAGCCGGCGGAAGAGCGGCGGCGCGTGGCCACGCAGATCGCCATCGGAGCCCTGCGCTACTTCCTGCTCAAGTTCACCCGCAACACCGTGATCGCCTTCGACCTCCAGGAAGCGCTGAGCTTCGAGGGGGAGACCGGCCCATACATCCAATACGCCGCCGTCCGGGCGAGCAAGATCCTGGCCAAGCTGGTGGAGCGCGGCGAGCAGATCCCCGAGTTCGCCGAAGTGCTGAACTCCGAGAAGATGGCGCGGCAGCTCAGTTCGGAGCCGTTCTGGCAACTGCTGCTGTCGGCGTCGAAATCCGGCTCGGCACTCAACAATGCGTTAGGCTCCGGCGAACCGGCCCAAATGGCCCGCTATGCGTTCCAGTTGGCCCAGTCCTTTAACACCTTCTATCAGGACTATCCGATTCTGGCGGAGAAGGACCCCGAGAAGCGCATCGTCCTGCTCTGGCTGGCGGTGTTTTTCCAGAAGCAGTTGCAGCACACGCTGGAGAACGTGCTGGGCATACCCGTTCCGGAATACATGTAAGCCGCCGCACATCCCGGCCCATCCTCACTACACACTAATAGAATCCGCATATTGCTGATTCTCTGCTGTGCCGTGTAGTATCGATCCCATTGTCTCGCTGGGATCCAAATCAATGACATCTCGTCCGCTTGCTACGGCCTTGTGCCTTTCTCTGTCGATGTGCGCCGTCGTTTGGGGCCAGGATCCCACCGGGGCGCTGGAAGGCCGTGTGATGGACCGGTCCTCCAGTACAATCGCTAACGCCCACGTCGCAATGAAGAACCTCACTACCGGGATGGTTCAGGAATCACTGGCGTCCCAGAGTGGCCTGTTTCGATTCCCTCCGCTGCCCGTGGGGACCTACAGCCTGACCGTGGACGCGCCCAAATTCTCCAAGTACGTCCAGACACCCATTCAGATCAACGTGAGCGTGACGCTGCGCGTGGACGTGGTGCTGGATCTGGCGACGGTTCACGACTCCGTCACCGTCACGGGCGACGCGCAGGTGGTCGACACCTCGTCGAACACGCTGGGTAAGGTCGTGAGCGGCCGCGAAGTGGTCGATCTGCCATTGAACGGGCGCAACTTCACGCAACTCGGGCTGCTGCAGACCGGAGTGGCGCCGCTGACCGCGGGCGTGGCCACGGCCGGTGGTTCGTTGCGGCAGGGGCAGGCTTACGCCGTCAACGGCATGCGGCCGGAATCGAATCTCTACCTGCTGGACGGCGCCCAGAACAGCAATCGCATGGATGGTGGTTATGCCCTGAAGATTCCGGTGGACGCGATCGCGGAGTTCCGGATTCTCACGCAGAGCGCGCCGCCTGAGTACGGTGGCACCAGCGGCGCGACCACCAGCGTTGTGACCCGGTCGGGCGGAAATCAGTTCCACGGCGGCGTCTACGAGTTCCTGCGGAACGACCGGCTGGACGCGCGCAACTTCTTCTCCCAGGACGTGGAGCCGTTGAAGCAGAACCAGTTTGGCGGCACCGTGGGCGGGCCTCTCCGGAAAGACAAGCTCTTCTTCTTCGGCTACTACGAAGGCTTCCGCAACAAGCAGGGCTTCACGAATTCGGCGACGGTTCCGACGCCGCAGCAGCACAAGGGCGATTTCTCGGACCTGGGCGTGCAACTGGTGAACTTCGCTGCCGGCGGAGTCCCGATCCCGGGCAACAAGATCCCCGTGGAGGCCCTGAATCCGGTAGCCCTCAACGTGATCAACCTCTATCCGCTGGGCAACATCTCCCCTTCGATCTACAGGGCAACCGTCGTTGCAACCAACTTCTTCGACCAGGCCGGCGGCCGCGTGGACTTGGTAGCCACGGCCAAGGACCAACTCTCCGTGCGCTACTCGTTCTCCGGTGGCTACGACCTGAACCCCATTTCGGTGCGCGGCTCGGAAGTCCCGGGCTTCCCGACGCGCAACGACATCACGGCCCATTCCGCCGCCGTCTCCAGTACGCACATCTTCACGCCCGCGTTGAGCAATTCGCTGCGCATGACCTTCTTCCGGTACAGCTTCGACTTCGACACCCGATTGAATCGCACTCCGCCCAGTGCCCTGGGCTTCAAGTACGAGTCTGCGTCGGATCTGGGCCAGGGCCCGCCCTTCTTCAACATCAGCGGCTACTCGCCCATCGGCGGTGCGATTACGGGCCCGCGCGACTCCGTGCAGAACAGCTACGAGGTGCAGGAGGGGCTCTCCTGGTTCCGCGGCGCGCATTCGCTGAAATTCGGTGGCGGCTTCCTGCGCACCCAGCTCAACATGTTCCAGGCCATCGCGCCGAACGCTTTCTACGTATTCGCCTCGACGTTTCCCACCAACAACGCCGTGGCCAACCTGCTGTTGGGTGGCCCGGTGACGTTCTACCAGGGACTGGGCGACTTCCATCGCGGGCTGCGCATGTGGGGTGTGAACCTCTACGCGCAGGATGAGTGGAGACTCTCCAGGCATTTCACACTGAACTACGGGATTCGCTACGAGCGCATCAATCCCATCAGGGAACTGCGGCAGCGGGTGAACGCCTTCGTGCCGGGTGTGCAGTCCACCGTGCGCCCCGACGCTCCCAAGGGCCTGCTGTTCCCTGGTGACGCCGGCATCGCCGAAGGCATTGCGCCCAGTTACGACGGCTGGATGCCGCGCGTGGGCTTCGCCTGGGATCCGACAGGGCAGGGGCAATGGTCGATCCGGTCGAGCTACGGCCTGTTCTACGACCAGTTCCAGAGCGGCTCCGGTACAGCGTCGCAGGGTCCCGTGAGTTCGTTGCCCTGGGCGCAATTCAACCAATACAGCGGAGCCGGCCTGAACTTCGCCGACCCCTATGCCGGCCGCGCGTATCCGGCCCCGGACACGTTCGTACGGCCCTCAACAGTCTTCGCCATCGATCCGACGGCCAGGCCGCCTTATGCGCAGAACTGGAACTTCAGCGTGCAGCGGTCCCTGTGGTCGCAGTATCTGGTCGAGGTCCGGTACGTGGGTTCGAAAGGGACCCGATTGCCGCGCAACATCGAAGCGAACCCGGCGGTCTACGGCCCCGGCGCCACGGCGCAGAACGCCGACCGCCGCCGCCTGTACGCGAACTGCCCGGCCGATGGAGGCACGTGCGACTTCTCCACCATCGCGATGTTGTCGAACATCACGAACTCAACCTATCACGCGGCCCAGGCCAGCCTGTCGCGGCGCTACAACGCCGGGTTCGGCTTCAACGTATCGTACTGGTATTCGAAATCGCTCGACTACCTCTCGGCCATGAACCTCTCCGGGGCGGCGGCCAAGCCGTTGTCGGGCGAGAACGATCTCGCGCAGAACCCCTTCAATCTGGCGGCCGAACACGGGCCTTCGCTCTTCGACGCCCGCCAGCGCTTCGTGGCCAGCGGCAGTTGGGAGCCGCGCATTCGTAACACCGCACACGCGGCCCTGCGTCACTCCGTGAACGGTTGGCAGTTGAACGTGATCGCGATGCACAACTCGCCCACGCCCTTCACGATCTCCGATTCGACGAACGTGTCGCTGCAGGCCAACAGCCCGCCGATCTCCGGCTTCGCGGCCAGCCGTCCGGATGCCCTCAGCGACCCGAACGCCGGTCCGCGCACCGTGGATCAATGGATGAGCCGCTCGGCCTTTGCCCGGCTGAACCCCGTCACCCAGGCGGGCCAGTTCGGCAACGCCGGACGCAACATCGGCCGGGGCCCGGCTCTCACCAATTTCGATGTTTCGCTGGTGCGGAACTTCCGGCTGACCGAGGCCATGCGCCTGCAGTTCCGCGCCGAGTCGTTCAACGTGGCGAATCACGCGAACTTCGGCTTGCCGGTGGCCGACTTGAATTCGACAAACTTCGGGCGCATCTTCAGCGCGGCTCCGCCGAGGCTGATGCAGTTCGCGCTGAAGCTGAACTTCTAAAACAGGGACGATGCGCCAATGAGCGATTCAGAAAAGCCAAAGCCGCCCATGGAACCAATGTTCCTGCCGGGCGTCGAGAACAACCCCCAGCCCAGTGCCTACCTGGACAGCATCCGCATGATGCAGGCTTCGGGTGCCGAGTATCCCCAGATCTGGCACATGTTTGCCTTCAAGCCGGAGGCAACGACGCATCTGGCGCGATTCACGCAGGAGATGATGCGGGAGCCGGCTCCGCTGACTCCGGGCATTCGGGAGCTGATTGCCGCCTACACGTCGGCCCGCAATCACTGCCCGTTTTGACTGAAGTCGCACGCCGCGGTCGCGGCGGTATTGCTGGAGCAGGAACGGCCCGGAACGCAGGGCGAGGCACTCGTCGAAGGCGTGTTGCGCGATGTCGAGACATGCGGGTTGAACGATCAGGAGAAGGAACTGTTCCGATTCATCGACAAAGTGAATCATCACTCGCCGCACATTACAGCGGCGGACATGGAGCCGTTGCGGGCCGTGGGCTACGACGACGAGGCCATCTACTACGCCATCACGGTCTGCGCCCTGTTCAACTTCTACAACCGTTGGATCGACGCCAGCGGCGTGCATGCCTTGTCCGATGAGGCTCACCGCATGGGCGGCAAACGATCGGCCGGCATGGGCTATGTCAGGAAATAAACAGACCGGCGAAGGATCATCGGACTACCCCGGCTGGCGCGTTGTGTTCGCGTCGGCCGTGGGCGTTCTGACGGGCTTTGCCTCGCTGCTGGTCTACACATTCGGCATCTTTCTGAAGCCGCTGAGCGTGGAGTTCGGATGGTCGCGCGAGGCGGTCTCGCTGGCTTTCGGTGTGGCGGCCATGGCCGTCGCGGCCTGTTCGCCGGTGCTGGGTTCACTGCTCGACCGCTACGGACCCAGGCGCGTGATTGTACCCTGCATCACTGTTTTCGGGCTGGCCTTCGCCGCCCTGTCTCGGTTGACGCCGCACCTGTGGCACCTGTACGCGATGTTCCTCTTGATCGGTGCCGTGGGCAATGGCACGGCAATGCTGGCCTATGCGCGGGCCATCAGCAGTTGGTTCGACAAGCGGCGCGGTCTGGCACTGGCCATGATGCTGACGGGCGGCACCATCGGAGCCGTAGCCTGGCCCCCGGCGGCGCAGGCGCTCATTCACAACGTCGGCTGGCGCTGGGCGTTCGTGGTGCTGGGTGGCTGCGTGCTGGCCATAGGGCTGCCGGTAGTCACAAGTTTGGTGCGCGAAAACCCCGTGGCTCTGCGTCCCAGCCAAAGCGTGCTGTCGGGCGTGAGCTGGACCGAGGGCGTGAAGTCGCGCGCGTTCTGGATTCTGGTCGTCGTGCTCTTTCTGGCATCCATCAGCCAGAACGGAGCGATCACTCATCTGCCGGCGCTGCTGACGGATCGTGGAGTGGACCCGGGCCGGGCGGCCTTGGCGGTATCGGCGATGGGGCTGGCCGCCTTCGCGGGCCGCATGCTCACCGGTTGGCTGCTCGACCGTTTCGCCGCGCCGCGTGTCGCCTTCGTCCTGCTCGCCTTGGCCGCGGGTGGTGTATTTGTCATGGCCGGCGCGCGTTCTCTGGAGTCGGGCATTCTGGCCGCGGCGCTCATCGGTTTTGGCATGGGCGGCGAAGCCGACGTGACGCCATTCCTCCTGTCCCGCTACTTCGGTTTGCGCTCGTTCTCCACTCTGTATGGTTTGACGTGGACTTCGTATGCGATCGCGGGCGCGATCGGGCCGGTGCTGATGGGGCGCGCGTTCGACGACTCCGCGTCCTACAGTGCCATGATTTTGAAGTTGGCCGCGATGACAGTGGGTGCGGCCGCGCTGATGTTATTCCTGCCGGCCCTTCCGGCCCGTGTCGAAGAGCAACCGGTCACGGAAATACCAGATGGCGCTCTGGCCGCGGGCAGCACGCCGCCCGCGGCCAATTGAGAGCGTTCTACGGCAGCCAGCCGAGCTTCTTCAAGCCAGCTACGGGGTCCTTGTCGTCGAAGAACGGGAACGCCGCCACCTGGCGGCCGCGCTCCAGCGCGACGCCATAGGGCGGGTCGGTCGAGAATGCGAATGTCTGCCGCAGTACCTTCACATCCGGAGAGACGCCCGCCTTGAGCCCGGTATCCTTCAGGAAGCTCTCTGACCACTGAGGGTGCACGGTGGGCACGACAATCACCTTCACATCGGTCCAGCCGTACTTGGACATCTGCTGCGCCGCCGCGAAGCAATGCATGCACTCCGGGTCGAAGAAGAACAGGAAGACGCGGCCTTGATTGGTGGCGAAGGCCTTGCCGTCGACCGTGATCTCGGCGGGTGCCTTGGCTCCTGTTTGCCGGGCGGCCGTGATGCCGTACACCGCTCCAGCAAAGACCACGATGGCGGCCAGTACGAAAGCTGCCTGCTTCAGGTTGCTGGACTTGTCGGCCCAGCGGCCCGCGATTACGGCCAGCGCGAGCATCACCGCGTCACTGATGAAGAACCCGGGACCGACCACGCGCTTCAGCCACGGGAAGCAGCTGCAGTCGGCACCCTGTAGCTTCTGATAGAACACCGCGAAGTAGACCATGAACGCCAGCAGCATCAAGCCACTGAGCCACGCACCCCATTTTCGCCAGCGGGGCACGATGAGCATGACACCGCTCCAGATCTCGGCGATGCCTGCCGCCAGGGCGGTGGCCAGGGCGAGTTGCGTGGGGATCAAGGCCTGCACCATGCGGGTTTCCGTGGCCAGGGGATCGCTGAGTTTCCATATGCCCGCGACCAGGAACAACAGGGCCAGCAGGAAGGCGCTTACGGTTCCAAACCAATATTGCCAAGCCGAGGTCTGCAGCGCGGGGGTACGAAACGCCCCGTGTGCCATACTGTCATCCATGCTGCCTATTGTAGCCCTGTTGGGGCTTGTGCTGGTTGTCCCGGCCATCGCGCAGAAAGCGGACCTCATTGTAGAAAATGCCCGGATTTACACGGTGAACCCCGCCCAGCCGAGCGCCCGGGCGATCGCCGTGGCCGACGAGAAGATCCTGGCCGTGGGCGACGACGTGAGCTCCTACGCCGGTCCGCGGACACGCCGAATCGACGCGCACGGCGCCGCTTTGATCCCGGGCCTCATTGATTCTCATGGCCACATGCGCGGCCTCGGCGGCCTGTTGGAGTCCCGCGATCTACGGCACGTGAAGACGGTGGCCGAGATCGCCGCTTACGTGAAGCAGCAGGCAACCGGCCGGGCGCCGGGTGAGTGGGTCGTGGGCCGCAACTGGGATCAAACCAATTGGGGCGGCCAGTTCCCCAGCGCCAAGGATCTCGACGCGGTAGTAACGGACCGTCCGGTCTTTCTCACTCGCGTCGACGGCCACGCTGGTTGGGCGAATTCAAAGGCGCTGGCGCTGGCCGGCATCGACGACAAGACCCCGGACCCTTCTGGTGGCAAGATTCTGCGAGACCCTAGCGGTAAAGCCACAGGCATCCTGGTGGATCGGGCGCAGGGCCTGGTCCGCTCGAAGATCCCTCCTCCGACCTATGCCCAGATCAAGCGGCAACTGGAGCTGGCCGCCGACGAATGTGCGCGCCTGGGGCTGACCGGAGTCCATGACGCGGGCGTCTCGGCCGATGACTTGAAGGCCTACAAGGAGCTGATCGCCGAAGGCAAGTTCCCCATGCGGGTCTACGCTATGATCGGCGGCGAGGGCGCCCTGTGGAAGGAATATCTCCAGAAGGGGCCCGAAGTGGGCAGCCAGTTGACGGTGCGCTCGATTAAGCTCTACGCCGATGGAGCCCTGGGCTCGCGCGGCGCGGCTCTGTGGCAGCCCTACACCGACGACAAGTCGAATTCGGGCCTGATGATGACGACCAAGGAGGACATCGAGCGCGTTGCCCGTCAGGCCGTCGAACGCGGGTTCCAGGTTTGTACGCACGCCATCGGCGACCGCGCCAACCGGACCGTACTCGATGCCTACGCAGCCGCCCTGGGAGGCCACAAGAACGACAAGCGTTTCCGCGTGGAGCATGCGCAGGTGATCTCGCTGCCCGACTTCCAGATGTTCGCCGACAACTCGGTTATCGCCTCGATGCAGGCCACCCATGCCACCTCCGACATGCGCTGGATCGACAAGCGCATTGGCCCCGATCGTGTCGCCGGAGCCTATGCCTGGCAGCGCTTCCTGAAACTCGGTGTGCCTGTTGCCGACGGCAGTGACTTTCCGGTGGAAGAGCCGAATCCGATGTTGGGGCTCTATGCGGCCATCACTCGCCAGGATGTGACGGGGCAGCCGCCCGGCGGCTGGACGCCCGGCCAGCGTATGAGCCGTCCGGAGGCACTCAAGAGCTGGACCCTTGCTGGCGCTTATGCTGCCTTTGAAGAGAAAATCAAAGGGTCGCTGGAAAAAGGCAAGCTGGCCGATTTCGTCATCCTCGATCACGACGTCATGACAGTTCCTGCGCTGGACATCGTCAAGACCAAAGTGAGGATGACGGTGGTGGGCGGCAAGGTGGTTTACGAGCAGAAATGACGGGTCTCTGGCTAGCACTCCTGTTGGCCGCTCAAGGCGGGACCCCTGTACCCCGCAGCGTCACGCTGTTCGACGATGCGGTGAAGGTTGGGGCGTCGAAGATCCGCACGCTCGACGTGGATCTGCCGGTGGAACCCGCACGCATCGTCTGTACGTACGAAGTGCTCAGCGGCGGCTCGGGTGTCCGCGTGGTCCTGTTGAAGCAGGAGGACGCCCAACGTTGGCTGCGCGGCGAGGCCCATCACGTGGAGGCGTCGACGCCGTTCGGCCGCGGTGGCGCCTTCTCGCACCGCCCCACTGAGCCTGACCGTTACGAAATCGTCCTCGACAATCGCATGGAAGGCCGCGGTCCGGCCGAGGTCCACCTGCTGGTACGGCTGCTGTACGGCGAGTCGGACTCCGGCCCGGTGCGCCACGCGGAGCCGCGCAAGGGGCTCGCCCTGGTGTGGTCCAGCATGTTACTGTTCGCCGCGATCGCCGCAACCTTCACATTTCATTTCAAGCAATCGTTGGACCGTCAGAATTAGCCGCAGTTGCGGTTATACTGACGCGATATAGAGGAGGTCTTGCCATGCTGTTGCGACTCGCCGTCTGCGGATTGGCGCTGCTGCCGCTCTGTGCCCAGGACAAAGTAGATCTGCAGGTGATTCAGCAGATCAAGGCCGAAGCCTATGAGCGGTCCAAGGTGATGGAGACTCTGTCGGGCCTCACAGATCGCTATGGACCGCGGCTCACCGGCTCACCCGAGGCGCGTGAGGCAGCGGATTGGGCGTCGAAGCGCCTGAGCTCATGGGGCGTGCAGAACGTACATCTGGAGAAATGGGGCCCGTTCGGGCGCAGTTGGTCCGTCGAGCAGTATGCGGTGGAGATGGTGGAGCCGCGCTACGCACTGCTGACAGCAACCCCGCTGGCCTGGAGTGGTCCAACAAGCGGCCCGGTCACTGGTGAGGTAATCCAGGCGGTGTTCCACGACTCCTACAGCCCGAAGAAGATGGCGGAGGAGTTGGCAAAGTTCAAGGCGAAGTATAAGGGCAAGCTGCGCGGCAAGGTCGTCCTGCTGAATCCGGTTCAGGATGTAAGTCCGTCGATTCAGCCCCTGGTGAAGCGGTACACGGATGCTGAACTGGCCGATATGGCCAAGGCGGTCGGGCCCAGCGCGAAGGTGGGTTACGATCCGGCGAAGTCGGAGGTGCCCGAGGAGCCCGAAAAATTGGGCCCGTTCTTCAACAGCCTGACTGTGAAGGGCATCGAGACCTTTGTACAGCAGCTCTATGGGCTACGCGGCGAGCGCGCGCAATTTCTGAAGGACGAAGGTGCGGTGGCCGTATTCACTGCCGACGGGCGCGCAAGGGACGGTCGCACGGCCGCTGAACAGGCCGGCCGGCAGGAGGCCGAGTTTCCGCAGGGCCCACCGTCCTTCATCGTGACGGCGGAGCACTACAACCGTCTGGTGCGCCTGGCCGAGAACGGGCAGCCGCCGAAGGTGCGGGTGTTGCTGAAAGTGAAAACGGAGGAGAAGGTCGACAGCTTCAACCTGGTAGGCGAGTTGCCGGGTGGCGCCAGGAAGGATGAACTGGTGATGGTCGGAGCCCACTTCGATTCCTGGCACGCGGGCACCGGTGCGACCGACAATGGCGCGGGCAGCGCCGTGATGATGGAAGTAATGCGGATCCTGAAGGCCTCGAACCTGAAACTCGACCGCACTGTGCGCCTGGTGCTGTGGACCGGCGAGGAGCAGGGGCTGCTGGGCTCGATGGCGTATGTGAAGGAGCACTTCGCCGATCCGAAAACAATGCAGTTGACGGCCGAGCACGCCCGGCTGAGCGGGTACTTCAACCTGGACAACGGGGCAGGGAAGATCCGCGGCGTTTATCTGGAGAACAACGACGCGATCAGGCCCATCTTTGAGCAATGGCTGGCGCCATTCCGCGATCTGGGTGTCAGCACAGTGACACTGCGTACCACCGGCGGCACCGACCACCTGTCATTCGACGCCGTGGGCCTGCCTGGATTCCAGTTCATTCAGGATCCATTGGACTACGGGTCGGTGACGCATCACGGCAACATGGATGTCTACGATCATGTGCCGGCGGACGATTTGAAGCAGGCCAGCGCGGTGATCGCATCGGTGGTGTACCACGCAGCCAACCGCGCCGAAATGCTGCCCCGCAAGGCATTGCCAAAGCCCGAGCGGTAAGCGACCCCCCGCCGCGCCTACTGGTGCCGCGCCGGCCCTTTCGGGCTGCGCATCAGTTGCGGCGGGAAGTCCGCTGCCTTTGATCGGTTGGGGCTCCGCAGATTCTGCTGGCTCCCCTTGTCCGGTTGCAGCGGGATGTTCATGCCGCCGGTCTGCTCCAGCAGTTCGAACAGCCGCTGCCGCATCTGGTCGGCAATCACTTTGTGCTTCTCGCTGAAGATGAGATTGCGGCTCTCCAGCGGATCTTCCTGCAGGTCGTAGAGCTCGTCAATGTCCCAGACGCCCTGACAACGGATGAACTTATAGCGGTCGCCCCGCACCGCGTGCACCGTGGGTGTCTGCGGGAAGTTGCGCTCCCAATAGTATTCGTAGAGCAGCTCCTTGCGCCAGGCCGCGTCTTCCCCGCGCACAAGCGGAAGCCAACTCATGCCGTCGAGCCCGGCGGGCGGTCGCACGCCGCACGTTTCCAGCACAGTCGGCATGATGTCCAGCCCGGCCACCACTTGCTTGATGGTCTTGCCGCCGCTGAAGAGTTCGGGGCAGCGCGCCAGCAGCGGCACCCGCATCGATTCCTCATAGGCCGTGCGCTTGTCGATGAGACCGTGCTCGCCGAACGCGAAGCCGTTGTCGCCCATGTAGACGACGAGCGTGGAGTCCAGCTCTCCGCGGCGCTTCAACGAGTCCAAAACGCGGCCGACGCTGTCGTCGACGGCCATCAGCGTTTCGGCGTAGCGCTTGTAATAATCAGCGATGTCGAGCTCCGAGTGGTAGGGGTAATCGACGCCGTGCCACGAGTTCCGCTGGTTGCGTACCCACATGGGGCGGTTCTGCGCCATCTCCCCGTCTTCCTGCATGGTCGGCGGATAGACGAACTTTGCGTCCTTGTACCGGCCCTTGTGGCGGGCCGCCGGTTCGAACTCGGCATGCACGGCCTTGTGGGACAGGTACATGAAATAGGGCTGCTGCTTAGGGAGGGTCTGCAGCCAGTCCAGCGCGTAGTCTGTCAACTCGTCCGTGATGTAGCCCTTCTGCGGCACTTTGCGGCCGTTCACATTCAGGCCATTCGGATTGGGCAGATATGTGCCTTGGCCCAGGAAGCTCACCCACTGGTCGAAGCCGGGCTGTGGCGCGTCGCCCGAATTGCCCATGTGCCACTTGCCGAAGAATGCGGTCTTGTAGCCGGCCTTCTGCAAATGCGAGGGGAAGAACGTGGTGCCCCGCGGGATCGCGGTGTTGTTGTCGACGATCTTGTGGCGGTGGGCATAGACGCCCGTCAGGATCGATGCGCGGCTGGGCGAGCACAGCGCTGTCGTGACGAACGCATTGCGGAAGTGCGCGCCTTCCGTGGCCAAGCGGTCGAGTTGTGGGGTCTCGAGCCATGGTTGTGCCTTCAGGAAGCCCAGCGCGTCGTAGCGGTGATCGTCACTGAGGATGAAGATCACGTTGCGCGGCTTGGCCACATTGTTGACGGTCATCGCCGCCGCGCTCGCCAGGATTTCTCTGCGGGTCATCCCGCTACATTATCGAAAAGAGGCGATGGCTTGCACGGTGGCCTCGACGGCCGCGTCGTCGTGAGCGGCGCTCACGAAGCCCGCCTCGAATTGCGAAGGCGGCAAGTAGATCCCGTTCTCCAGCATGTGCTGGAAGAACGCCTTGAATCGCGCCGTGTCGGCCGTCTTGGCGCTATCCCAACCGGTAACCGGGCCGGTACCGAAGAAGAACGTGAACATGGACCCGACGCGGTTGACGGTGACACCCTCCGGAGCCGCGGCCGTGATGCGTGCGGCGGCCCGGTCGATCTTCTGGTAAACCTCTTTGTGCGACTTCAGGTAGCGCAGCATGGCCAGGCCGGCGGCCACGGCCAGGGGATTGCCCGAAAGCGTGCCGGCCTGATAAATGTTGCCGGACGGAGCCACGCGACTCATGATGTCGGCTCGCCCTCCATAGGCCGCGATGGGCAAGCCGCCCCCAATCACCTTTCCGAAAGTGGAGAGGTCGGGCCGGATGCCGTAGAGCTCCTGCGCACCGCCGAAGCTGACGCGGAAGCCGGTCATCACTTCGTCGAAGATCAGGAGTGCCCCATGCTTGCGGCAGAGGGCTTGCATGGATTCGAGGTAGCCGGGCAGGGGTGGGACACAGCCCATGTTACCCACCACCGGCTCGACGATGACGGCGGCAATCTCGTCGCCGTGCGCGGCAAAGGCCGCTTCCAGCGCTTCCACGCTGTTGTAGGGCAGGGCCAGGGTCGTCCTGGCGAAGCTCTCGGGTACGCCGGCCGTATCGGCGATGCCGAGAGTGGCCATGCCGCTGCCGGCCTTCACCAGCAGGGAATCCACGTGACCGTGGTAGCAGCCTTCGAACTTGATGGTGAGATCGCGGCCCGTGAATCCGCGCGCCACACGCAGGGCGCTCATCGTGGCTTCGGTACCCGAATTCACCAGGCGCACCATCTGCATCGATGGCACTGCGGAGATGATCTCCTCGGCGAGTTCGATCTCGCGTTCCGTCGGAGCGCCAAAGCTGGTACCTGTCTCGAGCACCGACCGGATGGCCTCCATCACCGGCGGGAAACAGTGGCCAAGGATCAACGGGCCCCACGAGCAGACATAGTCGATATACCCGTTGCCGTCGACGTCGTATATGCGGCAACCCGAGCCGCGTTCCATGAAGCGGGGCGTTCCGCCCACACTCCGAAAAGCACGGACCGGCGAATTGACGCCGCCGGGGATCAGTTTCTGCGCGCGCTCCAGCAACTGGGCGCTACGTTCGGTATTCACGTCTCAGCGTCCTTCCTTTACCACTCGATGGCCCAGCATGGAGCCCATACACACTTCCAACAGTGTCCCATTCAGGTTGGCCAGCAGACGCGACTTCAAGTCCAGATAGCCTTGCGTGCCGGAGAAGAGGTCCTGCACGATCTCCATCATGCGGGGACTGCGGCGCATGAACTCGATCATGCGCGCCGGCACGCTGGAGAAGAGGAACCGCTGGATGAAGAAGCGCTTGGCCAAGCCGGCGCCCAGCGTCAGATCTTCCATGAACTCACGATGAATCAGCGATCGGTACAACGCGGGGCGCTGGGCGGGTTCGTGTTGCTCGTTCAATACCGACTGCGCGGCCAGGTCGCCGGAGCGGAAAGCGTAGTAGAGCCCCTCGCCGGTAACCGGGTCCACCAGGCCGGCCGCGTCGCCCACGGCCATCCATCCCTCTCCGCTAACGCGGTTGCTGCGCCACGACGGCCTCTCCAGGGCCGGAATCATGTGCCCGTAGAAGGTGGCGTCCTTCCAGGGGATGCCCTGCTCGGTCATGTACTGCTCCAGCCGCGTGCGCATCTTGCGCGCCGGTTCGCCCTTGCCGCAGATGCCCACCGAGAGGTGGCCGCACCGTGGGAACACCCAGATGTACCCCTCAAAGTTCGGGAAGAACTGGATATCGATGCGGTTGCGTTCGTCCGGCACCCAATATCCCAGTGCGTACATCGAATCCGAGGCAGACCATTCGGTGCCTACGTTCTTCAGGGAATTGCGCGCGCCCGTGGCCACGACGACGAAATCAGCATCCAGCGCACCCTTGCGCGTCTTCACTGACCAGCGCGCTCCCTTGCGCTCCAAGCCCGTAACCCGGTCCTGCTCGATCTGAACGCCGGAGTCTTCGGCCCGCTTCAGCAGGAGGCCGTTCAGGTCGTAGCGGGAGAAGATCACCAGGGGCTGCGTGAGCCGCATGGTCACTGAGCCGCCGCGGGGCTCAGACAGCACCGCTTCCGACACAACCTTCTTGGGACTATCATTCTCAAGCAAAAACGGGTAGCGCGTGTACGCCTTGCACGTGATGCCACCGCCGCAGGGCTTCTCCCAGGCGAGCTTTTCGTCGAGCAGGATGGTGCTCAGGCCGGCCGCGGACAACCGCGCGGCCGCCATCGAACCCGCCGGTCCTCCTCCCAGGACGGCGACGCGTTTCACTTCTTTTCCGGCGTCTTTCCCGCACCCATGGGCGGATGGTTGGGGGGCATCTCGCCGGCTGCGCCGCTGGGAGGCAGGCTCGGCATGTTGGGCGCTGGTGCCATGCCCGGCATCGCTGCGCCATGACCGCTGTCGGCCTTCTTCTTCACCACCCATTCGGTCCCCTGCCGTTCCAGCGAGTAGTGCATCTGCATGCCGGCGGAAGCGTCGGCTCCCTTGGGCTTGAACGAAACCGTCGCCTCGGCGGTGTTGTCCTTGAACGTGACACCGCTGACAGTGACGTCCATGCTCGCCAGTTGCAGGCCGGTGTTCTTGCTTAGGTGATTGATGATTCCTTGTTTCACCGCCTCATCCGTTTGGATGTTCTTGGAACACGCGGAGAGCAGAAGAAAAGCCAGCGGCGCGATCAGTTTCAGGTGTTTCACCCTTCGATTATAGCTACCTCCCCCAGCCCGGCCACCACTATGTGAGGCGGTGCGGGCTGGAAGACGGCGGAGGTTACCGAACTGCGATGGTGACGGTCTGAGTACTGTCCTTGCCCCCGATTCTCAGTACCACCGGAACGGCTGGGCCGGGCGTCACGTCATCCGGTACCTTTAGATTCAGCGTCAGATAGCCCGCCGTCTGGCCCGGAGTGTTGCCCCAATAGTAGACGTCGCAGGGCAGGCCGCCGATGAAGACCTCTACCGTGGCTTCAGGTTTGTGGTCGGCGTCATGTACGATTTGACCGTCCGCCAGCGCCGGAGTCATCACGCCGCCGCCGATCGCGTACAGGATCACCGGCCGGCCGTGCTCAGCCGGGTTGTCCGCCGTATTCGTGGAGCGGTCCTCATTCTCCGCCCGTGCCTGGCCCTGGCCCGAGCCATCGGCGGTGAAAAGGCCGGGGGCCGTCGGCGCCAGCGGGATCACGATGGGCTCGCTGGCCAGATTGCCCCGGTTGACCACGATGGTTGCCGTGTCGCCAGTCACGCCGAAGGGCACAATGGCGGAGATGAACGTGCTCTGCACAGACTCCAGTGCGGCTGGCGTGCCGTTGACGGTCACCGTCACGCCAGCCAGGGTGGTGGGCAAATCGACTGCGGGATCCGCGGGCATCAGCGGACCGGAGAAGGCAAATCCTTCGCCCTGCAGCAGGATCGGCAGCCCTGGCGCAATTGCCTGCGAGGTGCGCTCTGCCTGATGCAGGACGCCCGCCGCGGTCAGGCTTGGGGGCGTCGGGTTCGTTACTCGCAGGGTAATCTGCACCGGAGTGGCCGGCACGCCGGCGAGCGGCGAAGATACCTCAATGGTCGCCGTGTACTCACCGGCCGCCAATCCGCTGGCATCCACTTTAACGATCAACTCGCCCGCTGCCGTTGGGTTGGGAACGGCCCGTACCCACGGAGCATCGGTGAGTACCTTGCCCTCCAAAGGCAGCCCGCCCGCCGGGCTGGTGACAACTACCGTCTTTTCCGCGGTCAACGGACTTCCGTCGAGCAGGATCTCGAAAGTCAGGCTGGTCTGTTGGACGGTGGCCGGCGCGCTGAGCCCCGAAACCCCCGCCACGAATCCATCGGCCACGCCGCCCAGGTAGCTCGTGCTGAGGGCCGGTAGCGTACCAGTGAGGTCTCGCGAATTGGTGTAGCCACCGATCAATGGGCCTTTGTCCGTGCTCACGACGGCACCCGAATACTCCATCCCGCTTCCGCCAATCAGCGTTGCCAGCGAAAATCCCGGTGCCAGCGTTGATACTCTCGCCAGGAAGGCATCGCTCGCCCCGCCGAGCGGTAGATCGCCCACGCCGGCCGTGGCCGGGAAGTCACGGGACCCGGTCCATCCCGTCACTGCGAGCAAACCGTTGGGCTCCACCGCCAGATGCGTGGCGACATCCGTTGAGTTGCCACCGAGAAGAGTTGAGAATGCCAGGGCGCCGGTTCCTGCCTCCAGCTTGGCTGCAAAGGCGTCGTAGTCCCCGCCGATCGCCGTCTGTGGGGCGCCGGAGGTGGTGGGGAAGTCGTCGGATTCCGTCTCGCCCGCCACGTACACCGAGCCGTCGGAACCCACCGTCATCGCATAGACCTCATCATCCCCGGAGCCGCCGAGGTAAGTGGACTGCAGTACCGATTGTCCGTCCTTGTCCATGTGGAACAGAAAGCCGTCTCCGGCGAGCTGACCGCAGGAGTAGACGATGTTCTTGTCCAGAGGGTTCAGGGCTAAGCCGTAAATGTACTGATAGGTCAGCTCGGCAGCCGGCTCGCTCCAGGTCTGCCCATAGTCCAGCGACTTGTAGATCCCGAGCTGAGTTGCCGCGTAGACGACACCGGGTATCGCTGGATGCGCCCGGAATTCAAATGCCGGAAAGAACGGCGGCATCCCACCGCGCATCGACCGCCACGAAGCTCCTCCGTCGTTGCTGCGGTAAGAGCCGGTGAATATGGACGACGCGTATACGGTGTTCGAATCGGAGGGGTCGATGTAGACGGCGGTGTAGACCTCATCCATCGGGCCCGCGTTCAGCATGGTCCAGGTTGCGCCAGCGTCCCTGCTGCGGTAAACCCCCAGATAGCCGGCGGCAAAGAGCGTCTCTGGCGTCTTCGGATCGACCGCCACTTGATACAAGTAGGGATAGTATTTGTTAATCCCAATGTTGGCCGAACTCCAAGTGGCACCGGCATCCGTGCTCTTCATGATGCCGTTGGTGTTGGTGGTGGCATAGAGTGTTGTGGGTGTCTTCGGATCGATGGCCAGTTGCCACACGCTTTTGCCCAGGCCGACATTGGCCCCAGTCCAGTTCGAGCCGCCGTCGGTGGACTTGAAGGCCCCGCCCGTGGCAGTAGCGACGTATACCGTGGTCGGTGTGATTGGGTCCACCACTACGTATTGGGCAGAGGCTGAGGTCATGCCGGAACTGCTGGCGATCCACGTAACGCCACCATCTGTCGACTTGAAGACGCCGCGACCCGTTGCGACGTAGAGGATCTGCGGATTCGTGGGATCCAGGGCTATCGATTTGCCCTCCGCTCCACGCATGCCGTCCGCACTGGCGGCCCATGAGACGCCCGCATCGCCCGACCGCCAAACGCCCGCGCTTTGATGGTTCTTCTGCCACGACTTCACCATGAGAAGATCGCTGGCGGAGGTAGAGCCCGCGAGCTGGAGAGTGCCGTCCGGCAATATGACGATCGCGTTGCCCTCTACCCAGCCGTTGCCGCCCAGGACGGTGCTGGATACCAGCTTGGCTCCCTTTGCATCCAGCCGTGCGATGATCGCCCCCGGTCCCGAGGAGAATGCACTGCGGGAAGCGGCGGCCTGGGTAGGAAAGTTCGTGGAGTCGGTGTGCCCGGTGACTGCAACTACGCCCGTCGAATTGACGCTAATGCCATACAGCTCGTCATCATCCTCGCCACCCAAATAGGTGCAATACACCAAACTCCCGTCTTTGCCGGACAACTTGGCGACAAATCCGTTCTCAGCCCCTGCGCTGAAACGCTGGAACGCTTCGGTGGAGGTGGGGAAATCGGTGGACGTTGTCCACCCTGCGATGTACACATCGCCTTTGTCGTCGACGGCTATGGCCGTTGCCTCTTCCGCCTTGCTGCCACCCAGTTTGGCTGTCCAGAGCACGCCGGAACGGTTGGCCTTGATCTTCTGGACAAAAACATCACCGCGCTCGTCCGCGGCCGCGCCCGCCGTGGCCTTGAAATCAGCGGACGTCGACATGCCCGCGGCGAAAAGGTTGCCCTGAGCGTCCTTGCTCATGGCCACAATCTCGTCGTCCGCCGTGCCGCCCAGGTAGCCATAGACCAACCCCAGGCCAGCTCCGGAGACTAGCGGGTTTCTGGCTGCCGCAGCAGCCGCGCGGGCCTTCGCCCGCCCGCGATCTCGCGGTCTCTCACCGCGTAAATTCCTGATTATACTGTGTGAATCCGCGGCTCCGGCGTGTTGCGCAAGCCGGGCATAATCGACGGGGGAACCAGCCAGCAGAAATGCCGGCAAGAGGGAGGCAAATATCGGGTTCATTGGATCTGCGAGGCGAACAGTGACCGTAAGCAGATCTATTATGCTGCATTGTCCAGCAGAAACGTAAGGCTTATGTTAAAAAAATTATGGCTTACGGAATCCGGGCCGCTAATTGCGAGGCCCAAGCCGCGGCATCGGCGGCCGGCGGGACATTTGTGTATCCGGCTACCCGGGCGCCTTTCCGGAATAGGCACATCTTTCCGAGGTAGCGGTCTTCCGTCGCGTAGCCTTCATCACCCGCCTTCGCCGCGCTGCCACCCGGGAACCGCTCCTTCAACTTCGCGAATAGGGCTGTGGCTGCCGCTGCCGACTCTTCCGTCACCACAAACGACTTGCCTTCCGTGTATTGAGCCAAATAGCCGCGTTTCAGAATGCGCAGGCCCAATACGCTTTGCGGCACCAGACGCGGAGAGCCAGCCTGCAGATTCTCCTTCGGAAACCATCCCAACTCCATCGGGATATCCGTGGATCCGTTGATTTTCTTCTCCAACTCCAGGGCGGCCGCATGCAACAGGGTGGCGTGGTCCCCCTCCGGCTCCGCTGCTATTTCACCCAAATAGGGACCCTTGGCAAATAGCACCTTGCGCCCCGTCACCTGTCCGCCGGCCCCAATCTTCACGACGGGTAGCCTGGGATCCAGATTGCCCGTGAACATTCCATAGGCGAGTTCCGGTGACTGAAAGGTGCTGATATCCACAATCAGCTTCAAGTCGCCCTTCTTGCACGTGACGCCACGCATGCTCCGGAATCCGTACAGGAAGTATCCCTCCGAGTTCCCATTCATGTATTCGTAAAGAGTTTCGGTGTCGAACTGTCTCGGCTGTCCATCCTGGACAAAGCCCGGAGCGATGGAGCAGTCCGGAGACTGCCCCATTGCTACCAATCCAACCAGTGACAGCAGTGCAAGCTTCACGCAAACATCTCCTGTGCCCGCGCGACCCGTTCGGCCACGCGCACGCCGTTCGGGCAGTTCACGCTGCATTGGGTGCAGTCGCCGCACTTCACCTGCTGCAACTCGCCAGGTAAGGTCTGATAGTTCTCTCGTCCGAGAGCGAACTCGCCGTAGCCTTCGGCGTAGCTGACATAGCGGATGATGTCGCTCACCGGCAACCCCTGCGCGCACTTGCCGTTGCACGTGCCGCAGAACCGGCAATACAGCGGGCTGATGTACTTCAACTGCGCCGCCAGCAACTTGTCGTCCAGTTCCTTCTTGTAGCCGGCGGCCACAGCCTTGAAGTTCTCATCCAACTGGTCGGAGTCCATGATGCCCGGGATCGAGGTGTGAATGGCCGGACGCCGCACGGCCCACTTGAGAGCGGCGGCCATGGTGCCGGTCTTCGAGAGCTTCTCGAACATCGGCGAACCTTGTTTGTTCTGCCGGAACCCTCCAGCCATCACCTTCATGGCCACGATGCCCATGCCGGCCGCATTCGCCTTGTCGATCAGGGTGTCGAGCTCAGGGTCCATCGTGAAGTTGTAGCTCATGAGAAGGACGTCGGTCCGCTTCTTCTCGATGAGGAACGGGATCATCTCTTTGTGGCCGCTGTGAAAGCTCACGCCCTTGAAGCGGACTTTGCCGGCCTTGACGGCTTCGTCCTGCGCGTCGAAGAGTTCATCTGGAGCGGACGAGGGCGTGGAGCGGGAATGCAGGTACCACACGTCGATGTGGTCCGTCTGCAACTCCTTCAGGGTCGTATCCAGATTTGCCAGAACCTCGGCCTTGGTCTTGCCGGGCGTCTTGCTGGTGATGTGCAACTTGTCGCGGCGGCTCTTCAGCGCCGCGCCCACCATGCGTTCGTTGTTGCCATTCTGGTAGCCACGGGCTGTGTCGAACCAGTTGATGCCAGCGTCGGCAGCCTGTTCGATCACAGTCGGGTCGGAGGTGGTCATGCAGCCGAAGCCAAGCACGGTCACCTTGATGCCGGTCTTGCCCAGCGTTCGCTTCGGCATCTCGGGGGCGGAAGGAGCCGCCTCAAGACCCACTGTCCCAGCCAGGCCGATGCCGGCCAGAAAACCGCGTCGGGTCGCGCTCATGTGGAAATCCTCCTTTACAGAGATTCAGCTCTTTACATACTATATTGACTGAGGTGTTTGCAATGGCCACTACTTTCACCCGCCGGAGTCTCTTTGGCGCATCCGCCGGCCTGCTGCTGGCTTCCCGCACTGCCCGAGCAGCCACCCAAGTACCCGCCGCTCTCATCAAGGGCGAGGATCGCCGCAAAAACATCACGCAGGCGCTGCGCCTGATCGACAAGGAGCTTACCGCCAAACTGCGTGGGCGGAAGTCCGTGGTGATCAAGCCCAACATGGTCTCCACGGAGCGCCAGTTGGCCGCCACCCATGCCGATGCACTCAACGGCATTCTCGATTACCTGGCCGATCGATATAAGGGGCCCGTCTTCATCGCCGAATCCTCCGCCGGCTACACTACGTCCGGATTCGACAACTTCAAGTACCAGTTGGCCATCGACGATCACAAGAAGATGAACGTCAAGCTGGTGGACCTGAACGAAGAGGCCGAGTACGAGACGCTACAGATCCTCGACGGCAACCTGCAGATCCAGCCTGTCCGCCTCGCCAAACGCCTGCTCGATCCGGACGCTTTCGTCATCTCCGCCGGTCTGATGAAGACCCACAACGTGGTCATTGCCACCCTCAACATTAAGAACATGGCGCTGGGCGCTCCGCTGCACTACAAGCGTGGCGAGGCCAAGCGCTGGAACGACAAGCGCGTGTACCATGGCGGAGTCCGCCAGACCCACTACGACATCATGCGGACGGCCGAACGCATGAAGCCGAACTGGGGCGTGGCCGTCATCGACGGTTTCGAGGGCATGGAAGGCAACGGGCCGTCATCCGGCAATCCCGTCGCCTCCCGCGTCGCCATCGCTTCCACCGACTTCGTGGCCGCCGACCGCCTCGGCGTCGACTGCATGGGCGTCAATCCCGAGTGGATGGGCTACCTGCACTACTGCGAGAAGGTGGGCATCGGGACGTTCGACCGCGCCGGCATCGAGGTGCGCGGGGAGAGCCCTGAGAAGGTGCAGATCAAGTACAGACTACACACCGACCTTGACCGCGAGTTGCAGTGGATGGGCCCGCTCACCGAACTGCCTCCCAAGCTCGGTTGAGGGGAGCCATGGGCCGCTGAAGAGTTCTGTCCGGAGGTTGTATACCGTGAGTTTGAATCTCTCTCGCCGCGGCTTTCTGGCTGCCGGCGCCATTTCGCCCGCTCTGCTGGCCGCGCCGGGCGCGCCGCCGCCCGCGCCCATCAGAACATTGGGCCGTACTGGCCTAAAGGTCACCAGTGTCGGCTTCGGCTGCATGGTGACGTCGGATCCCACCGTCATTGAACGCGCCGTGGACCAGGGCATCACCTACTTCGATACGGCGCGTGTCTACTCGGGCGGCAACAACGAGCGCATGGTGGGCACGGCGCTGAAGCCGCACCGGCAGAAGCTCGTTATTACCTCCAAGACGATCGCCCGCGACAAAGAGGGCGCCCTGCGCGACATCGACACGACGCTCAAGGAACTGGGCACCGATCACATCGACATCTGGTACCTGCATGCCAAGGACCGGGCCGACCAGATCACGCCCGACCTGCTGGAGGCGCAGCAGATCGCCAAGAAGCAGGGCAAGATCCGCTTCGCCGGGCTCAGCCTGCATAACGGCCACGCCGAGGTGATCCCCGCGGCGATCAAGACAGGCTCCATCGATGTCATCCTCACCACCTACAACTTCGCGATGGCCCAGACGATGGAACCGCTGGTGAAGTCCATCTCCGACGCCGGCATCGGCGTGGTGGCCATGAAGGTGATGGCCGGCAGCATGCGGCTGGACCGCAGCTACGATTACGACCGCGCCAAGGCGGCCATGGCCAAGCCTGGCGCCGCTCTATCCGCTCTCAAGTGGGCATTGCGGATGCCCTATATCCATACGGCCATCCCGAGCATCAAGGACAACGAGCAACTCGAAGAGAATCTGAAGGCGCTACGTGAGCCCTATCAGTCCGCCGATGCCAAGCTGTTGGCCGCGCATCTGGACCGCATCACTCCACTGTATTGCCGCATGTGCGGGACCTGCGCCGGCGCCTGCCCGCAGGGGTTGCCGGTGAGCGACATGCTCCGCTACCTCACCTATGCGGACGGGTACGGCGAGTTCGCGCTAGCGCGCGACAACTTCCAGACCATGCCGGCCGAACTGCAGCAGGTCCGCTGCGAGTCGTGCGACCACTGCACCATCCAGTGCCCGAACGGAGTGCGCGTGCGGGAACGCCTTATCCGCACGCAGGAGTTGCTGGCCTAATCGGCCACCGGGTCACCGCCGGCTCGCCTGGCGGGTCAAGTCCGCCATATCCACGCTGTAGCGGCGGGGCTGTTGAATAAGAGTGCGTTGGTAGATCGTCTCGGCCTCGCGCCGGGCTGCCTTGGACTCCTCGCCGCGCCTGGCGCGCTTCAGTAAGTTGGCGTAGTCGGATAGCAGGTGCGCCAGGAATACATGGCCGGTGCCTATGGTGGACCGCACGACTTCGATGGCACGGCGCATCATCTCCAGTGACTCCGTGCTGTTTTGATCCGTCGCCACCATCATGGCCAGGTTGCCGAGAGCGGTGGCGTACTCGACGACCTGCACCCGCTGGTTCTTCTCGAGGATCTCGACCGCCGTCCGAAGCTCCTGCCGGGCTTCTTCCTTGCGCCCTTGCTTCCACAGGATGAGCCCGAGTTCAGTGTGAATCTGCGACCGCTCTTCCAGCATCATGCCGGGGTTGAGCCGTTGGATCTGGATTGCCTTGCGGGCTAGTGTCTCCGCCTGCTCCAGGTCCTGGTTCAAATAGGCAGCGGTGGCCAGCGCCCGGTAGACCCTGTTGGCCGCCGCAGAGTTCTGATCGAGGCGGCCGTCGCACTCGGCGGCCAGACTCCTGGCCAGCCGTCCCGCTTGGGCGGGTCGACCGGTTTCCGCATATAGACTGATCAAATCCGCCTGGGCCTGTGAGCGGGCGACGAAGCCCATTTCACCGGTCTTCTCCCAAAGTTGGATGGCCGTCTTTAGGAGAGCTTCCGCTTCGATGGGCCGCCCGAGCAAGGCAGCCAGGCTGCCCAGATACTCGTAGCTTCGCGCCCTCATTTGAAGCGCGTCTGGAGCCGCCTGGCTCAGTGCGCTGGCCTGCTGCAATGTCTGATAGGCCTCCTGATAGGCTCCGGCCTGGCGCTGCTGCCGGGCTGTTTCCACAAGACTCATCCACCGCCGGATTGGCTCCTCCTGCGGGGCGCCGGACTGTCCGCTCGCTACACAGCCGATGACTATCGCGCTCCACTGCGCGATGAGACACACAAATCCTCTTCGCATTGGCACCTCTCTTTGGCTGGCCGATTTCGTTCGGGTGCCGGAAGACAGAACAAGGGCGTCAAGAGCGCTTCAGGGCGCCCAGCGGCAGCGTCTAGGTGCTTCGGTCAGCCGGAAACATGTGATCGATGTGAGCCGCCTGGCTTCCACCGCCTGGCGGGCTTACCGCGTTTGACTGTTGTGGACCAAGTACTACCCTGCAATACGGCGTATGCCGGCAAGTTGCTGTAACAAATCCCGAGAATTGACAGATGACACAGGAGTGTTGTCCATGGGTGAATCCCTGGAGTTTGGGGCCGCCTTGACTTCGGTGTGGGGATGTTCGCTTCGTTCAGGCTGATGGTCCCACTGTCGGAGGTCATGGCCTTCGGTGTCTCGATTCCGGCCGGTTACGCCATCAAATCGGCCAGACCCTGCTCCACGCGGGCGATGTTGCGAGCGATCCAGTGGTAGTAGACCTTCAGCGAAGTTGCGACGGTGACTTGGGGGGCGTTCTGAGCGGAGACATGGTGGTCGGAAGCGCCGACCCGCGTCATCGACTGGAGTTCCGGCGATAGGCAAGCCCATATCCGGAGTGTCGCGTCCGACACGTCGTTCACGAATCTGTTTGAGATGGGCATCTGTGGCGTGCCCGCCCTGGTGGACGACCGAGGCGTCACGACCGCGCGATCTGGAGAATGGCTTCGGTGAAGCGGTCTACTTCGTCAGGGGAATGATAGATGTTCGGGGACACTCGGATGCAATCGAACTCATCTGCGATAACTCGCGTGCGGACGTGAATCCGATACTTCTGTTCCAGCGTCTCGGTGATGCGCGTGGCGGCGATGCCGTCGATGGAGAGTGCACCGATGCCGCATGACTGTGCCGGATCGTCGCTGACCCGAAGGCGGATGCGCGCATTACGGCTGAGCGGTTCGGACCAGCGGCGGCGCAGATAGCGAAGCCTTTCCTGTTTGCGCTCGGGCCCCAGGCCGCGGTGAAATGCCAGCGCGTCCGCAATCGCGTTGCGCATTGCCACCGGTTGTGTGCCCACGCTCTCGAACTTGCGGATGTCGCCGGCCATCGAAGCAGGTGCACCCATCAGGGGCCAGACCTTCGGGATCAGTTCGCGGCGTACGTAAAGAAAGCCCGTGCCCACCGGCGCGGTCAGCCATTTGTGGAGGCTTGTCGCATAGAAATCGCAGTCCAGATCGTCGCGCCGGAAGACCAGGTGAGCGAAGCCGTGCGCGCCGTCGACGATGGAATAGATTCCTCGTTTGCGGGCTTCGCGGCAAATGTCGGCCACCGGGAAGATCTGTCCGGTGGTGAAGGTCATGTGTGAGACCAGAATGGCGCGCGTTTTGGACGTTGCACGTTCCCAGAACAAATCCGCGAGTTGCCGGGGTGACTTGGGTGGAGAGGGGTAGGCGAACCTCCGCAGCACGATCCCATCGCGCCGCGCCCTTTGTTCCAGGCTTGAAATCATGCTTGGGTAGTCCTGGGTTGTGGTCAGGACTTCGTCCCCCGCCTTGAGATCCAGACCGTAGATGACGGTGTGCAGGCCCTCACTGGTGTTGCGCGTCAGGGCCAGTTCTTCACCGGAACAGCCGAAGTCGCGCGCCAACTCGCCGCGGACCACCTCGGTTTCCGGGATCAGAAGCTGATCGACGTAGTGGGACGGGGACAGGTTGGTTACGGTCCAGTAACGCTCCATGGCCTGCTGGACGGCGATGGGCGCCGGGCAGAGCGACCCGTTGTTGAAGTTCAGCAGATTCCGGTCGACCGAAAACGCAAGCCGTGTCTGGAACCAGAAGTCTTCATTCCGTGCGGCCTGCTCCGGAGTCTGGGCTCGTAAGGTCTGGGCCGCAGCCGTGAGTGCGAGGACATGGCGCCTCGTCATCCGTCCATCCGTCATGGTCCATTGTGGAGGGGCGGCGGCAGGATGGTCAAGGCCGACGGCGCTCCGCTTCCGAACCGGCAGGTAACCATCGCGGCCCGATCACACGGGCCATGAGCGCCAGACCGCTGGCTCAACCTGTCAGGGTGGCGGACGGATTCCGGCCTCCGGCTTCCGGACTCGGGCTTCAGGCTGGAGGCCAGACTAAATGAACATATAATGGCCCACCGCGGGAGATTCCCCTATCATCGGGAGCGTGCCAGGACCCACGACGTCTATTGCTGCCGCTGTCGATGACGACTTTCGAGGCAGTGAATCCAGTGCCGCTCTGGCGGAGCCGGCCGGATACGAACCCATTCTCCTCTCATAGGCGGAAGATTGGCGCAACTCCGTCGCTCCTTCAGCGATGACTTGCCGATGTACAAACTCCTCGCTCATGCGGAACTGCCGGCACTGATCGATTACACGGTGAGTGAGCTAATCAGGAGATGATCCCATGAACCAATGCGAGCATGAACGCGGAGCTACCAATGTCGGGGTCGAGGCGATTCAATCTCTGTATCCGCAACGGCTCACTCAAGCAACTGACCGGGCGTGCATTCGTGTGCTCTGTGTCGATTACCATCCCCTTTTGAGGGAAGGCGTATCAAGGGTTCTGAGCGAACAGCCGGACATGGTGGTGGTAGCGCAGGCCGCAACCGGACGCGAAGGCATTCGCCAGTTTCGGGAACATCGGCCGGACGTGACACTCCTGGATCTCAGACTGCCGGACATGAGTGGAGCCGAGCTGATCCGTTCGATTCGGGCGGAGTTCCGCGAGGCTCGTACGGTAGTCCTGACAACCTCGGAAGGTGACGCAGAGATCCGGCTGGCCCTCGGGGCGGGTGCGCGCGGCTATCTGCTCAAAACGATGTCGCCCGATCATGTACTGAGGGCCATTCGGATGGTCCACGCGGGCAAGAGAAGCGTAGCCCCGGAAGTCGCGGCACAACTGGCCGAGCATGCATGCGATATCGAATTGACTGCGCGCGAGGTCGAGGTGTTGCGCCATGTTGCCGGCGGCAACCGAAATCGAGATATCGCCAGCAACCTGTCTATCTCAGAAGACACGGTAAAAGCGCATATCAGGAGTATCATGTCGAAGCTCGGAGCGAGTGGCCGTACACAAGCCCTCGCAATCGCGCTGCGCCGTGGGATCGTGCACCTGTAGCGGGACACCGTCGTCACCCATCGCCGCGGAAGCTGCATCTGGTCCGGAAACTCGATACGTTATGCGCCCAGAGCCAACGAAGAGTCAGATGTGCATTCGGGACTTCCGGGCCCTGCCGGTGAGTGTGTAAGAGGTGCCATTGATGCGCAGGAGCAGCCCCCGTCTGGACGTCGAGCGAGCCCGAAGCGTGCCTGTCTTTGTGAGCGATTAGGATGGACGCCGGCAGTCACACATCGCGGGGTCAGGCAGAAGGCCGGTGGTAGCCGGCCCGCGCCGAGCCTGGCCCGCTTATGCGCACGGCGATCGAGCCATCGAGTCCCGGCAGCGGCAGCGATAGAGCCTCGGACTCCACCGCCGCCCGCTCCCTCGCAGACAGCCGGCGCCAGACGTCGATCGAGACCTCGGCGCCCGATCGACGCCACACCCCCACGATCTCTCCACTCACCAGCAGGGCGCCCGGCCAGACGCGCGACGTCCACAATTCCGCACGCCGCCTGGACTCAGGTACGAGGATCTCCCGATCGGCGCCCCACGAGAGGTAGAACGCATCGCCGCTGGGCAGCAGCCGTGCCGGCGCAACCGGTCCGGGCCGGGCTCGGAACGCTGCCTCATCTTCGGCCAGGATCCATGCGTCGCCAGCCGGTGTCCGCACGGCGGTCAGCGCCGCCGCCAGTGCCTCGAACGCGGTGCTCGCCTCAGCGGGCCGAATCCCTCCCCATTTGGCGAAAGACGCGGCTGTCGATGGACCAAAGACGTGGAGGTGCCGGCGAGCGAGTTCGAGACGTGCCTGTTCCGGATCCACGTCGGGTGTAGGTCCGGTCCAGACAACAGGCTGGCGCGCACCTTCCCAGCGCAGAAGAACCCGGCCCGTCGCGGCCGCATATCGAAGACTGTTCGGCTGCACGCCCATCGCGCGCCCGGCTTGGCCGAACGGCATCCGCTGGCCATTGAGGAACGCGTGGAGCCGCTCCGCCGTGTCGAGCGCTCTTGCGCGCCGGACTGCATCGGCCGGCAGACGCCCCAACGAGAACACGGCGAGATCCACCGCCGCCACCACGTAGTCATTGAAACGCGGGCCCCAAAGTTGGACCAGGGATGGATGCTCCCAACTGATCGAT
Source organism: uncultured Paludibaculum sp. (assembly GCF_963665245.1). Taxonomy (NCBI): domain Bacteria; kingdom Pseudomonadati; phylum Acidobacteriota; class Terriglobia; order Bryobacterales; family Bryobacteraceae; genus Paludibaculum; species uncultured Paludibaculum sp. Next base: position 2,842,781 of record NZ_OY762269.1, read on the forward strand.
GTGGTCTCGGCAACGCGCGCGTGGATCGATAGCAAGGCGGCGCGCGGCACGGAGTCCTGCAACCCGGCCCACGCTGCCCTTCGCAGCGAGTCCGCTCCGGCCGGCAGGCGTTTGTCCAGCAAACAAACCGTCCTGCGGAAGCAGAGGATCTGCGATCGCGAGAGCTCAAGTCGAGGAATCACTGCGGGCCCAGTTCCTCAACACATTCTACTTGCTGTCACGAATCCGCCAGCCGTCCAGCTCCAGAGGTTGGCAGTCCATCCGACGAGTAGGGGACTCTTCGACACGATGATTCCCCCCGCCCTGATCGCCTGCGCTATGCGATCCAACCAGTTCTTCTTACGCACGCAGGGTGCGCTACAGGCTGTTGCCATCTATCTGGTAGGGCTGTGCGCGCGAGTTCGGCGGGGACTGAAGATCCGCTCGTGCCTTGCCATTTATCTTGACCAGCAGGCCCAGCCCGCACCCGCCTACGGCTTCGTCCGCTTCGCCACTCCACCCCCGGCGTGCAGTTCCATCGTTCCGTCGGCAGCCTTCTTGAACCTGGTTGGCGGCACGTGACCATCCATATCGAAGAACGAGTCCGGAGCCTCAGCCTCCAGGATTGCGTCGCCGTCGCCAATGCCTGACGTGAGCTGTCCGTCCTTCACGCGAATCCGCACCACCGGCCCGCCCGGAAATGCGTAGTCGCCAACGTACGACGCGAGCACCGCCGCATCCACGCGCACGACGCTCCGTTCCTTCGGCAGGTAGTCTACCCAGCCATACTCCACGGCGATGGAGCGCAGAACCTCCATGGCCAAGTCGCCCCCCTCGTCGCCGTTGGTCATCACAATGGCGCCATCGCCCGAGTCGCGATATGCGAAGTACTGGCAGCGGTAGCCCTCATTCGCGCCGCCATGAGAAAACGATGCGCGGCCGTCTGTTTCATTGAGCCCGATGCCCAGCCCGTAGTTCCCCGCGCTCTTGCTCAGCATCGTCTTCACCGTTTCGGCCTTCAGCACGCGGCCCGGCTTCTGGATCTCCATCACCCACCGGGCCAGTTCGCTCGGCGTCGTCCACAACCCAGCGGCGGTCTTCTCCGGATACGTGTGCCACCGCCCCGCGATTGCCCGGCCATCGCCGCGATACGCGCTCGCCGCATTCCGCGCACGCTCCTCGCCCAGCGGCTGCTCGTAGGAGCTCCGTTTCATCCCCAGCGGATCGAGAATCAGCGCCCGGGCGAGATGCTCAAACCGCTGACCCGTGACGTCTTCCAGAAGCAGTTGCATCACCTCGTACCCGCCGCCAGAGTAGCGGTAGCCACTGCCCGGAGCCTTGGTGACGCGCACCGGCGCGGTATTGGCCGGAGCCTTGCCATCGAGCAATTGCGGCAGCGTCGGCACCGCCACGCCCTGCGCGTAGCCGGGGAAGCCGTGCACCGTGAGTCCGGCGTTGTGGCTCAGCAGTCGCCGCAGCGTGACTTTCTCCGTCCGGGTAAACTCGTTGTCCGGAACCTTCCAGCTCCGCAGCTTTGCGTTGACATCTTCGTCCAGGCTGAGTATGCCCTGCTCGACCAGCCGCATCGCCACCGAAGCCGCGACGCCCTTACTGAGCGAGGCTGCCTGGAACAGCGTCTCGGCCGTCACGGGGGCGCCGCTGCCGGCATCACGCTGCCCATACCCGCGCGCCCACTCCACCCGGCCAGCATGAATCACCGCCACGCTGACGCCGGGCACCTTGTAATGCTTCATGCGCGCCGAAAGGCTCATTCGCTCGAGCGGGCTGCCCTTCAGCCGGTTCGGCTTCTGCAGCCCGTTTTCCACCCGCGCGATGCGCGCTTCCATCGGCGTGGCGGCGGGAAGAAGCGGCAGTCCGGCGAGCGCACACACCACCATCGCCGCAACGAAATTGCGTGGAGTCATGTCAGTTTATGATACGCATGGCCGGGGCTAAAGTTCGGCCGTTTTCCCGGCGTACGCCCATCGTCAGGACAATCTGACGCCCAGGGGCTCCGCGCATTCCGGCGGAGAAGCGCGGCAAGCCATCAGCGCCTGACGGCTCCCCGCGTCAGGTCCGCCACGTCCACGCTGTAGCGGCCGGGTTGCTGAACGAGGGTGCGTTGGTAGATCGTCTGGGCCTCGCGGCGGGCTGCCTTCGATTCATCGCCGCGCTTTGCGTTCTTCAATAGCTCGGCGTAGTTCGTCAACAACTCCGCCAGGAAGACGTGCCCGGTACCCACGCTGGAGCGCACGACCCCAATGGCGCGATCGAGCAGGCCCAGCGCGCGCGGGTCGTGGTGCTCGGAGGCCATCATCATAGCGAGGTTCGCCAAGGCGGCGGCATATTCGAGAGACTGCGTGCGCTCCTGCTTCTCCAGAACTTCCGTGGCCTTGCGCGCCTCCTGGAGAGCCGCGCCGCGGTGGTCCCGTTTCCACAAGATCAGGCCCAGTTGATTGTGGGCCTGCGACCTCTCCTCGGGCGACATGTCCGCGTTCTTGTCCTTGATCCTGACAGCCTTCCGGCACAGTGACTCGGCGCGGTCCATGTCTTGATTGAGATAGGCCGCGGCGGAAATCGCTATGAGAACGCGGCCTTCCGCCGTGCTGTCGGACCCCAGTTTCCCCTCTGCATCCGCGGCGAGCCTTTTGGCCAGCCGATCCGCCCGGCCCGTTTGGCCCGTCTCGACATACAAACTGACGAGATCCGCTTTGGACTGCAGCAGGGCGACGGTGGCCGGCTCACCGAGGGTCTCCCAGATCCGGATGGCGGCCAGATAGTGGCCTTCCGCTTCCAAGGGGCGGCCCAACGCCGAGGCGACACTCCCCAGCGACTCATAGGTGCGGGCCTGCAGTATCGGAGGACCGGGCATGGTGCGGCTGATCGCTCCGGCCTCCTCGAACCCGCGGTACGCTGCCTCATAGGCGCCGCCTTCGCGCAACTCCTGCGCCGCGTGCATGGCCTGCTCCCAGCGTTGAACGGTTGCCTTGTCCGGCGCCTCCGATTGCCCTTCGACTGGGCAACCCATGGCCAGCAGGCACCAATGCGCGGCTAGACACACGAATCCTGTTCTCATTGGTTCCTCTCTTCCGTTCGTCGATTTCCGGCGGCGCAAAACAAAAGAGGCCGCCACTTGGGACGCTGTGTCCCTCGCGGCGGCCTCCGAGTGCTTCGGTCAGCCGGAAACAGATGCTCTGCTTAACTCTTGAACTTCACCTTGCGCCGGGTGGTCTCGGCCAATACGGGAAGCCCATCCTGAATGCTCAGCCTTTCAATCTCGCCAAACCTCATCTCCTGGCAGTACCGGATAAAGTCGATCCATGCCGGCGGCAGGCTTCCAGACGTCTTGGTGCCGGAAGCCTGCCGGCTTCGAGGTGGCGCGGGCCCTTTTGCCGGGTCTTCGTTCATCGGGGCGTCTCCTCTGTTCTCTATGCGCGCAGCCTGCTGTCCACAGCCAGGCGCGATTACTGCGTATGATTGCACTCCCACCAGTCATCACTACTGTTCACTACTGTGCAATACGACTGTTGTTTGCTGTTTGTTGTAACAAGTCCAGAAAATTGACACCTTGTGCCGGAATTCCAGCCCCAATGAGAATCTTTGACACGGGCGAAGGGCGGGTGGTTCCCGGCGGATGTGGGTTTCGGCGGGTGGAACTGGGCGCGCGGTGGGTATCCGGTCCTCCTGCGCTTGGCGGGGAACTCGCGGGAGTTGAAATGTGATTCTCATTTGTGTGTTTGCAGATAGTCACCCGCCGTCGGCTTCGCCTGCCTGCGTCACGTGGCCGCCGGAAGACAAGTTCAGGTCCTAGAGAACCTCAACAGCGTCCGATTCGCGGTCTTTCCTTCCTCCCGGTTTACGCCCATTCTTGCTGCCCTCGGACAGGTAAATCGATCTTCCACGATCGCTATCGCCATCGCGGCTCTGGTGACTGCGGCCGTGCCCCAGACTCTGGTCGCGCAACGCGGCCGGGGTGTCGGCGGTGGCGTGGTTGGTGGAACAGCAGGAACCGTCCGAGGCTCCGTCTCGCCGGCTGCCTCCATTGGCCGCGGTTCCGATGGAATGATGGGCCGGCCGCTACCGGCCGAACGAGGCATGAGCGCGTCGACCATGACCCGGTTGGAATCCAACGAGACGCTTTCTCAGCGGATCCAACCCCTACTTCCGCCAGGCTCTGACGTGCATTCGGCCGCCACGGGCTTCGAAAGCGAAGGGGCGTTCCTCTCGGCGGTCCATGCCTCTCACAATCTGAGGATCCCCTTTGACCAATTGAAGAGCCAGATGACACAAGGCGACGGGCAATCGCTTGGCAAGGCCATTCATACGCTTCGTCCGGAGATGGACAAGCAGGCCGTCAAGGACAACGTCAAGGTCGCTGAGCGCATGTCCAAGGACTCGATACGAGCGACCAAGGACGCGAAAGCCGGGAAGGGGCAGAGCGTGGCGAGGGACACGCGGGGCGGCGCCTGCGTCGCGGCGGAGATTGACTCCAACTCGAAGCTCTCCCAGCGCCTCACGCCGCTGCTGCCCGTGGGCATGACGATGGATCAGGCGTCCGAGGACTTGCGGAACACGGGCCAGTTCGTCGCCGCCCTGCATGTAGCGAAGAACCTTGGTATTCCGTTCAGCGACCTGCGTGCTCGCATGATCGTCGGCGGAGAATCCCTGGGTAGCGCCATCCGTGCACTCCGCCCGGAGATGCCGCCGACGGAGGTCGATGCGGGCGTGAAGATGGCGACGCAGGCCTCCGCTCGTGATCTGAACACAGAAGGCAACGCGAGCGCGGCTGCTTCCGTCAGAAAGTAACCCCGCGTCTTCAATAGCGGCGACGCTGTCTCGTGCCGCGACCGGGCAATGAAAGGGAGTCCGTCGGCTCACCCTGGTTAGGAGCCATTCGTGGAGTGGAGTTGTGCGACACCAGCTCGGTCGAATCTCTGAACGCGCGCTGCTGTATAGCCTTTCGTCAAGCTGGGGAAACGACGAAGGACGAAGGGACATGCGAGCCCTTTCCGGTTGGGAGGCTGTCCTGCCTTGGCGGGTCGTGATGACGTGCGGCACGCCGTCCGGCCGGCCTGGGATAGCCCCGCGCCGCCTTACTGCCGGTTGGCCTCGCGCCATAGGTCCGCGACGTCCACGCCGTACCGCCCCGATTGCTGAACCAGCGTGTTTTCGTAGATCTTCTCTGCCTCGCGGCGGGCAGCCTTGGCTTCCTCGCCGCGTTTGGCGCGTTTCAACAGCCCGGAGTAGTTGGTTAATAGCCTGGCCAGGAGGAAGTGGCTCGTGCCCACGGCGGAGCGCGCGACTCCAATTGCCTGTCTCATCTGTTCCAGGGCGTGCGGGTCGTTGTTCAAGGCCGCCGACATCATGGCTTGGTTGCCAAGGGCGGTGGCATATTCCAGCGAATGGACTCGGTCCACGCTCTCGAGGATCTCCGTGGCTCGGCGTGCCTCCTGCAGTGCCGCGGCTCGGCGGCCCCGTTTCCAAAGGATGAGCCCAAGCTGACCGCGTGCCTCTGATTGCTCCTCCGGCGTAATACCCGTGCTCTGTTCCTTGATCCGGACCGCCTTCCGGCACAGGGACTCGGCCCGGTCCAAGTCATTGTTCAGCTCCGCCGCCGCGGCCAGCGCAATGGTTACTCGTCCTTCCACCACGGCTTCGGCGACGAGTTTCCCCTCACTATCCGCGGCCAGTCGCCGCGCCAGCCGGCCAGCCCGGCCTGCTTGTCCCGTCTGCACGTAGAGGCGGATGAGTTCCGCCTGACACTGCAACAGATCGACCGTGGCCGGCTTGCCCATCGCCGCCCAGAGCCGGATGGCGGCCTTGTAGTGCGCCTCCGCCTCGAGCGGCCGGCCCAGGGTCGAGGATACACTGGCCAACGATTCCAGACTACGAGCCCGCGGGTTGAGCCGGCCCGGAATGACCTGGGACAGGCTGCTCGCCTTCTCGAATCCGCGGTAGGCCGCTTCGTAGAGCCCGCTTTCCCGAAGTCTCTGGGCCTCCTCCATGGTTTCGGCCCAACTGCTGTAGGACTGATCGTCCGGTCCGCCGGTTTGGCCGCTTGCCGCGCAGCCGATGGCCAGAAGGCCGCACCGGACGAACAGAGACACGAATCGTGTTTGCATTGGCTGCTCCCTTTCGTTGGCCGATTTTCGGTTACCCAAAACAAAGGAGGCCGCCGCTCTGGACTTCCTGTCCCTCGCGACGGCCTCCAAGTGCCTCGGTCAGCCGGAAATGAGTGCTTGGTCTATGCCCAGAACTTCACGTTGCGCCGAGTTGTCTCGGACAAAACGGGAAGCCCATTCTGAATGCTCAGCCTCTCAATCTCGCCAATCTTCGTTTTCTCTCTCACCGTGCATTACGCTGTAGAACGACTATCGTTTGCCGCTTGTTGCAACAGGTCCAGAAAGTTGACACATTGCGCCAGTATTCTGCGCCTTATGCGGATCTTTGACATGGCGAGGGGCAGCGAAGTTCCAGCGATACGTACCTTTGCTCAAGCACTGGCCGAGCGAAGGATGGTGGACGGCCGGATTCCAGGCACCGGGCGGCGAGGCACGCACAACGATCCACGATTTGATGTCTAATGGGATCGAAGTGAAGGGCTGGCGGAGTTGGTTGCAACTCGGTAACGTCCTGATGCTTTGCGTCACGGCGTGGCTGCTCGTTGACGGCATGCCGAACATCCTGCGTTGGCGGGCCGTGCGGGACGCCCCTCCCTATAGACGCCCGGAAGCCTTCGATTGGGTCGATCCTTCCAAAGGCGTCGGCATCATCAGCTTCTACGCTTACCCCGGGGCGATCTACGAAGGCGACACCACGTCAGTCTGCTACGCTGTCATGAACGCCAAGGCCGTGAAGATCGAGCCGCCTTCCGCCGAGGTGTGGCCGACGTTCAACCGCTGCATCGAAGTGAGCCCGGGACGCAACACTACCTACACGCTCACAGCCGCGGATGCGCATGGCAAGACTGTCACCAAGTCGTTCGAGCTCATCGTGCTGCCGGAGCCCACCCGCGCGCCGCGCATCCACTACTTCCGCGTGCGGGAGTCCAAGGTCGATCGCGGCGACACCGTCCACCTGTTGTGCTTCTCCACCGCCAACGCCGAACTGGTTCAGGTGGATCCGCCAGCCTTTCCCTCCTCCGAAGTGCTGCAGGGCTGCTTCTACGCCGTGCCGAAGCAGCCAGTGACCTATACGCTCACGGCGACTGGAACGTTTGGGCGGAAGGCTGTTCGCAAGTTGACCGTGGCCCCCGATGGCCCGGTTGCGAAATAATGCGGACAGTATGTACCGGCGACAATTCCTGAGTCTCGTGCCCGTGGCCGCGGCGTCTGCCCAAGGCAAGAAGAAGTCGCGCGGCAAGAAGCAGGAGGTTCCTCCTCCGCCTCCTCCGCCGGAAACGCAGGTGAAGGAGTTCTTCCTCGAGATCACACGCGGCTACTTGCGCAATGCAGCCAAAACCTCGCCGAGCATGGCCGCGGTGGAATACCCCAACGCCACGATCACCAAGAATTTCCTGGCGAAATCAGGACTCAGCGTGACCGGTGTCACGCGCATGATGCCGGCCATGGCCGCCTGGGTTGCGGGCGGACGTGAACCTGGTCTGGAGTTGACCGGCGCCCTCATCAGTGCCTTTCGCAATGGCTGCAATCCGCGGCACGCCGACTACTGGCAGGCCGCCGCTCCGAAGCCGTTTGACCAGCGCCAGGTGGAATCGTCGATTGTGGCCTGGACGCTCTGGCTGATGCGCGACCGGATTCTACCGGCCGTGTCAGAAGAGGATCGCCGCAACATCGCCGCCTGGTTGGCCAGTTGTACCCAGCATCCTGTGCGCACCAATAATTGGGCCCTATTCACGGCAGTGAACATCGCCGCCCGCATGCGCCTTTCAGAGAAGTGGCCCGAGTTTCAGGCCGACGAGCAGTTCATGCTCGACGATCTGAAGGTCATCGAGTCGATGGCCACGGGCGACAGCGGTTGGTACAACGACGGCTTGACCGGGACCGCTTACGACTATTACAACTCCTGGGTCTTCGCCAGTCATTTCCTCTACTGGAACGAGCTTGTCGGCTCGCGCTACCCCGAGATCAGCAAACGCTTTAGCGAGCGGCTGTCGCGGTATCTCGAGACGGCTCCGCTGTTTTTTGCCGGTCACGGCGGGCATGTCCTGTACGGACGGTCGCTCATCTACCGCTGGGGCGTCCTGACTCCGCTCGTCCTCGCCTATCAGCAGAAACTGTGGCCCCACTCGCCCGGACTGCTGCGGCGCATCGTGAATCAGAACATCCTCTATCACGCCTCGATTGGTGGTTTTGACGCCGAGGCGGGGAAGCTGCGGGAGACGTATACGCCCGAAGGGTCACCCGCGATCAAGGAGAGCTATATCGACGGGGGCCACCCTTACTGGGGCATGCAGGCGTTCGCGTTCTGGCGGATCCCGGACGCCGACCCCTTCTGGACGGCGCCAGAGGAGCCGCTGCCCGTCGAGAAGAGCGACTACGCCATCGCGCTGCCGGAACCCGGCATGCTCATCACGGGCCGGCGGTCGTCCGGACAGGTGCGCATCTTCAACGCGAAATCGACCCGCGAGGATGTGCACTACCGGGACAAATACAACAAGCTGGCGTACTCGTCTCACTTCTGCTTTGCCGCCAACCACGACAAGACGCACGCGCCGATCGATGATGTCCTGGCGCTGAGGGACACGCGAACCGGCGAGACCGCGATTCGCGGCGAGATTACATCGTCCAATATCGACGCCGAGAAGATTGAGATGGACTACTCCATCCGCCTCGGAGCGGTGACGGCGCAGGTCCATACGGAGATCCCGTTTCTAGGCGAGTTCGAATCCCGGCTTCACAACGTGACGTTCTCGGGCGGGCCGCTGGAGGGCATCGAATTGGTGGAGGGCGGGTCCGCCTATTCGACTCTGCCGGTGTACAAGGAGGCGCACCTGAAGACCTGGAGTCTCAAAGGCTGGAAGAAGTCGGGCAGGGAGGACGCCACCGGCAGTGTGCTCTTCGCGCAGCATCAGGTGCAGACGCTGACGGCGCCCGCGGAGCCGAAACTGTTTCTGGCCTCGATGCGCTATCAGAGTCCCAAGGCTCTGCCCAAGGACAAGATCGACGGCGAAGCCTCGCAACTGCTGTCCAGGCTCAGGCTCTGATCCTCGTAGTGGGCGACAACCTGTTCGCCTGAGTCGAGGTTGGTGAGTGCCACGTCCACGGGTTCGCCGGGGCCGCCTCCGAAGAGCTCGCCCTTGATGGTTTCCGGCATCTCCGGGAACTGAGCCACCACATGGCACTCCTGTACGCTCAGACGGACACCGAAGGCGGGCAGGGAACTCTCCTCCCCGTAGGCGTTCACCGTCAGCGTGGTCTGTAGCCTGTTGCCTCCCGCGTCCACGATCTCGATAGGGATTTCGTAGATGCCCGAGACGAGCACCGTCCCGCGCAGCACGCCAGCCTGGGTCAGTGTCAGACCCAAAGGAAGGTAGCCGTGTGGCGCGAGACGGAACTCGAAAGGCGCCGCCCCCTCGGTGACCGCCGCCTGCCATTCCATCGCTTGGCCTACCGGCGCAACAATGTATGCCTGCTGCAAGCGTAATGGCGAAACGGTCAATTCCACCCATCGCTCCGCTGTCTGCCCCTCGGCATCAGTGGCCTGAACCCTGACTGACCACTGCCCTGCCTCGGCCGGCGCGCCATAGAAGCCGGGAACGGACGCCGATCCCAACATAACCGTCGAAAGATCTACGAAATACACCCCGGGCGGCAATGCTCCTTCCAATACGGCCCACTGGTAAGGTGCGGTTCCGCCCTCGGCCTTCAACGCCATGGACCACGGCCGGCCCACCGAGGGCTGGTTCCAGTCCGGAGAGCCTGTCGTCAACGCCAACGCAAGTAGCAAGATGTGCATTCCGTCTGCCTCAAGAGGCAGATCGGACAACATCGGCGGGGCTTGAGGAATTTTCCGGCTCGACGATCAGGCGCGAGCCGCGCTGTTCCGTGAAGTACGACCACACCCATTGCAGAAACACGCTCACGCGCAGGTTGGGCAAAGCCAGGAAGAGAACGTGGATCAGCGACCAGGCGAGCCATGCCACATAGCCTGACAGCTTGAGGTTGCCGCGCTCCAGGATGGCGTAGTTTCGCCCCACCACCGCCATATTGCCCTTGTTTACGTAGTGGAACGGGGGCGGCGGCGCGTCGTTCATCAGGCGTGCTTCCATCACCCGGGCCACGTGCGCGCCCATCTGCATGGCCACCTGTGCTACTCCGGGCAACTGCTTGCCGTCCTGTTCGTAGTAGGCGACGTCGCCGATGACGAAGATCTCCGGGGCGGACGGCACGCTCAGGTCATAGCGGACCTTCACGCGGCCGGCCCGGTCGGCCGGGCAGCCCAGCCAACGAGCTACGGGCGACGGCGTCACGCCGGCTGTCCAGATCACCGTGCGGCTGGGGATGCGTTCGCCGCCCAGGGTCACTCCGGTTTCGTCGATCTGCTCGACGGGATGTCCGGTGATCACTTCCACGCCCATGCTGGTCAGTCGCTTCGTCACTTTGGCCGAGAGCGAGGGATCGAAGCCACCCAGGACGCGAGGTGCTGCTTCCACCAGCAGGATCCGCGTGTCGAGCGGGTTGATGCGGCGGAAGTCGGACTTCATGCTCAGGCGTGCCAGCTCCGCGATGGCTCCGGCCATCTCGACACCCGTCGGCCCGCCGCCCACCAGCACGAAGGTGAGCATGGCGGAACGGATGGCCGGATCGGTCTCGTGTTCGGCTGCTTCGAAGGTGGAAAGAACCTTGTTCCGCACCTTGGTGGCGTCGGCCATGGTTTTCAGGCCTGGCGCAAACTGCTCGAATTCGTCGTGTCCGAAGTAGCTGTGCTGGACGCCGGTGGCCAGCACCAGGAAATCATAGTGCAGGGCCAGCGGTTCGCGTTCCGGTGTCTCCACCGTCAGCGTGCGGCTGGCCGCATCGACACCCGAAACCTCGCCCAGCAGCACGGTCGTATGCCGGTCTTTCTTCAGCACTTGCCGGATGGGCGCGGCGATCTGGCCGGGCATCAGCATGGCCGTTGCTACCTGGTAGAGCAGAGGCTGGAACAGGTGGTGATTCTTTCTGTCAACGAGCGTGATGCGGACATTCAGATGCCGCAGGGCGCGGGCAGCGGCCAATCCGCCGAACCCTCCGCCAACGATCACGATGTGAGGTAAACTTCCATCCCCGGTACCCATATACTTCTATTGATGCGCGAAACGACCCCCGCGCGCCATTCGGGTTTGTCTATCTGAAACAGGGGATGGCCGCCTCGGCCAAAGAAAAACGCCGCACCCGGGCGGGGTGCGGCGTTCTTTGCGGGAGTCGGCAGATCGATTCGTTTAGTTGCGGCGCTTGAGCGTAGGCCGCTCGTCGGATTCTTCCTTGGTGGGCTTTTTGTCGCTGCCATCGCCGTCGATGGGATCCGTTCCGCCGCCGGGCGATTTCCGCAGCGTCGGGCGGTTGGCGTCCTCAGGAGTCGAACCCACGCGCCGGCGATTGTTCATCGACAGCAGCCGGTTCTTCACGTCCTCAAACTCAGAGGTCGTGATCACGTACTCGGGCTTTTCCTTCAACAGATCAGAAATGTTCTTCTGGGCGGTGGTGATACGGTCGCCGGTGGGTGGATGCGAACTGAAGATCTTGGATACGGCGCCTGGTTTGCGCTTGTTCAGCGACTCCAGCCGTTCGAAGAAGTCGACGAACCCGTTTGGATCGTAGCCCGCCTTGTACATGTACTGCAGGCCCAGCAGATCGGCCTCGGATTCAAAGGCGCGGGAAAACTGCAGGAAGCCCAGGGGAATAGCCAACGACACAGCCTGCCGGATGCCGTAGCCGGTCCAGCCGCCCATGAAGATGAGCGGGATGGTGGCCAGGTTCACCAGATTGCCGCGGGTGGCCTGCTTCGTGCCGTGGCGCGCGGCGATGTGCGCGATCTCGTGACCCATCACCCCGGCGACCTCGCTCTCGTTCTCCGCGAGAGTGATCAGGCCCGTGTTCACGAAGAAGAAGCCGCCGGGCAGCGCCATTGCATTGGGTTCGTCCGTATCGATCACCTTGATGGTCACCGGCACTTTGCAGTCGGAGTTCCGGACAAGGTTCTGGCCGACACGGTTCACATACTCGGCGATCACGGGGTCGTCGACGATCTTGGCCTGGCGCTCGATCTCCATGGCGTACTGCTTGCCCATGGCGATCTCTTTTTCGATGGAATACCAGTTCATGCCCTTGCCGACATCGCGGTCACCGATGGCGTCAGGGTCCTTCTTTTTGTTCTTGTTGCTGGTCTTCTTCTTTTCGGTCTGGCTGCTGTCGGTCTTCGAATCGTCAGTCTTGGGCGGGTCGGCCCAGACCGTGGGTACAATGAGGCCCAGCAGAACGGGCAGAGTGAACGGAAGGCGCCTGATCATAGTCGATCCCCTCATCCAGACTAACGTACAGTAGAGTTGATGGGTTACATAGATTTAGGGTCGCAGGAAATCTGCACCCAATACCGTTCGGAATTCCCGGTTACCGACAACCTAGTCTACCTGAATCACGCAGCGGTGGCGCCCCTGGCCCGGCGCGCGTCCGATGCCATGAAGTGGCTGGCGGACGACGGACTGCACTACGGCTCCCTGCACTACGATAAGTGGCTTGCCTCCTATGATGGCCTGCGTGCGGCTACGGCCCGCCTGATTCACGCCGAACCGGCCGAGATCGCCATCGTCAAGAACACCAGCGAAGGGATTGCCACGGTTGCCTTGGGGCTCGATTGGAAGCCGGGCGACAAGATCGTTGCCTTCCACGAGGAATTTCCAGCTAACTTCTACATCTGGAAGAAGTTGGAAGAATGGAAGGGTGTCCGCGTGGAGTGGTTGTCCTACCTGGACCCGCTCGACAAGATCGAAGACGCCGCGCGCGGAGCCAAGCTGCTCGCCATCAGCTTCGTCCAGTATCTCAGCGGCTATCGGGCCGACCTGGAGGCGTTGGGTCAGATCTGCAAACGCCACGGCGTCTTCTTTTTTGTCGATGCCATCCAGGGCTTGGGCGCATTCCCCCTCGACGTCCGAAAGATGAACATCCAGGCCTTGGCCGCGGACGGTCACAAGTGGCTGCTGGGTCCCGAAGGAAACGGTGTTCTCTACGTCCAGCAGGATTGGCAGGATCGCATTGAGCCCGTTGAGTTTGGCTGGACCACGGTGGCCGGCTTCACCGACTACGCATCGAGGGACATGTCCGTCCGGCGGGATGCCGGCCGCTATGAGTGCGGGACGCTGAACACCATTGGCTGCTTCGGGCTATGGAAGTCCACTGAGCTCATTCTCGAGGTTGGCATCGACCGCATCGCACCCCAGGTCCAGGCTTTGGGTGACCAGATCGCCAACGGCGCACGCGCCAAGGGGTACGAAGTCCTGGGCGAGCGGACACCCGCCACCGGAGCCGGCATTGTCTCCATCCGCAAGCCCGGTGTCGACGCCCGCGTCACTCACGCCCACCTGAAGTCGAAGGGCATCATCACGGCTCCGCGCCAGGGTTGGGTTCGGATGTCACCGCATTTCTACATCGCCCCGGCCGACATCGATCGAATGCTGGGCGAACTGCCGGAGTAGGTTCTCCCAAACGAACCCAACCTATCCGAGCTAAGGCTCTCTGATCAGAGAACGGTACAGCGCTGATTGCACCTGGGCCACGGCATCCCAGCTATAGCGCGCCTCCACGGTGCGCCGCGCTTCGGCCCCGATCCGGCGCCGTCTCTCCGGATCGCGCAGCAGGCTCTGGATGACCTGCGCCATCTGAGCCCCGGTTTGCACCACCAGTACGTCGCGGCCCGGATTCACGTCGAGCCCATTTACGCCGGCGGGCGTCGAGACAACGGCTTTGGCCATGGCCATGGCTTCCATGATCTTGATGTTCGTACCCGCGCTGGCCAGCAGCGGGGCGATCACCAATTCGGCCCTGTGGTAAGCCGGCCGCACGTCGCTGACGAACCCTTCCACCTCGATGCCGGGGCGTTCGAGATCGAGTTTCACACGGTCCTGGTGGAGTTCCTGGTAATGCTCCGCCCGTGACCCGCTGATGACGTGGAGTCTGGCGCCCACCGCTTCCAGTGCCGGCCAGGCCTCGCGCAGAAAGAAGTCGAGGGCGAGCAGATTCGGCAGATGGGCGAACGAACCGATGAAGAGGAGGCGCCCGGGTTCCGGCTCCTGCCCCGACGGCTGAAACCGCTGCAAATCGACGCCATTGGGTAGCACGACGACGCGCCGCGCACCCTCGACCACGGCCCGGTCTTTCTCCGACATGGTCACCACGCACGAGACATCCCGCCAGGTCTGCCGCTCGAAGCGTTGCCAGCGCGTCAGTTGCTGGGCGGTCTCCCAGTCTTCGTGCTCGCGCAGCAGTTGCGTATAGAGATCCACGGTCACGTCGTGCTCCACCAGGATGGTGGGCACTGCTCCGCAGTCGCGCGCGTAGAGTCCCATCTGCGTGAACTCCAGTTGAATCACGTCCGGCCTGTGTTTGCGGATCATCTCCCGCAGGACGGCCCGGAACACCGCGCTGTCATGCTCTTCGACGACATCAGGCCGTTCGGTGAGTGGCCGCAGATGCGAGCCCTCGCGACGGACGAGGATCACTTCATGGCACAGTTCGAGGATCTCCGGCGCGGGCGTCTCGGCCGTATCGCAGAACGCGATGAGTACCTGGTCGTACTCTCCCGCTGCCGCCTTCATCAGGTTGTAGATGCGCACGGCCCCACCATGGGACAGCGGGAAAGGGATATAAGAGCTGGCGACAATCACCAGCGGCTTGCTTCGGTCCCGGGTTCGTCCGGGAAAGCTGCAGGCATCGCCGGTCGCCAAGGCCAGGGCTAGCTCTTCATCCCCGGGATGAGGAGGTGCCGGCTCCACCCACTGGTTGACAGATCGCGCGGCCCTCAGCGTGGGAAAGACCCACGGCACGGGCGGTTCCTGCGCCGCGTACAGATTCAGCCGGCCGATGGCCTGCTTCCACAGCCTGCTGAACAACTGGGGATTCGCCACGCTACGCGCCAGGAAGCGCAGGTGGTTCACTTCCACCGCAGTCTGAATCTGATCTTCCGTGAAGTAGCGTTTGGTGGTGCTGCGGTGGTGGTGCACCAGTTTGGCGCCCGACACGAAGACCGTGGGCCACCCGCGCACCCAACCCCGGTAGCCCAGGTCGAGATCCTCGACATAGGCGGGTTTGAACACCTCACCGACGCAACCCACCTGCAACAGCTTGGCTGTGTTGTAGAGCGAGCAGCCACCGCTGCCGTACAGCACGTAGCTGAGGTCCTCTCCCTCAATGGGCGTGTCGCACCAGACGGGAAAGTCGACCGGTGGGCCGTGGGTCCACCAGATTGCCTTGCCCGTCTCCTCGCGCCGGACTCCTTCGGGGAAGAAGATCTGGGCAGTGGCGCAGAACAGATCCGGCACTCGGTCGAAAGCGTTTCGCAACGGCCCGAAGAAGCCGGGCTCCAGCACCATGTCGTTGTTCAGCAGGCAGGTGTGAGAAAACCGTGCCCGGCGGATGCCCCGGTTCACAGCCTCGGCGAAGCTCAGCGGCGTCTCATTCCATTCGACGACGATCGACGGATACTCGTTGGCCAGCCAGCTCGCGGTGCCATCGTCGCTGCCGTTGTCGCTGACGATTACTTCGTTCTCGAAGCCCTGCAATTCCCGCATCAGCCCGGGCAGCAGCGTGGCCAGGAGATCGCGTCCGCTGCGCGAAGGCACCACCACGCTGATCCCCTCCGGCCGTGGCGGTCCGGGCTGCGGATCGGGCTTCGGCGGCAGGGTACTTTTCTTCGAAGCCGCCAGTGCGCCGGCCGCCAGCGCCAGATTGCAGTAAATCTGCCGCTTGTAGGCCCAGGGATGGAAGATCCGCCAGATCTGCGTATAGGTCCAGCCGCCGGGCTGCGTCTCCCAGCGGACGAAGTTGCGGGTGCGCCACAGCAGATGCCGCAGGATGGCCGTGGCGGCGCGGGGGTGCAACGCGAAGTGATCGAGATTCTCGTTGAAGCAGAGGATTCGGGTGGGTGCCAGCAGCAGTCCGGCCAGCCGCATGGGCCAGTAAGGCATGCGCGGCTGTAGCAGAATGGCTGCGTAGACGACCTGCTTCCCGCGCAGTGCATCCTGGACCCGGGCCCGGTTGTGCTCCAGCGTCCGGCCTACAAACCAGGGAATCCACCGGCCGCGCGGTGGAGGAAACTCGGCCACCACATACAGCGGCAACCCCGGGCCGACCGTTTCGAACTGGTCGAGCAATGTTTCGATCAGATCTTCCGATCCGGACGCGAATGCAACGAGGATGCGTTCCGGGGTGTTCACTTAGCCATGGCTTCGTTAAATCAAAGTGCGGCGGTCGGCCAGCGGCACGCCCTGCTGGTAGTCCTCCCAAAGGGAGAGGGCTTGCAGGCAGAAGGCCGTGGAGACCGGATTGGAGTAGTTGGAGAGCACCCCGTTACGACGCCCGAAATTAAACCCGCCATCCAGCCGCGGGTCGTCAGTTTCCATCTGGTAGGCAGCAGCCCACGCAGCTTCCTCGGCGGCCTGCTCCTGGTTCAACGGTACCGCACCCTGAGCATCAGCCCATAGCCGCACGCGCAACAACTGTCCATTGACGTCCGACCTTTCAAACTCGTCGCGTATGGCGCGCAGATGAGTGGCTTCGCGTTCGATGCCCTCTTCGAGTGCCTGTCGAACTTCAGGCCTGTCGGCCACGGCCAGAATCGCCTCCAGAAAGTAACCGTAGGCATGCAGCCTATCCATGATCCGCTGCCGCTGAGGCTCGTGATCGAAGAACGCGGAGTGCGTGCGCAGCGCGCGCGCCAGAGCCCGCTCGAACTCCGTTTCGAACCGGCTGTCACCGGTCACTTCATAAAGGTCGCGCCAAGCCAGAGCCGCTTTCAACTGATAGCAGTCCGACGACCGGGACCAGCGTGCATCGCGGGCCAGCGGGGCCTTTCCGGGCAACGCCAGAATCGGGTGGATGTCGCGCTCGTTGACAAAGTCGCGCCGCATCGATTCACCACACTGCACCGCTACGTCCAGATAGTCCTGTTGGTGACTGGCACTCCACAGCCGCAACAGCCCACGGGCAATAATGCCGTTATCGAAGAAGTAGCTGTGGTATTCCGGCAGTTCGCCGTCGTCCGACCATTCGAAGGGCATCGCCGAGCAGCGGCTGTCCCACGCCTTCACCAGTAGATCGCCAGCCCTCACGGCTGCGTCGTAATACGTTGTCATACTGGTGCGCTCAAACAGTTCCAATAGAGCGGAAACAGTGTAGCCGGTGATCTCGGTCGAGATCCGCGCGTTCCGGCTTTCCGCTATGTGGTGATAACGGGCCACGCCGCCTTCCAACTCCTGAATTCCGGAGTGGATATGCCATTGGCCGGCGCGGTACAGAGAAGATGGCAAAGACCGAACAGTGACCTGAGTAGACCTGAGCAAGACGAAAAACTCCCCCACTACTCCGACTGAAAGATAAGTATATCAGCAGCGGCCGGTTGCCCGGAAGTGTGGCACTTCTGACACACTCTGCCGCACTATTTCCGAGGCTCGCTCGACGCCGGCACCACACCCTTGAGCCGCATATACACGCAGAGATAGCCATACTCCTCATTTGAGTGTGACACCATGCCGGCCAGCGCGCCCAGTCGAGAACGCTCGCCGCGTCCCAGTTTCACCATCTCCGCGGCCTTGGCGTCGGTGAGCCCGTCCACCACCGCGTCACACATGGCGAACGACTCCTTCAACGCGGCCACCAGTTCGGCTTTCGAGGTCTTTGAAGCCGCGCCCAGTTGCTTCGGTTCTCCTGCCAGTGTCGAACAGGTCCGCGCCTGCGAATCCGCCACGTGCGCAATCAACTGGCCGAACGACCGGATGTCGGCGGTCGCCTTGAACGAATAGTCGTCCTCCGGCATCTTCTCAGCCGAGCGTGTGAGGTTGTTCTTCACACCCGTGTACATCTGTTTCAGCTCGGTACTCAGTGGGTTTGCAGTCTGCGCCGGCAGCAAACTGCTGCACAGGCAAACCGCGGTCGCGGCGAGAATGATGCACTTCATGAGACGCTCCTGATAGCGTGCGAAGGGCAGGTAGCTTACCCCACCACCGCATTCCGGCAGAGTATCACACGGATCGGACGCGGGAAAGCGAATCCTGACGATCTGGGACGTTAAGAGCCTCTCATGTAAAAGCGGCCGCTGAAGCCGAAGCGGTTCGGATGGAAAGTTGCTCAGTTGGGCCGTAGTACGATGAGGAGCCGCGGTGGCACCTGCGGGTTCTTGCCGCTGAATTCGTGCACCGAGTGCAGGGTCAGGTGCACGATGTCGCGCGCCCGTTGGGACTCCCAGCTCTGTAGCGTGTCGATGTACCTCGGCTCGCCCCATGTTTCGCCGTCCAGGCCCGGAGCCTGTGCCAGTCCGGCCGAACCGATCGCCAGCAGATCTCCGCTCCGGATTTCCACTTCGCCCACCTGCCGCGGACCCTCCGGCCCCGCGCCAATCGGCGCTCCGCCGCAGGTCAGCCGCATGATCTCAGCGCCCTCCGCGGTTCTTCTGATCAGTACCGGAGGATACGCGCCGGCGTTGAGATACTGCAGCCGGCCCGACCCCGACACATACCGTGCGCAAAACAGCCCGATGGGCGGCCGGTTTGCCGCGCTGGGGCCCAGCGCTCTCTGTGTCGATTCCAGCAGTTCCGCCAGATCCTCGGTATAGGCGCGCGCCCGCGTTCTCAGCAGCGTCTGCAGTTGCACCATCCGCGCGGCTGCCTCTTCATCCGGGCCGGGGACCTCCGCCAGAAAGAACGCCGCGGCCCGATTCGGTACCGAGACGATGTCGTAGAAGGCGCCGCCTGGCAGGTCGCCCGTCCAGTGTTCCGCCGCGAAGTCCAGGTCGGGCAGCTCAAACCGGTCCGGAGGGATCAGGTGCGTGCGTGTTGTTCGTGCCGCTCGCCGCGACGCCTGGTCCTGCGCCACCTCGCGCAGCTTGCCCAACTCGGCCTGGAACAGCTCGGCCACCGCCAGTGAGGCCACCATCTGCCGCGCGACCGCCTCCGCGAAGCGCAGGTGCTCGCCGGAATAGCCGGTTACTTCCATGTGCGGTCCGAGGATGAAGAAGCCCGATAACTCCGCGCCGCTCTGCACCGGAGCCACCACGTGCGCGTCCACCGACATCAGCAGCGACTGTTCTGCCTCCAGCCGGGCCGGCATCCCCTTCGACCACCTTCTCGGGCGCCGTCCGTCCGCCGTCATCACCCTGAGGCAGCGGAAAGTGTGCCCGCTGGTCAACTCGTGCCGCAACAGCGAAGCTACGGAAAATGAGACATCGCTTTCCGGGGTCAGCGGCATCGAGGCGCTCAGTGAGAATGAGTCCCCCGCGCGTGTATATAAGTAAACATGGCGCGCGCCTAGTGTTCTGGCAATCAGGTCGCACGCCGCCTGGCGTATCCCGCCTGGCTCGAACCGCAGGCGCAGTTCCGATAGGGCCGCATCTGTCTTGTCACGCCAGGCCAGGTTTGCGTCGGACTGCCGCTGCACGGCGGCGCACAGCTGCTTCCAACTCCAGTCGAAAGAGACCCACGTCACGCCGGCACCCACCACCATCAGGGCGATGCGCATTGCCGGTGTCTCCGACGGGCTGATCTGGACCAGCAAGGCGCACACAATCGCCACGGCAACGGTCAACAGCAGCGGCCGCATCGTGTTGCGTGACAGCGGACGGTTCCGGTACCAGCTCACCACGATATCCAGCCGTACCCGGCGCGATGAGAAGAAGAAGGCCGTCAGAGAGGAGAGAAACAGCAGCAGGACCGCCAGCCACACGAGCAGCGCCAGCCGCTGCAGAAAGTCGAGTCCTGCATTCATGACTGCCTAGCGCGGCTGGAAAACCAGGAAATACTGATGGGCGAGGAAGTCGAAACTCTTCACCTGCCGGAAGCCCGCATCGTCCAGTTCCTTCCGCACCTCCTGCTCAGAGAGCTTCATGGCGGGCGGCGGACCGACGGGCAGTTCCTTCTTGAAAAAGTCAACGATCACAATGCGGCCTCCGGGCTTCAGGGCGCTTCGAAGCTTCCCATAATACGCTGCCCGGCTGCCGATGTGGTGCAGAACATCACACAGGAAAATGGTGTCGACGCCGCCTGTCGGCAGCTTCGGGTCATCCGGGTCGGCCAGGATGGTCGACAGGTTGGCCGGGGCTCCTTTGGCAGCCAGCGTCAGCAGGTCCTTGTTGATGTCCACGGCATAGACTTTGCCTGCGTGATGCGCAAACCGCCGCGCGAAATAGCCGGTGCCGGCGCCGATGTCGGCGATCGTGTCGGTGGACTTCAATTCCAGGGCCATCACCACTTCGTGCGGCTTCTGCCACGCGTCACGCGATGGATCTTCCAGAATCTTGGCGTACTCCGCATTGTCCTGCGGTGGATGGTGCTGGTGTTGAACCTGTGCGTTCAGGCCGGCCACGGGCAACAGGGAAACTGCCGCGGCCAACCGGAGAAGGGAAGTACTACGAGTTGGCAAGGGTGCTGTTCTTCTTTCCGAACAGGAAGTAAATCGCGATACCGATGGCCGACCAGAAGAAGAAACGCACCCAGGTCTCCAGCGGCAGCGCCATCATCAGAATCATGCAACTGGCGATGGAGAGCAAGGGGAACAGCGGTCCGAACGGCACCCGGAAACTGCGCGGCCGGTCGGGCTGAGTCTTGCGCAACACCAGTACGCCCGCGGAAACAATGGTGAACGCGAACAGCGTGCCGATGTTTGACAGGTCGGCGAAAGTACCAATGTCCCACACGCCGGACGGAATACCGACGGCGAAGCCCGCAATCCAGGTGGAGACGTGCGGGGTGTGGTGCTTGGGGTGAATCCTGGAGAAGAAGCGCGGCAGCAGCCCGTCCCGCGACATCGCGAACCAAACGCGCGCCTGACCATACTGGAACACCAGCAGGGACGAAAGCATGCCCACGATGGCGCCCACGCCCACCCACTCCCGCACGGTGTTCATGTTCAGGTTCTTCAGGGCCTCGGCCACCGGAGCCGCGTTGTTCAGGGTTTGCCACGGCGCGATGCCAGTCAGCACCAGAGCCACTGCAATGTAGAGGGTGGAACAAACCAGCAGCGTCCCGATGATTCCGATGGGCAGATCGCGCTGCGGGTTCCGGCACTCTTCGGCCGCCGTCGATACCGAATCGAACCCGATGTAGGTGAAGAACACGATGGCGGCGCCTGTCAGCACGCCCGACATGCCATTGGGCAGGAATGGATGCCAGTGGTGCGTACTCACCGCGCGGCCGGCGCCGATGACGAAGATCGCAATGGCGCCCAGTTTCACCAGCACCATGATGTTGTTGGTGCGGGCGCTCTCCTTGATGCCGTAGGTCAGCACCCATGTGAGCAGCATCAGAATCAGAAACGCCGGCAGGTTGAACCAACTGCCCGTCAACTGCCCACCCATGATCATCGGCTCAGATAGCTGTTTGGGGAGATGCCACCCGAATATCGACTCCAGAATGTCGTTGAAGTAAGCGGAAAAGCCGACCGCCACCGCCATGTTTGAGACGGCGTACTCCAGAATCAGATTCCAGCCGATCAGCCAGGCTACGAACTCGCCCATCGTCGCATACGCATAGGTGTAGGCGGAGCCCGCCACCGGGATGCAGCATGCCATTTCGGCGTAGCACAGGGCCGCGAAACCGCACGCGATCGCCGTCAACAGAAACGAGAGCGCAACCCCTGGGCCCGCGCCCGGCCGGCCGATGGTGAATGACGAACTTGCCCCGTTGATGATCAGATCGAGGATCGGAACATGCAACAGGGAGTGGAAGCTGCGCACCTCACCCGCCGCCGCTGTGCCAGTGAGGATAAAAATGCCGCTGCCGATGACAGCGCCGATGCCCAGGGCCATCAGGCTCCAGGCGCCCAATGTGCGGTCCAGGCGTTTGCCTTCCTCATTGGAGGCGGCCACCAGAGCTTCGATGCTCTTGGTGCGGAAGAGTTGTTTCATCGGCGGGAGCCTCCTCGCGGCCGGGGTGTTAGGGAGCTATCAGCGATCAGCCGTCAGCTTTCAGCTATCTGTGATTGGACCTCGGGCTACTACCACGCAGGAGCGGCAGGAGTGCCAAAGAAGAGTTGAAAGCATACCACCGTTAGCCACCAGGGGCCAACGGGTGGCGGTCCGGCAACGGCAACCGAGGGACGTGCCGGACGCCAGTAAGGCTGCAAGCTGATAGCTGACCGCTGATAGCTTTTAGTTAGCGCTTGCGCTGGCCGCGCGCGATCGTCTTGACCTTGCGTTTCCGCGAACCGCGATCGACACCGGCCGGACGCGGCTGGAGGGGGTTCTTCTCGTCCGCCACCTTACGCGCCGTGCGCTTCTTCTCTTTACGTTCTGCCTTGTCGGCGATGCTCTTCGTATTCATGCTCAGTTCAATCCTTCATGCCGGCGTGCCGGTCTCTACTCTAGATTTCAAAGGCCCATCCCGCTTGCGCGAGACCGGCGGCTTGCGCCTCAATCATCGGCCGACAGGCCGGCGAACTTGGCGATCAATTTCTTCAAGCCGTGTCCGGGAAAGCTCACGGTGAGTTTGGCGTCCTCACCATCGCCCTCCTTGCGGAGCACGGTGCCACGGCCATACTTGGGGTGCACGATGTTCATCCCGGCTCTCAGTCCGCCCTTTTTCGGAGCAGGCTTAGCCGTCGCGGCTGCCGGACGCATCGTGGTTTGCCCCTGCACCGGTTGCGGCCTCGGCGTCACCGCCGCGCTGGGAACCGGCCCACCTGCAGCCCTCGGCGGTGCGGGTTGCGGAACCATTGCTGGCGGACGCACGCCCCGTTCGGCGAAGAACTGCGAGATGTGATCAAGCGAATTATATGTCTTTCCAGTATACGTATTTCGACGCGCGGCTTCGCGCACCGAGGCGCGCTCACCGTACAGGTCGATCGAGCCCGCGGGTTGACGCTGCGGGCTGAGGTCCTCCAGTAAGGATTTCGGAACCTCTTCCAGGAACCTCGAAGGCTGGCACGGCTCCGGCGGCGAACCGCCGTATTTTCGCCGCATCCGGGCGCTGGTCAGATAGAGCCGTTTCATCGCCCGTGTCATACCCACGTAACACAGCCGGCGTTCTTCCTCGAGTTGTTCCGGGTTGTCGCGCGACCGCGAATGGGGGAAGAGTCCCTCTTCCAGGCCGGCGATGAACACGTAAGGGAACTCCAGACCCTTCGCGTTGTGCATGGTCAGCAGGGAGACCTGTGCCTCTTCCTCGATATCGTCGGAATCGGCCACCAGTGCCGCCGAGTCCAGAAAGTCCTGCAGCGTGTCACCGCGTTCGGCTGCGTCCGCCGCCGCCGAGACAAGTTCGTCCAGGTTGCCGAGCTTCGACTCGGACTCCGGCGTTGAATCCGTCTCCAGCATTTTGCGGTAGCCGGTACGATCCAGAATCTGCTTGATCGTCTCGTCCGGACTCTGCCGCGTGACCCCATCCCGCAACTCCTCGATCAGGCGGTGAAAGGCGGCCAGGGCTGCTTCGGCGCGCCCGCCCAGCAGGTGCTCCCGCTCAGCCGTGTCGATGGCCTCCCACAGCGTCTCGCCGCGTTCGGTCGCGATCCTTTCCAACTGGTCCGACGTGGTCTTGCCGATGCCGCGCGCCGGAACGTTCAGGATGCGCAGCATCGAGATGTTGTCGCGCGGATTCATCAGGAACTTGACGTAGGAGAGCGTGTCCTTCACTTCCGCCCGCTGGTAGAAGCTGAAGCCGCCCACCACGACATACTTGCGCATGTAGCGCCGCAGCGCCTCTTCAATCTGCCTGGACTGGGAGTTGGTGCGATAGAGGATCGCCACGCGCGTGTCGCGTTCCTTGCGGAAGATCTTCTCGATGGTGTCGGCGATGAACAGGGCCTCCTGCTCGCCGTCGGCCGCTTCCAGATAACAGATGGGGTCGCCATCGGCGCCGTCGGTCCACAAAGTCTTGCCCTTGCGGGCTTTGTTGTTCTCCACCACGCGCGAGGCGGCTTCCAGAATCGCCTTGGTTGAGCGGTAGTTCTGTTCCAGCCGGATGACCTTGGCGCCGGGGTAGTCGTTCTCGAAATCCAGAATGTTGCGGATGTCGGCACCGCGCCAGCCGTAGATCGACTGGTCCTCATCGCCCACCACGGCGACGTTCGAGTGCGCTTCGGACAGCAGCCGCATGAGTTCGTACTGCGAGCGATTGGTGTCCTGGTACTCGTCGATCATCAGGAACTGCAGACGACGGTTCCACAGCTGCCGGACGCCGGCGTCGTACCGCAGCAGGCGCACGGCCTCCAGCAGTAAATCGTCGAAATCCAATGCGTTAGCGGATTCCAGCCCCTGCTGGTAGTGTTCGAAGACCACCGCCAGTTTGGCGGCCTTCGGATCGGCGGACATTTTGTAGAAATCCGCCGGGCTCTGCTTCTGATTCTTGGCGTGGCTGATGCGCGAGAGGGCCGCGCGGTGCTGCATGAACTTGTCGTCCAGCCCGAGCTTCTTGTAGATCTGCTTCAGCAGGGAGAGCTGGTCGTCGTCGTCGTAAATGTGAAAGTTGGTGGTGAACCCCCGTCGCAGGTCGGCGAGAGTCGAGCCGTCGCGTCGCAGCAAGCGGACGCAGAACGAATGGAACGTGGCTACCATCGGCCCGGCATTGGCCGGCAGGTGCTTCAGCAGTTTGAGCACCCGTTCCCGCATCTCGCCGGAGGCCTTGTTCGTGAAGGTAACCGCCAGAATGGAAGGGCCGTAAACCCCTTCGCTATCGATCAGATGGGCAATTCGATGCGTGATGACGCGCGTCTTGCCGCTGCCAGCGCCCGCGAGGATCAAAAGAGGGCCCTCGACATGAGCCACGGCTTCGCGTTGCTGGGGATTCAGGCCGGAGAGAAAATCCATTGTGGAAGGAGCTAAGTTCCAATTTTAACATGCATCTAGCGGCACAAACGCCCCTGTCTGGAATTGTTGTAACCTGAGTGCAGGCAAGGCGCGCCTTATTGTTAGGAAATTTAAGGAGTCGCGCCAGCTCTCTGGTCTCACATGCTGGTCGACTTCGAAGTTGTGGAACGGGCGCGGGCGGGCGATCCGGCTGCGTTCAACGAGGTCGTTACGGCGTACCGGCGCCGGATCTTCGGGACTGTGTCCCGATTGATCGGGCGGCCTGAGGATGTGGAAGATGTGGCGCAGGAAGTGTTTCTGCGCTTGTACTACTCGCTGGATCAGTTGAGAAGTCCAGAGGTTTTCGAGCCTTGGCTCTACCGGCTTACTGTCAACGCGGCCTTGGACTACCTGCGGAAGCGGCGGAAGCGCCGTCTGGAGTCGCGAGTGTCCGACCTCAGCGAACAGGCTGTCATGATGGCCGACGCTTCGGCCGGAACGAAGGTGCAGGTCGACGATTTGCATCGCGCCAAGGTGCGGGAGTTTGTCGATTCGCTGCTCAGCGAAGTGTCGGAAGAAGACCGTGCTCTGCTGACGTTGAAGGAAGTGGAAGGGCTGTCGCTGAAGGATCTGGAAAAGGTCTATCATGTCAACGAGAACGCTCTGAAAGTCCGACTCTTTCGGGCGCGTCAGCGCGTCCTAAAGGCGTACGAGTCTTCGCGGGGCGCCAAGAGCATGGAGCGGAAGGAAAAAGCCGCCGAAGAAGGTAGTTGAGCGTCGGAAGGTTGGATGTCCCTGGCGAGTGCACCTCGCGGGTCGGGGTGTTTGACTGAGCGTAGAGTATGGGAAAGGATGCAGGAGCCATGAGCGAATCGGAAAATCGGACGGAACAGGACTTCGACCGGCTGTTGGCGGCCTATCGGGATGCCTGCGTGGAGCCGGACATCCCGGCGGATTTCATGCCGAGGCTCTGGAACCGCATCGAGAGTGGGCAGCACTGGACCAAGCAGCTCTGGAAGTGGTCCAACGGATTTGTGGCCGCCGCGGCAGCCGCTAGTCTGTTTTTTGTCATGTTACAAATGTTGCCGAAGCGCCCGGCGGTAGTCTACACTGCTACCTACCTGGAAGCTTTGGCGGATGCTCATGATAACGCTCAAATGCTGAGTGGTGTTGCGGTTGTGCCTGGTAGCGCCGATTCCGGGCGGTTGCAGGAGTCGCCTGTGAAATGATGCGTTCGAACTCTACTCTCGCTCTTTCCCTCATCCTAGTTTTTGCCAGCGGCACGGTGGTCGGCGCATTAGGCTATCGCTCGTATTCCCTGAATACGGTCAGCGCCAAGAATCCGCCCCCCAAGAGTCCCGAGGACTATCGCCGGGAATACATTGGTGAGATGCAACGCCGCCTGGGCCTACAAGCCGCCCAGGTGGAAAAACTGGAAACCATCCTCGACGAGACCCGGGCAAAGTTCCGGGAGCTGCGCGAGCGCAGCAGGCCCGAGATGAAGGCGATCCAGGACGCACAGACGGCCGAGATCAACGCCATGCTCAGCCCAACCCAGCAGGCGGAGTATGAGAAGTTCCGCAAGGAGCGGGACGATAAGCGCAAGGCGGAACAAAAAGAGAAAGAGCAGAAGGATAAGGACAAACCCAGCCGGTAAGCCCTTTCCATACGATTGACTTCAAAAGAGAAAGAGCCCGGCTTCGCGGCCGGGCTCTTTCAGTCTCTTGAGGAGGATGTAGACAGCGTTCGTTTATGCGACCGGCTGTTTTGTGTCGGCTCGCTTGGCTTTCAGGTCGGCCGAGCGCTGCAACATCTTCTGGAAACGATCCACTCGCCCTTCGGTGTCGATCAGCTTCTGACGGCCGGTGAAGAAGGGGTGGCAACTGGAGCAGATTTCCACTCGGATGTCGCCCTTATTGGTCGAGCGGGTCTTGAACGAATGACCGCATGCGCAGATCACGTTCGTTTCATTGTAGGCGGGATGGATGCCAGCTTTCATCGATTGATCCTTTAACCTCCTCAGTATAGCAGACGCAGCGGAACCGCCAAAAGATGCCGCCAAACAGAAAGAACCCGCAGCCGGACTCCGGCGACGGGTTCTTCGGTAGCCTGGATTCTTTAGCCTACGGCTGCAGAATCGCGCTCAGTGGCCGGTGCGCACGATCTTAGCCCTGCACTGAAGAGTCGGGCCAAGGCGTGACCAGTTTTGAGCTTCAGCAGTCGACCACCTCACGCGTGTGACAACTACCAGTACTCATGTTCTCTGGATCACCTCCTTTCTTCAGTGATGGCCTTATCCTAAGCGACCTTCGGAATTCAGTCAAGAGGAAAGAAAACAGAACCACAACATTTTGTAGTGGGAATCCAAAAGATGGAATATGCGGTAGGCTACATCCCGCCGAGCCCAGGCGGAGATGTCGAACCGGCTCCTTCCTGGAGGACGTCCAGTAGCTTGTTCACTGCCTGTAAGTGATTGATAAAAAGAAAACGCCCCGGGGGATCGGAGGATACCACCGGGGCGGGATGGTTAGAGAGGCAACCACCCACAAAGCATCTAACTAACGTGACCCGCCATCCCTAGTGCAGTTTTGCTGCCAAACGTAAGTCATTGGAACTACACGAGTGGCATCATCGGGAATATGGAATATGGGAGAAATCGCCGGTTTTCGCTCCGGTCTTTGGTAGCGGGCCCTCATTGGCGCCCTGATTGGGGAGTTCGGAGATACAATGGGCAGGTGCCGGCCGCAACTCCAACACAGCCGGGTCTCGAAACCACGAAGGGCTCATTGCAGAGCCCCATGGCTCGCCGCGGGATCTCGGGGCTTTTTCTCTCCGGCACCCTCATGGCGTTTCTCGGTTCGATCCTGCTCGCCTGGCGCCACCACATCGATCCCAACTACCTGC
The DNA here is from genome assembly GCF_963665245.1 of uncultured Paludibaculum sp. Lineage (NCBI taxonomy): Bacteria > Pseudomonadati > Acidobacteriota > Terriglobia > Bryobacterales > Bryobacteraceae > Paludibaculum > uncultured Paludibaculum sp. Next base: position 2,870,585 of record NZ_OY762269.1, read on the forward strand.
ATATTGGAACCTTGTTCCTGCTGCAGAACCTGGGCATGCTCGTGGCTCCCGTGCTGGCCGCGCCCTTGCTGCGGAAACGAGGCATCCGTTTTGTGATGACGTTGGCGTGCGTGTTGGCGTGCTGTGCCATGCTCCTGCTGGCTGCCTTCTCGCCGCCCTCTCCGTTTTACTGGCAGTTGATTGGCCTCTTCCTGGTGGGCCTCGGCGCCGGCCTGCTCAACACCAGCGTGTTTCACGCCATCAGCTCCGTCTACCACCTGAATCCCGCCGCCACCCTCACGCTGGCTGGCGCCCTGTACGGTCTCGGCGCCATGACCTGTGCTTTGTTTGTCGCGGGCACCTTTTTTGTCTACAACGTGGCCAGCGTCCTGATCCTTCTGGCCCTCCTCCCCGCTTTTGCCGCCGTGGTCTACTATCGCGCCAAACTGCCGGACGAACCCATCGTGCAGCAGGTGACCTGGACCCGCGCGTTGCAGGACTTCCGTAGTCCGGCGGCGATTCTTTTTGCGCTGCTACTGTTCTTCCAATCGGGCAGCGAAGGGGCACTGGCCGGCTGGTTGGCGCTGTTCCTCACCCAGCGGCTGGGCGCCAGTCCGGTTACGTCCCTGTTTCTGTTGGCTTTGTACTGGTTTGCCCTGCTCACGGGCCGGGTCGCCGCGCAGTGGCTGCTGCCGCGCGTCCGCCACGCGCGCCTGCTGGCCTTGGCTACGCTGGCCCCGATGTTCGCGTGCGTTGTACTGTTTTCCACCAACAATCTCTTTGGCGCGACAGTGGGTGTTCTTCTGGCTGGCGGCGGATTCTCGGTCATCCTTCCCCTCGTGGTGGAGAAGATCGGCGACCGGTTCCCGTATTTCCACCCTGGCTTCTTCAGCGGGATCTTTTCGATTGCGAGCACCGGCAGCCTGCTGGCCCCGGCATCGCTCGGCTATCTCGCTCACTTCTACGGCGTGGGTGTCGTGATGGGGCTGCCCTTGGCGGGGTCGATCATGGTGGTGTTCCTGATCATTCTGATCATGCTCGAGGCGCGGCTGTCCAGCCCGCGCAAGGCCTGATCCTAGACGGACTTGAAGATCAGGAACGCATAGACGAGCAGGAATCCGTACAGCGCCTTATACTCCCGATTGCGCAGGTAGACTTCGAACGAGAAGCGCTGCGGCGGGTAGATCTTGGGGATTCGCGGCAGCAGTTGCGGAACCCGCTTCGCGTACTCCTCAAACTCCGGGAAGATCTTCGCCAAGTGCTGCTCCTCCTGTTCCATGACGGGCAGATACACGAATATGAACACCACCCCCACCAGTGTGGCCAGGCTCGGCCGGGCGGCGGCCACTGTGCAGCCCAGTGCCGCGAACAAGGTGCCGATGTACAGGGGATTACGAACCCAGGCGTAGGGGCCGGAATCGGTCAACTGCTGGTTCTTGCGCAGGTGGCCTGCCGCCCACGCCCGCAGAGCCAGACCCAGCAGTGCGATGGGGCAGCCCAGCAGCAGCGTGGGCAGAACGGGTTGTGCCAGCCAGACGAAGGCCGCCGCCAGCAGCAGGCCGGTGGGCACTCTCAACCTTTGGACTACATCCGCGTACGGTTTCGGAAAGATCGACATTACAGCTTCACCATTGTAGCGAGTGCCTCGAAGACGGACTCTGGGGCGATGGCCCGCATGGAGGCGTCTATCTCTTTCCTCCGCTGATAGCTGGTGACGGCGCCCGGTATCCGGATCACCGATAAGGACTTACCGTACGGCCCATTGCGATCGGGGTCGGTGGGGCCAAAGAGGGCCACGCCGGACTTCTCCAGCGCCGCGGCCAAGTGCATCGGGCCGCTGTCGACACCCACCACTGCAGTAGCCCGCCGGGTGGCGTCGATCAATCCTGAGATCGATGATATATGAGTTTTCGCCATCTCAACGCCGCGCAAGGTTTCGGCCTGCCACGGAGCGCCGTTCAGGACCAGGGGGAGGCCCAGTTCCGACAGCAGGCGCCGGGCGAGCACCGCGTAATGCTCCAGGGGCCACTGCTTCGACGCCCAACCGGCGAAGGGTGCAGCCAGGACAAATGGTCCATCGGGCAGGTCGCTTTCCGGCCGGCCGGCCGGTAGCGGGAAAACCACCGTGCGGTCGCGCGCACCGGCAGCCGCCGCCAGGTCGAGATTCTTCTCGACGACATGTGTTGTTTTGGCCGTAACTCTTGTGGTGTAAAGACTTGCGGCCAGCCGCTCACGAACTTGCTCCTTGACGAATCCGTACACCCCGCGCGAGCGGGCGGTGCGGGCGACCAGAGCCGATTGAATCAGACCCTGAAAATCGACCACCGTGTCGAACTCGACCTTCCGCAGGGCTTTCACTGCGGCGGTCAGAGAAGATAAACGACGTCTGTCGATTAGGACCAAGTCGTCGGCTAAGCCGCCTGATTCCAGCAGCTCCCGCCATTTCGGATGCACGGCCCAACTCAGCCGGCAATCGGGAAACGAACGTTTGAGGGCGGCGGCGGCAGGCAAGGCGTGCAGGATATCGCCCATCGCGCCCAACCGGACCACCAGAATGAGCCGCTGCGGCATTAGCCCTGCCGTTGCCGCACGTGCGCGGCGAAGGCCGCAGCCGCGGCCACATCCCGCTCTTCCAGAAGGACATTCGCTGGTGGAGCGTCGGGCCCGTCCAACACTACGTAGTCGACTACGCGCAAAGCCGCGACGAGTTCAGCCCGGGCGCGCGAAGGGAGGATTGGCATGGCTGGATCCTTAACAATCACGGCCAGTTTTCCGGTCCCACGGGCGTCCGCCAGCCACTCGGCATGGGCCGCCAGCAAGGGATCGAAATAGCCGGAGACAATCCGTATTCCGGGTGGCAGGGCGGTGGGCAAAACGATCTTCAGACGCGAATCCACCATACTGTTGTAGCAGGACGGGAGCGGGCTAGAGGGTCGATATCTGTACTAGTTCCAGGGCCGCCTGTACCACGCGGCCGGACTCAACGCCTGTCATGCAGCGGTGATCGATGGGGCATTCGCGCAGAAGGCAAGGCGAACACTCGACGTCCTGGCGGATCACCTTGGCGAGCGGCCCCGTGGGACCGGTGGTGATATGGTTGGTGGCGCCGAAGATGGCTACGGTGGGAATGCCCAGAGCCGAGGCGATGTGCATGGAACCCGAGTCGTTTGTGAGGAATACACGACAGGTGCCGGCTCGTTCGATGAACTGCTCCAGGGTTGTCTCACCAGCCAGATTGAGGGCGGATCCACCCAGCCGCAAGATCTCGGACCGCACTTCCTCGCAGAGCGACCGCTCGGATTTCGAACCAAAGAGTTCGATTTCCGTGTTGAGCCGATTCGACAGGTCGACTGCGGCGGCGGCGAAACGCTGTGGAATCCATTGTTTAGCGGTGCCATAGGCGGCGCCGGGACTGACGCCGACGACCGGGCGCACGGGGCCGCGTTCGCCGGCCAGGCGGATGAGTGGCTCCGACGGTAGCTTGTCGACCCAGCCGATCTGGCGTAGAAGCTCCAGATAATAAAAACTTTCGTGTGGTGGGATGGAGCCCTTGGCAGGCACCGGCACGGCATCGGTGAGCAGCAGGCCACGGCCGTCACGGTTGTAGCCAATACGGCGCGGGATGCCGGCCAGAAAGGTGACCAGCGCCGCGTCGAAAGCGTTCTGGAGGAGCAACGCGCAATCGAAGTGGCGCTTGCGCAACTCGGCGGCGGTTCGCCAACGATCTAGTACGGATTCGGGCTGGTAGGGCAGGATCTCGTCGACAAACGGCTCCTTGCGGTACAACCCGGCCACCCACGGCCGCGCCAAGACGGTGATTTTTGCGGTGGGAAACCGCGCGCGGACGGCGGCCAGCGCCGGCAAGCTCATCACCGCGTCGCCCACCCAATTTGTCGCCCGGACTAAGATTCGCGAATATTTCTCCACTGGCAATCCAAACTTATAGAATAGGGCCCATGACGGAAGCCGAGAAACGGCAACTGGATGAACAAGGCTACATTATTGTGCCTGAGTTCATGGACGATCACCTGCTGCGCGAGCTGCGCGTGCAGGTGGAAGCACTGTTCGAGCAGGAAGGCGAGAATGCCGGTCACGAGTTCCGTCAGGAACCGTTCGCTCGGCGGCTGGCGAATCTGGTCGACAAGGGTGAGATTTTTGAGCAGGTGGTGGCCGATTCGCGGCTGCTGGTCTATCTGAGTCACGTACTGAACGGGAGTTTCAAGCTCAGCAGCCTGAACGCGCGGTCGACGAACCCCTATGCCCCCGAGGCGCAGCCGCTGCATGTCGATATGGGTGTGCTGCCGGACGAGATTGGCCCGCGCGTTTTCAACTCCGTCTGGCTGCTGGATGATTTCACAGAAGAGAACGGGGCGACGCGGCTGATTCCGGGGTCCCACCTTTGGGGGCGGCTGCCCCAGGATGTTTTGAAGGACCCGACGGCTCCGCATCCCCAGGAGATTCTGGTGCTTGCTCCGGCTGGGTCGGTCGCGATCTATAACGCCCACGTCTGGCATGGCGGAACTGCGAACCAGACCGGGCGTCACCGGCGCGCGTTGCATGCCTTCTATGTCCGGCGCGACCTGCCGCAGCAGCAGTGGCAGAAGAAACTGCTGAGTGCCGAGACGCAGGCGCGGGTTTCGCCGATGACGCGGTACCTGCTGGCACTGGACGATCCGATGAACGATCAGCTCTGTGCGGAAGGTAGCGGGCGTAGCGGCTTCCTGAAATAGCCTCCTTTTCGCCGCGCGGCTACACTGGATGCTGGAGCATCGCAATCGATGGGGATCCTTTACAACCGGCCGGAGTTGGTGGCCGAGCGGGCGCGCTGGCGAGAAGCCGGGCTGACCGTGGTGTTCACGAACGGGTGCTACGACATCCTGCATCCGGGCCACATCCGCACTCTGGAGTCGTGCCGGAACCTGGGGGATGTGCTGATTTTGGCGCTGAATTCCGACGCCAGCACGACGCGCATCAAGGGCCCGACGCGCCCGATTCTGCCCGAACAGCAGAGGGCGGCGCTGGCCTCGGCCTTGGAGGCCGTGGACGCCGTGACCCTTTTTGACGAGGACACGCCCAGGGAGCTGATTGCCGAGCTGCTGCCGGACATCCTGGTGAAGGGCAGCGACTGGTCGCATTTTGTCGCCGGGAGGGAAGCGGTGGAGGCCTCCGGTGGGCGAGTGGTACTGCTGCCGCTGGAGCCCGGGTATTCCACGACCGCTACGGTAGAAGAGGTCCTCAGCCAGCAGTGATCAACCCTGGGGTCCGCGATCAGTTCCAATCCCTAACGCGCCATCCGGCCTTTCAAGAGCTGCTGAGGCGGCTGGCCCACGAGCCCACGTCCCGCTCGATGTTGAGCGGACTGACGCCAACCGCGAAGGCGCTCTACCTGACGCTGCTTTGGGAGAATCTGGAGCAGCCGATTCTGGTGGTGACGGACACAAACCGGACGGCGGAGATTCTGCAGGAGCTGCTGGAGACCTTCCACAATCTGCTGCTGGCGGGGCGCGGGGCTCCGCCACCGGTACACATTCCGGCGCTGGACGTTCTGCCCGGCCAGGGGCTGTCGCCACACACGGAGATCAAGGCGCAACGGGCCGTGGGGTTGTACAGGCTGGCTTCGGGGCAGTGCTCCGTCGCGGTGACTCCGGTGGCTTCGGCGCTTTTGCGCACGGAGGGGCCGGCGGCCTACCGGCAACTGGCGCTGACGTTGCGGCAGAACGATGAGATCGCGATGGACGACCTGGCGTCGCATCTCGAATCGATTGGCTATGAGAAACGCGAACCAGTGGAGATGGAAGGCGAATACTCGACGCGCGGAGGCATCTTCGACGTCTATCCGGCGGAGGCGCACCGGCCGGTGCGCATCGAGTTCTTCGGGGACTCGGTGGAGAGTCTGCGGCGGTTCGACCCGGAGACGCAGCGCAGTGTCTTGAAGGTGGAAGAGGTGACGCTGCTGCCGCTGGAGGAGACTCCACGGACACGCGAGTTCCTGCGGCAACTGGCGGAGCTGCGGCAGGCCGACGACGTGGTTCCGGGCGAGACGTTTCCCGGCTGGGAGTTCGCGGCGCCTCTGCTGCGGCCGCGCAGCGACTCGATTGAGAACCTGATTGAGAAGCCGATTCTGGTTTGGGATGAGCCCGAGGGGTTGAGGGTTGCGGCCGAGCGGCTGTGGAAGCGCCTGGAGGGGTTGTCGGAGCAGGCTCCGTGCCCGCCGGAGCAGGTGTTCCGGCAATGGGGTGAGCTGCAGGCCCAGCATCCTGACCGGCGCGAAGTGGAACTGAGGCAGCTCTCGCTGGAGGGCGACACGCACGCCGGTGATGTGCCGCTGGAGATCCGGTCCCAGCCGGGAATGGCGTTCCGGAACAACATGCCGGCGGCGGTGAGCGAGGCACGCTCCCTGGTGGAGAAGGGTTTCCGCGTGGCGTTTTTCGCGGCGGCGCAAGGCGAAGTGGAGCGGCTGGCCGACATCCTGGGCGAGTACTCGCTGCCCTTCCAACTGGGCATGGAGCTCACCGGGTCGACGCCGCAGTATCTGGCCGATCGTGCCTACATGGCGATGCAGACGGCCAGCGTGTACCTGATCCAGGGGCAGGTGCGGCGCGGCGTGACATTGCCGGAAGCGCAGTTCGCGCTGATTGGCAGTGAGGATCTGTTCGAGGCGTCGGACTACGCGGCGCAGCCGGCAAGGGCGCGGTCGCATGTCGCGCTGTTCACGCCGGAGTCGTTGGATCTCAAAATCGGCGATTATGTGGTGCATGCGCAGCACGGCATTGGACGGTTCACGGGGCTGCGGCAGATATCGAGCGGCGACACCATGGAGGATTTCATGGTGGTGGAGTATGCCGCGGAGTCGAAGTTGTATGTTCCGCTGACTCGGCTGGACCTGATCCAGAAGTATCGCGGCGCGAATGAAGGCAAGCCGGCGCTGGACAAGCTGGGCGGCGTCACCTGGGCGAAGACGAAGTCGCGGGTGAAGGCCAAGATGCGCGATATGGCGGAGGAGCTTTTGAAGCTCTATGCCGAGCGCAAAATGAGCGAGGGGTACGCGTTCTCGGCCGATTCGAACTGGCAGCGTGAGTTTGAAGACGCGTTTGAGTACACGGCGACGCGCGACCAGTTGCAGGCGGTGACGGAGATCAAGCGGGACATGGAGAGCCCGCATCCGATGGACCGGCTGTTGTGCGGCGACGTGGGCTTCGGCAAGACGGAAGTGGCGATGCGGGCGGCGTTCAAGGCGCTGGGGGATGGCAAGCAGGTGGCGGTGCTGGCGCCGACGACGGTGCTGGCGCTGCAGCATTTCGAAACCTTCCAGAAGCGGTTCCAGGCGTTCCCGGTGCGGATCGAGATGCTAAGCCGGTTCCGCTCACCGAAAGAGACGAAGGCCGTGCTGGCAGACCTGAAGGCCGGCAAGGTGGATGTGGTGGTGGGCACGCACCGGATCCTGTCGAAGGACCTGGAGTTCCCGGATCTCGGGCTGCTGGTGGTGGACGAGGAACAACGCTTTGGCGTCGCGCACAAAGAGCGGTTGAAGCAGATGAAGAAGAGCGTGGATGTGCTGACGATGTCGGCTACGCCGATTCCGCGCACTCTGCACATGTCATTGCTGGGCCTGCGCGATATGAGTGTGATTGAGACTCCACCGAAGGACCGATTAGCCGTACAGACGGTGGTGGCCAAGTTCAACCCGGAACTGGTGAAAACGGCCATTGAGCAGGAGGTGCAGCGCGGCGGGCAGGTGTATTTCGTGCACAACCGCGTGGATTCCATCTGGACGCGCGCCGCTTCGATCCAGGAACTGGTGCCCAACGCGCGAGTGGCCGTGGGTCATGGACAGATGGGCGAGGCCGAGTTGGAGAAGGTCCTGCTGAGCTTCATGCATCGCGGGGCGGACGTTTTCGTGTGCACGACGATTGTGGAGAACGGCCTGGATATCCCGCTGGCGAACACGATCATCATCGAGAACGCGCAAAACTACGGGCTTTCCGAGTTGTATCAGTTGCGCGGGCGTGTGGGGCGGAGTAACCGGCGCGCCTATGCGTACCTGATGGTGCCGACGGATGTCGATTTGACCGAAGTGGCGCGGAAGCGTCTGGCGGCGTTGAAGGAGTTCTCTGATCTGGGTGCGGGGTTCAAGATCGCCGCGCTGGATCTGGAGTTGCGCGGAGCGGGGAACCTGTTGGGTGGTGAGCAGCATGGGCATCTGGCGGTGGTCGGGTATGAGACGTATGTGAAGCTGCTGGATGAGACGGCGCGGGAGCTGCGGGGCGAGGTGGTGGCGCCGGAGGTGCACTCGTCGTTGAATCTTGGGCTGGATATTCGAATTCCCCCCGATTACATTGCCGATGAACAGCAGAGGCTGAAGGCGTATAAGCGGATTGCGGATGCGGGTGATCCGGTGAAGGCCGTGGCGCTGCTGCAGGAGCTGGAAGACCGGTATGGGGCGGCTCCGGAGAGCGTGAGGCATCTGGTGGAGTTCTCGCAGTTGAAGACGCTGGCGGCGCGGTGCGGGATTGAGGCGATTGATCGGCGGGGCGGCGGGGTGAATATCAAGTTCCATCCGGGGTCGGCTGTGGACCCGCACGCGTTGATGAGATTGGTGAGTGAGACGGCCGGGGCGCAGTTCACGCCGGCGGGCATACTCAGGGTACCGCTGGATCCGGCGGCGGAGCCTGGGGTTTTGCTAGTGCAGTTGCGGGGGCAGATCGAGGGGTTGGCGGGGTAGGGGAACGGCGGTGGGGCGGGCCTCCAGGCCTGCGGGCCGGCTTTCGAGCCGGACTTTTGGCTATCGATGAGAGGAATCCCTGCTTCACGGACACTTCAGTTGATGTGAGCTTCTACCGCCGCAGGCTTCCTCATTGGCACCCCGAGGGCGCTTCCTTGTTTGTCACATGGAGAATCTTCGGATCCTTACCGGCTCACCGTTATGTCACTCCAGCAGGACTGACTAGCGGCCAGTCCTTTGCCTGCATTGACCGGTACCTGGATCGGGCCGAGTGCGGGCCAGTCTGGCTTAGCCGCAACGATATCGCCGAATTCATGACCGACGCTATTGGGTTCGGCGAACGGGAGTTGAAGCACTATCAGTTGCATGCCTGGAGTATCATGCCGAATCATGTGCATCTGCTGATTACACCGATCGTCGAGTTTCGCCACTTGGCGCAATCCTTCAAGGGGTTCACCGCGCGCCACGCGAATATGATCCTTGGTCGGACGGGCCAGCCGTTCTGGCAAAGGGAATCGTACGATCGCTGGGTCCGCAATGAGGAGGAGTTTCAGCGGATCGTGCGGTATGTCGAGAGAAATTCCGTGCGGGCGGGGTTGGCTGGAAGTCCGGAAGAGTACCGTTGGTCTTCAGCGTATCGGGAGCGCTGAAGGTTGGGAGAGAAGAAGGCCGGCTCGAGAGCCGGCCCGCAAGCCTGGTGGCTCGCCCCACAATGCCCGGCTCCGACCTACAGACGCCAGCGGGCCTGGCGGAGGACGGATTTCGGGTTGGCGGCCTGTTGCTCGTACCAGGCCGTCAGGAGGCTGCCGTCGGATAGCTCTACCGTTGACGGGTAGCCCAGGTCGCCTCGCACGCCATCGGCGGAGATCGTTATGGGTTGTGACCAGGTTTTGCCGTGATCCTCGCTGACCCGGGCCTGGTTGCCAAATGGGGCTCGGCGGTAGCCGTAAGACATCACCAACCGGCCGTCCCTGAGGCGGAGCAGGTGCGACGGGAGGCCCCAGACTCCTATTGCGCGGGGCTGGGACCAGGTCTTGCCTCCGTCGGTGGATTCACACTGCAGGGTTTCGCCAGCGTTGGTTTTGCTGTGGTTGCGGATCTGCACCAGCAGACGGTGGTCGGAGGTCTCAACTCCGTGGAGTTCGTGGTAGTCCTCGTAGCGGTCTCCGGGACGGAGCGGGATATCGGCGAGCATGCGCCAGGTTTGGCCGTCGTCGGTCGATTCCGCCACGCGCGCCTTCTGGCCGGGCTCCCAGAGTTCCTTGCCGGGATACAGGAGGCGATTGCCGGAGATGGCCACGGGCCCGTGCGGAGAATTGACGGGGACGCGGTACGGTGCCGACCACGTCATGCCGCCATCGGTGGAACGCAGCATCCAGGTACCGAGGAGGGCGGTGCGCTGGGCTTGCGTTGAGCGGCGTTGGACGGCCTGCCAGCGGGCGGTGCGCTCGGCGGGCCAGTCCTGGGCTCGCTGCATGGTGGTTTCGTAGGCGAGGGAGGTGAAGGTGGTGACCAGGATGGCTCCGGACGGCGTGACGCAGAGGCCGGCGTCGCGGTCGTCGATTACTGTGTCCATCAGAACTTCTGGCCAACTCCAGGATCTGCCGTCGTCCGTGGAGCGCATGAGTTCGACACGCCCGAAGGGACAGACGTGGGTTTCGCGGCCTCCGGAATAGGCGACGAGCAGTTCACCGTTGGCGCGGCGGGCGAGGGTGGGCCAGCCGCAGTAGGATTCGGGCGTCAGGCTGATGTTCGAGAGAGCGGGTGTGGAGGATTGAGTTTGGGCGGCGGCCATCGCGGCCGGGGTGGCTAGAAAGGCGCGGCGGGAGAGCGACATCGTATGAGTTCCTTGCAACGTACTCTGCAGAGTACTAAAGCAAGGGGGCGGAAATGAAGGAAGGGGTCCCTTTTTGCGGGGACCCCTGTTGCGACTGCTCTCAACGAAGATGACGAGGCGGTTGGTGGTCAGTTCTTGGCGGTGGCGCGAGTGGCTTCCACGTCGATGGTGATCTTTACTTCGTTGCTGACGACCATGCCACCGGTTTCGAGCGCCTTGTTCCAGGTGAGGCCGTAGTCCGCCCGGTTGATGACGGTGGTCGCGGTGGCGCCACGGCGCAGCATGTTCCAGGGATCCTTCATCTCCTGGCTGGGGCCTTCGACATTCAACACGACCTGACGGGTGACGCCGTGGATGGTGAGGTCCCCGGTGACGGCAATGCCATCGGCGGTCTTCTTCGCGCTCTTCGACTTGAAGGACATGGTGGGGAACTTGGCAACGTCGAAGAAGTCGGCGCTGCGGAGGTGTTCGTCACGCTTGGGCTCGCTGGTGTTCACCGTGGTGGCGTCGATGGTGGCATCGATTCGCGTGGCGGCCGGGTTCTTCTCGTCATAGGAGATGGTTCCGGTGACTTTGCTGAATTCGCCACGGACGTTGCTGACCATGAGGTGCTTGACCGTGAAAGCCGCCTTGGAGTGTGAGGTGTCGATCTTGTACTCTTCCGCGAAGACAGCAGGCACGGCGAGCAGGGCTAGAGCGAGGACTGATTTCAGGTTCATGATTCGGGTTCCTTCGGTAATGTGCTTCTCGGTCTGGGTTGTCGGGGATGAGCGGCTTACTTGGAGTAATAGAACCGTTCGCTGACGACCTTGCCGTCTTTCCAGCGGCGGACAGCGACCTGGGCGAGTTTGAAGCGCGTGCCACCCTTGAAGGTGACGTCGTAGAGCCATTCGGAGAGGGCCACGTCGCCGTTGACGGCGGAGGAGAGCACTGACGCTCCATGGAACTGCTCGATGCTCGAGAAGAAATCGATTTCGCGTTGGCGGTTGACGGCCTTGCCGACGAAGGGTTCGTTCGAGTTTTCCTGCATGACGACGTTCTCATCGTAGAGCTCGTCGAAGGCTTCCAGCGCTTTGCCGGTGAGGATGTCGTTGTTCAGTTTGGCGTCGAGTTCAGCGGTAGTCATTGTCTTGTCTCCCTAATTTTTTCCAGTAGTTCCACCAGAGTTTCGGCCTCTTCGGGGGTGAGCCGGGCGGCCATGTTCCGATCGGTTGCCTCGATCAACGGATCGAGGGTGGCCAGCAGGCGCGCGCCTTCCTCAGTGAGGTAGCAGAGCACCTGGCGGCGGTCTTTCTCGCAGCGAATCCGGCGCACGAGAGCTTTGAACTCCATGCGGTCCAGCAGCCTGGTCATGCCTGGAGTCTCTTCGAGGAGACGCTCTCCGATGGCCAGGGTTGGTATGCCGTCAGCACCCGCGCCGCGCAGGATGCGTAACACGTTGTACTGCTGCGGCGTGACTTCGTAGGGCTCCAGGAGCCGGGTGGTGTCACGCCGGAAGACGTCCGCGGTCTTCATGACGGACAGGGCCGCTTCCTGATAGATGGAGCCGAAGGGTTTGGTCTGCTTCAGTTCCTCCTGAAGGCGGCTTGTCTTGCGTGCCATGACTTTAAATTACATGGCATTAGTTGACGTGTCAAGTAATTTCTCAAAGAAATATGGACGAGACGGCTGCCGGGGACGTTCACACTCTGTCGCTATCTTGGATCTTATTGATGGAGAAGAGTTTCTCTTCGAGACAGAGGATGAGCGTCCCTGGGCGGGGCTAGCTGCTGGATCTGGGGGGCGATTTCGGTTCGGCGTCGGGGCGGGTGCCGTTCCAGAGCTTCTTGACGCGCTCGTAGGAAGCGAGGAAGCCGTCCTTCAACTCGCGGGGGGCGAGGTAGACAACGACATGGGAAGCCTCGATCAGGTAGGGCGCAATGCTGGATTCGGCGACCGATGCGGGTATGGGCTTGATGGGAAAGGCAAGCAGCATCATGACGAGGACAATGCCGATGAGAGTGGCCTTGATAAAGCCGAATAACGCGCCGAGAAGGCGGTCGAGAAGGCCGAGCCCGGTCCACTTAAAGAGACGGGAGAGACCCCAACCGAGCAGTCCGCCGGCGGCTTGGACGCCTACGAAAACGAGCAGGAATCCAACGATATTGCAGAGGGCTCGGGAGCTGAGGTAGGGCTCGAAGTAGGCGCCGACGGATCCATAGAACCAGGAGGCCAGCAAAAGGCCCAGCAGCGTGGCTGCCAGGCCGATTGCGAGCCGAGTGAAGCCCCGGCGAATGCCCTGGGCTACAAAGATGCCGAGGATGACGAGAAAAAAGATGTCGAGCCAGTTCACAACTTGCGACCTGTGATCTTCTCGTAGGCCTCGCGGTACTTGTCCGACGTCTTTTCGATGACGTCGGCCGGCAGCGACGGGGCTGGCGGTTGTTTGTTCCAGGTGAGCGTTTCGAGGTAGTCGCGCACGAACTGCTTGTCGAAAGAGGGCTGGGCGCCGCCGGGATTGTACTGGGCGGCGGGCCAAAAGCGCGAGGAGTCCGGCGTGAGGACCTCGTCGCCGAGGGTGAGGGTGTCGCCGATGAAGCCGAATTCGAACTTGGTGTCGGCGAGGATGATGCCGCGGGTGAGGGCGTAGCCGGCGGCCTTGGAATAGATGCCGAGGGTGAGATCGCGCAGCCGGGCGACAACGTCCTGTCCCGCGATCTGGGCGGCCTTTTCGAAGCTGATGTTCTCGTCGTGGCCGGACTGGGCCTTGAAGGCCGGGGTGAAGATGGGCGTGGGCAGGCGGTCGCTCTCCTTGAGTCCGGCGGGGAGCTGAATGCCGCAGACGGTGCCGCCGGCCTTGTACTCCTTCCAGCCGGAGCCGGAGATGTAGCCGCGGGCGACGCATTCGATCTGCACCATTTCGGCGCGTTTGACGAGCATGGAGCGGCCTTCGAGCTGGTCGCGGTGCTGATGCAGGTCGGCCGGATATTCGTTGACGTCGGCGGAGATCAGGTGGTTGGGCACGACATCCTTGAGGAAGTCGAACCAGAAGAGGGAGAGCTGGGTAAGGACGCGGCCCTTGTCCGGGATCGGCGAGCCGAGAACGCAATCGAAGGCGGAGATGCGATCGGTGGCGATCATCAGCAGCTTGTCGGTGCCGACGGCGTAGACGTCGCGGACTTTGCCGCGGGCGATCAGCGGCAGGCCGGGGATGTTGGTTTGAAGTAGGGTGCTCATCGGATTCATGGTAACGGGGACTACGGTTCCAGGCAGACGCGGACGGCCCGGGCCTCGAAGGTGTCACCGAGGTGCTGCATGGTGGCGGGGCTCAGGCGGTCCTGGATACTCGGGAAAAGTTCGTTCTCCTCGCGCCGGATGTGGGCGCGGAGCAGAGTGGCGAACTCCTGGAGACGGTTGACGGTGGGTTCGTGGCGCAGGACGGCGATCTGCTGCTCCATGGCGCGGTGCTCGGCGATGAGGGCGTCGACCAGGGGGTAGGGACCGAGCTCGGCGGTGACGGCTGGGAAGAGGACCTGCTCTTCGAGCTGGAAGTGGTTGACGAGCTCGAGGTCGAAGCGGCCGGCGCACTTGGCGGCGAGGCGGCGGACGACCGGTTCCGAGGCGTCGCTGGCGAGTGCGCGTTCGACCAGGACGCAGAGCGCCAGGCCGTTGTGGTGCTGATGGGAGAGCGGGTGAAGGCTCTTGTGGCGGCGCATAGTGATGAGGACCGTCAGGGGCCGAACTACTGTTGGTACCATCCTTCGCGGCGGGACGCAAGGTGGTGTTTTGGAAACAGAAAAGTGGCGAATTGTTTTATGCAAAACACGATTTGATGCGGTATATTAGAGGGGTTGCCGTCCGGCAGCGACAGCACGGTTACGGACAGGTGGCCGAGTGGTTAATGGCAGCAGACTGTAAATCTGCCGCTCCTTGCGAGCTACGGAGGTTCGAATCCTCCCCTGTCCACCATTCACTCTACGAGTAGAGGGAATACCGGGAGAAGCGCCGGGCCAAAACGACCCAGCCTGAGTTCGTGATGGGAAATCGCGGTGTGTAATCCGCCGGGGTTGCCAATGGCGGGTAAGGTTGCGCTAAAGTAAGTTGCAGGGCCGATGTAGCTCAGTTGGTAGAGCGCGTCCTTGGTAAGGACGAGGTCACCAGTTCAATCCTGGTCATCGGCTCCAGAATTTTTCAAGACGAGCTGGACCCTTCCAGGTTCCGGCGAGCCCGGACGGGTGGCCGGTCCCCCTACAAAAACTGGATTTAGGTGGGAGGCAGCAGGGAGTCGCACGCATGGCGAAAGAGAAATTTGATCGCAGCAAACCGCACGTGAATGTTGGCACGATTGGCCACATCGACCACGGCAAGACCACGCTCACGGCAGCAATCACGAAGACGCTGGCCAAGCATAACCCGAAGGTGCAGTTCCGCAGCTTCGATTCGATCGACAACGCGCCTGAAGAAAAGGCACGAGGTATCACGATCGCGGCGGCGCACGTGGAGTATGAGACGGCGAACCGTCACTACGCGCACGTGGACTGCCCGGGCCACGCGGACTACATCAAGAACATGATCACCGGTGCGGCGCAGATGGACGGCGCGATTCTGGTGGTGGCGGCTCCTGACGGACCGATGCCCCAGACTCGTGAGCACGTGCTGCTGGCTCGCCAGGTGGGTGTGCCGTACATTGTGGTTGCCCTGAACAAGGTCGACATGATGGACGACGCGGAACTGCTGGAACTGGTGGAGATGGAACTGCGGGAACTGCTTTCGAGCTATGGGTTCCCGGGCGACGATCTGCCGATTTGCCGGGTGAGCGCGCTGGGCGCGTTGAACGGCGAGCCGCAGTGGGAAAAGTCGGTGGACGACCTGATGGAAGCAGTGGACAACTACATTCCGCTGCCGCCGCGCGACATTGACAAGCCGTTCCTGATGCCGATCGAAGACATTTTCTCGATCCAGGGGCGCGGCACGGTGGTGACGGGCCGAATCGAAAAGGGCCAGGTCAAGGTGGGCGAGGAAGTCGAGATCGTGGGCTTCCGCGACACGCGCAAGACGGTCGTCACAGGTGTGGAAATGTTCAAGAAGCTGCTGGACAGTGGCATGGCGGGCGACAATGTCGGCCTGTTGCTGCGCGGCATCGACAAGGACGACGTGGAGCGCGGTCAGGTGCTGGCGAAGCCGGGCTCGATCAAGCCGCACGCGAAGTTCAAGGGCGAAGTGTACGTGCTGTCGAAGGAAGAAGGCGGGCGGCACACGCCGTTCTTCAAGGGGTATCGTCCGCAGTTCTACTTCCGGACGACGGACGTGACGGGTGTGATGGAACTGCCGGAAGGCACGGAGATGGTGATGCCTGGCGACAACGTCACGGTGGGTGTGGAGTTGATCACCCCGGTGGCCATGGACAAGGGTCTCCGCTTCGCAATCCGTGAAGGCGGCCGCACGGTCGGCGCCGGCACGGTGTCGGAAGTGGTTCTCGACTAGGTTTGTGAATTGGGCGGCGGCCTTTCCCCGGAAGGGCCGCCAAGCCTTTGACGGGACGGTTGACCCGGCTAGCCACCGGGTGGCCTGCGAGTCTGTCTGGAAGTTGAGCTAGAATAGTTGTTGTTTACCGGGAAGGGGATTAGGTTAACGGTAGACCAGCGGTCTCCAAAACCGCATGTGGGGGTTCGATTCCCTCATCCCCTGCCATCCTCCTGGCATCCGGACCGGATCTGGGTGAAATTTAGCAAAGACGTCAGAATTGAAGGCGTTAGTGGGTAGCGGGTGTGCCTGAGGCACGCCTTACGGAAAGGCTTCGGAAAAGGTGCCATCCATGGCGGCAGTAACAACGGCAGCGAATGGGGACAATCAACCCAATCAGTCTCAGAGCGGCATTTCGGGTTGGTTCGAACAGGTCAAGGAGTACATTTCGGACTTGAAAGCCGAAATGCGCCGGGTAAGCTGGCCGAGCAAAACGCAGGTCCAGGCGACGACCGCGGTTGTGATTGCGGCGGTATTCCTCTTCGCGGCCTACTTTGCGGTAGTTGATTTGTTGTTGGGCCGAGCAATCAACCAGATCTTCCAGGCTCTGGCACGGCGGTAGTAAGCGAAAGCTAGACAAGGGTTTAGTCCATGTCCGAGCAAGACTTCGATCAAAACAACGAGGCAGGCGGCGAATTGCAGCCGTCTGAAGATCTGACGCTGAACGGCGCTCAGGCGGAGTCTGCCGAGGAGGCGGTAGCGGACGAGAGTGCCGCGCCCGTCGATCCGAATGAGCTCCCTGGCATGGATTGGTTCATCATCCATACCTACTCCGGATTCGAAAACAAGGTTGCGGAATCGCTGCGGGCCCGTGCTGCGGCGTATGCGTTTGCTGACCGTCTGGGCCAGATTCTGATCCCCACTGAAGAAGTGGTGGAGTTGCGGAACGGCAAGAAGGTGACGAGCAAGCGGCTGCTATACCCGGGGTATGTGATGGTCCAGATGGCCATGGACGACGAACTCTGGCATCACGTGAAGAACACGCCCAGGGTCACTGGTTTTGTAGGTGGCGGCAACACGCCCGTGCCGCTAACCGCCGATGAAGTCAACGCGATTCTGTACCGGCAGGCCTCGGCCGCGGAGCGCCCGCGTCCGAAGATGAGTTTCGAAAAGAGCGAGACGGTGCGCATCGTCGATGGTCCGTTCACCAACTTCCAGGGCAAGGTGGACGAGGTGAATTCCGATCGCAACACACTCCGCGTACTGGTGACGATTTTTGGCCGTGCTACGCCTGTGGAGTTGGAATTTCTCCAGGTGGAGAAGATCAGCTAGCAGGCTATCTGGCCAGGCTGGCGCCGCCAGGTGATTCCTGGGCGTGGGCTTGAGAAGAGTTTGAGAAGGGTTTTGACATGGCGAAGAAAGTAACGGCTCAGGTGAAGCTGCAAATTCCGGCGGGGAAGGCCACTCCGGCGCCTCCGGTCGGCACGGCGCTCGGTCCGCAGGGCGTCAACATCATGGAGTTCTGCAAGGCGTTCAACGCCAAGACCTCCGCCAAGGACCAGGAAGGGCTGATCATCCCGGTAGTGATCACGATCTACTCGGACCGCTCGTTCACCTTCATTACGAAGACGCCGCCGGTGGCTATTCTTGTGAAGCGGGCCTGCAATCTGGCGAAGGGCAGCGCGGAGCCCAATAAGAACAAAGTCGGCAAGATTACGATGAAACAGGTTGAGGAGATCGCGAAGCTCAAGATGCCCGACCTGAATTCATTTGACGTCGAATCGGCCATCGCTCAAGTGAAAGGCGCCTGTGTTTCCATGGGCGTGGAAGTAGTCAACTAGCTTTTGAGTGTTCCGGTGTGGACGCGCTTTGTGCGGCCATGCTAAAGTAGTAGTTTCGTTCTTTTCCAATCTAACGGAACGTTTGCCGGGCCGCAATTCAGGGCTTCGGTGGGCAATCCGACCACATTGGGAGGTCTTATGGCCGGGGAACCGGCGGAAAGGCCGTTTGGACCAGTCACACTATGGCAAGAAAACCAGGCAAAAAGTATACTGCGGCCGCGGGGCAAGTCGAGAAGCGGCCCTACACGCTCGAAGACGCCATCCCGCTGGTACAAAAGATCAAGTTCTCGAAGTTCGACGAGACGGTCGAAGTGCACATGCGGTTGGGAGTCGATCCGAAGCACGCGGACCAGATGGTGCGCGGAACCGTGGTATTGCCGAATGGGCTCGGCAAGAGCAAACGGGTGCTGGTGATCGCTTCCGGCGACAAAATTCGTGAGGCAGAAGCGGCGGGCGCCGAGTTCTTCGGTGGCGACGAAATGGTAGAGAAGATCCAGAAGGAAAACTGGCTGGACTTCGACGCCGTCATCGCGACCCCCGACATGATGCGCTCGATGGCACGGTTGGGTAAGATTCTGGGTCCTCGTGGCCTGATGCCGAACCCGAAAACCGGAACGGTGACGACGGACGTCACCAAGGCTGTCAATGAAGTGAAGGCCGGCAAGGTGGAGTTCCGCGTGGACAAGACTGGCGTGATTCATGCGCCGGTGGGCAAGGTTGGTTTTGCGACTGACAAGCTGTTGGAAAACGCGAGCACACTGATTCAGGCCGTCATCAAAGCGAAGCCTTCGGTGGCCAAAGGCAAGTACGTTCGAAGCGCGACAGTCTGTTCCACCATGGGGCCAGGCGTGGCGTTGGATGTCACTGTCTTCAACCTGCGTCAACTGTAAGTTCGAGCGCGCTCGCGAAAGGATCCGGTCATGAAGGAAAGAAAAAAGAAACAAGCAGATCTTGAGAAACTGCGCGGCGAACTGGAGAGTGCCCCGAGCGTCTTTGTGACGGGCTTTACCAAGTTGACCGTGTCGCAGGATTTCGAGTTGCGCAAGGTCGTTCGCGGGGCCGGCGGTATGTACCACGTGATCAAGAACACGATCGCGGAGAAGGCGTCCGCCGGGTTGGCTTCGGAGCAAGTTCTGGCAGGGCTGAAGGGTGTGTCGGCGGTGGCTTACACCAACGGTGACCCGGTTGCGCTGGCCAAGGCTCTGACGGCTTACGCGAAGGCAAATCCGACATTTACTTTCAAGTCAGGCTTGGTGGAAGGCCGTGCGATCGACCTCAGCGCGATCCAGGAACTGTCCAACATGCCGGCGAAGGAAGTGATCTACGCCAAGCTGTTGTGGTTGATCAATGCTCCGGCGCAGCGACTGGTCACCGTCTTGAATGGCGTGGGCCGCGATCTCGCCGTGGTCATCGATCAGGGCGTCCAGGAAAACAAGTTTTCCTCCTAGAGGAGGCAAGTCTCCCGGCGGGGTCCCGATTGCGGATCGCGCGGGCGAGGTCTTGAGTGGAACGATTTTGAAACGATAGGGAGTATCGAAAACAAAATGGCTGACATCAACGCGATTGCCGAAAATATCCAGGGCCTGACGCTTCTGGAAGCCTCCCAGCTCGTGAAGCTGCTCGAGGAAAAGCTGGGTGTTTCCGCCGCCGCCGCCGCTGTTGCCGTTGCCGCTCCTGCGGCCGGCGCCGCTGCCGCAGCGCCCGTGGAAGAAAAGACCGAGTTCAACGTCATTCTGACGGCTGCCGGCGCCAACAAGATCAACGTGATCAAGGTTGTGCGTGAAGTTACCAGCCTCGGACTGAAGGAAGCCAAGGACCTCGTGGAAGCGGCTCCGAAGGCGATCAAGGAAGGCGTTAACAAGGACGAAGCCGAGACGATCAAGAAGAAGTTCGTCGACGCCGGCGCCACCGTCGAGATCAAGTAGTGAATGCGTCCTGTGCGGGCGCATTCCTCTTGGGAATCCTGAGTTGCGGCGGATTGCGGAGTTGCCCCCGGGGACGCTCTGTAATCGGCCGCTTCTCTGTGCCTGTGCGGACGATGGTAGTTTGACGGTTTGTTTTTCATTCTGTTAGACTGGGTTCATCAGATTCTGGAGCCGGATCGGGAATCGCTGCGCCAGTGTTAAACCAATTTGACTCGGGTTCCGTTCCATGGCGGTGTCCGGGCATGTTCAACATACCGTTCCTCTTGCGCAGCCGGTGTGTCTTCCCAGCCCAACCCGGTTTGACCTGTCAGTACGGGTCCTTTTTTTCCCTGCCCTTGGTGACAGACATCCCTGCGCCGGGCATCTCCCAACATACGATCCCGAGATTCACCCCTATCGCCCGGCTATCGGGTAGTTAGGGATGCCAGACTCGTCTGGCGGTTCAGCCGCCGGATGAGATCGGCGCCTTAAGGAGTGGAGAATGTCAACTGCGTCCAACGGCACGCCTCGCGAGCGTGTCGATTTTTCCAAGATCCGGACGTCTGTCCCGATTCCGAACCTCATCGAAGTCCAGAAGCGGAGCTATGAGCGGTTCCTGCAGATGGATCTCCTGCCGGACGAGCGCGACGATATCGGGCTGCAGAGCGTTTTCAAAAGCGTCTTTCCGATCACCGATTTTCGCGGGTTGTCTGAACTGGAGTTCGTCGATTATTCGATTGGCAACTGGGAGTGCAAGTGCGGCAGCCTGAAGGGCTTGAACCACCTGCGCACGGTTTGCCGGAACCCCACCTGCGGGGCCACGATCAAGACCGACCCGTTCCACCCCGGCGACGTGCTTTGCGACAAGTGCGGCACGTTCAATAAGAACATCGTCACCTTCTGCAACCGTTGCGGCGATCCCGTCGGTCTGCAGTTGAAGTACGACCAGGCCGAGTGCGAGGAGCGCGGCATGACCTATGCCGCCCCTCTGAAGGTCACGATCCGTCTGAAGATGTTCGACAAGGACGAGTCGGGCCGCAAGACCGTCAGGGAGTTCAAGGAGCAGGAGGTGTTCTTCGGCGAAATTCCGCTGATGACGCCCAACGGCACCTTTATCATCAACGGTACGGAACGCGTCATTGTCAGCCAGTTGCACCGTTCGCCCGGCGTCTTCTTCGAGAGGATCCAGGCGCAGAGCTACTACCTGGGCAAGATCATTCCCTATCGCGGTTCGTGGGTCGAATTCGAGTTCGACTCGAAGAACCTGTTGTATGTCCGCATCGACCGCAAGCGTAAGTTCTATGGGTCGGTGTTCCTTCGTGCACTGGGCATCAAGAGCGACTCCGAGATCATCAAGTCGTTCTACAAGTTCAGCGAACTGCACTTCAAGGACAAGAAGATCTATTGGAAGGTGGACGAGTCGCTGATCGGCGTGAAACTGGGCAACGCCCTGGTTTCCAAGTCGGGCGAGACGATTCACCCCGCCAACCGCAAGATTCGCGAGGCCACCATTGAGGCGCTGCGCAAGGCAAAGGTCGAGTCCGTCGAGGCAACCACGGCCGAGATCGAGGGCTCGTGGGTCGCTTCCGATGTCATCGACATGGACACGGGCGAGGTTCTGGCGGAAGCGAACCAGGAACTGACCGCTACTGCGTTGGCCAAGATCATGGACGCCGGCATCAAGTCGATGGACGTCTTCTTCGCCGAGCGGGACGAGGTCGGCAATGTGATTTCGGTCACCTTGAAGAAGGACCCGGTGAAGTCGCAGAACGAGGCGCTGCTGGAAATCTACCGCAAGTTGCGCCCAGGCGATCCGCCCACGCTGGATACGGCCACGCAGTTGTTCCACGGCATGTTCTTCGACCCGCGCAAGTACGACTTCTCGCGCGTGGGCCGCATGAAGTTCAACATCAAGTTGTACGACAACGCGGAGTTCTCGCCCCAGGGCACCGTCGGCAACCCGCTGGACCGCAGGACGCTGGATGAGGCCGATTTCATCGACACCATCAAGTACCTGTTGAAGCTGCGCAAGGGCATTGGCGCGGTGGACGACATCGACCACCTGGGCAACCGCCGCGTGCGCGCGGTGGGCGAACTGTTGGAAAACCAGTTCCGCATCGGCCTGGTCCGCATGGAGCGGGCAATCAAGGAAAAGATGGCCGTCTACCAGGAAATGTCGACGGCGATGCCGCACGACCTGGTGAATGCCAAGCCGGTAATGGCCGCGATCCGCGAATTCTTCGGATCGAGCCAGTTGTCGCAGTTCATGGATCAGACGAATCCGCTGTCGGAGATCACGCACAAGCGCCGTCTCTCCGCCCTTGGACCAGGCGGTCTGAGCCGCGAGCGCGCGGGCTTCGAAGTCCGCGACGTGCACCCGACGCACTACGGCCGCATCTGCCCGATTGAAACGCCGGAAGGTCCGAACATCGGTCTGATCTCGTCGTTGAGCTGCTTTGCGCGCATCAACGAATATGGCTTCATCGAAAGCCCATATCGCCGCGTGGTTGGTTCTCAGGTGCAGGATGACGTTAAGATCCTGAATCCGGGCGGTACCAATCTGAAGGTCGGGCAAGTTCTCACTCTGAAGGAGATGGATCGGATCCTGAGCCTTCCGGAGAACAAGAAGCTCCCGCCGGAATTCGAAGCCTATTGCGACTATCTGTCGGCGTGGGATGAAGACAAGTACGTCATTGCCCAGGCCAACATGGCTTTGGACGGTGAAGGGCGCATCGTCAATGAACTGGTGAACACCCGCAAGGCCGGCAACTTCTCGCTGTTGGCTCGCGAAGAGATCCAGTACATGGACGTCAGCCCGAAGCAGCTCGTGTCGGTCGCCGCTTCGCTGATCCCGTTCCTTGAGAACGACGACGCCAACCGCGCGTTGATGGGATCGAACATGCAACGCCAGGCAGTTCCGCTGCTGCGCGCCGATTCGCCCATCGTGGGCACGGGCATGGAGAAAGTGACGGCTCGCGACTCGGGTGCCGTGGTGCTTTGTAAGCGCGCCGGCGTGGTCGATTCGGTCGACAGCGAGCGCATCATCGTCCGCGTGGAAGGCAACATCCACGAAGGCCAGATGTCGCGTGAAGTCGGCGCCGACATCTACCCGCTGACCAAGTTCAAACGCTCGAACCAGAACACCTGTATCAACCAGAAGCCCATTGTGCATCAGGGGCAGAAGGTGAAGAAGGGCCATGTTCTGGCCGACGGTCCTTGCACCGACATGGGCGAGCTCGCCCTGGGCCGCAACGTGCTGGTGGCGTTCATGCCCTGGCGCGGCTGCAACTTTGAGGACGCGATCATCGTGTCCGAGAAGCTGGTGAAGGAAGACTACTACACCTCGATCCACATCGAGGAGTTCGAAATCGAGGCTCGCGACACGAAGCTGGGGCCCGAGGAGATCACGCGCGATATTCCGAACATCTCGGAGAGCTTCCTGCGGAGCCTGGACGAGAGCGGCATCATCATGGTGGGTGCGAAGGTGAAGCCGGGCGACATTCTGGTGGGCAAGGTCACGCCGAAGGGCGAGACGCAACTGACGCCGGAAGAAAAGCTTCTGCGCGCCATCTTCGGCGAAAAGGCCGGAGACGTGAAGGACGCCTCGCTGTACTGCCCGCCCGGCATTGAGGGCGTGGTGGTGGACGCGAAGGTCTTCTCGCGCAAGGGCGCCGATCTGGACGAACGCAGCAAGTCGATTCTCGAAACCGCGATCGAGAAGCTGCACCGCAACCTGGATGACGAAAAGCGCATCCTGGGTGACGAACGCGCCAAGCGCCTGGCCGCTCTACTGGACGGCAAGGAGCTGCTGGCCGACCTGCACGACGAAAAGACCAATAAGAAGTTGCTGAGCAAGGGCCAGCCCCTGACGCGCGACATCATCGAGAAGATGAAGGCGCGTGACCTCAAGCGCATGAAGCTGTCGAATCGCGATCCTCGCCTGAACGAGGCCATCGACGAGATCGAAGAGCTGACATCGCGCCAGATCATGGTGCTGGAAAAGATCAGCGAAGAGAAGATCGCCAAGCTGAAGAAGGGCGATGAGCTCCCCCCCGGCGTCATCAAGATGGTAAAGATTTACATCGCGATGAAGCGCAAGCTGTCGGTGGGCGACAAGATGGCCGGCCGCCACGGCAATAAGGGTGTCATCTCACGCATTGTGCCGGAAGAGGACATGCCTTACCTCGACAATGGCACGCCGGTGGAGATCATCCTCAATCCGCTGGGCGTTCCCAGCCGTATGAACGTCGGTCAGATCCTGGAAACGCACCTGGGTTGGGCCGGCCGGGAGCTGGGCAAGAAGTACGCCACCCCGGTGTTCGACGGTGCGACGGAAGCCGACATCAAGGGTCAGCTGACGGAAGCCGAGCTGCCCACCAGCGGCAAGGTGACCCTCTATGACGGCATGACGGGCCAAGCCTTTGAACAGCCTGTCACCGTGGGCATCATCTACATGTTGAAGTTGAGCCACCTGGTGGACGACAAGATCCACGCGCGCTCCATCGGACCGTACTCCCTGATCACCCAGCAGCCGCTGGGCGGCAAGGCGCAGTTCGGCGGACAGCGCTTCGGCGAAATGGAAGTG
Source organism: uncultured Paludibaculum sp. (assembly GCF_963665245.1). Taxonomy (NCBI): domain Bacteria; kingdom Pseudomonadati; phylum Acidobacteriota; class Terriglobia; order Bryobacterales; family Bryobacteraceae; genus Paludibaculum; species uncultured Paludibaculum sp. The sequence continues at coordinate 2,894,895 of NZ_OY762269.1, forward strand.
TGGGCGCTGGAAGCCTACGGCGCAGCTTACGTTCTGCAGGAGCTGCTGACGGCCAAGTCGGACGACGTCTATGGCCGCGCGAAGATCTACGAAGCGATTGTGAAGGGCGAAGCCGCCGCCGAACCGGGCGTGCCGGAATCGTTCAACGTGCTCATCCGCGAGCTGCAGTCGCTTTGTCTGGATGTGGAACTGATGAAGAAGCCGAAGGAAATGCCGGACACGGCATTGGCGGCTGACTAACCGGAAGTAGGACAGGAGGCGAAATATGTACAGATCATCCCCGTACGATCGAGCGAACCTGATCGCGGATTTTGATTCCATCCGCATCAGCCTGGCCTCGCCGGAAAAGATCCGGAGCTGGTCCCACGGTGAAGTGACCAAGCCGGAGACCATCAATTACAGGACGTTCAAGCCTGAGCGCGACGGCCTGTTTTGCGCCCGCATTTTTGGACCAATTGCCGACTGGGAGTGCTTGTGCGGCAAATACAAGCGCATGAAGCACCGCGGCGTCATCTGCGACAAGTGCGGCGTTGAAGTCACACTGTCGCGCGTCCGCCGCGAACGCCTGGGCCACATCGAGCTGGCCAGCCCGTGCTCGCACGTCTGGTTCTTCAAGGGCCTGCCGTCGCGCATCGGCTACCTGCTGGACATCACCCTGCGCGACCTGGAACGTGTTCTCTACTTTGAAGCGTTCGTCGTCGTGGATCCGGGCGAAGTGCCCGGCCTCGGCAAGGCCGAAGTCCTCACGGACGAACGCAAGCGGCAGCTCGAAGCCGAGCACCCCGGCAAGTTTGTCGCCATGATGGGCGCCGAGGGTATCAAGGAACTGCTCAAGAAGGTCGACGTCGAGAGCCTTTCCATCGAGATCCGCGAACGGATGAAGACCGAGGCGTCGCAGCAGAAGAAGCTGAAGTACGCCAAGCGTCTGCGTGTCACTGAGAGCTTCCGCAAGTCCGGCAACAAGCCGGAGTGGATGATTCTCGATGTCATCCCCGTGATTCCGCCGGAACTGCGCCCGCTGGTTCCGCTGGACGGCGGCCGCTTTGCGACCTCCGATCTCAACGACCTCTACCGCCGTGTGATCAACCGCAACAACCGGTTGAAGAAGCTCATCGAGCTGCACGCGCCCGACGTCATCGTGCGCAACGAAAAGCGCATGCTGCAGGAGGCGGTGGATGCCCTGTTCGACAACGGCCGCCGTGGCCGTGTTCTGCGCGGCGCCAACAACCGCCCGCTGAAGTCGCTCTCGGATGCCTTGAAGGGCAAGCAGGGCCGCTTCCGCCAGAACCTGTTGGGCAAGCGCGTCGACTACTCCGGCCGTTCGGTGATCGTCGTCGGTCCTGAACTGAAGCTGCACCAGGCCGGCCTGCCGAAGAAGATGGCGCTTGAACTCTTCAAGCCGTTCATCTATCACCGGCTGGAACTGCGCGGTCACTGCACCACGATCAAGCAGGCCAAGGAATTGGTCGAACAGCAGGATCCGGTGGTGTGGGACATCCTCGAGGAAGTGATCAAGGAGCATCCGATCCTCCTCAACCGCGCTCCCACGCTGCATCGTCTGGGCATTCAGGCTTTCGAGCCCGTGCTCGTCGACGGCAAGGCCCTCAAGATCCACCCGCTGGTGTGTACCGCCTTCAACGCCGATTTCGACGGCGACCAGATGGCCGTACACATCCCGCTCTCGCCCGAGGCGCAGATTGAGGCCTCAACGCTGATGTTGAGCGCCAACAATATTCTGTCGCCGGCGCACGGCGCGCCCATCGCGGTGCCGACGCAGGACATGGTGCTGGGTCTTTACTACCTCACCAAGGTCCGCAAGGGTTCCCGTGGTGAAGGCAAGAAGTTCGCCTCAGTGGAAGACGTTCTCATCGCCTACGAAATGGGCGAAGTGGAGACGCAGACCCCCATCACGCTGCGCTACACGGGCAAGGTCATCGATCTGGCGACCGCCTATGACAGCCAGGACGTGATGCATACTGAGCCGGTTGAGTACGCCAAGACCGACATGGAAACAACGGTCGGCCGCGTGGTGCTCAACGACGTGCTGCCCAATGAGATGCCCTTCATCAACGGTCTGTTGAAGAAGAAGGGTCTCACGCAGATGGTGCATTACTGTTACCTGAAGTTCGGCCTTAAGGTGACGGTCCACATGCTGGACGACGTGAAGGACCTGGGTTTCCTGTCCGCCACGCGCGCCGGCATCTCCATCGGCATCGACGACATGGTTGTGCCTGCTTCGAAGCCTACCCTGGTGAGCGAGGCCGAGCGTGCCGTAGTCGAAGTGCAGAGCCAGTATCAGGAAGGCGCCATCACGCACGGCGAGCGCTACAACAAGATCATCGAAATCTGGAACAAAGTGACCGACCGCGTTTCGGAAGAGATGTTCAAGACCATGGAGACCGATGATAAGACGGGCCGCTATCTGAACCCGATCTACATCATGGCCGACTCCGGCGCGCGCGGTTCGAAACAGCAGATCCGCCAGTTGTCAGGTATGCGCGGTTTGATGGCCAAGCCGAACGGCGAAATCATCGAAACCCCCATCACGGCCAACTTCCGCGAAGGCCTGAACGTGTTGCAGTACTTCATCTCAACGCACGGCGCCCGTAAGGGCTTGGCCGACACGGCGTTGAAGACGGCTGACTCGGGTTACCTGACCCGCCGCCTCTGCGACGTGGCGCAGGACGTCATCGTGACGGAGCGCGATTGCGGCACGATGGACGGCATCTTCGTCGAGCCTATCGTCGAATCGGGCGAAATCATCGAGCCGTTGCGCGACCGCATCGTCGGCCGCGTGGCGCTGGAAGATCAGCTCGATTACGAAGGCAAGGTGATCGTCAAGGCGAACGAGGACATCACGGAAGAGATCGCGCAGGCCATTCAGGATGCCGGTATCGACCGTGTGAAGATCCGTTCGGTATTGACCTGCGAATCGAAGCGCGGTGTCTGCGAACTCTGCTACGCTCGCAACCTAGCCACGGGCCGCATCGTCGAGCGCGGCGAGGCGGTGGGTATCATCTCCGCCCAGTCGATCGGCGAGCCTGGCACGCAGCTCACGATGCGTACGTTCCACATCGGCGGCGCGGCGTCGTCGGGCGTGGCGCAGAACAAGCAGGAAGCGCGTTATGACGGCTTCGCCAAGTACATTGGCGTCAAGACCGTTAAGAACGCCCAGGGCGAAATCATCGCCATGAACCGCACCGGCCTGGTCGCCACCTATGACGAAAAGGGCCGCGAGCGCGAACGTTACCAGGTGGTGTACGGCGCCAAGATTCTGGTTGAGGAAGGCTCGCCCATCAAGGCGAACCAGACCATCCTCGAATGGGATCCGTACGCCTTCTCCATCCTGACGGAAATCTCGGGCACGGTGGTCTTCAAGGACATCACCGAGAATGTCACCTACCATGAGCAGGTGGACGAGGTGACCGGCCTATCGCAGTGGGTCATCATCGACTCGCCCGACGAGAAGCGCCTGCCTACCGTCATCATCCATCCCGATGGCGGCGGCAAGCATGACGAGCGCCGCTACCTCATGCCCACTCACGCGCACCTGAGTGTCCGTGCGGGCGACCGGGTCCACGCCGGCGACGTGCTGGCCAAGATCCCGCGCGCCACGACGAAGACCAAGGACATCACCGGCGGTCTGCCGCGCGTCGTCGAACTGTTCGAAGCGCGCAAGCCGCGGGAAACCGCCGTCATGAGCGAAATCAACGGCGTGGTCCGCATCGGCGATGTCGTCAAGGGCTTCCGCAAGGTAGCCATTGTCGGCGACGACAAGACGGAGAAGGAATACTCCATCCCGCGCGGTGTTCACATCAACGTGCAGGACGGCGAACGTGTGAAGGCCGGCGATCCGCTGATGGACGGTCCTCGCAATCCGCACGACATCCTGAAGGTCCTCGGTGAAAAGGAACTGCAAAAGTACCTGGTCAACGAAATTCAGGAAGTCTACCGGTTGCAGGGTGTGAACATCAACGACAAGCACCTGGAAGTCATCGTCCGCCAGATGATGCGCTGGGTGAAGATCGAGGACATCGGCGACACCGAATTCCTGCCTGAGGAGATCGTCGACAAGTTCAAGTTCAAGGAAGAGAACGACCGCGTGCGCGAAGCAGGCGGCCGCCCGGCTCAGGGCGCGCCCGTACTGCTCGGCATCACCAAGGCGTCGCTGTCCACCGACAGCTTCATCTCGGCCGCCTCGTTCCAGGAGACCACGCGCGTACTCACTGAAGCCGCCATCAACGGCAAGGTGGACTACCTGCGCGGCCTGAAGGAAAACGTCATCATGGGCCGCCTCATCCCGGCCGGCACCGGCATGGATTACTATCGCCGCGTGAAGATCGCCGGAGAGGATGTGGTGGACGAACCGGTGCAGGAAGCTGACGCTCTCATGGCCGACTCCTTCGCCGTCTACGACGACGAGACCAAGGGCAGCTATATTGGCGGCAGCGAGCCGATCGATCTGAATATCGACGAGCCGCTGGGCGACGCCGAGTAGCGTATCTCAAACTAGACCAGCGAAAGGCCGGGGCCTAGGCCCCGGCCTTTTCGCGTATCAGCTACATATATTTGGTAGGCCCGACGGCAACCGTTCCTTGCCCGGGTTGGCATCAGCGCGCCGCTGGCGCAGGCGAGACCGAGCATTGAGCAAGGCTCTCGTCGACCTCCCGCGTCGGCTTGTTCAAGGCGCGGTAGAGGCTTCTGCCGCGCAGCAGCCAGGGCTGGGCCAGGGCGCACGAGGGCCATACTTTCCTGTAACAGAGACCGATGTTCCAGCAGGCGTCCGCCAGCGCGAGGGTGCCGACGCTCCTGTCGGGTAGGGAACTCACCATGGCTTCGCCCGCCAGCACGGACCTGTGGAAGGCTTGCACGGCCTCTCCACGCTGGCCGTTCCGCGCGAGCGTGCAGCCCAGGCGATACTCCACCGAAACCAGGGCCGTGGCCGCCCGTGCGTCGCGAGGGTCCGCGGCGGCCATCGTGGCGCGGATGGCTCGGGCCTTACGGTATGCCTCCACGGCAGCCGGCAGTTGGTTCATGCGAGCCAGGATGAAGCCGGTATCCGAGTAACCGTAGGACAGGTCGAGCCTGGCGCGGCCGTTGGCGGGCTGTTCGCGCACACGCTGCTCGTCGATGGCAGTGGCTGCCTTGTACTCACGAATGGCCTCGTCCAGCGCGCCTGTCTGGATAAGCACCGCGCCCAGCGATTTGCGAATGAGCGCGACGTTGCCGGGCGTTGACCCAGCCGAATTGGCAAGTGCGCGCCGATAATAGCCGACCGACTCCTGGTATCGGGATTGACCCGCCAGCACGCGCGCCATGGCGAACTCCGATTTCTGCAGATCGTCGAGTACCTTGGCGTCGCTCGGGCGCTCCCTGTGTAGTTGTTCCATCAATGCCAAGGAGCGTTGCGCGTGCGCCATCCGATCCTGTCCGTCGTTGCCCTGGAAGGCAAACTGGCGGTTGGCCTTCGCCAGGTCGCCACGGATCTCGACGGAGCCGGGCGCCGAAGCCAGCGCACCTTCCAGCAAGGACGTCGCTTTGTTAAGACTCTGCCGCGCGGCGCGCGGATCGCCCAGATTCGAGGCGCCGCCGACACCCTGCAGTTCGGCCGCCCGCATGTAGGCGTTGGCCAGGTCCCGCTGCAGTCCAGGGTTCGACGCAGCTTCACTCGAGAGTGCGCCCAGATACTCAAGGCTGCGGCGTAGCAGCAGTTCGCGCGCCTTGGTTGAGCCGGCCAGATCCTGAATCTCGTCCGTGACTTCGTAGAGCAGCGAATCGGCCAGATGGCGGGCGAGCTCAAAGCGCCGCTCCGCCAGCGCCCGCTGCCGGCGTGCGTCGCGGGCCTGCCACAACGCGAGGGTCAGTCCGGCCGCCAGCGCCAAAACCACGGCTACGGAAGCACCTACCAGGGTTCTATTACGCCGGGCGAACTTCGAGAACCGGTACGACACAGAGGCTTGCCTGGCCAACACGGGCAGGCCCTCCAGATAGCGCCGGATGTCCGCCGCCAACTCCTCGACGTGGGCGTAGCGTCTCAGCCTGTCCTTCTCCAGCGCCTTGAGAACAATGTTGTCCAGGTCTCCACGTAGTTGCCGTGCGGTATGTCCGGTTCGCCAGCAGCGGTGCTGGGGCGCACGACGTCCTCCGTGCAGACGACGCGTTCCATCTCGGCGGCCGTGCGCGCCGTGAAGCGATGGGGCTTGGCGCCGGCGAGAAGCTCGTACAGCACCGCACCCAGCGAATAGACGTCCGAGGAGGTCGAAGGCGGGTCGCCGCGCACCTGTTCCGGGCTGGCGTAGTCCGGGGTGAGGGCCCGGGTTCCCGCTTGCGTCAGACCCCATCCAGTCTCGTCACCCTCTACCGAGAGTAGCTTCGCAATTCCAAAATCGAGGAGCTTCGGTACGCCTTCGGGCGTGATCAGGATGTTCGAGGGCTTGAGGTCGCGGTGGACCACGAGATTGCCATGGGCGTGCGCGACGGCCTGGCAGACGATGAGAAACAACTTGAGCCGGGACCGGAGCGGCAGATGCTGCCCGGTACAATACTCCGTGATCGGTGTGCCATCCACCCACTCCATCACGAGGTATGGCCGTCCGTCGGCGGTCGTGCCTCCGTCCAGCAGATGAGCGATGTTGGGGTGGTTCAGCAGGGCCAGCACCTGCCGCTCCTGCCGGAAGCGTGCCAGCAACACACCTGTTTCGATCTCGGGCCGCACCATCTTCAGGGCGACCAACTGCCGGTAGTCGTCCTCACGAACGGCCTTGTAGACAAGCCCCATGCCGCCACGAACCGCGTCATCGAGGATGACGTACGGGCCGACCTTCGAGTCGCGCCGCAGCAGCGGCTCCTGAACGGCCGGCTCCAGAAAGTCACCAGCGGCCTCCATGGCGGCCAGCATTCTCTCCACGTCGGCACGCAGTTCGCCGTCGCCCGCACAGCTCTCTTCCACACACTGCGCGCGCTGTTCCTGTGCCAATGGCATGGCTACGTGGAGGATTTCACGAACGCGCCGCCAGCGTTCAGCAGTCACCGCGCGTCTCCTCCGGACCCATTCATCTGGTCGAAGAGCCAGGCCTTGGCCGTGACCCAGTGACGCTGCACGGTGGAAACAGAAACGCCCAGAGCCTCGGCTGTTTCGGGAATGGTCAACCCCGTGAAGAAACGCAGTTCCACCACCTGGGCCTGCTGGGTGTCCAGGTCCGCTAGAGCATTCAGCGCATCGTCCAAGGCCACCAGATCGACTTCGCGACTCGTCGGGAGCCCTGCCGCCTCATCCAACACCATTTTCTGCAGGGATCCGCCTCGCTTTTCCGTGCGCCGCCCCCGCGCGTGATCCACCAGGATGTTGCGGATCATCCGGGCGGCCACCGCGAAGAAGTGCGCACGGTCCTTCCACTGGACCCGCTCCTGGTTCACCATGCGCAGGTATGCTTCGTGAACAAGAGCCGTGCCGGAGAGGGTGTGGCCTGCCGATTCGTGGAGTATGTGATGCCGGGCGACGGCGCGCAACTCCTCATAGACCAGCGGCATCAGGCGGTTGAGTGCACCACGGTCCCCATTGCTCCATTCGACGAGCATCTGAGTGACGTCCGGTTGTATCATCGCCTCCACCCACCTGTCGGGAAAAATTTTACCATGTTGACTGAACTCAGCCCTGCGAGTGGCACCAGCCCACCGCGGGTGTGCCCACCGAAATCGGCGATCCGCCAGGTTCCCCCGCTAGAATTAAAAGATGCGTCTCCCTTACCCGCTGGACATGCAACCTTCTCGCTTCTCCCTGCTGCCGCTGGCGCTCCTCGGCCTACTCTCCGTGGCGCCGCCAGTTGCCGCGCAGCAGGCCGCTCCGCCCGGCGGGAACGATGTCCCCAAACAGTTCCAGGCGCCCACGGCAAGTGACGACTACGTCCGCCGTGAAGTGATGATCCCCATGCGGGACGGTGTGAAGCTCTTCACTTCCATCGTCATCCCCAAGGGTGCGCATGATGCCCCCATCCTCTTTACCCGGACGCCCTATAACGCCTTCGGCCGCACCCGGCGCAACCAGAGCCCACATATGCTTTCCACTTTGCCGCAGGGTGACGAGGTCTTCGTGCAGGCGGGCTATATCCGCGTATTCCAGGACGTGCGAGGCAAGCACAAGTCGGAAGGTGACTACGTAATGACCCGGCCCGTGCGCGGCCCCCTGAACTCGACTGCCACCGATCACGTCACCGACGCCTACGACGCCATAGACTGGCTGGTGAAGAATGTGCCCGAGTCCAATGGCCGTGTCGGTATGCTCGGCTCCTCCTATGAGGGCTTCACGGTGGTGATGGCCCTGCTCGGACCGCATCCCGCCCTGAAGGTGGCCGCGCCCGAAAGCCCGATGGTCGACGGCTGGATGGGCGACGACTGGTTCCACTACGGAGCCTTCCGCCAGACCAACTACGACTACACGGCCGGTCAGACCGCCCAACGCGGCGGCGGCGAAGCGATCGCTCGCGGCGCCTACGACGACTACCAGGAGTTCCTGCGCGCCGGTTCCTCCGGAGCTTATGCCCGCGCTCATGGTCTCGACCAGTTGCCCTGGGTCCAGAAAATGACCGAGCATCCCGCCTACGACGAATTCTGGCAGGGCCAGGCGTTGGACCGACTTGTGGCGGAGCGGCCCTCCAGCGTCCCCACCATGTGGATCCAGGGCCTTTGGGATCAGGAGGACATGTGGGGCGCCATCCACTGCTATCTTTCACTGAAGGCCAAAGGGCAGGCGGATCACAACTACCTGGTGATGGGCCCGTGGCGTCACAGCCAGGTGAACTACGACGCCTACAATCTCGGACCGCTCAAGTGGGAAGGGGATACCGCGCTACAGTTTCGCCGTGACGTCCTGCTGCCCTTCTTCAATCAGTACCTGAGGCCCGGCGCGCCCAAGGCCGACACTCCGCCGGTCTTCATCTACAACACTGGGGAGAACCATTGGGACCGCCTGAAGAGCTGGCCGCTGGCGTGTGAGTCCGGCTGCTCCGCGCCCATGAAGCCGCTCTATCTGCAAGCGGATTCCGGCCTGAGTTTCGACAAACCCGCACAGTCAAGCGGTGCGTCCGACACCTACGTCTCCGACCCCGCTAAGCCGATCCCGTACATCACGCGTCCGGTGCGCTTCGCCGATTCCGACCGCTGGAGGCAGTGGCTCGTCGCCGACCAACGTTTCGTGGCCGACCGGCCCGACGTGCTTGTCTACGAGACCAACGCCCTCAGCGAACCTACGCGAATCAGCGGAGCCCCCGTGGCCGATCTCTATGCCGCCACTACCGGCACCGACGCGGATTGGGTGGTGAAGCTGATCGACGTGTATCCCGACGAGGTGCCCAGTCAGCCCGAGATGGGCGGATATCAACTTGCCGTCTCGATGGACATCTTCCGGGGCCGTTATCGTGAGAGCTTCGAGCGTCCATCGCCGATTCCAGCCGGCAAGACGGAGCGCTACCGCTTCGTCCTGCCCACTACCAACCACGTATTCCTGCCGGGTCACCGGATCATGGTGCAGATCCAGTCGAGCTGGTTCCCACTTTACGACCGTAACCCGCAGACCTACGTTGCCAATATATTCATGGCCCAGCCTTCTGACTATGTGAAGGCAACGCAGACGATCTTCCGAGGCAGCACGAGCGCCAGCGCAGTCTGGCTGCCACTGGTCCCTTAACCAGATGCCCGCGGCTGGCGGATCGGCGCCGCCGGCCCTTCTCTCCTTTGGTCTCTTCTAGACCAGCACGGCCGAATAGCGTTCGTGGAACACGGCCATGTGCGCCAACTCGTGGCCGGCCGTCATCCAGGCCAGCGCTCTGGCACTGGCGGGATGGTCGCTGGCCGTGCCCGTTCGCGACAGAGCTTCTCCATCCAGGCCGCGCAGCAGGCACAGCGTCGCGCTGCGCACCACCTGGAACTCCTCCACCAGTTCCGGCCACGGCTGCCGCGCGTGTGGGCCGTATTTCACATAGTCATCCTGTTCGAACCCAGGCAGCGGCGTGGCGTCGTTGCGCGCGATCCGCAGCACACGATAGGAGAAGATCCGCTCGGTATCGATCATGTGGCCGAGGACTTCCTTCACACTCCACTTGCCCTCGGCGTAGCGGTAGTTTGCCTGTTCCTCGCGCAACGGCGCGAGCAGTTGAACGGTGCTGACGACCTGCCCGCGCAGTCTCTCCAGGAGATCTCCGTCCGGGACCAGGTCGATGTAGCGGCCGAAATAGGGCGCGTGCTCACCCGCGCCAGGCCTGACAGTCCAGATGTCGCTCATCTCTCCAGTATGCCAAGCACGAGTGTCGCGTCGACTACCCGGCCGCGTGAGCGAACGCCATGACGGACGGATGCACCAGGTCTTCCCAGTCCTCGGTGTTCATCTGGATCACGTCGCGATGAGTGCCCGCGTTGAAGCAGAGGGTCTCTTCCGACATCAGCAATCCGTCCACCCAGACCGGTATCTCATACAGGATGCCATTGCCAAATGGTGGCATGGCGCCCAGTTCGCAGTCGTGGAACAACTCCTGGAGCTCCCGCTCGGTCGCCAGGCGCAAGTGCTGGCTGCCGAGGGCGTTCCGGAGTTCCTCCAGGTCGACGACGCGGTCCGCCGGCAACACGGTCATCGCGTACCCGTCCTCCGAGTGGACGACAACCACCTTGGCGAACGTACGAGGCGGCAGATGATCGGCCCGGGCGGTTTCCCGAGCTGTGTAGGTGAGCGGATGACGGTCGTGCCGGTAGAAGATCTCACGCATTTCGAGAAGTGCTGTCAGACGGTCGAGTGTCTTCATGGTTTTTTCCTTGTGGGGTCCGGATTCTGGCGGCGCGACTTGGCTTTCTCGGCCGTGGGCCGGACATGAGCGGGTGTTGGAGCCTGGACCCGAATGCGGTCCACGGCCCACGTGCGGACGACGTGTGGATGGGTGGGGCGATCCATAGTCCCTCCTGGTGGTCTTTGAACTTCGATTACTCCGGGGGGCCGCCGGTGGAAACTCGCCTGATCAGATTGTCCACCTGCTGCAATCGCATGCGCAGGGCTTCCCGGAAGATTCTCTTGTCGGTATGCCGGATTTCAGAGAGCAACTCACGTTGCTTGGCCTCCAGCAATGGCAGATCAGCGCCCAGTCGTCATCGGTCAGGGCGGGTGGCTTGTCTTGCAACTGCACCATGTCTACCCCCTACTTCGAGGTTCCGGCCCCACCCTAACTCCAAAACGCCCGGAATGGAAGGGGCAACCTTGAGGAACGTGGTACATAGAAAAGATGGTTTTTCGGATTGGCCTTGTCTTCGCCTTGGCTTCGTATTCGCTCCTGGGCCAGGTACCCGCCTCCAGAATCCCCGCACTGGAAAGGATCGCGGTCAATGGCATGGAGCGGGGCCACATTCCCGCGCTGTCGATCTCGATCCAATCCGGCGATAGGCCGGACTACGCGTCTGCCTGGGGTTTCAGCGATCTGGAGAACTTCGTGCCGGCCACTCCGCGCACCATCTTTCGTCTGGCCTCCCTCTCAAAACCCTTCACCGCCGTCGCCGCCCTCAAGCTGGTGGAAGCCGGGAAACTGGATTTGGACGCCGAGATCCAGAACTACTTGCCCTCTTTTCCCAGGAAACAGTGGCCCGTCACGATGCGTGAACTCCTGTCGCATCTCAGCGGGATCCGCGCGTACGAGGGCGATGAAATAAGCATCACCCGGCACTATGGGGATGTTATCGGTGGCTTGGAGATCTTCGAGAAAGATCCCCTGCTGCATGAGCCCGGGACGAAGTATTTCTATTCCACCTACGGCTTTAATGTGGCTGGGGCGGTCGTTCAGGCAATCTCCGGCATGCCCTTTGCGGCCTTTGTGGAAGAGAACATTCTCCGGCCGTCGGGCGCGGTCACCATGCGTCCGGACAGCGTGTTCGACATTATCCCCAACCGCGCTCGCGGCTACTATCTGCCGGCCGATGGGAAGCTTCAAAACTGCGGGCTAGCCGACACGGGCTACAAGCTGCCGGGTGGAGGCTGGGTAGCGGCCGCCACCGATATTACCCAGTTCGCCCGGGCGCTGATGGACGAAAAACTGTTAAACCCCGAAACCATGCATATGATGTGGAGCTCTAATAAACTAAAGGATGGTTCGACCAATAGCTATGGGCTCGGGTGGAACAATGAGCGCCACAACGGCCTGCGCCTCGCCACCCATAGCGGAGGCCAGCAAGGTACGAGCACCTTCCTCATATTGTGCCCTGAAAGGAAGATCTCAGTCGTAGTTCTGGCGAATCTGGAAAGTGCGCCGGTCCGGGAAATCGCACTGGAACTGTTCGACGAGATGGTTGGATCCTCAAAGTGAAATCTGTCCTGGCCCTGCTTCTACTGCCCGCTTCGGTATTCGCTACTGAGCTGTCGTCCAAAACGTTACAGGAGTTTCAGGCCTATATGGAAGTGGCGGACCGCGCAGTACAGAACCGCCCCCACAACCGGAACTCCTACTTGCCGGCAACCGCCGAGTCGGGTCCCCAGATTATGCCCTACAACGGCCATGGACCCAGGGGGCTCACCTCGGGCCTGGTCCACGATTGGGTGGGTGCGATCTTCGTGCCCAAAGCCAAGGCGTCCGATGCGATTGCTGTACTCCAGGATGTGAATCGCTACAAGGACATCTATGCCCCTGACGTCATCGATTCCAAGGTACTCAAGCGCGACGGAGACCACATCGTGGCCTCCATGCGGGTGGTGAAGAAGAAAGTCATCACCGTCGTACTCGACACCGACTACGACGTGGAGTACCGCCCGAAGGGCGATGGGCGCTATGAGGTCTGGTCGCGCAGCCGCCGCATTGTCGAAGTTGAGCACGCTGGTGGGGCTTCGGAGCATGTCAAACCGCCCGACACCGGCTACGGGTTCCTCTGGCGGCTCAATTCGTACTGGTATATCGAAGAGCGCGACGGCGGAGTTTACATGGAATGCCGTGCGATCTCCCTTACCCGCGACATTCCGTTGGGCGTCGCCTGGGCTGTGAAGCCGATGGTTACCAGCCTGCCCCGCGAATCACTGTTGGCGACGCTTGAGGACACTCGCGAAGCCGTCCAGGCCCGCCTGCGGTAGGCGCTACGAACCGGCCTTCCGGTACGCTTCGTCCAGCAGTTCCACCACGTGCATCACGCGTTGGTTCTTGCCGTACTTGTCCACGCCTGCCTTGAGCTGTATCGCGCAGCCTACGTTGGCTGTCGTCACGATGCCGGCACCCGTGCCGTTGACCATCACCATCTTCTTCTGCAGCAGTGAGTCGGCAATGTCGTCATGAACGATGTTGTAGATGCCGGCGCTGCCGCAGCAGAGATCCGACAACGGAAGTTCCTTGAACTGCAGGCCGGGAATCGACGCCAATAGCTGGCGCGGCGCACTCCGCACCTTCTGGCCATGGGCCAGATGGCACGAGTCCTGATATGTCGCAGTCAGCTGCATGGGCGCCATGCGCGGATTGAGCTCAATGGAGCCTAGAAATTCGGTGACATCTTTCATCTTTGCCACGAATTGTTGAGCCTTTTCGGAATAAGTGTCGTCGTGCTCCAGTAGCTCGTGATACTCCTTCAGGGTCGATCCGCAGCCCGCGGCATTCGTGATAATGGCGTCGAATCCACCCGGCAGGAAGGCGTCAATGTTCCTGCGTGCCAAGGCGCGTGCCTGGTCCTTCAGCCCGGAATGAACGTGCAGCGCACCACAGCAGGTCTGGTCCGCCGGAATCACCACCTCGCAGCCGTTGGCCTGCAGTACCCTTACCGTCGCCTCGTTCAGCCGCGACGACGTCACATTGGCCAGGCAGCCGGCCAGGAAGCCCACGCGGTACCGCCGTCCGCCCTTGGCCGGAAAGGTCTGGCCCACCTTGTCGAAGAAGAATGGGACCTCCGCAGTCGGTGCCAGATGCTCGATACGGCCCAGTTTGCCCATCAGCTTCAGTAGGCCGCTGCCCCGCACAATCGCACGAAGGCCCGTGGCTTCATACAGATAGAGGAAGGCACCGGCGGTCTTGAGCAGCCACGGCGTCACCAGTAGACGTTCGAAGATGAACGACCGGAATGCGCGCTCATGCCACGGCCGGGTCTTGCCGGCTTCAATCTCCGTTCGCGCCGCCTCGATCAGCCGGCCATAGGGCACGCCCGAAGGACACGCGCTCTCGCATCCACGGCAGGCCAGGCAAAGGTCCAGGTGTTCCTCATACGACGCGCTTCTCTCCGCCTGCCCTGTGGCCACCTGTACCATCTGGTAGATGCGTCCGCGCGGCGAGTCCATTTCCACGCCCAGTTCGCGATAGGTCGGGCACGCGTTCAGGCATAGCCCGCAGTGCACGCACTTGTCCAGGTCCGCTGCCCGCGGAGCTTCCGGATGCCGGTTCGGCAATACCGGGGGAAAGGCCGAGGTCGTCGTCTCAGAGGCGCCCATACAGTCTTCCTCGATTCAGCAGTTGATTCGGGTCGAACAGCAACTTCATTCTCTGCATCAGCGCCAGATCGGGTCCCGGCGCCGGCCATTGCTCCAGTTGCTGCTTCTCGTCCTCTGGCGCCCATTCCACGATGCGCGCCCACGGGTGCGACTCCTGTGCCGACATCCACCGCCGCACCTCACCTGCCTCGTCGAATCCGAGATAGCTCACGCCACTGCCGGCTCGCGACAGGCAGGGCCCGGTTGCACTCTCCAATACCGCTCGCAGATCCATCAGCGCATGGCTCACTCGAATCACGAACCGCGGCATGGAGGGGAATTCCGCCACCGTCTTCCATAGCGCGTCTTCCCGCGAGCCCGAAAGGGCTTCCGCTCCAGGCAGTTCTTTCTCATAGCGAGCCATGAGGTTTTCGCTGCCCCCGGCCCGGGCCAGCAGGCAGTAGCCACGCAAGCCCACCCGCTCCGCCGCTCTCGCACTCAATAGATCCAAGGCCGCTGGCTGCAGGACGCCGCGCAGCACCTGGTCGCGGGCCGCCACGGCCTCCGCCACTGTGGAGAAACTCAAGACGAACGTACGAGTACACTCCGGCAGCGGGCTGAGCTTGAAATTCAGGCTAACGATGGCTGCCAGGGTGCCAAAGCTGCCGATCAACGTCTTCTGCACGTCCAGCCCGGCCACGTTCTTCACCACCATGCCGCCGGATTGCACCACCTGGCCCTCCAGGGTGGCGTAGCTCAACCCAATCACCATGTCGCGAGCGGCACCGTATCCTCGGCGGCGCGCGCCGCTGGAGCCGCTGGCAATCACGCCCCCGATGGTGGCTTGCTCGGCGCACGGCGGATCCAGCGGCAGCATCTGCCTGTTGGCCGCGAGGGCCTGAGTCAATTCGGAGTACCGCAGCCCGGCCTCGACGCTGATGGTAAGGTCCTTCGGTTCGTATTGCAGAATCCGGTTCAGGCGCGTTGTGTTGATCCGTGTGGACGAGCCCTCGGCTGGCCCGGCCATCCGGTCCTTTGTTCTGGCCCCGCCCAGGCTGATCCGCTGGCCCTGGCCGGCGGCTTCGCACAGCGAGTGGGCGAGTTCCGCGGCGGTAGTCGGAGATAGTTCGGTCATCGGGATCGCAGAATCATTCTGACAAATTCGCTATCATCACCGCATGGGCTCCCGTCGTAATTTTCTGAGCACAGTCGCGTCCGGACTTGCCACCACGCTCGCCGCACCCGGTACCGTCCTAGGCGCCAACGACCGTTTGCGTGTCGGCATTATCGGCCCAGGGGCCCGCGGCCAGGAGATCATGCACTGGGCAGTCGCCTGTCCCAATATCGACTTTGTTGCCGCCGCCGACATCTACACGCGCCGCCTGGAACAGGCTAAGTCCATTGTTCCGAACATCAAAACATATCTTGACCACCGCTACCTGCTCGACGACAAGTCCATCGACGCCGTCCTCATCGCGACGCCCCAGCACCTCCACTGCGAGCACTTCACCGCCGCGCTGGCTGCCGGCAAGCACGTCTACCAGGAAAAGACGATGGCCTTCACCGTCGCCCATGCCAAGAAGATGCGCACGGCGTTCAATAGTGCAAAGAGCCGCGTAGTTCAGATCGGCCATCAATCGTGCTCTTCCGGGCAAGCCACTGACGCCGTGCAGATGCTGGCTGATGAGCCCATGGGCAAGATCACCTTCATCCACATGTGCCAGTACCGCAACACGCCGCACGGCAAGCCCCAGTGGTCCCGGCCCATCTACCCAGATATGACCACGGAGAACATTCTGTGGAAGCAGTTCCAGGGCGATAATCCCGAGAGGCCGTTCGACGCCAACCGCTACATCAACTGGCGCTTCTTCTGGGACTACTCGGGTGGCAACGTCTACGAGAACATGTGCCACCAGGTGTCCTTCTGGTACAAGGCGATGAAGCTCCAGATCCCCAAGTCGGTCACGATGACGGGCGGCCTCTATCTGTGGAAGGATGGCCGTGAAGTGCCCGACTCCATGTGCGTCTCCATGGAGCAGCCCGAGGAACTGATCATCACCTGGAACTCCGGCTTCGGCAACGACAAGCTCGGCGTCACCGAGGACGTCCTGGGTGACAACGGCACCATCCAGAAGGGTAATCAGATCCGCTACACGCCCCAGCGTGTCAACACCAAGGATCGCCCCGAAAAGCTCGGCGCCACGGCCACCGCTCCGCAGGCTCACATGCAGAACTTCTTCGACTGCATCCGCAACGGCGGCGAGCCGAACTGTCCTTTCGAACTTGGTTTCCGCACCTCTATCGCCTGCCGCATGGCCGTCGAAAGCTATCGTCAGCAGCGCACTGTGAAGTGGGATGCGGCCAAGGAAGAGATCGTCTAGCATCTGCAACCAACGCGCGTCTCGCGGTATCCAACAGACAAGTCTGGGTACCGGGCACTGGAGGCGCCGTCTTGAACTTCGAGTTTACGAGCGAACAGTCGCAGCTCCGGCGCACCATCCGGGAGTTCGCGCTGGCCGAGATTGCTCCGCATGTCCTCGAATGGGACGAGACTCAGACCTTTCCAGCCGAGGTCGTCCGGAAACTCGGCGAGTTGGGCTGTCTCGGTGCCATCTTTCCCGAAGAGTACGGCGGAGCCGGTCTCACGTACATCGACTACGCCCTCATCATCGAGGAACTCGCCCGTGTGGACCCTTCCGTGGCACTCATCGTGGCGGCCCACAATTCCCTTTGCACCAATCACATCTACCTGGCCGGCAGCGACGAGCAGAAGCGGCGCTACCTGCCGCGCCTCACCTCGGGCGAGTGGCTGGGCTGCTGGTCGCTGACTGAGCCCGATGCCGGCTCGGACGCCGGCGGCACCCGTACTCGCGCCACGCCCGACGGCGACGGCTGGCTGCTCGAGGGCTCCAAGACCTTCTGCACCAACGCACACAACGCACAGGTGTGCGTCGCTATGGCCGTCACAGACCGACTGGCTGCCCACCACGGCATCTCCGCCTTTATCGTCGACGCCGGCACTCCCGGTTTTCGCGCCGGCAAGAAGGAGAACAAACTTGGCATGCGCGCCTCCGACACCGGCGAGGTGATCTTCTCCGGTTGCCGCGTGCCGGCCGGCCAGTTGCTCGGCAAGGCGGGCGAAGGCCTGGTCGACAGCCTGCGCATCCTCGACGGCGGCCGCATCTCCATCGCCGCTCTCAGCATCGGCTGCGCCCAGGGCGCCTATGACGCCGCCCTCAAGTACAGCAAGCAACGCAAGCAGTTTGGACGCTTCATCAGCGAGTTCCAGGCCATCCAGCACAAGCTCGTCGACATGGCCACTGAGATTGATGCCGCTCGTCTGCTCACGCTACGCGCTGCCGCCATGAAGGACCAGGGCCGCCGAGTGACCCGTGAATCCGCCATGGCCAAGCTCTTCGCCTCCGAGATGGCGGTCCGCGCATGCAATGAGGCGGTGCAGATCCACGGCGGCTACGGCTTCATCAAGGACTATCCCGTGGAGAAGTTCTATCGCGATGTGAAGCTCTGCACCATCGGCGAGGGCACCAGCGAGATCCAGCGCCTGGTCATCGCCAGGCAGCTCCTCCAGAACCAGTAGACTGGACTGGTGGCCGCCCCGGCGTCTCCCCTTGTCCAGCGCATCCTCGATGGTGACCCGCGTGCCCTGGCCCGCGCCTGCACCCTTGTGGAGAACCGTTCCGCGCAGGCCGCCGACCTCCTGAAGTCGGCATTCCCACACACCGGCCACGCGTTCACTGTCGGCATCACCGGCTCGCCCGGGGCGGGGAAGAGCACCCTCACTTCGGCCCTGATCTCCGAACTCCGCCGCGCCGGCCAGCGTGTCGCCGTCGTGGCCGTCGATCCCTCCAGCCCGTTCTCCGGCGGAGCCATTCTCGGTGACCGCATCCGCATGGCCTGCCATCATGACGACGCCGGAGTCTTCATCCGGTCCATGGCCACTCGCGGAGCCCTTGGTGGCCTCGCACCCACCACCCACGATCTCGCTCTGCTACTCGATGCCGCTGGTTTTGACTGGATCCTTATTGAAACCGTCGGCGTCGGCCAGGACGAGATCGATGTGGCTCGCCTCGCCCCCGCCACGGCCGTTGTGCTCGCACCGGGCATGGGTGACGACGTCCAGGCCATCAAGGCCGGCATCCTTGAGATCGCCGATGTATTCGTCCTGAACAAGGCCGATCAGCCCGGCGCCGCCCGTCTGGAACAGGATATGCACGAGTGGCCGCGTCCGCTCGTGAAGACGGTGGCCACCACCGCGGACGGCCTCCCCGAGCTTCTAGCCGCTCTCGAAACCCTGCGTGCCGCACTGCCACCCCATCGCACTGAGCTCCACTGGGCCGCGCGGCTGCGCCAGATGTTCGCCGAGCGAGCCGTGGCCCGCCTCGATGCCAATCAGGTCGACGCCGCCGCCCGCCGTATCGCTGGCAGAGAGTGCGATCCATATACGATCATCGAAGAATGGCTGAAAGTCTGAATCCCAAGATCGGCATCGTCGGAGGCAGCGGCCTCTACTCCATGCCCGGCTTCACCAACCAGCGCGAGGTGAAGGTAGATACCCCGTTCGGTGACCCATCCGACCCCTACGTCGTCGGCGAACTCGAAGGCCAAACCGTCGCCTTCCTGGCACGCCACGGCCGTGGTCACCGCATCAGCCCCTCCGAGCTGAACTTCCGCGCCAACATCTATGGATTCAAGGCGCTTGGCGTCGAGACCATCATCTCCCTCAGCGCCGTGGGCAGCCTGAAGGAAGAGCACAAGCCGCTCGACTTCGTCATCCCCGATCAGTTTGTCGACCGCACGCGCGGTCGCATCTCCACCTTTTTCGGAGAAGGCCTCGTCGCTCACATCAGCTTTGCCGACCCAGTCTGTCACCACCTTGCAGCCACTCTCCAGCAGGCCTGCCAGCACGCCGGGGTGGCATCCAAGCTCGGCGGCACCTATATCTGCATGGAAGGTCCTGCGTTCTCCACCAAAGCCGAGTCGAATCTCTACCGCAGCTGGGGCATGGATGTCATCGGCATGACCAATTTGCAGGAGGCCAAGCTCGCGCGGGAAGCCGAGCTCTGCTACTCCACCATCGCCATGGTCACCGACTATGACTGCTGGCACCCGGATCACGACGCGGTCACCGTAGCGGACATCATCCGCAACCTCACCCACAACGCGGAGAATGCCGCCAAGGTGGTAAAGGCCGCGGTCGGTCTGCTCGGCGGCGCCCCCCGCGCCTGTTCTTGCGGCCGCGCGCTGGAGTACGCGATCCTCACCGAC
This sequence comes from uncultured Paludibaculum sp., assembly GCF_963665245.1. NCBI lineage: Bacteria > Pseudomonadati > Acidobacteriota > Terriglobia > Bryobacterales > Bryobacteraceae > Paludibaculum > uncultured Paludibaculum sp. The sequence goes on from NZ_OY762269.1 coordinate 2,914,582, forward strand.
AAGTCCACTGTGCCGGATACCACCTTCAAGAAATTGGAACTTCTAGTCGGGAAATACTTCACCCGCTAAGCGACATGGGCTGGAGCGGACTATCGTCTGGTCCGCTCCGCCTTGTATCCTGCCTATATGAGTGTTTGCGGGCATACGCTGGGCGCCAGAGAGACGGTGGACTGACTTGGAGAGCATTTCCCCCGCCGAGTTGGCCGTTGAACTTCTGAATCACTGTCTGCGTGGCTCGCAATGGCCCCAGGACGTCCTCCGGGCGCTCACCGACGAAGCTCTGGATGAGGACGAGCGCCTGGCCGCTCCGGCCACCCGCGCCCTCTTCTCCATCCTGGTCGAACGGCTGGCGGATCTCTTCGAGCCCGCTCTCTGCGACACTTACGCCGCCTTGTTCTCCACCGTCATCGAACAGGCATTGCCGGAACTCCGCGCCACCGAACTGCTGCAGCGCTACCGTCAGGTCCGCACCGTCCGGCCTGTTACGTCGACCCCCGACGACATCTTCGTGCCGTCACGCGTCACCCTCGGCGCCGATGTGGCCGTCACCAGCATCGTGCTCGACGCTGCCCGCCGGCGTTTCCCCAAGGCCCGGCTCTGGTTCGTGGGCCCGAAGAAGGCGTGGGAGCTCTTCGAACGTTCTCCCGATGTCTGCCATCTGCCGGTTGCGTACGGCCGGCGGGGCCTCCTCGCCGACCGTCTCGCCGTCTATCACGAACTGCGCCAGGCGTTGGCCCAGCCCAACAGCCTGGTGCTCGATCCTGATTCCCGCCTTACCCAACTCGGTCTGCTGCCTGTCTGCCCGCCCGAGAACCATCACCTTTTCGAAAGCCGGTCGTACGGCGGCGACTCCCTGTCGTCCCTGCCCGAACTCACTCGGCAATGGGTCCGGGAAACTCTCGGAGTGGACGACGCGCAGCCCTGGCTCCATCCCAAGTTCGAGTACGATTTCTCCGCCCAGCGAGTCACCACCGTGAGCCTCGGCGTGGGCGAAAATCCGGCCAAGCGCATTGAGGACCCCTTCGAATCGGAGCTGCTCCAGCTACTGGCGGCTCGCCCCGGCTTGGTCATGGTGGATGCGGGCGCGCCCGGCAGCGAGGAAGAACAACGTGTCCGTCAGGCTATCGAAAGCACAGGCTTGTCGGCCGACCGCATCGGTCTCCACCAAGGCTCTTTCGCGTCCTTCGCTGCCATGATCGCAGCCAGTGAGTTGTACGCCGGCTACGACTCGGCGGGACAGCACGTAGCGGCGGCTCTCGGCATCCCGCTCATCACTGTCTTCGCCGGCTATGCCAGTGATCGTATGTTCGCTCGCTGGCGTCCCGACAGCCCAGGACCGACGACCGTGATCCAGGCCGGCTCAAAGCGTCCGGCGGAACTCCTCGCCTCCGTACGCGCCGCTTTGCCGAGCTGATCGAAGCAGGGCGGAGCCACTTCGAGCTATCTCCTTCACACGGAACAGTATCCAAAAGTCAGGGAGTTTCCGGGTCATCCCGCGCGCCCCTGGCACTCCTAGTACCGAATTGCGGGTCAATTTTGCAAATTCCGAAAATCGGCCCCAAAAGCCTTGAAAATGACCCTGGTTTGAGTTAGCCTTTGTCCAAGCTCTGGAGGAGGAGCCCTCCCACTGCCTGCCCTTGCGCAGGTCTCGCCCATCGAATTTTGCGGTCTGACGCCACGTGCCTGACTCTCCTCCGCAGTTGCATGGCGTCTGGGGCGGTCTTCGGACCGCCCTTCTTCGTCTGTCCATACTCCGGCCAGCCGATCAATGCTTCTTCAGCCGCTTGGTCATCCGCAGTTCGTTCTTTTCGCCAGGCACAATGCGGTATTGCACGTCATCCATGATCGTGCGGATCAGCCGCAGCCCCAGCCCGCCCGACTTGCGCTGGCGGATCAGCTCTTCCACTTCCTGCGGCTGCATCTGGGCCGGATCGAACCCGCGCCCCGTGTCGATGATCTCGAAACGCAGCGCGTCGTCATCCACCACCGCCCGAATCGTCACGTCGTGCGTGTCCTCCAGCCCGTATGCGTGCTCAATCACATTCGCGCACGCCTCATCCACGGCCAGCGCCAGCCGTGCCACTTCGCCCTCATTGAAGCCCACCTGGACCCCGATGTTCGAGACGAAGTCCCTGATCATCGCCAGGTTTTCCGTGGACGAAGGAACTTTTAGGGAGAAAGTCTTCTCATACGACGGCATGGGTCAGAACTCCTTGCGCGGACCATCGGCAAACCGGGCCGCCGCGGCCTCCACGCTCTCCAGAATGTCGAACAGGGCAGGGAACCCCAGCACCTCGAAAACCTGGTACACCTTCGGCGCGATCGACGCCAGCTTGATGTCCCCGCCAGCGTCGCGAATCTCTTCAATGAAGCTCATGAACACGCCCAGCCCGGCCGACGAGATGTAGGTCAGTCGCCCACAGTCGACAATCATGTTCAGATTGCCCGCTTGCATCTCTTCCTGAATCGCGTTCTCGAACTGCGGCGCTGTGTGCGCATCCAGGTATCCGTCCAGCGCCAGCACACGGACAGCGCCCTGGCTGCTCCGCTCAATCTGAAAGTTGGTGGCCACGAAGTCCTTTTCTCCCTCCGCTTATCGTAATGGATCTTACGTCTCGTTCCGGCGGGCGGCTGGTCCATTCTCGGCGCGCAGCACCACCACCGTCAAATCGTCATGCGGATCAGCCTCGCCCCGGAAGTCGCGCGCGGCTTCCATGATCGCCGCTTCCACACCCCGCGCATTCAGATGCGCCGTCCGCTGCACTACATCCACCAGCCGCTCCTCGCCAAACTGCTCTTGCACGGAATTCATGCATTCGGTCAGCCCGTCGGAATACAGCACGATCACATCACCCGGCTGCAACTCCACGTCCTGCACCTCGAGATTCCGCTCAAAGACGCTGCCGCTGGTGATACCCAGCCCCAGGCCGTTTGGCTGCAGAAACTCGCACTTCTTCGACGACGCCCGGTAGAGCACCGGCGGATTGTGCCCGGCGCGCACATGCTGGAACACGCGCCGCTCCGCATCCAGCAATCCCAGTGACATCGTGATGAACGTCCGTCTCTTGCCGGTCTCGGACACAAACCGGTTCAGCCGCGAAGCGATCACCGGCAAGTCCGGATGCCGCGTCTGTGCCGACGCCAGCATCCCTTTGGTCATAGTCATGTACAGCGCCGCTGGTACGCCCTTGCCGGATACGTCGGCCACACAGAAACCCCATTGCCCGTTCGGAAACGGCAGGTAGTCGAAGAGGTCTCCGCCCACCTCGCGCGCCGGTTCACACGAGCCCTGGATCGTGAATCCCGGAATCTCCGGCGCCGCCGCCGGCAGCATGCCCTGCTGCGCTCGCCGCGCGACAGTGAACTCGGCCTGCAGCCGGTCGCGGTCCGATCGCGAAAGCCCCAGTTCGCCCGGTTCCATCAGCGCCTGCACCGCCTCTTCGTCCGTCGACTGCCCGAACGCCCAGACGCACACCGCCGCCACCAGCACCACCGCCTGCACCGCAATCACCCGCCAGCCCGCGGCTTGCCCCAGCGCCAGGAACGTCGCTGCATACGTCGCCGCCCACATTCCGACTGGAGCCACCCACACCGCCAGCATCCCCGTGGCTCGGTACAGCAGCCCGAACCCAACCAGCAGGGTCGCGCCATAGACGATGTTCGGCCACGGCATCACCGGAAACGGCTCCCGGTATGCCGCCGCGAACAGCACGCCGCAGACGCCCAGCAGCCCCCAACGCAAGCCAGGGCGGACGATCTTGTACAACGCCCAAGGCAGGGTCAGCACAAAGAACGCATACGTCTCCCACGACAGGATCAACCCCTTGAACGCCTCAAACGACGGAGCCGGGGAGTACAGAAAATCGGGATCGAAGATTTCGACGGGGATCCGCCCCCACCCCGGCAGTGCGGCAATCAGATAAGGCAGACACGCCAGCCCGGCGCCTGCGCATAGCCCCATCGCCACTTCCCGGCCCAGGAAGCGGTCGCCCAAGCGGCCCAGACTCAGAAGCCGCAGGCCCACCCAGCGTGGCCGCTCCGTCGTTGGCAGAATCGAGTACCCGGCGGCCACCAGCACAAAAATCGTCAGGGCCAGAAACGCGTCAATCGCCAGTCTGGTCACCAACGTCGCATCCCCCAGTCCGCCGCCGTCGAACGATCGGAAGGCCCCATCGGATCGGGCCACGCCGCTCGCCACCGCCAGCACCATGGGAATGGCCGAAATCAGCACACACCGGCGCCCGAAATCCGTGTGATCTTTGCGCCGCGTCAGCTGCGCGAAAACCAGGTAAGTGGCCAGCAGTGTCAGCGCCGCAACCAGGACAATCACCACCGCGACCTTGATCCCCTGCATGGTGGAGTTGGCCTCTCGCGAAGCCGCCATCAGCCGCGCCGCGACGTCCAGCCGGTAGTTCACTCGAACCACCCGCGTGCCGCTCGTCACCACCTCCAGCCGTGCCACCATTCCGGGCGACTCCGCATCCGACCATTCAAACGCCGACCTCCAGCCCTCCTGGCTCTTCAGCCCGTTCGCCGTGCACTCGAAATGGGCAGCGTCAGCGCCCGCATACCGCCGCAACTCCCGGTCGGCCAGCCCCTCGACATTCGCGTCACTCACCTGTCCCGTCTGTGCGCGTGGATGCCGGTTGAGATAGCCCATCGGCCGCCCATCCGGAGCCAGCGTCACCATCACTGCCTCTGAGTCCCGGGTCGAGGTGGCCAGCACTCGAATCTCCAGCGGATTGAAAGGTTGAGTGATCGCCTTTTGCCCGAAGAACGTCCGCACCGACGCCTGCTGCCGGTTCACCCGAGCTGTCACGTAGGTCTGCCAGCCTGAGATGTTCGTACCGTAGGCGGCCGCCAGCTTCTGTGCTGCGCCAACCGCCTGTGCACGTGTCAATTGCGCCTGCCAGATGCGTGTCGAACTGTCGTGCGCCCCGAACAGCGTGGCCAGCACGGCTACGCCTGCCACCCCCAGCACCGGAATCGCGATAGAGGATGGCTTCAAGCCACTTCCTCCATCTCGCCCTCGGCCGTCGAGTCGTAGCGCAACACCACCGCCGTCAGATCGTCGGTCAATTCCGCGTTAGTGGACTCGCCGCCCTGCATCACCGCGCTCAGCACCGCGTCATGCAGCCGCGCCGCCGAATCGATATGGTGGAACGACGCCGCTCGCCGCAACAGATCCTGGGGCGACCCCGCGTGCCGCGTCTCCAGCAACCGCGACAACCCATCCGTGTAGATGAACAGCGAATCGCCGGGCATCACTTCCAGATGGGCCGACTCCACGGCCTGCCCAGCCCGGTGCGGCTTCGGAGCCAACTCCGCCACGGCTCCATCCTGCGACAGCACCAGCATTCGTGGATAGGGCCCCACGCGCGCCATCCGCACCGTCGCGTCCGCCGGGTTCAAAACGAACAACGCCAGGCTGGTCTGCCCGGAGGGGCGCGTCAGGTAGCAGCCCAAAGCATCCTCCAGCCGCGCCAGCGTCTCTTCCACCGTGCTCCCCACCGACGACTCATACATCAGGAACCCTTTGGCTAGGGCAATCGTCAACGCCGACGCCAGCCCGTCGTTCCCGCCCTCCGCCACCACCACGGCCAGTCGCCCGCCGGCGGTCGGAAAGAAATCGTAGAAGTCCCCGCCCACCTCGTGCGCCGGCGTGCACGACGCGGCAATGGTCAAGCCCGGTATCTGCGGAGGATGATCAGGCAGCAGCCGCAATTGTGCCTCGCGTGCCGCATTCAACTCGGCCCGCAGCGACAGTCGCTCCGCCAGATTCCGTGCGTGCTTAGGCTGGACCTCTTCCTCTTCATACCGCCGCCCTTTCCAGGCCGCGATCGCGAACGGCAGCAGCGTGCCCGCCGCCACGATGCCCGTCAAGGTCAGAATGCCGCTCCAGTAGGGAAGGATGCTCGCCATTTCGACGATGGCGGTCAGGAACATGTAGGCCGTCAGCGCCGACACCGACGCCAGGTAGTCCATTGCGAAAAAGGGAGCCAGCGCCGCGAGGGCCAGCACCGCCGCGCCAAACCAGTAAGCCGGCGAGGTCATCGCCACCGAATCACCCAGGTTGCCCAGCAGCATCGCGATCACCGCCAGCAGCAGATACTGCAATCGACGGGAATGCACGTGCCGCCTCAGAAACGTCAGCGGCACCAGCAGGTTGGCCACCGAATTGAACAACGCCACCAGCGGCAGATTCACCAGCAGGATCAGCAGCGGGATGCGGCCGAATGTAAACACGATCGTTTCGTACGGCGTCCTCGGAGCCCGGTTGCCGAACAGTGCAAATCCGCCCTCCAGCAACAGAAACAGCCACATCGCTGCTGCTGAACCGAATACGAACGAGGCCCCAACGTTCGCCGAGAAGACCTTGCCGCACAGCAGTGTATCCAGCGACGTCAGCTTGCCCGGCCATGACTCCCGCACCTCGCCCTCGCCGGCCCCATAGGCGATGCCCAGCAGCAGCCCCTGCAAGCCGAAACTCAACGCAATCGCCAGCAGTTGTACGAAATAGGTGGGACCCCGCAGTTGATCCGGCCGCAACTCCGGCACGCTGAAGAACGGGTCCACAATCAGAATCACCACGCCGAACGCCAGCAGCGCACTCGCCAGCAGCAGCATTCGCAGGTGGGGCGCCTCTTTCTCCATCGTGCGGCGCGTATAACGGTAGCCGGCGTAGAGCGCCAGACATACCAGAAGCACAATCCGCAGCGTGCCGCCCAGTTGCTCCGTGGCCGCCCCTGGAGTGATCTCCCTGTCTATGAACGAATCGGCGAAGTTGGGCCGCACGTCTCTCCGGCTGATGCGCTTGCCCACCACGTCGAACGTGAACATCAACTCGACTTCCGGCGTGCGCTTTGGTTGGATGCGCCAGGTAAATCTCCGCGCGCTGCCCGCCCCCGCGCCCTCCGCCGTCGACTCCTCCGGTTCGCCGAACCGCGCCAGCGCCATGTCGCCCAGCCAATCCTTCAGCGCCTCCTGGGCCACCACCCGTGCCTCAGCCGACGTCACCTCGCCCTGGTCGGTTGGCAGCACCGCCCCGGCGATTCGGAAGCCCGTCACAAACCCATTCGGACCCATGTCTGCCTGCACCCAACCCTTTTCATCGGGCCGCATCAGCAGAGTGGAGATCGACACGACCGGCGCGAACATCCTCGTTCGTGACCGCGCAGGCAGATTCAGATTCCGGAAATAGACCTCCGCGTAAGGACGCTTGCTGAAATTGACATACTCCTTCCAGCCCCGCACGTCGATGCCGCTGTCGCGCGCAATGGCGCGAGTGACCTCCAGCGCCTTCGTCCGGTCCACCGTAATGCTGAGAGCGTCGCCGCGTTTCGCGTTCTGCTGAATCCAGAACCCGGCTGCCAGTGCCAGCGGCGCCGCCAGCAAAAGAAACAAAGTCCAGCCGCGCCGGGCCGCGGAGCTCCCGGGCTCCACAAACGGCTTCAGCAGAGCGTCGGCAAACAGCATCGAGTTCAGTCGGTCCTCTTCAACACCATCACCGTAATATCGTCGAACTGCGGAGCTCCGTCCGCAAACTCGTCAATCGACTGGAATACGTGATCGAGAATCTCCTGCGCCGGCAGATGCGATGTCCGCTTCACGCACTCCACCGCCCGGTCCACGCCAAACTCGAAATCGTCCACCGTGCACGCGTCCGTCACACCGTCGGAATAGATCATCAGCACGTCGCCTGGATGAATGTCGAACTGCACCGCCTCATATTCCCGCTTCGGAAACAAACCGATGGGCAGGCCCGTGGTGGTCAACATCTCCACCGCTCCGTTGGCGCGCAGCAGAATCCCGTCGGAGTGGCCGCCGTTCACATACTCGCACTGCCCGCTCACCGGGTCGTACCGTACGAAGATCGCCGTGCTGTACTTGTTGCCCGGCGTCGAGGCGAACAGCAGGTCGTTTGTACGGGCCGCCAGGTCGATCAGAGCCGGATGCGCCGACAGCAGAGCCCGCAATGTCGCCTGGATGTTGGCCATCAGCAGCGAGGCCGAAATGCCCTTGCCGGAAATATCGGCCACGCAGAGCAGATGAGGTGTATCCGGCCCACACGGCCCAATCGGCAGCACATCGTAGTAGTCGCCGCCTACCTGCCGCGCCTGCCGGTTGCGCGCCCAGATGTCCGACTGTCGCAGTGCCGGCAGTTGCTTGGGGAACAGATCCTGCTGAATCGACGCCGCCAGCGTCAACTCCTTCTCCAGTTGCTGCCGATACAGCGTGTCGCGGAAGTGCCACGCATTGTCCAGCGCCACCGACGCCTGCGCGATGAGACCCGTGCAGAAATCCAGGTCCGAGGCTGTGTAGGCCAGTTTTGCCGGCCTCGGGCCCAGGGCTACCAGGCCGCAAATCGTATCGCCGGAGCGCAGCGGGAACAGCAGGAACTCACCCACCTCCTGCGTGTTCCCCGATTCATCCAACAGGCCGCGCCAGGCTTCCAGTTCCGATGCTTCGATACCCTTGGCGCGCACAATCGGCGGCTGGTTCGCCTTCCACGTGAGCATCCCGTGTTTGCGCACCGCCCACCGCCCGCTCAGCGTCAGCATCAGCATCTGGGCCACTTCGTCCGCGTCGATGGTCGCCGCCAGTCCGCGCACCAGATCGAGCAATGCCCGCAGTTCCTGAATCTTCTGGTCCAGCGCCCGGTTGCTCTTGACGACATCGTCGTGCGCTTTGGCGTTGGCGATGGATGCCGCGGCCAGCGACAGCAGCGCATCCAGGAAGTCCACTTCCCCGGGCTCCAGTTCGCCGCGCGCAGGCGTGCCTAAAGCCAGAACACCCAGCGGCTCACCCTGATCACCAATTGCGTGAATCGAAGCCAGCCCCAGATCACAAGCATGGGTAGCGTCGAAGTCCGCCCCCACCTTCAGTCCAGGCACACCGCGAGCCAGCGCCACCTTTAGCTCGTCGCCGTCTTTCAGCGCTACCACCGCCCGCATGATCAGCAGGCGGCCCATCACCGTGCGCAGCAGGTGCCGCAGTTGGTCTTCCAACTTCAGCGACGAGCTCAACAGTTTGGCGGATTCGAGAAGGCTCTCCAGCCTGCTTGCGTCGAGTCGGGTATCCGTCAGCCGCGAGTCCATTGAAGAGAGGATAGCGCGCTGCCGCCTTGGCTGTCTTATCAGATCGCCGTCCGCGAACCGGCGCACGCCCCGAGGTAGTTCGAACGGATTGCGCCGGCGCGGAGGATGGAAAATCCGAAAACTGAACCCTTACAGTGCCACAGCCAGCGTGTTCAGCCCACCCGCATGCGCCTGCTCGTACACCGCGATCTCCGCGTCGTGCTTCAGCAGGAAACCCAGTTCGTCCACGCCTTCCAGCAGGCACGTCTTCGAAAACGCGTCCACTGGGAACGTGCACGTCGACCCGTCCGGCAACGTCAGGGTCTGGCTCTCCAGGTCTACGCTCACTTTCGCCTTCGGGTCCGCCTGCAGCGCGCTGAACAGCTTAGCATGCACCTCCCGGCTGACCGCGATCGGTAGCAGTGAGTTCTTCAGCGAATTGCCCTTGAAGATGTCGGCGAACGAGGTCGAGATCACTGCGCGAAAGCCGAACTGCGTCAGCGCCCAGGGGGCATGCTCGCGCGATGATCCGCAGCCGAAGTTGTCCCCCGCCAGCAACACCTGGGCCGACTTCGCCGGCTCCTGGTTCAACGGGAAGTCCGCCTTCGGCGATCCATCGGCGTTGTAGCGCCAGTCGAAGAACAACTGGTCACCCAACCCCGCCTTCGAAATGGTCTTCAGGAACCGGGCCGGAATGATCTGGTCGGTATCGATGTTATCGGTGGGCAGCACCGCCACCCAGGATTCAAATGCCGTGAACTTTTCCATGTCCCGTTCTCCTTAGCCCAGTAGCGTCCGCGGATCCGTCACCGTGCCGCTGATCGCCGACGCGGCTGCCGTCAACGGGCTGGCCAGGAAGGTTCGCCCGCCCTTCCCCTGCCGCCCCTCGAAGTTGCGGTTCGAGGTCGACACCGAGTACTGCCCAGGCGTCAGTTGGTCTCCATTCATGGCGATACACATCGAGCAACCCGCCTCGCGCCACTCCGCTCCGGCGTCGCGGAACACCTTGTCCAGACCCTCGGCCTCCGCCTCGCGCTTGATCTGCTGCGAACCCGGCACCACCATCACCCTGACCTTCGGGCTCACCTTGCGGCCCTTCAATACACCGGCCGCTGCCCGCAGGTCGCTCATCCGGGAATTCGTACATGACCCGATGAACACCACGTCCACCGGACGCCCAGCGAGCGGCTTGCCCGGCTCCAGACCCATATAGAGGAGAGCCTTCTTCAAGGTCTCTCGCTCCACCGAGTCGCCGATCGAGGCCGGATCCGGAACCGCGCCGTTGATCGAGATGCCCATGCCCGGGTTCGTTCCGAACGTGATCATCGGCTCCAGCGCATCCGCGTCGATACTCACCTCGTGGTCGTACGTCGCACCCTCGTCGGTCGGCAGTTGCCGCCATTGGGACACCGCGGCATCCCAGGCCGCACCCTGCGGGGCAAACGGCCGCCCGTTCAGGAACTGATAGGTGACGTCGTCCGGAGCGATCAGGCCGGCCCGGGCGCCGCCCTCAATCGACATGTTGCAGACCGTCATCCGCTCTTCCATCGTCAGCGCCCGAATCGTCGAGCCCGTGTACTCGAGTACGCATTCGGTGCCGCCGCCCACGCCAATCTTGGCGATTAGGGCCAGAATGATGTCCTTGGCCGCCACGCCCGGCTTCAGAGTCCCGTTCACGTGTACGGCAAAGCTCTTTGATTTCCGCTGCAGCAACGTCTGTGTCGCCAGCACATGTTCCACCTGCGAGGTGCCGATGCCGAACGCCAGCGCGCCAAACGCACCGTGTGTCGCCGTGTGCGAGTCGCCACAGACCACGGTCATGCCCGGCTGCGTCAGGCCATACTCGGGTCCGATCACGTGGACGATCCCCTGCCGGTTGCTGAGGTAGCCGAAGTGCGGGATCCCGAACTCCCGGCAGTTCTTCTCGAACTGCTCCACCTGTGCCTTGGCGATGGGATCGATGATGGGCAGGTCCCGCGGCGCCGTCGGCGTCGAATGGTCGCACGTGCCAAACGTTTTGTCCGGACAGCGCACCTTCAGCCCGCGGTCGCGCAGACCCTGGAACGCCTGAGGTGAGGTCACTTCATGGACTAGGTGCAAGTCGATGTACAGCAAGGCCGGTGCGCCGGCGGGTTCGCTGACGACATGGGAATCCCACAGTTTTTGGATGATTGTACGGGGCATGGACTGATCTCTTCCCTAAATCGCTGCGCAGATGGCCGCGCCGACCTGCTCCGTCGTCAGCGGAGTGCTCTTCGGCTTCAAATCGGCTGTCACCTGCCCGGAGTTCAAGACGCTCTCGATTGCATTGTTCACGGCCGCGGCTTCTTCCATCAGGCCGAAGGAGTACTCGAGCATGGCCGCCACACTGCCGATGGCGCCCAGCGGGTTGGCTTTGTTCTGTCCAGCAATGTCCGGAGCCGACCCGTGTACGGGTTCGTATAGCCCCACCCAGGCGCCCGACGCCTTCTGCTCACCGATGGAGGCCGAAGGCAGCATGCCGATCGATCCCGCCAGCACGGCGCCTTCATCAGATAGGATGTCGCCGAACATATTCTCGGTCACCACCACGTCGAAGCGGGTCGGATTCAACACCAATTGCATGGCGCAGTTGTCCACCAGCACGTGTTCGAGCTCAACGTCCGGGAACTCCGCTGAGACTTCAACCATCACTTTGCGCCAGAGCTGCGAAGTCTCAAGAACATTGGACTTATCGACAGACGAAACCTTCTTCCGCCGCTTCCGGGCCAGGTGGAATGCCATGCGGCCGATCCGGGCGATTTCGGCGCGCGTATACGTCATCGTATTGGTTCCGCGCTCGGTATCGCCGCTACCCTCCACGCCGCGCGGCGTCCCATAGTAGATCCCGCCCGTCAGTTCACGGACGATGATCATATCGGTGCCCTCAATCCGCTCATTCTTGAGGGGGGATGAGTCGATCAGGGCTTTGTAGGTCCGCACGGGCCGCAGATTGGCATAGACGCCCAGCACCTTGCGGATACCCAGCAACCCGCGCTCCGGCCGTTGGGCCGGAGGCGCGTTGTCGAACTCGGGTAGGCCCACAGCGCCCAGCAGGGTGGCGTCGGCGTCTGCCGCCAGTTTCGCCGTTTCATCGGGGAAGGGCGTGCCGGTCTTGTGGATGGCGATGCCGCCCAACAGACCGTCGGTGAGTTGCAGCGTGTGGCTGTACTTCTCGGCCACCCGGCCCAGCACGCGCACAGCTTCGCGCGTGACCTCCGTGCCGATGCCGTCTCCGGGCAGAACTAGGATGTTCAGGTTCATGTTGCTTGATTGCCTAACCGTATAACTGTCAATCAGTCGGCGGCAGCCGACTCGGTGTGGACGCCTTCGCCGGCTCGGAGCGTGTGGATCAGGGCCAGGATCTCTTTGTCCGTTACACCCTTTTTCCGATCGGCAATCTCGATGAAGCCGTGGTAGACCGCATCGAGTTCGTCCTTACCCAGGTGATAGCCCAGGTGCTCGCACTTCGAACGCAGGGCATGGCGCCCCGAGTGCTTGCCCAGCACGAGCCGTCCCTCTGGGATGCCCACCGACTGAGGATCGATCACCTCATAGGTCGACTTTTCCTTGAGGTATCCGTCCTGATGGATGCCCGCTTCATGGGCGAACGCGTTGGCGCCCACCAGCGCCTTGTTCGGCTGGGGCCCAAACGAGATGATCTCGGTCAGCATCTGGCTGGCCGGGAAAATCTGCTCCGTCACAATACCCGTGTAGAACTTCAGACGGTCCTGGCGGACCTTGATCGCCATCACGATCTCTTCCAGCGAAGCGTTGCCGGCCCGCTCGCCAATCCCGTTGATGGTGCACTCCACCTGTCGAGCACCGGCGCAAACCGCTGCCAGCGAGTTGGCCATTGCCAGGCCGAGGTCGTCGTGGCAGTGGACGCTGATGATCGCCGAGTCGCCCACGGCCTTCACCATCCGGCCGATCAATTCGGCGTGCTCATCCGGCACGGAATAGCCCGTGGTGTCCGGCAGATTCACCGTGCGTGCCCCGGCCGCCACCACGGCGAGCGTAACCTTCTCCAGGAAGTCAGGATCGGTGCGCGTTGCGTCTTCCGCCGAGAACTCTACATCCTCGACATACTGGCGCGCCAGTTCGACCGCCGCGCAGGCCTCGTCCAGGACCTGCTGCTGAGTCTTCTTGAGCTTGTATTTCAGGTGGATATCGCTTGTGGCGATAAAAGTATGAATTCGTGAACGCTTGGCCGGCTCCAGCGCGCTGGCTGCCCGCTCCACATCGAGCTTGCAGGCCCGGCTGAGGGCGGCCACCTGAACCCAAGGGAGTTCGGAAGCCACGTGCCGGACCGCCTGGAAGTCGCCTTCCGAAGCAATCGGGAACCCTGCCTCAAGGATGTCCACGCCAAGCTCTGCCAGCTTGTGGGCCATTCGAAGCTTCTCTGGAACCGTCATCGAGCACCCGGGCGACTGTTCACCATCCCGGAGAGTCGTGTCGAAGATGTAAACGCGCTCTCTGTTCTGCGTATCTACCATTCTGCGTTCGCGCTCCTTAGTGTTTGGCCCCGCGAGCCTAACGTGTGGGTGACACTGGCAGAGACGAGGCCAACTATCTCCATTGTGAGGTTCGGTGTCCAATTTGACAAATTTATAATATGCTTGCCTCGAATAACCGCGACGAATATAATAAGTCCTATAAATGGGCGCCCCATGCGCCCCTTGGCTGGATCTATGGAACTGTATCCTCTGAAAGTGTTCCTAACTGTAGCAACCGAAAAGAGTTTCTCGCGAGCCGGCGAGAAACTGCTACGAACCCAACCCGCGATCTCCCTGGCCGTGCAGCGCCTGGAGGCCGAACTCTCCGAGAAATTGCTCGATCGGACCGGCCGCGAGTTGGTGTTGACCGACGCGGGCAAGATCGTCCTCGAATACTGCCGCCGCTTCGAGAACCTTGAACGCGAGATGGACAACGCCTTGGCCGAACTCCGGGACATGGCCGCCGGCCGTCTCTCGATCGGAGCCAACGAGTCTACCTGCCTTTATTTGCTAAAACATATAGAAAGCTATCGCAGGCTATACCCGAAGGTGAAAGTGCAGGTGCGCCGCACGCTCTCCAGTAAAATTCCGGCGCAGCTGATCGACGGCGACCTCGAGTTGGGCGTCATCAGTTATGACCCGGAAGACGACCGCCTGGAGACACGCATCATCTACATCGACCACCTCTCCTTCGTGCTCTCGCCCCATCACCGGTTCGCGGGGAAGAAATCAATCTCCATCAAAGAGCTGGGGATGGAGACCTTCATCGCCCATAACGTGCTCAGCCCCTACCGCGAAGTGGTCATCAAATCATTCCAGCGCGCCAAGGTCCAACTGAACATGGACGTGGAAATGCCCACCGTCGAGACCATCCGCAAGATGGTGCAGAAGAACGAAGGTGTCGCGTTCCTGCCCAAGATGTGCGTGGAGCAGGAGCTGGAACAGGGTTTGCTTGCTGAAGTAGAGGTTGAAGAATTACGCGTAGACCGTAAGATTCGCTTGGTTTATCCGGCAAGACGAGCGCTCAGTCACGCCGCCAACGCCTTCCTGGAGGTGGTGCAGGGGCCGAAGTCGGAATGAAGCGGCGCATCCGCATCCTGCTCATTGAAATCCTGGTGACCAGCTTGTTGGCGATCGGGATAGGTGGTGGACTGCTCTGCGAGAATGCCTTACGTCTACCGCAGACTTGGCGCAATGATCCACCTCCCAACTTTGGCTATCCCGTAGAGATCACCGCCTTCGACGGTATCCCGTTGCGCGGATCCTGGTTTCCGCCTAAGGAGCCGGACGGCCCGGTCGTCCTTGCCCTCCACGGCGTCGGCGACTCCCGCCGCGGAATGAGCGGCATTGTGCCCATTCTCCAGCGCAATGGCTACGGAGTCCTGGCTCCGGACAGCCGCGGGCACGGTGTCAGCGGAGGCACCCAATTCACCTTCGGATTGAAGGAGGTGGACGACGTCAACCGCTGGGTGAACTGGATTCTGAAGTCCAATCTGCAGAGACACATCTACGGTCTAGGTGAATCCATGGGTGCAGGTATCCTACTGCAGGCCTCCGGTCCTGGAACGCGCTTCCGGGCGGTAGTGGCCGAGTCCCCATTCGCGTCGTTCCGCATGATCGCCAACTACCGCGTCGGCCAGCAGATCGGCTTCCTCTCGCCGGTATTTGTTGAGGCGGCCTTTCTCTATGCTCGACTAAAGTATCAATTGAAGTTCAGTGATGCATCTCCATTAAAACAAGTAGGTAAATCTGCAGTTCCAATTCTTCTGATTCACGGGACGGCCGACCAAAACATCCCCATCGAGCACACGCGCGTACTGGCGGCGGCTAACCCCGCGCGCATCCAGGTGTGGGTGGTGCCCGGTGGCGATCACGTGGAGGCGAGCAGCCGGGCACCGGCGGAATTTGAGAAGCGAGTGGTCGCCTGGTTTCGCGCCAACTAGCGCAGGCCGAGAGCAGGCAGTTCGGCCGGTGTGACGGCGATCACCGGATAAGTGTCTTTGTCTGGTTCGAAGTACGGTGAGCGCTGGAAGAGCCACAGGAGCCGCGCCCGCGGGTTCTTGGCGAACGTCGAGTCGGTCTGGACCTTCTTGTCGAACTCAGCCTTCAGGGCAGGGTCGTGCTTGAGCATCTCCGCTGCGTAGGGCTCGAAAACATAGTCGCTAAAGTACTCCTTCTGCTCGAACACCGACTGGAAGAAGCCCCATCGGACGGCGGAATCGGGCGCCTCCGGTTCCAGGATATGCATGGCCACCTTGGCGGCGCGTTGTCCGATGGGTACGAACACGCTGCCCGCCGGAATCTCAACGGGCTGGTTGGTACTGCGAGTGGTGAACGACTGCACCTGGAATCGCCCCTCGAACGGCATCGGTGCCCAGCGCGCGTTCTCGATCTTGACGGTCTCAAGTTTGTAAGTGAACTGTTTGTTGATTATTTGTGTTCTAATTCCATGTAAACGAATAAGTTCTATGACGGAAGACCATTGTCGGGGGATGATGTATCCAGCCGGGGCCGCCGGCGCCACCTTCTCGGTCAAGGTTCTGACAAGCCGCACCGGTTGATCCAGCGGCTTCGCCGTGTAGCGGGCCACAGGGCCTCCGGAGACCGCGCTCATCGGTCGCTCAACTTCAAGCAGGCGCTGGACATACGGCTCCGAGTCGACGCCGGGGTTGCCTTCCAGGAACACCTTATCGCCAGCCTTGAGCGCCTCATATCGCTGGTCCGCGGCCAGCGACGCCGCGCGCAGCGCTTTTGCTTCGGCGCAGATGGTGTCCAGAGTCACGGCCATGATGTCGTAGTGCGACCAGACACGCGTTTTGAATGACTTCAGGGAGTGTGTCTCCACCAGGAGCGCTGCCCGGTTCTGAGCCGCCGCGTAGCCAGTGGAATACCGAGGGGAAGCGGTCATCACTGCCAGCGAATCGCCATCCCGGCCCCGGCCCTGGATGTACCAGCCCACCACGTGGCCCAGTTTCTCCATGTCGGGGATCAGCCTGGTTAGATACTTCTTCGCTACCCATTCGCCCACCTCCGGCGCGATGTCCTGTTCGGTGTGGGTCGCGATGGTCACGTCATACTGGTTGTCGCTGCCGTCGGTGACGTGATTGTCGACAAGGAAGTCGGGTAGCCATGCGGTATAGAGCTTAAGCCAAGCCCTCATCTCGGGTGTGTCGGCCTTAAGATAGTCCCGGTTCAGGTTGAGGCGGCTCGCGTTAACCCGGAAACCCATTTTGACTGGGCCGTTCTCGTTGATCCGGTTGTAGCCGGTGACGTGTTCGTGACCATCGGCGTTGAACACTACGATGGCGATTAGAATGGAGTGGTCGAGCCACGCGGCGTGCCGTTTGGTGACCAGGACGTCGCGCAACAGCATCATGGCGGCGTCCTTGCCGCCGTTCTCTCCGGCGTGGATCCCATTTTGCAGCAGGACCACCGGCTTGCCCGTTCGACGGGCCGTCTCGGGCGTAAAAGCCTTTTCTTTGGAAACGATTAGGGCGTATAACTGGCGTCCTTCCCCGGTCAGGCCCAGGGGGACCAGTTTGGCCATCGGGGAGAGTCTTTCCAGTTTGCGGTAAAAGGCTACGGCTTCGTCGTAGCTGCCGGTTTCCTGGTAACTCGTTGATTCCGCGTGCGTACGCAGGTCTTTGGGGGCGGCGGCTGTGCTTTCGACGAGGGATTGCGCGGCCTTCATGGTGGCGGTTTCGGCTTGCGATTGCGGCGGCATGGGCGGAACGGCAGCCAGTTGGAGGGCGAGCAGGAGGGGCAATAACATCTTTTTCAGACTAGCCGAATTCGAAGCGCCGCCCCGCTGGTAGACTTGTCGGTATGCGGATGTACTGGACTGCCGGCGCCTGCGCCCTGCTCATGCTCAGTGGTTGCGGAGGCCCAAAGCAAAAGACAGAAGTGTCTAATTTTGAGAAGCTTACTGGCGATTTTGTATATTCGACTCTAGCCTTCTCGCCCGTGGCGGCGACATCTGTTGGATATCACCAGCACGATGGGACAGTGCTGGATTCCGCCTTGGATGACCTCTCGGCCCAAGGCCTGGAGCGGCAGCGCAAGTACTTCCACGAGTGGAAGAACCGCTTGGAATCCATGGACCAGTCCGCGTTGGATCCGGAGGCCAAGGCAGACCTGGAGCTGATGCAGAATCAGGTGGATCTCTCCCTGCTCGACCTGGACACCGTTCAGTCATTCGCCCACAACCCGACCGTCTATGTGGAGTTGATCGGGAACGCGCTATTCACCCCGTACAGTGTGGAGTATGCTCCGGAGGCCCAGCGCTATCAGCACATCATCGACCGCTTGAAGGCCGTGCCCGGATTTCTTGCGGAGGCTCGCAAGAATCTGGTCGATTCGAATGCGGTTTGGACGCGCGTCGCCATTGAGGAGAGCGAAGGCAATCTGGCTCTGGTCGAAAAGGTCTTCCCGGCAAAAGTGCCGGCGGACAAGAAGGCTGAATACAACCAAGTAGCTAAGAATGCAATTGATTCCATGCATTCTTTCAATGAGTACTTGAAGACATTAAAGGATGCCGGTCCCGACGGTTGGCGACTGGGTAAGGCCAACTACGACGCGAAGTTCAAACTGGTCATCGGCAGCGATGCCACGCCGGAGCAATTGCTGGTAGACGCCGAGAACGAGTTGCTGGCGGTTCGCAAGAAGATGTTCATGCTGTCCCTCCCGATCCACGTGAAGTACTACCCGACGCACAAGGATCCGGTGGACCTCAACCTGATTGTTGGGGAAACTTTGGAGAAGATTGCGCAGAAGCACGTCAAGGCTGATGGCTATTTCCAGGAAGCTGAGAAGACTCTGGCCGAGACCCGCGCCTTCATGAAGTCCCATGAGGACAAGATCGTCAAGATGCCGGGTCAGGACAACCTGAAGCTGATCGAGACACCGGAGTTCATGCGCGGCATCTACGGGGTGGGTGGTTTCAACCCGGCTCCGGCGCTGCAGCCGGAACTCGGAGCGTTCTATTGGCTGACTCCGATTCCAAAGAGCTGGCCGAAGGATCGCGTAGAGTCCAAGCTCCGTGAATACAACGACTACGGGCTAAGAGTTCTTACAATTCATGAAGCGATTCCGGGCCACTACGTGCAGTTGGAATATGCCAACGCGGTGCAGCCGAAATCGCGGCGGGTGCTGCGCGCGGTGTTCGGCAGCGGGCCCTACGTTGAAGGTTGGGCGGTCTACGCCACCGACGTCATGATCAATGAAGGGTACATGGACAAGAACCCCGAGATGGCCCTGACTTGGTGTAAACAGCAGCTTCGCGCCATCGCCAATACGATTCTCGACATCAAGATGCAGACGATGGGGATGACCGACGACGAAGCGATGCGGTTGATGCTCGAGAAGACCTTCCAGGAAAAGGAAGAAGCGACCGCCAAACTACAGCGGGCCAAGCTGAGTTCCTGCCAGTTGCCCACCTACTTTGCCGGTTACCGCGCCTGGAAGCAGTTGCGGGCCGCAGCCGAAAAGACGGACGGAGCGAAGTTCGTGGCTGGTGAGTTTCACCGGAAGGCCCTGGCCGCCGGGGCTCTACCGATGCCGACCTTAGGACGGCTGTTGGGCTACTCCGGCGGAGCCGCCCGGTGAGCCGCAGGCACACCTCCACGTTGATGCGTAACTTCGAGGTCGCTGGTGCGTCGAATGAATTGAGTCGTTTCCGCCCGGCGGGACCACCTGATATGGATTCGGCCCAGTACATTCGAGTCTTGCTAACACCTTACCTGCCATGTTTCAATCAGTTCATCCCAGGACCGGGGGCTGACGGATGATGTGGAAACAAGCGGGATTCTGGCTCAGGGACCTGACGTTGTCGGTCCTGATCGCCCTTGTTGTGATCCTCTTCCTCTACCAACCCGTAAAGGTGGAAGGGACCAGCATGATGCCTGCGCTGCAGGACCAGGAACGAGTCTTCATTAACAAGTTCGTCTACCGCCTAGGCTTTGGCGACGTTTCCAGAGGCGACACGGTGGTGTTCTGGTTCCCGGGCGACCCGTCGAAGTCCTACATCAAACGAGTGATCGGATTGCCGGGCGACCTGGTGGAAGTGCGGTCGGGCACCGTGTTTGTGAACCAGAAGGCCCTGGACGAACCGTACGTTCCGGAAGAGTATCGGGACCGGCAGTCGGTCGCAGCGATGCGCGTGCCGGACGGGCACTACTACGTGCTGGGCGACCACCGCAGTTCGTCCAACGACAGCCGGAGCTGGGGTCCTGTGCCGCGGGACGCCATCTATGGGAAGGCCGTTTTTGCCTACTGGCCTCTCGCCAAGCTGGGCAGCGTTCCATAGGGAGCACCGCGCCCGGCGGGACCAGCCGCTACTCTGAACTTATGACGCAGGTGGACGACCGTGGCGCAACTCTGAGGCGCATTCGATGGTTGCTGGGAATGGGCTTCGGCGGGTTGCTCGCGCTCATGGTGTTGGTCGGCATCTATTCAGTGCGAGTGCTGAAAGAGGTCGATGAGATCGACGATGGCGGCACGAACGAGTTCCTGGCCAAGAGCGACGCGCTGAACCTGTTGCGCGGTAGCGCGGCCCTGACCGCTTCTCGCGTGAGAGACGCCGTCCTTGACCCCGACAAGCGCGACCGGGCCCGGGGTGTCGCATCCGCCCGCACCGCACACGCCGAAACCCTTCAGGCCCTGGATCATCTGCGGAGCCTTGCCAACCCCAAAGAGGCCAGGCAACTGGACATCTTTCAACGACAATACTCAGCCTATTGGGGGCTTGCCTCCGGTGCCTTCGACAGAGCCAGCCCGATGTGGCGGTTGAACAACTACAACGTCTTCGCCGAAAAGCTGGTGCCGGGCAGGGAAGAGTTCATGCGTCCTCTGGACGAACTGCGCCGGAACATGGAAGTCGACCTGCGAACGGCGGATGGGACGGCGTCGCAGCTGATTCTGATGCTCCGCCGGCGAATGTCGGTCACCATTCTGTTGACGACACTGCTGGGTGCCATCCTTTCATTCTCCACTGTGTTCTACCTGATGCGCCTGGAACGGTTGGCCGCCCTGCGCTACCAGGAGGCGCAGGAGGGTAAGGCCGCCCTGGGGCGCCTTTCCGCCCGGCTGGTGGATGTGCAGGAAGACGAGCGCCGAAGCCTGGCGCGCGAGCTTCACGATGAGGTGGGCCAGTCGCTTTCCGCGCTACTGGTGGATCTCGGCGAGGCGCAGCACTACGCGCCCGTCCAGATTGCGCCGCTGCACTCGGCCCTGGATTCGGTCAAGAACCTGGCGGAGACCACGATCTCCAACATTCGCAACATCATGCTGTTGCTGCGGCCGTCGATGCTGGACGATCTCGGGCTGATGCCGGCGCTCCACTGGCAGGCCAGGGAGACCACGCGGACGTCCAACGTACGTGTACAGGTCTTGGCCGACGACGACGATCTGGAACTGCCGGACAGCCACCGCACGGCGGTCTACCGGATCGTGCAGGAGGCTCTGCGCAACGTGACGCGCCATTCGGGAGCCACGGAGGCGTCCGTGACCGTGCGGTCGAAGCCGGGCGAGGTCTTCGTCGAGGTGCGGGACAACGGCCACGGGTTCGATTCCCGGACGACCAAGGGTGTGGGCCTGCTGGGCATGAAGGAACGAGTCGACCACCTGAACGGTGCTTTTCACGTCGCTTCCGCTCCAGGGCAGGGCACCGTGATCCGGGTAGAACTGCCGCTGCCGGCGGAGATGCCTTTGCCGTCCGCCTAGAAACACCAAGACCAAAGATACCGAGTGGACGGGAGTCACCGCCCTGGCCCGGGCTGCGTTCATTGAAGTGGGCAGTCCTGGAGACAGCCCAAAGCCAAGGAGCGAAGCCATGACGGACAGAAGAAATCCCTACAAGAGCGTGTTGATGGCAGTGGCAGCCACGGCCGCGCTGATGATTGCTGGTGGTAGTGCACGGGCTGATGTACTGGTGCAGTATCCGGAGGCGGCCGTGAAGGGCGTCGCCCGGACGGGCAAGGTGGTGGCCCAGGGTGGAGAGCGATGCGCCAAGGCCACTGCGCACGGCGCTGTCCATGTAGTGAAAGCGGTCGAGAAGATCTAGGCAGCGCCCCATGCGCGTCCGGCTATTTGCGCCGCAGCAGCCAGACCAGGAGTGAGTAGACCAGACTGAGCAGCAGACAGGTCATCAGGGGGAAGTAGAACGTGGTGTGCTTCCCCCGGATGGTGATGTCGCCTGGCAGCCGGCCTATTGGAATGTGTAATTTGCCGGCCAGATAGACGATGAGTCCGGCGGCAAACAACAATCCTCCGATGAGCATGAGGGCGCGAGCCATGGGTGAACCATAGCCATCATAGCGGAGGCGGGCAGCTGGACGCGCGGAAAGAACAGAATGGGCGGCGCACGTTTTATACACAGCCTTTTCACAGAGAGGAAGCTGTATCCTATTGATTGGAAAGAAAATAAAGGTTGAGGATTCCGGTCACCAAATCGCAATATTCCTTTGACTCGAAAACGGATCGGGTGCATATTGGGGTTGGTTCCAAGAGGTTCACGGAACAGCGAGCCGAAGGGAATGTAGCGGACCTGAAACGATGATCCGCCGGCACTGAAACTAAACGATTCTGCCGGTGGGGAGCGAAGGGAAATCGGGCATTGCCAACGGTAAGTTTCTTAGGTGGCAGTCCGGATCGGGCGCTTTGATCTGGAAGGGTGCGAGCCCTGAAGGGGAGCGACGGACCGGAGGAGCCATCAAGACTGATGTCGAGGAAGTGAGCAACGGGTTCTGGTTAGTGATCTCCCCGGAGGTTCTCGAGACTGGCCGAGGAGGGAAACTGGGATGGACCGAGCTCATGGAGACGATGTCAGGGGATCGAAGAAGTAGGGCAGGAGCTTTTGACCCCTCCGAGGTGACCCGGTAACGGGAGAGTCTTTGAGGGCGAGTAAAAGTCCGCTTCGAGATTCCGGCTTCGCTTCGGCAATTACAGCCGGCGCGGCGAATGGCTTTGAAGCGCAGGCGGGCAAATCCCGCAGGCGTGGAGCCAGACGAAAGGCGCTCAAGTTGCCGCAGTGACAGGTCCAAGCCTGGCATGCAGGTTGGGGGACGAGCTGAATCCGAGGGTCACTTGGAACCATTTTCATTTGTGGCCCCGTTTTGCGGGCTCTGCTTCTCCCAAGTCCACGCGAACCTGACTCTGCATCACCAGGCCCAAGCCCACATCACGGGCTTAAGCGGAAGATGCACTGTCAACCGCCAAGCAATTCGTGATAGTCGGCGGTCGGCGTGTTGGGCTCTGAAGCAGGTCGATCTCCAGGCCGGACATAGCGCAGTTTGCGCGGCCGGAAACTCACGAAATTGTGGCGGCAGGGATCACAGCGCCAGCGATGCGCACCCAGCCAGACCCTCAACTCCATCCAGAAGCTGGGTCGATAATATTTGGGATCCCACGCGGAGAGGTCCATCCGGAGACAGCGCGGGCATTTGGCATACTTGGCGTTGGTGATGCCCACGGGGCTTGCCATAAAGGCATGCTGGCAGTCCTGGCAACGGAATGGATACCGTCCGAACATGCCCAGGAAGTGATGGCGAAATCCCTGGGCGCGACCGCTCCTTACGTTGGATGAGCCGCACTGCGGACAGTCAACAAACTTCCTCTTCCCCAAGGCAACCCTCCTCCGGTTGGGTCACAAGCAGCATATCCGTCATCCTACAGTAGTAGCTATCGATGAGCTACCTTAGCTGACGCCGCCAATGCCCACCGCGGCGCGCCTGATTGCCAGTGCCACATAAGCGGCCTGGTGCCTTTCCAGCGCCTCGGCGAGCGACTTTCGAACACGATCGCCCGTTTGAATCGAAAGTCCTTCCACCTCTGCCACGGGCAGTAGGTCTCGAGTACTGGACGTTATGAATATACCATCGGCGCGCTCCAAATCGTCCAACGAAATTACAGACTCAGTCACCTGAATCCCAGGCACCTGGACTCGTTCGACCAGGAGTTGGCGTGTAATTCCGGGTAGGCAACCGGAGGACAGGGGCGGTGTGACCGCCGTATCGCCGAAGCAGGCAAAGACATTGGCGGAGGTGCATTCGGACACCTCGCCACGTTCATTCAGCAGAATCACTTCGTCCAGGCCGCGGCGGTGGGCCTCTTCATACCAGACGAGATTCATCGCCCAGGACGTGGTCTTTGTGCCGGTGAAGACACAGGCGGCGTGGCGGGCATTCGGCACGATGCCGAGTTTGCAGGCTCCGCCCCAGTTGCTGCGCGCGGCTGTGAAGGCGATGAGATCGAACTCCGGGTCGGTGATTGGGCCCGACCACATCGTGCCTGTATTGCGGACGACTGCCACTCGCAAGGTGGAGTTGAAATCCTGATTCGCCTCCACGAGCCCAATCAGCATCTCTTCGAGTTCGACGGCGGACCACGGGAAAGGCACCCGCAGGAGGTCGGCGTCGCGGCTCATGCGGGCCCAGTGGCGATTGAACTCAAACAGGACCCCGTCCACCACCTTGATGGTGGAGAAGATGCCCCAGCCAGAGAGCAATCCGACCTGACCGGGATTCAAAATGAGGTCGGAAGACGAACGGATCTGACCGTTGTGGAGAAGTTTAGGGCGGATCACCTCCCCAGTGTAACCGAAGGAAAGGCGATGCCGGACGCGTGGATTGGGGGTCAGCGCCAGGCCGGAAAATAGTGGCTCTTGGCGCGCACGGTGGCGCGCAGGTAGTCCTCGATGCGGCTGCGGCGCTGCATCAGCCGGCCTAGCAGCGACTCCAGCAGCGGGCCGTCCTGGTCGAGCCAGGCCTGCGGCAACTCGCGCAGCACCTCGTCGCAGAGGCTCTCGGGGCAGAAGCGAGCCCGATCGAGCCACGGCTGAAAGTCATCCAGGCCGCGAACGGAGGAGTAGACGACCGGCCGGAAGTAGAGTCCTTGAATGGGCGAATCCTGGAACTCCCATTGCGGGCCGTCGAAGATGTAGCCGTGGTCGATCATCTGGGCGATGAACCCCTTCTGTAGGGATGGAGTGGAGGGTTCGTCGAGCCAATCGCGAATGCGGCGGCGGAAGAAGATGGCTTGCCGGGCGTCGGAATTCGAGGTCCATTTGTCGAAGACCAGCGCACCGAGGAAGTGCCGGACATTGACTACGCTGGCAAGGAGGGCGTCGGGCAGGTAATCGTAGACCGCATCCGTCACCGGATTGCCTGGGAATTGCGAGCCAAAATGCCAGCCGGCTGACACTGCGCGGCGGCTGGTACCCGAATGGAGGCATATTTCGGATTCGGCTTCGAGCAGGTTGGGCGGCAGATTCACGACCCGGATTTCGGGCGACGCGATCTGGAGGTGGCGCAAAAACACGGCCGCGACCCACTCGTTCACCAGAATGCGGCGATGCTGCGGGTTTTCCAGGAATTTGGTGACATAGTGGCGGCCGTCGTCGCAGGCCAATAGCTGAGCCTGGGCGCCGCCACGCATGCGGCGCTCGAGCCGCGTCGCGTTCACCGGCATCTGCAATCTAGGATAATCGTTTAGTGTGTGTCCGGCAGCAGCCCCGGAAGCGGGCCGCCGATTTTTATCAGGAGACGAACGACAAAATGGAAGAGAAGTCCAAGACGCCCGAGACCCCGGCCGGCAAGGGAGGAGACGAAATCGCCCTGGAACTGATGAAATTCATCGCTACCGCGACCGGCTATGGCCGGGGATCGCAAGCGGTGGGATTCACGGGTAAGGGTGCCAGAACGGCGGAAGAACAAGCCGATGCGCTGCTGGAGTTGTTTGAGCGGTGCAGGACCGTTGTGAAGAAGGAGAGCTAGGAACCGCGGCAGAAGATCAGGGCGCCCCATCTGGCGGCGCCCCATTGAACATCAGCATTGGCTGAATTGGATTAGGTCGGATCGCCACATGGGCGGTCCTGGTTCGCTCGTGCCGTTCTTTGACGGCATCGGGAACCTACTTCTTCTTGGCAGCGGCCTTCTTGGGGGCAGCGGCCTTCTTTGCGGGCGCAGCAGCCTTCTTCACGGGTGCGGCGGCCTTCTTGACGACGGCCTTCTTTGCGGGCGCAGCAGCCTTCTTCACGGGTGCGGCAGCCTTCTTGACGACGGCCTTCTTTGCGGGTGCGGCAACCTTCTTGGCTGCGGCTTTCTTTGTTGCTGTTTTCACTGTATTTTTAGTCACCTTTCGGACGGCGGGTTGCGCCGTAGTCTTCACGGCCGGCTTTCCGGACGCGTTCCCAACCTTGCGGACGGGAGCTTTGGACGAGGACGCCTTTTTCCGCGCGGGGCCCTGGGCTTCGGCCCTGGATGCCGTGGCGGCAGTCTTGGCCCGGCTGGTCGCAACCGCGGCCGGCTTGGCCGGCGGGGGCGGCACCGTGGGCGGCGCGGGTGGTGCCGGCGGAACCGGACGGGCGGGTGCTGGTGCACCGCCGACCCGTTTGCGGCGCGGCTCAGGCTCCGGAGACGGCACTGCGGCGGGCTCCGGCGGACGCGCGGGTTGCGGTGCCACCGGCGCGGGAGGCACGGGTACGGTGGGCCTTACGGCCGCGGGCGCGCGCCTCGGTTCAGGCTTGTCCTCTTCTAAATCGTTATCGTCGAAAGCTATGTTGCTGCGCACTTCGCCTACCGCGTCGTCGTGGAAGGCGGTGTCGAAATCTGTTTCATCGTCGTCGAACGAATCGAAGAGATGGAGGTCCCTTTGCGGCATGCTTGATCAAGCCTCCTGCTTGGCCGAATCATAATCAGGATAACTTGTTTTTTAGCTTTCGCAACAGGGGGGGTGTTTGAAGAGCCTGATCAGGTGTTCCGCTACAAGGCTTAGCGGCTAATGGGCTTGCGCGTTTTGGACACCACGGCGACGCGTTTTGTCGTGGCTGGACGGACCCGGGACGCGACCGATGTATAGTGGCGGCGGGCTGTGGAGCGGCCCTTGGCGGAGGTGACGTGTTTCGCTGGCTGGACCTGCGCGGAGGCCGGAATCAGCAGCATTTCGCCACTTTCCGGTGCGTCAAAGAAGGAGGAATCGAGTCTGGCGTTGGCGGCGACGATGGAGCCCGCTGCCGTCGAATAGCGGCGTGCGATTGCGGTGAGGGTCTCCCCTTCCGCCACCCGGTGCAGTCTCCAGGAATCGCGTTTGTCTTCGGGTACGGACTCGAGTGCGGCCAGCACCACGCTGCCCTTCGACTTCGGGACGCGCACGTCGTAGTTCGCCGGCGCCAGGTTGCGCAGCAGGGAGGGATTGAGGTCGCGGATCTCGGCTACGGGCAGATCGGCCGCATCGGCAATCAGGGCGAGACTCGTGTTGCAGGTGGTCTGGACGGTATCGTATTCCATCGCCGCGTCGGGTGTCTCGGGCGTAATGCCGTAGGCCTCGGGATTCTTGGTGATGATAGCCATAGCCAGGATGGCCGGCACGTAATTCATCGTTTCGCGCGGCAGGACGCTGCGGGCGCGCAGTTCCCAGAAATCAGCGAATCCGGTGCGCTGGACGGCGCGTTCGACACAGAAAGGCCCGCAGTTGTAGGCGGCCATCGCCAGATACCAGTCACCCAATTGGGTGTACAGATCGCGCAGGTGCTTGGCCGCGGCCCGCGTGGCGCGCTCCGGATCCAGGCGGTCGTCATGCAGGGCGGAGAATTTGAGGCCATACTCCGTGCCCCGGCTCCGCATGAACTGCCACATGCCGGCGGCGGCGACGCGGCTGACGGCGCGCGGCACGAAGCCGGACTCCGCCTGGGCCAGGCTGATCAATTCCTGCGGTACGCCTTCTTCATCGAGGATCCTGGAGATCATCGGCTTGTACTTGCCGGCATGCTTCCAGCCATAGATCATTACGCGACGGCCGCGCTCACTGGTGAAGTAGTTGATGTAGCTAAGGACGGCGTCGTTCACTGTAAGCGGTAGTTCGGAGGAAGCGGCGGAGACCTGGGCGAGCGTTTTGTCCTTCAGGCGGGGGTCGATGGGGAAGGTGCGTTCGAGAAGTTCTGGGAGGGTGGATTGGACGAATACCGGGCTCTCGGGCGATTCGCCACTGCCCAGCGACTCGATGTCATAGCGGTGAATGAGGCGAATGAGTTCCTCTGACTTCTTTTCCGCTACCGTGCGGTCTGGCGCCGATTCCGGCACCGCCAGCAGGGTCTCCAGGGCCAGGTCGAATTCGCTGCGCGCCTGATCGAACTTGCCCTCCTGAATGTAGAACTTGCCGTACTGGAAGTGCTTGTCGGCCTCGCGGACCGCCTTCTGCGAAGGCGTCAGGTTCTCGGCCGAAATTTCCTTCGGCATCAGTAACGCCGGATGCTTCAGATTCACATAAGGGTTGGCCGCTGGTTCGGCCGGCTCTTCGGCCCGGAGGGCGGCCGAGATTCCGGCTGGCAGCAAGGCG